>SUZB01000004.1 GCA_015060115.1 Rikenellaceae bacterium | reverse complement strand
TTTATTATCTAACCTGAGTCTTTCTTTTATCCGTTAATAAGGTGCAACGAGTCAACCTATTTTAGGAAACGACACAAGGGGAGATAGAGCGTGGTTGCTAACCTTACGGTGGGTATGACTATCAATGCTTTTACTAACCTTACTACCCCTTTTGCCCCTCAGAACCCTTTTGCCCCTTGGGGCGTTAGCCCGCAGGCGAAACGCCTGCGCTCTCTCTATCTTACAACCAACTTATACCCGATACCTCGGATAGAGATAATCTCGACACCCTTATCCTCGGCAAGGTAGCCTCGAAGTTTCGAGATAAAGACATTCATCGAGCGTAGGTTGTAGTAGCTGTCATCGCCCCATATATCCATCAACATACGGTGTGAGCTTACGACACTACCCATCTCTGCCGAGAGGGCTGCAAGAATGGCGCTCTCGCGTGTCGAAAGGTGGGTTACGGCATCGTTGCGCACCAAGGTCTGCTCCGCAGGCACGAAGCGATAACTGCCTATTGCATACTCCGTTACGCTATCGCCATCGTCTACACGCGCAAGGAGCGCCTCGACACGCGCCATAAGCTCGTTGAGGGCAAAGGGCTTACGCAGATAGTCGTGACCACCGGCACGGAAGCCCTCGACAACATCATCGGCGCCACTGCGTGCCGAGAGAAAGAGAAACTGCGTAACACCTCCCGCACGGCGCATCGAGCGCACCATCTCAAGGCCATCTAAGCGGGGCATCATAATATCGGCAATGACAAGGTGGGGTTGCTCGCTTAAGAAAAGGCGTAAGCCCTCCTCGCCATCTGAGGCCACCGCAACACTATATCCGGCACGCTCCACAGCATCGGCGACAATACGGCGCAATACCGCCTCATCCTCTACAATAAGCACTCTCTTACTTGCCATAGCGGGGTAGTTTAATGGTTAGTCGTGAGCCTTCACGCGACGAAGATACGACGACCCTGCCACCGTGGCGCTCAACAATCATCTTAACATAGTATAGACCAAGTCCGTAGCCGCGTGTAGTGTGGCGATTGCCCTCACCTATACGGTAGAACTTCTCGAATATGCGCCTCTGCTCACGGCGGGCTATACCTCGGCCATTATCCGCAACGGTGATAGCCACCATATCGCGCTTTTGGCTCGCCTCGATAGCCACCAGTGGAGGCTCACCGCCATACTTTATGGCGTTGTCGGCAAGGGCGCTGAGGGCAGATAGCAGATGAAAGCGGTCGGCAACGACAACCATACCTTCGTCTACACCCAACGACCACTCTACACCCCTCGACTTATACTTCATATCGAGCGTATGTCGCACCTCCTCGGCAATATCACGCACTTGGCACTCCTCCAATCGTAACTCCACATTGCGGAACTCCTCGGTGGATGTTCGCAGCACCTCCTCGACCATCGTATCGAGGCGCTTAAGCTCGCCAAGCGTCATCTGCAAATACTCCTTTCGGCTCACGCTATCTTCGGCCAAGTCGGGCATCTGCAACAGGGCATCTGTGGCGGCGTATGCGGCAGCGATGGGTGTCTTAAGCTCGTGGGTGATGTTGTGCGTAAGGTCTCGGCGTATGCGGTCGATGCTCTTGGCACGAAATAGCGTGCGGAGCATATAGAGAAAGGCGACGATAAGCACCACGATAGACAAAACCTGCAATATCAGCATCGAGCGCATCGAGCGTATAATGCCTGTATGGGGGTCATCGACCGTAAGGCGCATAATGATGGGTGCTATGCGTTGCTCAACCACCATACGCTCCTCGCCAAGGCTCTCGCCACCCATCGACATAAGGCGTATAGGCTCAGCATTGGTCGTAGTAAGCACCTCAACCATAAAGTGTGTCGAGATACCCGCCGAGCGTAGCTCATCGCTAACGAAGGTATGGAAGCGGTCGATAGGGCCGATGCTGAAACCTTGGCTTAGCCTGCGCCCCTCGGTATATTGCCATATCGCCTCATCAAGGATGCTCTCTATCTGGTGGCGGTAGTTGGCCTTAAGGTCGCGATAGTTGCCCACAGCCCACATAGCCTCGACCGATGCAAGAAGCACCAGCGCAACGACCACGACAACGGCAACAAATGTAAAGCGACTCTGTTTCATACCACAAAGTTATAAAAATATATATAGGTCGTACCACGACAGCAGCGAATTTAACACTTTTTAACAAAAGCCTTAACATTGTTTAACACAAAAAATTTGGGTTTCGGCCGTGGCCTCCCTACCTTTGCAATACGAAAAAGCTCGAGCAATAAAAATTAAAACTTCAACACTATGAAACAGTTTATTATTACAAGCCTAATTTTGTTTGCAACATTCGCGGTGTCTGCCGCCGAGCAGGAGCCGTTGTATGTGGTAAACAACCGCGTGGTATCGAAAGAGGCGTTAAACAAGATTAACCCCAACGACATCGAGTCGATGATGGTGCTTAAAGATGACAGCGCACAGCAGTATGTCGAGTTGGGCGACACATCGAATGGCGTGATTATCATCACTCTTCGTGAAGAGGGCGAGGCGAAGGAGCGACTATCAGCCGAGGTGATGCCCCAGTTTATGGGGGGCAATGTAGAGACCTTCCGTCGCTGGATAATGCAGAATATACGCTACCCACAGGAGGCATTAGAGCAGGGAAAGGAGGGCACCGTAATCGTTAAGTTCACCGTTGGTGCCGATGGCTACATCAACCAAAACCGTCTAAACTTCTTTGATAAGTGCGGTGCGGTGTTCCACGACGAGGTTATCCGTGTGCTTGCCAAGTCACCACAGTGGACACCTGCAAGAGAGGATGGCGAGGCTGTTGCCGTAACATTCACCGTGCCTATTGTCTTTGCAATTCCCAAGGAAAACAAAATAGAAGAGAGCGATGCTAAGCTCGAAGTCGAGAAGTCGATAGAGAATATTGTCGTAGTCGGCTTTGATAAATAAAGAATATTTGTAAAACCTTAAAACTCAAAGATTATGAAACGATATATTATTGCGTTGGTAGCACTCTTCGCTGCCACTATCGCTACCGCACAGCAGCCTCTATATGTTATTGATGGTCGCAAAGCTACGGCTGAGGAGATCGAGAAGATTATCTCTACAAACATCGAGTCTATGACCGTGATTCACGACGAGGAGGCAAAGGCAGCCTACTCGCATATGGGCGACACCACAAATGGCGTGGTGCTTGTCTACACACACAAGGAGAGCGCTACCGATGAGGTTTGGCTCGCGGCAGATGTGATGCCTAAGTTTATGGGTGGCGACGCCGCATCGTTCCAGCGCTGGGTGATGCAGAATATAAAGTACCCCGCCGAGGCTATCGAAAAGGGTATTCAGGGCCAGGTGAATGTGTGCTTCATCGTTGGCAAAGATGGCAAGGTCGATACTAATCGACTAATGTTCCTCGACCAGTGCGACAATATCTTGCGTCAGGAGGTTATCCGTGTGCTCGACAAGGCACCCGCGTGGACACCTGCCGTGCAGAAGGGAGAGATTGTCGAAGTTCAGTTGATGATACCTGTGGTGTTTGCGTTGTAGGCAACTTGATGATCTTTGGAGCCGACCATTGCGGTCGGCTTTTTTTAGTTTTTAGTTAGTTGTTAGAGATGCGCTCCGGGGGAGCGCAGATATTTTATTAAGACCTTAGGACTTTAAGACCGTAAGACCTTACGAGGTCGGGTATCAAAAAAGTCCTACTCATCTTATGGTCTTACTCGTCTTACTTGTCTTAACAACTCTAACAACTAAAAACTAATAACTAACAACTAAAAATTAATAAGGTATTAATTTTTTTTCTTATCTTTGTGGCTATAAACTTTTCCGATTATGAACGCTATTCTTACTGTCGAGAATGTATCGAAGAGCTACACCGGGCATAAGGCGCTCGACGATGTCTCGATTGAGGTGCCGAGAGGTGCCGTCTATGGCTTGCTGGGCCCCAATGGTGCCGGCAAGACCACACTTATCCGTGTAATCAACCGACTAACCATCGCCGATAGCGGTCGCGTATTGCTCGATGGCAAGGCGATGAGTGCCGACGACATATTCCACATAGGCTATATGCCTGAGGAGCGTGGCCTCTACAAGAAGATGCGCGTAGGCGAGCAGGCTATATTCTTTGCCCGCCTCAAGGGTCTTGATAAGCGCGAGGCAGAGCGCCGTCTGCATACCTGGTTTGAGCGCCTCGGCCTCAAGGAGTGGTGGAATCGTGCTGTCGAGGACCTCTCGAAGGGTATGGCTCAGAAGGTGCAGTTTATCTCTACCGTAGTTCACGAGCCCAAGCTCCTAATCTTTGATGAGCCATTCTCAGGCTTCGACCCTATCAACGCCAACCTGCTCAAGGAGGAGATTCTCGGCCTGCGTGATCGTGGCGCAACGGTCATCTTCTCGACACACAATATGGCATCGGTGGAGGAGATTTGCGACCATATCACCCTTATCAACAAGTCGCGCAACATACTCTCAGGCTCGGTAGAGGAGATACGCCGTGCTGCGGGTGGCAACACCTTCGAGGTTATGCACCGTGCCGACGAGGCGACATTCCGAGGTGCTATCGAGGGCATCGCCGAGATTTTGGGCGAGAGCCGTGGCGTGGTGGGTGGCTACACCGCAACAAAGATACATATTGCCCGCAACGAGGATGTCCACGATGTCATCGCCCACCTCAACGACCGCTGTCAGCTGCGCTCGTTGCAGGAGATTATGCCCTCGATGAACGATATTTTCATTCGTGCGGTGAATGGTACTCTCTAAAAAATAGTGCAACTATGAAAAAGATGTTCCTTATTATATCACGCGAATACTCGGAGCGTGCACGCAAGAAGTCGTTTATAATCACGACACTCCTCACGCCTATACTTATGATAGGCATTATGATAGCCCCCTCGCTGATGATGCTCTACAACACCAGCGACCAGAAGCAGATTGTTGTTGTGGACCGCTCAGGTCTTGTTGCCGATAAGTTGCAGTCGTCAGAGGAGCTGCTCTTCACGCCTCACGACAACATATCTAAGTCGGAGGCCTGCCAGATATACAACGAGGAGAGTGGCATCTTCGCGATATTATACATAGGTAGCGAGGTTGAGCAGCGCGACTCTGTGCAGCTTATCACCAACGCCTCGTCGTCGATGATGCTTGAGAGCAACATTACCTCGCAGCTCAACGAGATTATCGAGCAGGAGAAGCTACGCAAGCTAAATATCGAGAATCTTGACGAGATTTTGGCCGAGGTAGAGACAAATATTATGCTTAGCACCTATATCAACAATGGTACGGGCGAGGAGGATAGTATGGAGTCTACATCGTCGGATATAAGCTATATCCTCAGCCTTGTGCTCGGCATGATGCTCTATATGATTATCATCCTATATGGCTCTATGGTGCTCACCTCGGTTGTCGAGGAGAAGTCGAGCCGTGTGTTAGATGTTATCGTAACGAGCTGCACCCCCTTCCAGATTATGATGGGCAAGATTCTTGGTATCGCCCTTGTTGCCCTTACGCAGATTGCCATCTGGGCAGCCTTGGTTATCGCGGCATCTAAGTTCTTGGTGCCTGCAATCCTCTCGGAGGATGTCGCTCAGGCTAACGATATGATGATGCAGGCGATGATGGGCACTATCGGCAATACGGCATATATTGCTTCGCTCTTTGCCTATATGCTCCTCTTCATTCTCGGTGGCTTCCTGCTCTATGCCTCGTTGTATGCTGCGGCTGGCTCGGCTGTAGACTCGGTGCAGGATGGTCAGCAGTACAACACAATCATTATGATACCTATCATACTCTCGATTATCGTGATGATGTCGGTATTCAACGACCCCAACTCGCCTGTCGCGTTCTGGTTCTCAATGATACCCTTCACCTCGCCTATCGTGATGATTGCCCGCATACCCTTCGGTATTGCGGTGTGGGAGATATGGCTCTCTATCGGCATCCTCTACGCCACCTTTATCCTCACCACCTGGCTTGCCGCAAAGATTTACCGCATCGGCATCTTTATGCACGGCAAACGCCCCTCGTGGAAGGAGCTTGGCCAGTGGCTCAGAATGAAGTAGCAAAACGAAATATGAGATAAAAATATAGGGCAAAGAGTGATAGTGTCTTTGCCCTATATTTTTAGTTGTTAGTTGTTAGTTGTTAGTTTTTAGTTGTTAGAGTTGCGCTCCGGGGGAGCGCCAGCTATTGCTGAGGGGCACAAGGGGATATAGAGCGTGAGGGCTTACCTCAAGGTGTGCAAGACCAGCGATGCTCTTACTAACCTTACCACCCCTCTTACCCCTTAGACCCCTTTTTCCCCTTGGGGCATTTATGCCCGCGCTCGGAACGAGCGCAATCGATAGCGAATTTAGAGAAATTAAGGAGAGCGCTACCGACATTTATCCCTAACCTCACTACACTCCTTAAACTACCTAATAAACCTGCATCCAGTCAGCACGACCCAAATTTCTTGTCAGAAGGGGTCTAATTTGGTCTCGACACGAAGAAGCCCGGATGGGACATACTTGATGTATTTCCCATTCGGGCTTCTGACTGAGAGGCCGAAGTAGACCCCTTATCACAAGAAATTACTCGACTTTGATGTCTTTATTTACATTCTTCGAGCCTACAAGGGCGTAGAACAATAGGTATGCAAGGCCGGCTACGATTACCCAGTAGCTAACGAGGTAGTCGCCAGAGAGGTCTACAACTGCGTTCTGCAAGAGAGGAAGGATACCACCACCGCAGACGAGTGCCATAAAGATACCCGAAGCCTTCTCGGTGTACTTACCCAAGCCCTCGACAGCGAGGTTGAAGATGCCACCCCACATCACCGAGGTGCAGAGACCGCAGAGGACAAGCAAGGCTGCGTTGATAGGTACCTCGGCCATACCGAAGCCCTCGGTGCCCTTGAATACGGGGAGATTAACCGATACTGCGGGGTCGAGGAACATAGCGCCAAGCACAAGGCAGAGGCCTACGACAGATACTGCCGAAAGCATCGCCTTTGCCGAGACCTTTGCGCCGAGTGCAGCACCTGCCAAACGGCCAAAGAACATAAGCAACCAGTAGGTAGCGGCAACAGTAGCTGCGATACCCTCAGCACCAACCTCAACATCAAGACCGCCATTCTGCAACCACTTCTGCAAAACATTGGGGATACCTACCTCAACACCTACATAGATGAAGATAGCCACAGCGCCCAACACAAAGTGGCGGAACGACATAGGGCCAACATTCGACTTCTTCTCCTCAAGAGCTGCGCTACGCTCGTTCTCGGGGATATTCGTAAAGAGGATAACGACAAATGCCAACGCGAAGATTGCCAACGCGATAAACATCAAGGGGAATACCTGCTTGATCTCGGCATCTACGATGCTGGGCACGAATACGCCGGTAAGGAAGATAACGGCAGTACCCATAAACGAGTTGAACGAGCCACCCACCTGCAAGAGCTGGTTACCACGATTGCCACCGCCAGCGAGCTTGTTGAGCATAGGATTAACCACGATGTTAAGCATACACATCGAGAAACCTGCGATAAATGCGCCAAGCAGATATACGCCGAATGCAGCGTTGCCATCTAAGAGGCCTGCGATGGTCTGCACGCCAACACCCGTAAAACCTACGGTAACGGCAGCCAAGGCGGTAAATTTGTAGCCACGCTTCTGGAGTAGGTTACCTGCAGGGATACCCATACAAGCGTAGGCGATGAAGTTGGCGAATACGCCGAGCGTACCCATCCAGTTGGCTACATTGAACTGGTTCTTGAGGACATCACCCATAGGCGAAGCCAAGTTGGTTACGAACGAGATCATTCCGAACAAGAGAATCATCACGATGATAGCCAAAACATTACTGTTTTTCTTCTGTGTCATAGTCTTATAAAGTTTAGTTATAAAATTCCTTTTTCCTATCTATCTCTTTCGGCGATAAAGGTGCAGAGGTCGAGCATCGCACGGCGATAGGGCGTATCGGGATACTTCGATGCGTGGTACATAGCGCGGTGGATATAGGCGTGCATCGTCTCGGCAGCAAGCTCAGGGCCACCACCCTCAACTACGATGCGGTGAAGTTCATCTACGGCGCTCTCATCCTCAGAGGCTCGCTTCAGAAGGTCGAGCATCACGCGGCGCTCCTCCTCCGACTTGCGCTCCATAACCTCCAACATCGGGAGCGTTATCTTCTTCTCGCGGAGGTCGTTGTTCGAGGGCTTGCCCGTGTTGTTGTCGCGCTTGAAGTCGAGGATGTCGTCCTGAATCTGAAACGCCATACCGATAGCCTCGCCAAACTTACGCATACGCTCCACCTCCTCACGCTTAGCGCCCACCGACAAGGCGCCGAGGGCGGCACTCACACCAAGAAGGCTTGCCGTCTTCTGGTAGATGATTTTGAAGTAGTCATCGCGTGTGGTATCCATCGCCTTGGCGTGCTGACTCTGCAACACCTCGCCCTCGCAGAGCGTAGCCATTGCCGAGCCGATATATGAGATAATGTCGTACTGTGCCGATGCCATACCTACAGCCATAGTGCGGGCAAGGATATAGTCGCCGAGGATAATTGCGGTGTCGGATTGCCACTTGGCATTCACCGAGGGGCGACCTCGGCGCTCGTCAGCCTCATCGAGGACATCATCGTGGATAAGCGAAGCGGTATGTATCATCTCGACAAGCATCGCAGCAAGATAGGTGCGCTTGGTGCAGTGGCGCTCCTCGCCACAACCGTCCGAGGCCTCCTCTGCCATAGGGCTGTGCATCGAGGCTGTAAGGAGCGTAAGGATAGGTCTTACACCCTTGCCTCGTGACGATAGGGCATACGAAAGCATCTCGCTTAAGAGCTCACCCTCAGCTGAGAAGTTGTCTGCAACAAACTTGTCGAAGGCCTCCAAATCCGAGGCTATAGGTTTTCTGATTAGGTCAATAGACACCATAAAACTTTGTAATAGGCATATTCTATATTTTGCAAATATAGCAATTTTTCTCTTACTATCTTACTATTGAACGAAATATTTCACCCAATCGCCACCATATCAACCAAAACGATGCCACCGTATATGGGTCAATATCGTGCGATTTTTGTATTTACAATAATTTTTGCTAACTTTGTGCGCTATATATTCATATAATGAAACGCGAAATATTTAACAAGATAATTAGCACAGTTGCGCCGTGGATTACGGGTATTGTGGCCTTTTGGCTGGTAACAAATATCTTCTTTGCACCACAGCGCGATGGAATGTCGCTTGACCAAGGCGATATTCGCCAATATGCCGGTATGTCCGAGGATATTCGCCAGATGCGAGAGGCAACGGGCGAAGACCCCCAGTGGACAGGTAATATGTTCTCAGGTATGCCCGCATATATGATTGATATAGAGTATCCTACGCAGAGCGTAAAGCAGACCGTTGGTAGCGTTGTCAAGGTTATCGACTCGCCGATGAATATGATATTCTTCGCTATGGTCGTGATGATGCTCTCGGTGGTGCTTATGGGTATCAACCCTTGGATAGGTATCGTTGCTGGCTTAGCATACGGCCTCTCGACCTACTTCTTCCTTATCGTTGGCGTGGGCCATATCACGAAGATGTGGGCACTGGTATACGCCCCCGCCCTGGTAGCTGCCGTTTGGCACACCCTAAGGCGCAATATGTGGCTTGGTGGCTCGTTAGCAGCCCTCTTTGGCTCGTTGGAGTTAGCAGCCAACCACCCACAAATAACCTACTACTTCCTCCTGGCGTGTGTTGCGCTATGGCTTAGCGAGGCGTGGTTTGCCTTCAGCGAGAAGCGCATCAAGGATTATGCTCGTCGCTCGTTAGTATTGCTCGTAGCGGCCATATTTGCCGTAGCCTCTAACTTCTCGCCATTGCGCTATACGCTTGAGCATCACAAATATACAACCCGCGCAACAAGCGAGGCTATCCACGAGGAGGATGCCCGCGAGGAGAAGATTGCCTACAACACCGCTTGGAGCTATGGCCGCAAAGAGAGCTTCAATATGCTTGTGCCCAACTATATGGGCTCGTGGTCGGGCGACTTTTCGGAGGATGTGGCACGCCACCTTCAGAGCCGAGGTGTGCAGGAGGCGATGTTCAATGACTCGTTGGACGAGCTTACCGAGATGCTTCGCCAGAGCTATCCCGACCTTCAGCGCGAGGATGTCGAATATCTGCTCAACGCAGGCGATGAGACCCTTGCCGAGCACCTCTACACCCTCTATGAGCTACGCTGGTCAGAGGCCTCGAAGTATGCTTCGAACTACTGGGGCGACCAGCCCTACACCGCAGGCCCAACATACCTTGGCGCCTCGGTGCTTCTACTCGCCATCCTCGGCCTAATCCTCACATCTAATCGCAACCGCTGGTGGCTTATCGCCGTGTCGCTCTTCGCCATTCTCTTGGCGTGGGGTAGCAACCTGATGGGCTTCTACCGCCTGATGTTCGACATCTTGCCCGGCTACGCAAGCTTCCGCACCGTATCTATGGCGTTGGTTGTTGTCGAGTGGAGTGTGCCCCTCTTGGCGGCCATCGCCCTTATGGAGCTTTGGCGCACGGAACTTGGATACAAACAGCTCGCCGTGCGTGCCACAGTAGCTTTTGGTGTTGTCGTGGCGCTGGTGGCTGTGATGTGGGCTGTTGCCGACTTTGGTATTCAGAATATCAACGAGGAGTTGGGCAATGGCTGGTGGGTCGAGCAACTTAAAGAGTCGGCACTCGCTGCCCGTCGCTCAGCCTTTACGGCAGATGCTTGGCGTACACTCCTCTATGCTGGCGCAACGACCGCAATCGTCATACTCTATGCCCGATTTAGGGAGCGCAAAGAGGATGTTGCGAAGATAGCCTTGGTGCTTGCCTCGGCTGCCGTTATCGTTGCCGATATGGCGTTGGTTGATGGTCGCTACCTTAACGAGGAGAGCTGGCACAAGGGCGCTCCCACCGATATTGAGCCCTCGGAGGCCAACCTCGCGATTATGGCTGATAAGGAGCTTGGCTTCCGCGTCTTAGACCTTACGAGCGACCCCTTCAACTCGGCTAATGCCTCATATTTCCACCGCTCGGTAGGTGGCTATCACGGCGCTAAGCTCGGTCGCTATCAAGATGTTATCGACCGCTATCTACGCACCGAAGATGGCAATATGCTGGCGGCGTTGAACACCAAATATGTGATTTTCGAGGGCGAGGCCTTCGAGTTTAAGCACCTCTACGATATAGAGCCTTATGGCGCTGCTTGGCTTGTCGAGCGCACAACGAAGAAACGGACCCCTGCCGAGGAGCTTGATGCCTTAGGCTCGACCAACCTGCGCACCACGGCCGTTGTCGCCACTGATAGCGACCTTGCGGACAGCTACAATGCCGAGGGCACAATCGCCCTTGTTGAGTACCGCCCCAACTACCTGCGCTACGAATACGATAGCACAGCTAAGAGCCTTGCGGTATTCTCGGAGGTCTATTTTGCCGATGGCTGGAGGGCATTTATTGATGGCGAGGAGGCCGACTATCACGCTGTGGACTATATCCTTCGTGGTATGGAGCTTCCTGCGGGCAAGCACACCATCGAGTGGCGCTTTAGAGCACCATCGTGGACTCTTAACTCGGCAATCACGGGCATCGCATCGTGGGCGATACTCATCGCATTGGTTATAACTATTGTTTTAGCAATCAAAAAGATATGGAACAAAGAGATAAGCGAATAGCGCGTAAGGTACGCCGCTCCTATATCATCTCTACGGTGAGCATCACGCTCGTGCTCTTTATGCTCGGCATCGTGAGCTATGTAACGCTCTCGGCACTCTCGGCAGCCCACAACCTCCGTGAGAGGGTTGTTGTATCGGTGGAGATGGCCGACTCGTTATTTGCGGGTGAACAACAAGTGGTGCTCGACAAAATCAATTCGCGCGAGGAGGTGGCGCGTGTAGACTACCTCTCGAAGGAGGATAAGGTGAACGATGCGGCCTTCCGCCGTCAGTTTGAGTTGGAGATTGACGAGCTGCTGGGCGAAAACCCCTTGCGCAACAGCTACGAGGTAACGCTCAAGCCCGAACTTTCGGCAAAGGAGAATATCGAGGCGTTTGTCGGCGCTGTCGAGCCAACAACGGGCGTTGAGTATATCTCGGTGCCCCCCGTTGAGGTTGTCGAGCAGATGCACTCGACGATTACGACAATATCGCTCGGCCTCCTAATCTTCCTTGCCGTGTTGCTCGTTATCTCGCTCCTGCTTCTGCACAACACCATTCGTTTGGCTATCTACTCGAAGCGCTACCTTATCAACACGCTAAAGTTGGTTGGCGCGACTAAGTGGTATATTATGCGTCCCTTGCTCGGCTCGGCACTCAAGCAGGGCGTATGGGCAGGCGTTATCTCTGGTCTTATGATTGCCTTCACGGTATATGGCGTCGAGGTATTCACACCTCAGGGTATCGCTATGCTCGACCATATTGCTGTGGGCATCATCATCGGCTCGACACTCTCGGTAGGTGTGGTTATCACCCTGCTCTACACAGCCGCTGCGGTCAATAAGTTCGTGAATATGAAAACCAACAAAATCTACCTATACTAATATGAGCAACCTCCCCTTGCATAAGAAAAACTATATCTGGCTTGCCATTGGCCTTGCGGTTATTGTCCTCGGCTTTGTGCTGATGTCGGGCGGTGGCGACCATACGGCTACGGAGTTTGACGAGTCGATTTTCTCGTTCCGCCGTATCACGCTCGCACCTATCGTGGTCGTTGCGGGCTTCGTGATTGAGATTTTCGCCATTATGAAACGCTTTCCTAACGATAACAACGATAAATAAGAGATAGAGATATATGGAGACATTAGATGCTATTATTTTGGGTGCCGTTCAGGGCTTGACTGAGTTTTTGCCCGTGTCGAGTAGCGGCCACTTGCAGTTAGCCAAGGAGTTGCTTGGCGTGGAGATTGAGGAGAACCTGACATTCGATATCACGCTACACGCCGCTACGGTGTTGAGCACCATCGTTGTTCTGTGGAGCGAGATCTGGTGGCTCGTCAAGGGTATTTTCTCGCGCGGTATGAACGATGAGAAGAGCTACTTCTTCAAGCTCGTCATCTCGATGATACCTATCGGTATCGTGGGCTTTGCCTGCAAGGACTATATCGACCAGATGCTCGGCTCGGACTATATTATGGCTGTTGTGGGCGCTATGCTTCTGCTTACTGCGGCGTTGCTCTCGTTTGCCTACTACGCTAAGCCTCGTGAGAAGGAGAGTATCTCTTACCGCGATGCCTTTATCATCGGCTGTTCGCAGGCTGTAGCCTCAATGCCTGGCCTTTCGCGCTCAGGCACAACCATCGCTACGGGTCTTCTGCTCGGCAATAAGAAGGCCGCCGTTGCCACCTTCTCATTCCTTATGGTCTTGGCGCCTATTATGGGTCAGACGATGCTCGATATCTTAGATGGCGGTCTTGCTACATCATCTATCGGCACTGTGCCCCTTGCAGCGGGCTTCATCTCGTCCTTTGTTGTGGGCTGTTTGGCTTGTCGCTATATGATTGATATCGTCAAGCGAGGCAAGCTCATCTATTTTGCTATCTATTGCGCCATTGTAGGTTGCCTTGCAATCGGCTCATACATATTCTAAACCACCCATTATGAGTGATTTCACATTACAGGGCGTAGACTTTCCGGAGGGCTATGTCGCCGTTATCGACAAGCCTTATGAGTGGACCTCGGCAGATGTCGTACGCAAGATAAAGTTTCAGTTGCGCAAGTGTGGCTATCCCAAGATTAAGATTGGCCACGCCGGCACTCTCGACCCGTTGGCTACGGGTATTCTGCTTGTTTGCATAGGTCGTGCCACAAAGAGCGTTGATGCACTTCAGGCCGAGCGCAAGGAGTATGTTGCCGAGTTGCAGTTGGGCGCTACCACGCCGAGTGGCGATATGGAGCACCCCATAGACCATACCTACCCTACGGAGCATATCACCCGCGAGATGGTCGAGGAGGCATTGCAGAGCCTTACGGGCGAGCGCGAGCAGCTGCCACCCCTCTACTCGGCAAAGAAGGTGCAGGGTGTGCGTGCATACGAGTTTGCCCGCGAGGGTGTCGAGGTGGAGCTAAAGAGGGCGCTTATCACAATCTACTCTATGGAGTTGGTGGAGTACGACCTACCGCGCATCAAGATTCGTGTGGAGTGTAGCAAGGGCACATATATCCGCTCGTTGGCATTCGAGATTGGCGAGGCGCTCAATAGCGGTGCCTACCTAAGCTCGTTGCGCCGTACTCGCAGTGGCGAGTTCTGCGTAGAAAATGCACATTCGCTCGACGAGTTTATGGAAAAGTTGAAAGAATGTGAAACAAAATAGCGAGTTTTGCGTATAATATTTGATTGTTACACACTTTTTTTTGAGAATATATGAAACTTTCGCAGTATGGTTATGAGTTTTCGGAGGATATGATTGCCAAGTATCCTACCGTAAACCGTGACGATGCCCGCCTTATGGTGCTTCACCGCGATACAGGTGAGATTGAGCACCGCATCTTCAAGGATATTATCGAATACTTCGACGAGAAGGATATGTTTGTCTTCAACGACACCAAGGTCTTCCCCGCACGCCTTCAGGGTTGCAAGGAGAAGACAGGTGCCGACATTGAGATTTTCCTCTTGCGTGAGCTCAACCGCGAGCTTCGCCTCTGGGATGTTCTCGTTGATCCCGCCCGCAAAATTCGTATCGGCAACAAGCTCTACTTCGGCGATGACGAGTTGATGGGTGCCGAGGTTATCGACAACACCACCTCGCGTGGCCGTACCCTTCGTTTCCTCTTTGATGGCTCTTACGAGGAGTTCAAGGAGGCGCTCTACGCTATGGGCGAGACACCCCTTCCGCGCTGGGTGCGTGAGAAGGTAGAGCCCGAAGACGAGGAGTGGTATCAGACCATCTACGCCAAGCACGAGGGTGCTGTGGCAGCCCCCACGGCAGGTCTTCACTTCTCGAAGCATCTGCTTAAGCGTATGGAAATCAAGGGCATCGACAGCTCGTTTATCACACTCCATGTAGGTCTTGGCAACTTCCGCACTGTCGATGTTGAGGATCTCTCGAAGCATAAGATGGACTCGGAGCAGTTCTTCGTTACGGAGAAGGCTGTCGAGGAGATTAACGCAGCCAAGAGCAACGGCCACAAGGTTGTAGCCATCGGCACAACAGTTATGCGTGCTATGGAGACTGCCGTAACGATTGGCGGTAAGCTCAAGCCTATGGAGGGCTGGACCAATAAGTTTATCTTCCACCCCTACCAGTTTACCTCGGCCGATGCTATGGTGTCGAACTTCCACCTTCCCTACTCAACACAGTTGATGATGGTTGCGGCATTTGGTGGCTACGATATGGTTATGGATGCCTACCGTATTGCCAAGGAGGAGGGCTACCGCTTTGGCACTTATGGTGATGCAATGTTGATTTTGTAGAAAATTTTTACTATTTTTGCGTAGTAAATTAGCGATTATGGCAACAAACAAAATTCTGTTCGTATGTCAGGAGATATCGCCATATCTCCCTGAGAACGAGCTCTCTAAGTTGAGCCTTGAGATGGCTCGCCAGATGCAGGAGCGTGGCTCGGAGGTGCGCACCTTTATGCCCCGCTATGGCTGTATCAACGAGCGTCGTAACCAGTTGCACGAGGTTATCCGTCTGTCGGGTATGAACCTTATCATCAACGACAACGACCACCAGCTAATCATCAAGGTGGCCTCTATCCCCTCGGCACGCATCCAGATTTACTTTATCGACAACGACGACTACTTCGCTCGCCGTGCCATCTTGCGTGACGAGAATGGCAAGCTCTTTGAGGATAACGACGACCGCGCTATCTTCTTTGCACGCGGTATGTTGGAGACTGTGAAGAAGTTGCGCTGGACACCCACCATTGTACACTGTCATGGTTGGTTCTCGGCTATTGTGCCTATGTACCTTAAGAAGGTATTCTACGATGACCCCCTCTTCCGCGATGTGAAGATTGTATTGTCGCTTGCCGACGATAAGTTCGAGGGCCAGCTCGATCCGGCGCTTAAGCGCAAGCTTGAGGGCGAGGGCATTATGGATAGCTCGATGAAGATTTTGGAGGAGCCCACATACGAAAACCTCTATCGCTTCGTTATTGACTATGCCGATGGTGTCGTTGCCACCTCGGAGAATGCCGATGCCTCACTCTTGGAGTATGCTCGTGAGAAGGGCAAAAAGGTGCTCAACTACCAAGCTGGCGACGATAAGGAGGTATTCGATAACTATAAATTGTTCTATGACCAACTATAAGCTAAGCTCTCTACTCTGTGCCATGCTCTGTATGGTGTTTCTCGGCGTAAGTTGTACCACCGAGGTGGACTACACGCAGGGTGTGGAGTTTGTGCCTTCAAACCAGAAGATGGAGCTTAAGCGCCGCACCTACAAGGGAGGCGTGATGCGTGAGGGTGAGCGCGAGGAGAGCCTTGCAATGGTTGCCACACGCAATATTATTACCGACTCGTTGCGCTCGTCAAACCTCGATTTTGCCTACCTTGGCACAGAGCATAGCGATACCTTTGGTATGCGTAGCGCAGGCTTTATGACGCAGATGCTCTTCAGTATGAGCCTCCACAAGGATCGTGGTTGGGGCTACCGCCCAATCTTCGACTCTATGTGCTTGGGTCTCTATGTCAGTGATTTTCATGGCGATACTACTGTAAAACAGCGCTTCGAGGTCTATGAGATTACCTCGAATGAATATATCAAGCTCTCGGAGGACACGACCTTTTATATCAACTTCGACCCCACGCCCTACATCGGTGCAGAGCCAATTTTTGAGTTCACCTTCCCCAATCAGGAGAGGGGCGTCTATGTGGGCGATATCGAAAAACCGAAGATTCGTCCCGTGCGCTTGGAGAACACCTCGGCAACGATGGAGTATATCCGCCGTTTGATGTTCCTCAACGACCTTGAGGCAAACAACGGCTTCGCTTATGACAAAGACTCGCTCTATGTCAATGGCAACGAGAAGGCCTTTGTTGAAGAGGTTAAGGGTCTCTATATCAAGCCTAAGGGCGATGTTGAGGGTAGGGGTGCTGTCTACTCTACGAAGCTCTCGGAGTCGGCGATGTATCTCTATGCGCGTGGTCGCTACGAGGAGGACCCCACGATTATCCGCGATACCACCTATATGCTCTACAACTTCTACCTCAACCCCGCGACATTCGATGTAGATGCCGGTAATGTCTCGGTTTCAATGGTTGAGCACGAGGAGCCGACACTAACTCTTGAGGCTGGCATCAACCTCGTTGATGGTATGGGTGGCTATGTTACAGAGGTGGAGTTTACCGACGAGATGATTCAGTCGTTGGCGGATATCGCCTTGGCTAATGAGGGCTCTGTTGTGTCGGTAAATCAGGCACACCTCAAGGTTTACCTCGATGGCTCGGACTACGACCCTGAGATGATTAGTCCGCTGGAGATTACTCCTAAGCTTAACGCGGCGATGCCCGGCGTTGGCCTCTACACCGATTACAATAGGGGCATAGGCATCGTGGACTACATCATCGGCTCGTCATCATCGACCTACGATGGTATTCTCAACCGTTCGCTTGCTTGCTACAATATGGATATATCGACCTTTGTTCAGTCGCTAATGTTTGCCGCTGCCGACAACCTCTTGGAAGATGGCAAGACGGTAGATTTTGCGAAGTTCGAGGAGGGCTACGAACCCTCGGAGGAGTGTTTGGTTGATTATCGCAGGCTCTACATAGGCCCGGATGCTGCGGCGCTCTTCGGATTTAACCGACAAGCGATATATGGAGGCGATAAAGATGGAGCGGCCAAGGCGCCAATCTCGTTAGAGCTGACATATACTATTGTAGATTAGCAACTTAACTTTAGTTAACAACTTCTACGGAGAAACCTAAGCCACCGACTTAGGTTTTGCCGTTTAATAGAAAGAAAGATATTTGGATGGAAAATTTGGTAATTGTTGAGTCTCCCGCCAAGGCCAAGACCATTGAGCGTTTCTTGGGTAAGGAGTACACGGTGAAGTCGAGCTTCGGCCACATCCGCGACTTGGCGAAAAAGGGACTCGGTGTCGATATAGATAAGTCATTCGAGCCAATATATGAGATCCCCGACGACAAGCGCAAGGTTGTTGATGAGCTTAGTCGCTTGGCACGCACTGCAAAGACCGTATGGTTGGCATCCGATGAGGACCGCGAGGGAGAGGCTATCGCTTGGCACCTTGCTAAGGTTCTCGACCTGCCCATCGACCAGACCAAGCGTATCGTATTCCACGAGATTACGCAGCGTGCGATACTGAATGCTATCGAGAACCCTCGTACCATAGATATGAACCTTGTCAATGCTCAGCAGGCACGCCGTGTCCTCGACCGCTTGGTAGGCTTTGAGCTATCTCCCGTGTTGTGGAAGAAGGTGCGCCCGGCACTCTCGGCCGGCCGTGTTCAGTCGGTGGCTGTTCGCCTTATTGTTGAGCGCGAGAGGGAGATTATCGGCTTTAAGTCCGTAGCTCAGTATCGTGTTGTGGCTCAGTTCTATATCGCTGGCGACGAGAACGCTACACTCTTCAAGGCAACACTTTCGCACCCCTTCGAGAAGCGTGAGGATGCCGAGAAGTTCCTCAACGACTGCATCACCGAGGAGTTCACCGTGTCGAAGGCCGAGGAGAAGCCCGTGCAGCGCTATGCAGCACCTCCGTTTACCACCTCGACACTCCAGCAGGAGGCTGGCCGTAAGTTGGGTATGAGCGTATCGCAGACAATGTCCGTAGCGCAGAAGCTCTATGAGCAGGGTCTTATCACCTATATGCGTACCGACTCGGTAAACCTCTCGCAGATGGCCATTACACAGTGTAAGAACGAGATTACCCGCCTCTTTGGCGCTAAATACTCCTATCCCCACAACTTCAAGACTAAGGCGAAGGGTGCTCAGGAGGCTCACGAGGCTATTCGTCCTTCGTATATCGAGCGCCACGAGATTGAGGGCACAGCGACCGAGAAGCGCCTCTACGACCTTATCTGGAAGCGCACCGTGGCATCGCAGATGGTGCCTGCGGAGCTCGACCGCACAAATATTGTCATCGACCTCAAAAGGCGTAAGGAGCAGTTTACGGCTGTGGGCGAGGTAGTACGCTTCGATGGCTTTATGCGCCTATACTCTGAGGCTGTCGATGAGGATGCTCAGCAGGAGGGCGAGGGCGGTATCCTACCCAAGATGATGGTTGGCGACAAGCTCATAGCTACGCAGATTACAGCAACGCAGCGCTATACACAGGCACCCTCGCGCTATAATGAGGCAGCCCTCGTTAAGCGCCTTGAGGAGCTTGGCATCGGTCGTCCTTCGACCTATGCGCCGACAATCACCACGATTATCAACCGAGGCTATGTCGTAAAGCAGAATCGTGATGCTCAGCGCCGTAACCTTGAGCAGATGATACTCATCAATGGCAAGATTGCCACGAAGCAGACCTCGGAGAGCTACGGCAAGGAGAAGAACCGCCTTGCACCTACCGACATCGGTATGGTCGTTAATGACTATCTCGAGACGCAGTTTGCCTCGATTATCGACTATCACTTCACGGCAAATGTCGAGAAGGAGTTCGACCGCATTGCCGATGGCGAGATTACCTGGCATAAGATGATTGACGACTTCTACGCTCCGTTCCACTCGCTTGTTGACGAGGCAGTAGGCACACAGCCCACACGCTCACAGCAGGCTACGCGCGTGCTCGGCGTAGACCCCAAGACAGGCCAGACTGTCAAGGCTCGTATCGGTCGTTATGGCCCTATGGTCGAGCTTGAGGGCGAAAATGGCGAGAAGGGGCAGTTTGCCTCGCTAAAGAAGGGACAGCTTATCGAGTCTATTAGCTTGGAGGAGGCGTTGGAGCTCTTCGCTCTGCCTCGTAACCTTGGCGACTTAGATGGCGAGGCGTTGATGGTTGGTGTCGGCAAGTTTGGCCCCTATGTGCGTCATGGCAAGAGCTTCGCATCGTTGGCCAAGAGCGATGACCCATATACTATCACGCGCGAGCGTGCCGAGGAGTTGTTAAAGGAGGCAAGTGCCAAGCAGCGTGCTGCATCGGAGCCTATACGCACCTTCCCTGAGGATGGGTCTGTGGTTATTAAGAGCGGTATGTATGGCCCTTATATCGCCTCTAATGGCAAGAACTACCGTCTGCCTAAGGGCACAAAGGTCGAGACACTGACCTTGGCAGAGTGCCGCAAAATTATGGCTAAGGTGAAGAAATAGAAGAGAGAGATTAGTTGTTAGTTTTTAGTTATTAGTTATTAGAGTTTTTGATACCCGACCTCGTAAGGTCTTATGGTCCTAAAATCTTAAGGTCCTAAAAAACAAAAACAAGATAATTTGGACAACGCAATCAACTCTCTCCGAAAAAACAGAACTAAATTTATTTATTATAAACCTTAAAACGAACCATTTATGAAGAAAATCTTTGTTTTGGCACTCGCAGCTATCTCAGCTATGGGTGTGATGGCTCAGGAGGCAGAGAACACTCTTGAGTTCACCGTTGTGAAGGAGAACCCTATCACAAGCATCAAGAATCAGAATCAGGCAGGTACCTGCTGGTGCTACTCTTCGTTGGCATTTATCGAGTCAGAGCTTTTGCGTATGGGCAAGGGCGAGTTCGATTTCTCGGAGATGTACCTCGTGCACAACACCTACCTCGATCGTGCCGATAAGGCTGTTCGTACCCACGGTGATGTATCATTCTCGCAGGGTGGCTCGTTCTACGATGTTATCTACGGTATGGAGGCCTTCGGTCTTGTTCCTGAGGAGGAGATGCGCCCCGGTGTGATGTATGGCAAGGAGCTCTCTAACCACAACGAGCTTTCGGCTGTTAGCGACGCTGTTGTTGCCGCTATCGCTAAGGGTCGTCATCGCAGCTTGCAGACCGATTCGGAGGGTATGCCCCTTTGGAAGAAGGCTATCGAGTCTATCCACGACATCTACCTCGGTGTTCGTCCCGAGAAGTTCACCTACAACGGCAAGGAGTACACCCCCAAGTCGTTCTACGAGGAGTTGGGCTTGAATGCTGACGACTATGTATCATTGACATCGTACACCCACCACCCCTTCTACGAGTCATTCGTACTTGAGATTCAGGACAACTGGCGTTGGTCAAAGTCTTACAACTTGCCTATCGACGAGCTTATGCAGGTATTCGACAACGCTATTATGGAGGGCTACACCATCGCTTGGGGTAGCGATGTTTCGGAGAAGGGCTTTACTCGTATGGGTACCGCTGTTCTTCCCGAGGAGAGTGCAAGTACCGACCTTCAGGGCTCGGATATGGCAAAGTGGCTCAACCTCAGCGAGGAGGAGAAGAAGAACACTCCTAAGCCCACTACACAGCGTTGGGTTTCGCAGGAGGAGCGTCAGTTGGCTTACGACAACTGGGAGACTACCGATGACCACGGTATGCAGATCTACGGTATCGCTAAGGACCAGAACGGCACCGAGTACTATATGGTAAAGAACTCATGGGGTGAGGCTGGTACTTACAAGGGTATCTGGTACGCATCTAAGGCGTTTGTTCGCTACAAGACCATGAACATCGTTGTTCACAAGGATGCGCTTCCTAAGGATATCAAGAAGAAGCTAGGCTTGAAGTAAGCAAAGCGAGCATAGCTAAAAAGGAGATGGCTAAAAAGAAAATTAGTCATCTCCTTTAGTTTTTAGTTATTAGTTGTTAGAGTTTTTTAAGACAAGTAAGACCAATAGGACAAGTAGGCCTTTTTTGATACCCGACCTCGTAAGGTCTTACGGTCTTAAAGTCCTAAGGTCTTAATAAAATATCTGCGCTCCCCCGGAGCGCATCTCTACCAACTAAAAACTAAATCCTAAAATCTCCCAACTATTTTGAATTATTGCAGAAAAATTATTAACTTTGTTTCGTATTGTGCGCCACGGCGTAGCATGCACTATGCTTACTTGCGAAGCATCAAAGACTTACAACGAATTTATTAGACTATACAGATATAATGAGTAAAGAGTATAAGCGTTATCTTATCACCTCGGCACTACCCTATGCCAATGGTCCAGTACATATCGGACACCTCGCTGGCGTATATGTGCCGTCGGATATCTACACCCGTTATCTTCGCCTCAAGGGCTACGATGTTATCTCGGTATGCGGTAGCGATGAGCACGGTGTGCCCATCACTATCAAGGCTCGCAAGGAGGGTATTACACCTCAGCAGGTCGTTGACCGCTACCACGAAATTATCGAGAAGTCGTTCCGTCGTCTCGGTATGTCTTTCGACATCTACTCACGAACATCATCACCCACACACCGTGTAACAGCCTCGGAGTTCTTCCGCAAGCTCTATGACGAGGGTAAGTTTATCGAGCAGACATCGATGCAGTACTACGACGAGGAGGCGCAGACATTCCTTGCTGACCGCTACATCGTGGGTACTTGCCCCCACTGCCAGAACGAGAAGGCATACGGCGACCAGTGCGAGAAGTGTGGCTCAACACTCTCGCCCGATGAGTTGCTCAACCCCAAGAGTGCCGTATCGGGTGCTGTGCCCGTGAAGCGCGAGACAAAGCACTGGTACTTGCCATTGGATAAGTACGAAGGCTTCTTGCGCGAGTGGATATTGGAGGGCCACAAGGAGTGGAAGTCGAATGTCTATGGTCAGTGCAAGAGCTGGCTCGACCTCGGCCTTCAGCCCCGTGCCGTAAGCCGTGACTTGGACTGGGGTATCCCCGTACCTGTGGAGGGTGCTGATGGCAAGGTGCTATATGTGTGGTTTGATGCGCCTATCGGCTATATCTCTGCTACTAAGGACCTTACACCCGACTGGGAAAAGTATTGGAAGTCGGAAGATACCAAGATGGTACACTTCATCGGCAAGGATAACATCGTATTCCACTGCATCGTGTTCCCCTCGATGCTCAAGGCTCACGGTGGCTATATCCTACCAGAGAATGTCCCCGCCAACGAGTTCCTTAACTTGGAGGGCGACAAGATATCTACCTCGCAGAACTGGGCTGTATGGCTCCACGAATATCTCGACGAGTTCCCCGGCAAGGAGGATGTTTTGCGCTATGTACTCTGCGCCAACGCCCCCGAAACGAAGGATAACGACTTCACTTGGAAGGACTTCCAGGCACGCAACAACTCGGAGCTTGTGGCCGTATTGGGCAACTTCGTAAACCGCGCCTTGGTGCTTACGAAGAAGTACTACGATGGCATCGTGCCTGAGCGTGGCACACTCACCGACTATGACGAGGCCACCATCGAGGAGATAGAGAAGATCAAGGCATCGTTGGAGCGCAACATTGAGCTCTACCACTTCCGCGAGGCATTGAAGGATGCTATGAACTTCGCGCGTATCGGTAATAAGTACTTGGCCGACACCGAGCCTTGGAAGGTGGTTAAGACCGACCCCGAGCGTGTAAAGACAATCCTCAATATCGCATTGCAAATTACCGCCAACACAGCCATCGCCATCGAGCCCTTTATGCCCTTCTCTGCCGAGAAGATGCTCAAGATGCTTGCTCAGGAGAAGTTTGGCTGGGAGCAGATGGGCTCTATGGAGCTTATCGAGGCCGGTCATGCTATTGGCGAGGCACAGCTCCTCTTCGAGAAGATTGAGGATGATGTTATTCAGGCACAGCTCGACAAGCTCGCAGCATCACGCCAGGCAAAGCTCGTTGCCGAGGCAGAGAAGAGTGTCAAGGAGCAGAAGGAGGAGGTGTCGTTCGACGACTTCCAGCGTATGGATATCCGTGTTTCGACAATCCTTGAGGCCGAGAAGGTGGCTAAGACGAAGAAACTCCTGAAGCTAACAATCGACACCGGCATCGACAAGCGCACCATAGTATCGGGCATCGCCGAGTACTACACCCCTGAGCAGTTGGTGGGTCGTCAGGTGCTTGTGCTTGCCAACCTCGCACCTCGCGAGATTAAGGGTATCGAGTCGCGCGGTATGATTCTTATGGCCGAGGATGCCTTGGGTCGCCTTGTGTTGCTTCAGCCTGAGGACAAGACTATGGCAGGCGCTATTGTCGGTTAATTAATTGATTATCAAAGGTTTAACCAAAAACAACCTAAAAATATAACCAAAAACTTAAACAAACAATTATGGAAAACATTAAATGGGGAGAGCTTGGTTTTGCTTACTACAAGACCGCTTTCAATGTTCGTTACCACTACGCTAACGGTCAGTGGAGCAAGATGGAGGTTACCGATGATGAGTACATCAAGATGCATATGTCTGCAGCTTGCTTGCACTATGGTTTGGAGATCTTCGAGGGCTTGAAGGCCTTCCGTGGTGTTGATGGTAAGGTACGCTTGTTCCGTCCCGACGAGAACGCTAAGCGTATGATTAACTCAGCTAACCGTCTCTGCTTGCCCGCACCTACTGTTGAGCAGTTTGTTGAGGGTTGCGTAGAGTGTGTTAAGCGCAACACTGAGTTTATTCCTCCCTACGAGACTGGTGCATCGCTCTACTTGCGTCCTACCCTTCTCGGTACAAAGACTTGTCTTGGTGTTCGTGCCGTAGACGAGGCAGACCTTATCATCTTCTGCGCACCCGTAGGTCCCTACTTCAAGGGTGGTATGTCTGCTATCAAGGCCCTCATTATGCGTGATCAGGACCGTGCTGCGCCGCGTGGTACAGGTGATGTAAAGGTTGGTGGTAACTACGCTTCATCAATCTGGTCATTGGAGTCTGCTCACAAGAAGGGCTTCTCTAATGTATTGTATCTCGATGCTGCAACCCACTCAAAGGTTGAGGAGTTTGGTGCTGCTAACTTCTTCGGTATCAAGAACAACACCTATGTAACACCCAAGTCGCTCTCTATCCTTCCCTCAATTACCAACAAGAGCCTTCGTCAGATTGCCGTAGACCTTGGTCTTACTGTTGAGGAGCGTGATATTCCTGTTGAGGAGCTCGCTACATTTGAGGAGGCAGGCGCTTGCGGTACTGCAGCTGTTATCTCGCCCATCGGCGCTTTGTACGACCTCGACAACAATGTTACCTACGACTATGGTATGAAGGTTGGCGAGACTTGCAAGAAGATGTACGACCACTTGCAGGGCATCCAGTATGGCCGTGTAGAGGATGTTCACAACTGGAATGTAGTTGTTGAGTAATAACTCCGCAAGAATTATAAAAAAAGACCACCGTTTTGGTGGTCTTTTTTTATAGTTGTTAGTTGTTTGTTTTTAGAGTTGCGCTCGTTCCGAGCGCAGATATTTTTTAAGTCCTTAGGACTTTAAGACCGTAAGACCTTACGAGGTCGGGTATCAAAAAAGTCCTACTCATCATATGGTCTTACTCGTCTTACTTGTCTTAACAACTCTAACAACTCAAAAAAAAGTGTTCCCCGTGGAACACTTTTTATATTATCTTCCGAATTTCACTAATAAAACATTAATATCTGCTGGTGATACACCCGGTATTCGTGATGCTTGGCCAATTGTCGTGGGACGAATACGGGTCAATTTCTGACGCGCCTCGATGGTTAGCGAATGCATTGCATTGAAATCGAAATCTTCGGGGATAGCAATATTCTCCAACCTATGTAGCTTATCAGCAAAGAAACGCTCACGCTCGATATAGCCACGATACTTGATTTGTATCTCGGTCTGGTCGAGAACTTCCGTTGTAAACTCCTCTTTCTCGACAAACTTCTTAAGACGAGGCACAACCTCAATAAGTGATTTCAGTGTTACCCCGCTTCTTAGAACAATATCATAGAGCTTTCTTCCCTGTGTCAAAGGCTCTTCACCAACCGAAATTAAATAGCTGTCAATTTCGCCTATTTTGACCGACTGCCGACGGAGGAAAGAAATAAGCGATTCTACAGAAGATAATTTTTTGAGCAAATTATCATATTTCTCCTCCGAAACGAGACCAATTTTGTAACCAAGAGGTGTCAATCGAGCATCAGCATTATCCTGTCGGAGCAAAATACGATACTCGGCACGCGAGGTAAACATACGATAAGGCTCATCTACACCCTTTGTTACAAGGTCGTCAATAAGCACCCCTATATATGCCTCATCGCGCTTAAGCACAATAGGCTCAAGGTTGTGCAACGAGCGATGCGCATTGATGCCCGCCATAAGACCCTGCGCCGCAGCCTCCTCATAGCCCGTAGTACCATTTACCTGACCGGCAAAGTAGAGGCCATCGACAAGCTTGGTCTCCAACGAGTGGCGTAGCTGCGTGGGTGGGAAATAGTCGTACTCAATGGCATAGCCGGGGCGGTAGACATGGACATCCTCCAAGCCCGAAATCTTACGCAACGCCTCAAGCTGAACTTCGTAGGGCAAAGAGGAAGAGAAGCCATTAAGATAGTACTCATTTGTCGAGCGACCCTCGGGCTCAAGGAAGAGCTGGTGTTGCTCCTTATCGGCAAATGTTCTGAGCTTATCTTCGATGCTCGGACAATACCTTGGGCCGATACCCGATATTGTTCCGTTGAACAACGGTGAGCGGTCAAAGCCCTCTCGCAAGATGTCATGAACAGCCTTTGAGGTATAGACCATAAAACAAGGTAGTTGATGATTAACCACCTGAGTATCAGCATCGTATGAAAACTTAGAAGGCTCTATATCGCCCTCTTGAACCTCCAAAGCATCAAAATTTATGGTGCGGGCATCCAAGCGAGCAGGTGTACCGGTCTTCATTCGTCCACTCTCAAAGCCGAGCGAAACAAGCTGCTCTGTAATGCCGTGCGAAGCCTCATCACCAGCACGACCACCCTCAGCCGAGTTTGTTCCACAGTGCATCAAGCCACCGAGGAAAGTTCCTGCGGTGAGCACTACCCTACGGCACTCAATCTCCACGCCCATTCGCGTTTTAACACCCCTTACAGCGACTTTCTCGCCCGTTTGGTCGAGGAGTATCTCCGTAACGGAATCCTGCCACAAATAGAGGTTTCTGGTGTTTTCGAGAGTGCGTCGCCAAAGGCGCGAAAACTCCGACTTATCGCACTGAGCACGGGGACTCCACATAGCGGCACCCTTAGAGCGGTTGAGCATACGAAACTGAATGGCGCTCTGGTCGGTAATACGCGCCATCTGACCACCGAGAGCATCTATCTCTCTTACTATCTGGCCCTTAGCCACACCACCCACAGCGGGGTTACACGACATAGAGGCTATCTTCTCCATATCGATAGTAATAAGCAGTGTGCGCGACCCAAGGCGAGCTGCTGCCGAGGCAGCCTCAGCACCTGCATGGCCAGCACCCACAACAACTATGTCGTAGCTTAGTTTCATAGCATCTGAGAAAGTAGTTTAAGGTAGCGGTTCTCCATACGGCGCATATTCTTCTCTGCCCACTGTGTCTTATCTTTATGTCCACAAAGGTGAAGAGCTCCATGCACAATAACACGACGCATCTCATTGATAGGCAAGGCGTTATACATAGGAGCATTATCAATTACCGTGTCTACATCAATATAAACCTCACCTGAAACAACACCCTCGCCTACCCTACTATCTCTATCTTCGAAAGTGATGGCGTCGGTAAAATAGTCGTGTCCCAAATAGTCGCGGTTCATCTGTCGGTGGTAGTACGACGAGCAGAAAATATAGTTGATTTCGCCCGCCTTATAACCCTCCATCTCGATGACCTTCTCAATCCATCGACGAAGAACTAATCGTTTGGTAGGCAGATAGTTAGTGCCTTCGTTAAAGAAATGTATCATACTACCCTACTTTTTGAAACAATCCATCACCGACATACGCTTGCTGCTATCGGCGTGGTTAATCATAAACTGCATATAGGCGCTCTCCTCACCTGTATGGTCGATACCGATGCCTATAGTGCCTATCTTTTGGTCGCGCTTAACGGTCTGGTTCTCCTTTACCGACACCGAGCCAAGGTGGGTATACACAGAGATATATTGACCGTGCGCAATAAATACCATACTATGATTGGTATTATCCTTCGAGATACGAATGACCTTACCCTCATATATTGAGCGTACATCGGCACTTCGCTTACCCGTAATGGTAGCCATATTGCCCTGCGCCTTATCTATCTTTCCACCCACTACAGGTAGATTTAGAGCCGTTGTCTTGTCCGAGAACGAGCTACCCGCAGTATTTCCCTCAGTAAGCTTTCGAAGCTCTGAAATCGCATTATTTAGTCTCTTTTGCTGCTCCTGCTGGTTGCTAAGTGCCTTGCGCTCGGCAGTCGAGAGGTTGTTGTAGGTGCGCTGTGCCTCTCTCTTATCCTCGGCCAACGATGCTCGCTCCCTCTCCAACGACATAGTTATAGAGTCCAACTCGTGGCGGCGTGTTGCCAAGCGCTCACGCTCTATGCCCAACTCCTCCTCCTGGCGTGCTATCTCCTCGGCAAGCGCCTTGCGGCTATCTGCCAAGTGCTGCACCTGAGCCATACGGCGTGAGGCATCGGATATTCCCTCCGAGGAGAAAAGATAGTTTGAAGCGGTATTCTGACGATAACTGCGATATGCAGCACGCACAGCCTCACCATAGATGGCGCGGTTGCGGTCGAGAGCCTGTTGCAGAGAGTCGGCAAGATGATCAACCGCAGCTATATCATCTTTTACAAGCTCCTTTTCGTGCTCAGTCTCAGCGATATAGTTGCTTCTAAGGTTCATCTGGCGATTTAGCGCCTTGACACGCTCCGATGCCGAACTCTTCTCCTTCTTTAGCTTCGAAACCTCGCTCTTTGCCCTCTCCAAATCCTTGCGATACTGCTCCACCTTTTGGCGTTGCTCCTCAACCCTCTTGGTCGATTGTGCCGAAAGGAGTAGTGGGGTAGTGGCAAAGACCACAACCAGCAACAAACGCAATAATCTATTTACCATCTTCACCCTTTAGTTCTTTAATATGTTTCTCCATAGTTGCCTTATCGTAGCCCTTGTCTACAGCCTTCTTCCAGTAGGTCTCGGCCATAAACCTCTCGCCCAACGCCCACAATATATCGCCATAATGCGCCAACAAATCGGCATCGCGCTGACCATCTAACGACAAAGCTCGCAACATCAGCTTCTTGGCCTCTTCGTAGCGACCCATCTTATATAGCACCCAGGCACAGGTGTCGATATATGTGGCATTGCTCTTATCGAGCGACATTGCAAGATGCGCCATCGTAAGAGCCTTATCCAAACCGCGACCCGTGAGGCTGAGGTAGTAGGCGTAGTTGTTCAACACAGGGATATTATTCTCGTCATAGAGCAGAGCATCGTAATATGCCCTAAAGCACATCTGCTCCTTGCCCATCTCGTGGTAAATATCGCCTATATAGCCCAAATACTGACTACGCAACTTATTATCTTTTAACTTTTTAGCACGCTTTACGCCCTGCTTGAATATCTTAAGGGCCTTACTGTACTCCTCCACCTCGGTATAGTAGAAACCCTTGAACGAGAGTAGGGTATCGTTGCCCTCAAACCTCTCGGTAGCCCTATCAAGCATTGCCTGAATCTCCTCGTCGCTCTTTTCCAAAAACATCATATATTGCAGCAACATAATATAGTCGTCAGCCGTGGCCGACGCATCATCTATATGGCGCAACATATAGTCATAGGCCTCCTCTGTAGCACCTCCGCCTATAAGGTGCATAGCGTATGCGTTAATAAAGGTGCGGTTGGTGGGGTAGTCCATCGTAAGACCAACGATAATAGAGCCAAGGCGGAAGTAGTTCTCACGATAAAACTCCGTATTGTTGGTATACTGCTGCAACCTATACTCCTTATCCTTGACCGGAGCACGACTATCCTTGAACAGGCGCTCCTCGAAGTCGAGCATCTTGCTGCGATTGCCCTGACGATTGTAGTAATCGGCAACCTCGGCAAGAGTAGTAAGGTTTGTGGTATCAATCTGGTAGGCACGAAGATAGGTAGCCTCGGCCAAATCATCTTGGCGCGATACCTCGTAAGCCTCGGCCAAAGCCAAGTGATTTTCAACACTATAAGGGCTCTCCTCGCACAGTCGTTCACCCTCCTCTATAGCTCGCTTATACTGGTGAGTATCAAGCAATAAGCTCTGCTTCATAGCACCCAAAAATGGATGACGACCAAGCCTCAGCTCGGCACTATCCAAGATAGCAATCGAGCTATAAGGCATACCCTGCACGCCATACAAAAGTGCCAAGGCGTGGTAGGTAGATAGCTCCTTATTATCCAACTGCAACAGACGCCTATAGATAGGCAGAGCCTTGCGGTAGTCGCCCGAAGAGATAAGCAGTGAGCCGTAGTTTTGAGCATACCACTTATTCGAGCTATCAGCCTCGTATGCTCGGCGTGCATACTCCTTGCTCTCCTCACGATTTTTGCTCTCCGTGATACTTAGATAGTAGAGAGCGGGGGAGTAGGTGGTATCTTCAGCGATAAGCTCCAACCATACTTGGCGAGCCTGAAGCGTATCTCGCTCTATGGATAGGCGCTTTACGGCATCCGAATGTCGATATGTTCGGCGCTGTCGCTCCGGCACGCTGTCGCAAACGGCATCTGCCGGCGAAGAGCCAAGCTCCTTACCAAATGCAAATGCCGTAACGAAAGACAACACCAGGGTTGTCAAGAGTATTTTACAAATTTTCAGCAAACTACCAACTACAATGCTCCCTCAAATTGGTTAAGGAAGCGAACATCGTTCTCGAAATAGAGGCGAAGGTCGCCCACGCCATACTTAAGCATTGCGATACGCTCAATACCCATACCAAATGCAAAGCCTGAGAACTCCTTGGGGTCGATATTGTTGGCCTCCAAGACATTAGGATCAACCATACCGCAACCCATAATCTCCAACCAGCCGGTGCCCTTACATACGCCGCAGCCCTTACCGCCGCATATTGAGCACGACACATCTACCTCGGCTGAAGGCTCTGTGAAGGGGAAGTACGAAGGACGCATACGGATCTGCGCCTGCTCACCAAAGAGCTCCTTAGCGAAGTACAACAGCGACTGCTTCATATCGGCAAACGACACATTGCGGTCAATGTACAAACCCTCAATCTGGTGGAAGATGCAGTGAGCACGATACGAGATAGCCTCGTTGCGGAATACACGACCGGGGCAGATAACACGAATGGGAGGCTTCTGACGCTCCATAGTGCGCACCTGAATAGATGAGGTGTGGGTACGAAGCACTACATCGGGGTTGCTCTCGATGAAGAAGGTATCCTGCATATCGCGTGCCGGGTGCTCAGGAGGAAAGTTGAGGGCAGAGAATACATGCCAGTCGTCCTCAATCTCAGGACCATCTGCCACAGTATAGCCCAAGCGCGAGAAGATAGATACAATCTCATTCTTCACAAGCGAGATAGGGTGGCGAGAGCCTACCTGCTCCGATGTACCGGGGCGTGTCATATCATCGATATGTGATGCGCTCATCGCTGCCTTGTTCTGCAACTCCACCTTTAGCGTGTTGATGCGCTCGGTAGCTACACTCTTTAGATGGTTGAGCTTCTGACCAAGCTCGCGCTTCTGCTCCGCAGGAACACTCTTAAACTCCTCCATAAGTGCGCCCAACGAGCCCTTCTTACCGAGAATCTTAATACGGAAAGCCTCAACATCGGCAGCCGTAGCGGGTGCAAATGCCTCAATCTCCTGTAAAATCTCTTCAATCTTATTAATCATATTTGTAGAGTATTATTTTTCAATTCTATACAATCGTACAAAGGTAAGAAAAATTTAGGAAAGTGAGAGGTAAATGTGATGTTTTTTTGTTGTTAGAGTTTTTAGTTGTTAGAGGGCTGGGTACAATGGCTAATCTTAGTAAACAGCAAAATACGCACAGTACCCAAAATACCCAGCCCCCTATAACAATTAAAAACTCTCTTTGCTCATCATTTATTTTAAGAACGATAAGACATTAGGACCTTAAGACCATTACGAGGTCTGTATTATATTGTCCTACTTGTCTTAATGGTCCTACTTGTCCTACTCGCCCTAAAAAATCTCTAACAACTAAAAACTCTCATTATTTTTTTAAGACATTAGGACTTTAAGACCATAAGACCTTACGAGGTCGAGCATCACAAAGTCTTACTTGTCCTATCACCTTATTGTCTTATTGGTCTTAACCCTCTAACAACTAACAACTAAAAACTAACAACTATATCTGCTCCTTACCCTCGCACGGGTATACTTTTACCTACCCGCAATAAAAGCGCCCAGTATAGCAACTTTTCTGCGCAAATTAGATTGCATACAATTAAATTGTATACATTCTTTTTCGGGGTGCTCGGCGAGGAAGCTTTTAGAGAGGGGCTGAGAGGGCGGAGAGAGTTGTGAGTGAAAAAGGTGTATATTGTCTTACTCGTCCTATTGGTCTTATTGTCCTATTCTTCCTAAAAAATCTCTAAAAACTAACAACTAAAAACTAACAACTAAAAACTCTCTTTTTAAGACCTAAGGTCTAAAAAATCCTATACCTCTTACTATTCACACCTAAATTGTCAACAATGATTATTTATTTTTTTAATACTTATATTTATTAATAATAATTAAAGAATAATAATAAACCCTGTTGAAAGTGTCAGCAACTATTTTTATAGATATTTACCAACACTGTTTTTACTTTTTGTTTATTACTTTTATTTGTAACTATTTAATAATAACTATGATATAAATTTATTAACACTATCAACAGACTTTGGTTTTGAGTTTTAACAGTTAATAAATATTAACATTCGTTGGGGATAAACCCCGAAAAACAGGTTGATAAAATAATAAGCAAAATATAGTATAAAAATTTGGAAATAAAAAGCGGCCGTATATACTACGACCGCTTTTTAAAATGCAAATTATTTTATCAAAAATTATCCTCTAAATTATCAACCACTTCTTAACACTCCGAGGGTAACTTTTCAACAACCTTATCGGCAATCTCGGCATAATACTCCGAAACACGCTCATCAAACTCCGAGCCTGGGCGACCTGTATCACCACCATCCATAATAGACTGAATAATAGGTACTTCACCCAAAAGGTCTACACCAACCTCCTCGGCGTAGCGCTTAGCGCCACCCTTACCAAAGATATAGTATCTATTATTGGGCAACTCCTCAGGGGTAAACCATGCCATATTCTCGACAATACCCAAAACAGGCACAGCAACCTGCTCGTGGCGGAACATCTCAACACCACGCACAACATCAGCAACAGCAATAGCCTGAGGCGTAGAGACGATGACAGCGCCAGAGAGCTTAACCTCGTTGATAATAGAGAGGTGTATATCGCCCGTACCCGGAGGAAGGTCGATAAGCAGGTAGTCCAACTTACCCCAGCGTGTCTGGTGGATAAGCTGATGCAGAGCATTTACAGCCATACCGCCACGCCACATAAGGGCATCGGTGGGCTTGATAAAGAAGCCGATAGACATCAGCTTGATACCCAACGACTGAGCGGGAACGATATACTGGTTGCCCTCCTCGTCAATCTCTGCATCAGGGATATAGCCCTCAACACCGAACATCTTGGTCTGCGAAGGGCCATATATATCGGCATCCAAGATACCGACATTACAGCCGTGACGGCGCAACGCAATAGCGAGGTTTGCCGTAACCGTAGACTTACCTACACCGCCCTTGCCCGATGCAATAGCGATAATATGGCAAATCTCGTTTGTTGTGGTCTGTTGCTCACGGCGACGAGGCTTGGGTGCTGCCTCACGGATAATCACCATAGTCTGGTTATTGGGAAAACGCTCGGCCATAAGTTGCTCTACGGCACGCTTTATCTTCTGCGCAAAGGGGTCGCGCGCCTTCTGAAAGCGTAGCGTAATGGCTATATTGCCATCTTCACCCAAGTCAGCACGATCCACGAAACCGCTATCTACGATATTCTGCTCGGTCTCTGGATGTATAATACTCTTTAGTAGTGCTTCTAACTGCTCGTTCATAAAAGGTATTTATTTATACAATATTACTAATTTAAGGAATCACACTCCTGTTGCAATCTAAATATCTCCTTTTGTTGTTCTATCTCCTTTTTTAACTCCTCTTTTGTTGGCAAGTAAGTGAGGTATTTGGCTTGGAACAATCTATCGTTATCCTTTAACATAGAGTATCTTGCCATATCTTCACTTGTGCGTGAACATAGGATAAGACCTATTGTTGGGTTATCTCCTTCGGTTCGTTTAAGCTCATCATACATTCTGATATACATATCCATTTGTCCTACATCTTGATGGCTTATCTGCTCTGTTTTCAAATCTATAAGCATAAAGCATTTCAAAATATAGTTGTAGAAAACAAGATCGATATAGAAATCACCCATATCTGTGCGTATATGTTGTTGGCGAGCTACAAAAGCATAACCCTTGCCTAACTCCATAATAAATTTCTGAAGGTGAGTAATAATTACACTCTCTAACTCTGTTTCAGAAAATTTAGAATTTTGAGATAATCCCAAAAATTCAGCAACTACGGGATTCTTTATAAACTCCAATTTATCACCTTGCATAGGAGCTGTAATACGCTTCATTTCATCAACTACAACATCCTTTGCTTGCGACTGCAACAAACGGAAATAATATTGAGAAGAGATGTTGCGGTGAAGAGTTCTAACACTCCACATCTCTTTTGAAGCCTCGTGCATATACCAATTGCGAGCCTCTGCATCACTAACCGTAAGCAACTCACGGAAATGTGTCCAAGTAAGATTTGGCACTCGCGAGTGCCAAATCTCTATATCCTTGAAATAGAGATAGAATTGGCGATAATCTTGCAAGCGACGAGCTGAATAAGAGTTGCCATAAATAGGTGTCAAACTAGAGGAGAGATTTTGCAATAAGGCTTTGCCATATTCCGCTCGTGAACTACCTCCTTGCTCCTCTTCCACAATTCGTCTCCCGACCAACCAATAAGATTGAATCATCAATGAGTTAATCGAAGAGTAGGCCTGTTGTTTTACCTTCTCTATAATGAGTTTTATATCTGCAACTATATCTTTACTATTATGAATTTGAGCATATTTCATAATGTCAGATTACATTTTATACCTAAAATTTCATCTCCATAAAGGGCATAATGGTCTGAATACCTGCAAGGTTGAGGATGCGGTAGTTCTCCTCGACAAAGGTACGGAACTCCATAGAAGGCTCTACGCCCAAGGCCTTGGCGGAAGTTGTTGTGAGCATCGACAACCACTCATCGAAGGGTGTCATCGAGGCACGGAACTCATAAAGGGCGAAATCCGCTCCCAAGTCTGCCATATCTGCTGCCTTGGCGATAGCCTCGGTAATACCGCCATAGCTATCTACAAGGCCTATCTCGGTAGCCATTGCGCCACTCCATACACGACCCTCGGCAACAGCCAAGACATCCTCAATAGCCATATTACGACCCTCGGCAACCTTCGTGGTGAAGACCTCGTATACCTCGTCTACGCCACGCAAAAACATAGCACGCTCAGCAGCCGTAAGACCGCGTGCCATACCCAAGCCTGTTGCCGACTCCGAAGTGCCAACGGTGTCGAACGATATGCCGAGCTTGTTTTTCAACGCCTTCGAGAGGTCGGGAATCATACCGAAGACACCGATAGAGCCTGTCAAGGTGAGGCGGTCGGCAAAGATGTAGTCGGCAGGTGCCGAGATGTAGTAACCACCGCTGGCAGCCATCTCACCCATAGATACAACTACTGGCTTCTCCCTCTGCAAAAGCTCCATCTCGCGCCAAACAATGTCCGAGGCGATAGCTGAGCCACCGGGCGAATTAACACGCAAAACCACAGCCTTGGTGTTCTCATCATAGCGGGCACGCTGCAACTTCTCGGCAAGTGTCGAGCCATAGATGTAGCCATCTACCTCCATTGCACCATCTACAATCTGACCTTCGGCATAGATGATTGCTACGGTGGGCTTCGATGAGAAGGGCATCATATCTACTGTTGCGCTAAGCGGTGTGCCACACTTTGCAACATATTCGCCCAACGATAGCTTGTTGAGGCGGTGGTCATCGCTCTCCTCGGCGCCGAGTGCAAGCATCTGCTCCACAGCCTTATCCTCGTAGCATACCACATCTACCAAGCCAGCCTTCTCGGCCTCCTCGGCTAACGATACTTCGAGGTTGGCAGCAAGAGCCTTAACACGCTCTGTCTCAAGACCTCGGCTCTTGGCAATATCGCCTGCAAAGGCCTCCCACATACTATCTGCAAGTGCCTGCATCTGCTCACGGTTTGCTGCTGACATCTCGTTGAGGATATATGGCTCTACGGCGCTCTTATACTTGCATACCGTAGGGCGGATAGCCTCCACCTTGACATCGAGTCTGTCGAGCAAGCCCTTGAAGAAGGGTGTCATCGAGCCGATGCCTCGCAACTCGAAAGAGCCGTAGGGGTGCATCATAACAATATCTGCTACCGAGGCGAGGTAGTACTCCGTTTGGGTGTAGATGTCGTCGTAGGCGACAATCCACTTTCCCGACTCCTTGAAGCGAATGAGTGCCTGGCGCAACTCCTCAAGGTTCGCACCACCAATAATGCCTGCTCCATTTTGGTGGATGCAGATACCGGCGATTGCGGGGTCTGTTGCAGCCTTCTCGATGGCGGTGAGGGCACCAAGCAGTGTTATGGGCGACTCGAAGGTCATCGTCTCAGGGTTTAGTGTGCCGAGGGGCGATGCCGCAGGCGAATCCACGATATTTTCGTTAAGGTCGATATACAATACCGAGTTTGCGGGCGTGGGGAGCTCGGGCGTAGTACCCAGCGATGCAATCATACCGACACCGGCAAAGAGGAAGAATAGGGTAGTGGCAATACCGCCGACTACAACTGCCAACAGCGAGGCAAGAAAAACCTTAGAGAATTTCATAATATATGTGTGTTATTTATTACCTATGGCAAAGGTAATAAAAAAAGAGCAAAGACCGTAAAAAATCTTTGCTCTTTGCTTTTCCTCTTGTTAGAATGGTGCTATATCAAACTCTGAGGGTACACTATTCATGCCACCCTGCGGTGCTGAGCCCATAGGTGGGAAGTTGTTGCCCGATGATGAGAAGTCATCATAACTCTCGGCCTGCTGGTAGGGCTCTCCTGACGCTGCACCAGAGGTGATAGCCGCCATAACCGAGGAGTCGGCATCGGCGAACTTCGCCTGCTCCTTAATAAAGCGCAATGGCACATCCGTAACCTCGCCATTACGGTGCTTGGCTATGATAATCTCTGCCATACCTGCTGTAGACATACCATTCTCGTCTGTAGTAAGTCCGTAATACTCAGGGCGATGGATAAATGCTACAACATCGGCATCCTGCTCGATAGCGCCCGACTCACGAAGGTCTGAGAGCTGTGGTCGCTTTGAGCCACCACGATTCTCGACATTACGGCTGAGCTGCGAAAGTGCTATGATAGGCACATTGAGCTCCTTGGCGATAGCCTTCAGCGTACGCGAGATTAGCGATACCTCCTGCTCACGATTACCGCGTGTCTCAGGTGTCGAGGCGGTCATCAGCTGTAGGTAGTCGATGATGATAAGCTTGATGTCGTGCTGTGTCTTTAGGCGGCGTGCCTTAGAGCGAAACTCATATACCGAGAGCGCCGGCGTATCGTCGATATATAGGGGTGAGCGACCCAACTCTACGGTCTGGCTCTCAAGGTGTGCCCACTCCTCAGGTTTTAGGTTACCCGTGCGCAAATCCTTGGAGTTGAGCTGTGTCTCGGCCACGATAAGTCGGTTCATAAGCTGCACCGACGACATCTCAAGTGAGAAGAACGCCACAGGCGTCTTATGCTCAACTGCCATATTGCGTGCCATAGTCAATACAAAGGCGGTCTTACCCATAGAGGGTCGCGCCGCGATGATGATAAGGTCCGAGGGCTGCCAACCGAGGGTTATGCTGTCGATATCGGTAAATCCTGAGCGCACACCATTGTACTCGCCCGCAGTCTTTGATGCCTCCTCAATCTGTGCCAACGCTTTGCGCAGGATATCTTGTGCCGACTGCACCGAGCGCTTCACATTACCCTCCGATACGCGGAATATCTCCTGCTCGGCAAAGCCAATAAGCTCTGTTACATCTACTTCATCGTCGTATGAACGGCGCTCAATCTCGGTTGCAGAACGGATAAGCTCGCGCTGAACATACTTCTGCGCGATAATCTTGGCGTGGAACTCGATATGCGCTGCCGATGCCACACGCTGGGTAAGCTGTGCGAGGTATGCCGCACCTCCGACCTTCGTGAGCTGACGATGCGACTTAAGGCACTCGGTAACGGTGTAGAGGTCGATAGCCTTCATCTCGAACGATAGCTCCTGGATAGCCTGGAAGATTATGCGGTGCTCCTCGGTGTAGAATGTCTCGGGCTTGATGTACTCCTGCACATCGATGATAGCATCTTTCTCAAGCATCAATGCACCCAACACCGCCTGCTCCAATTCGATAGCCTGTGGTGGCACAGTACCCTCTATTTCAGCCAGTTGGCGATATGCCTCGCTATTGTTCTGCGACGCTCTATTGTATTGTTTTGCCATAGTAATTCACTTTACGGATTGCAAAAGTAGGAATATTTTTTGATGACTTGTTGACAATACCCTCAAACTTATGATAACTTACTAACACGCTATGTTAATATTTTTTATTACCTTTGTATTATTAAATTAAAATGATACTGGTTTATGAAATACGCACTTATCTCTACCGAAAAGGGTGATATGAAGGTTGAGCTCTATGAGAAGGAGACGCCTATCACCGTTGCTAACTTTGTCAAGCTTGCTGAGAGCCACTTCTACGATGCCCTCACCTTCCACCGCGTAATCCCCGAATTTGTTATTCAGGGTGGTTGCCCCAAGGGTGATGGCACAGGAGGCCCGGGCTGGACTATCCCTTGTGAGATCCGTGCCGAGCGTCAGTACCACGACCGAGGTGTATTGTCTATGGCGCACCGAGGCCCTAACACTGGTGGCTCGCAGTTCTTTATCTGCCACAATCGTATGAACACCCAGCACCTCGATGGCGTACACACCTGTTTTGGTAAGGTTGTCGAGGGCTTAGATGTGATTGACGATATTCGCCCCGGCGACTTGATTCTCTCAATCACCATCTCCGAGGAGTAGCGGGAAGAGAGAGCAGGCGCTCCCCCGGAGCGCAACTCTAACAACTAACAACTAACAACTCTGAAAGGCCGTGCCTATTTTCAAGCCCATATTCGACGGTGTGGATTGCCGTCATCTCTACATCGCAGGCCCATGTAGCGCCGAGAGCCGAGAGCAGGTTCTCGAGGTGGCGCGTGGCGTTAAGGCTGCTGGTATCGGCGTTATGCGTGCCGGTGTCTGGAAGCCTCGTACTCGTCCAGGCTCTTTCGAGGGGCGTGGTGCTGTGGCCTTAGAGTGGCTTCAGGAGGTAAAGCGCGAGTATAATTTGCGCGTTATCACCGAGGTGGCCACGCCTGAGCATATCGAGGCTGTGCTTCGTGCCGATATTGATGGGGTGTGGATTGGTGCTCGCACCACGACAAACCCCTTTGCCGTGCAGGAGATGGCCGATGCCCTTCGTGGTGTAGACATTGCTGTGTTGGTCAAAAACCCTGTAAGCCCCGATGTAGACCTATGGTCGGGCTCTATCGAGCGCATCTACAATGCTGGCATTCGTCGCTTGGCGGCTGTTCACCGAGGCTTTGCCACCTACGACAACTCTGCCTATCGCAATCCGCCACACTGGTCGGCACCTATCGAGCTGCATCGCCGTCTGCCAGAGCTCACTTTACTCTGCGACCCCAGCCATATCGGTGGTCGTCGTGATATTGTTGCTCGCCTCTCGCAGGAGGCTCTCGATTTGGGTTTTGATGGCCTGATGATTGAGTGCCACCCCAACCCCGATTTAGCGCTTAGTGATGCCCAGCAGCAGCTCACGCCCGATGCTCTCAAAGCGTTGGTTGATAGCCTTGTATGGCGTCGTACACCCGATGTTGATGGCTCGTTGCGCGACTTCCGCCTGCAGATTGATGCTCTTGACAGCCATATCCTCGAACTCCTCGCGGAGCGTATGGGTGTGGCACGCGAGATTGGCGCTTATAAGCTCAAGCACTCGATGGCTGTTGTTCAGCGCGATAGGTTCAACGAGTTGCTAAATAGTGCTGCGGATAAGGCGCAGTCGATGGGTATGTCGCGTGAGTTTGTTCACGCCATATTCAGCGCTATCCACGAGGAGTCGGTGCGCCAGCAGTTGGAGTTGGAGAAGAATCTAAAATAGTGAATTATTGCAAGTTGCGCAATAGTTTGCCAATATGATACTAACCTTATAAAACTTGGATATTATGAAGAAATCTCTACTTTTCTCACTCGCTATCTTAGTTTTAGGCCTGTTTGTAGCACCGCGTGCTGAGGCTCAAAACATCCAGCTCTACTACGATGCTGGCCGTAACTGCGCTACCTCGACAGTCGAGATGTTCCGCCCCGACTCGTTTGGTAGCACCTTCTTCTTCACCGACTTCGACTATGCACCCAAGGCCTTTGGTGCCTACTGGGAGATTGCCCGCGAGCTTAACTTCTGGCAGGAGAGCAAGGTAGATTGGCTCTCGGTACATATTGAGTACAATGGCGGTCTGAACACCGCAGCTGGCTCCTTTAACAATGCTTGGCTGGCGGGTCTTACCTACTCGGGCCACTCCAAGGACTTCAGCAAAACCTGGTCTATTTCGGCTATGTATAAGCTAATACCCGGCACTAAGGATGCCCTTGGTCGTGGCGAGGCTCACAACTTCCAGATTACAGGTGTCTGGGGTATTAACTTCGCTAAGGGGTGGTGTTCGTTTAGTGGCTTTGCCGACTTCTGGCGCGAGATTCGTGTATGGCAGGATACCGAGTTTATCTTTATTGCCGAGCCTCAGTTTTGGGTAAACCTCAACAAGATTAAGGGTTGGGATAAGGTAAACCTTAGCGTAGGTTGCGAGATTGAGCTCTCGAACAACTTTGTTGAGAGAGGTTTCCGCTGTATGCCCGCAGTAGGTCTTAAATGGACTTTCAATTAGGCAATTCTGTTAGATGTATAAAAAAGAGGCTGAATAAAAAGTGTATTTTGTCGTTACGCTCGCCCTCAAAATCCTCATTTACGCCTTAGTAAACTGCGGTTTTTCGGGCTTCGCATGCCTAAAACTACATCTTTTTATTCAACCTCTTAAACTAAAGGAGATGACTAAAAAGCAAATTAGTCATCTCCTTTGTTTCTGTAATCAGATGATTACTTCTTGATAGCGTCAACGAGCTTCTCAGCACCTGCCTCAACAGCCTCAACAGCCTTCTCCTGAGCAGCCTCCTTAACCTCCTCAGCAGCAGCCTCAACTGCCTCCTCAACGGTCTTCTTCTCGCAGTCGCCACAGCACTCCTCAGTAGCAACGCACTCCTCAGCAGCAGCGCAATCTGCACACTCCTCAGCGCAGCACTCAGTGCAAGCCTCCTCAGCGCAAGCCTCGTCAGCGTTCTTCTTCTGCTCGCCGCAGCAAGCAACCATAGAAGCGGCAGCAAACAAAACTGCCAACAAATACATCTTCTTCATAGCTATAAAGTTTTAGTTAAAAGTTTTTGACCCTACAAAAGTATAAAACGATTTTTTTTCACGCAACATTTTTTCTGTTTTTTTCGCCGATATGTATTATTTTCTATGATAAATGGGCATATTTCTCCTCTAAATATGCTGTAACTGAACATCAAATAGCCTCTTGCGAAGATCAAACGACATAAGGAAATCCCTCAAAAAGTTTGGTTGTTTGAAGCGATATATCATATTATTTTGTACCTTTGTAAAGTGTCTGCCACAAAGGTGTTACATATCTAACAAAGCGAATATATTGTTTGTAGTATTGCAAGCGCTTAATAGAGTATCAAAATAATTATTAAAAGATATAAAGTATGAAAATTAAGTCAATTCTAATTCTTGCAACCGCATTGCTGATGGTTGCTTGTGGTGGCAACACATCGAATAAGTCGAAGGGTGAGGAGGCTCAGGCTCAGGGCGAGGTTGTAGCCGCTATGGAAATTGATGCTCTCTTGGCATCTGCCGAAAAGTTGGTTGGTCAGGAGGTCGCGATTGAGGGCATCTGTACCCACATCTGCTCGCACGGTGGTCGCAAAATCTTCCTTATGGGCTCTGATGATACTAAGACCATTCGTATTGAGTCGGGCAAGCTTGGTGCTTTCGACCAGAAGTGCGTGAACAGCATCGTTAAGGTTAAGGGTATGCTCAAGGAGGAGCGCATCGACGAGGCTTACCTCAAGAATTGGGAGGAGCTCGAGGCTGCTAATGCTGCCGAGGAGCACGGCGATGGTGAGGGTGGCTGCAGCACCGAGAAGGCTGCTCGTGGCGAGACAGGCAATACCACCGAGGAGCGCATCGCAGACTTCCGCGCACGCATCGCCGAGCGCAAGGAGGCTACCGGCAAGGAGTATCTATCGTTCTACTTTGTAGAGGCTACCGCTTATGAGGTTCTCGAGTAACGACTTCCGTCGCTGGTGTCGTCTTTTGCATCGCGACCTATCGTTCATATTTGCAGGTATGGTGTTTATCTATGCCCTATCTGGCATCTTTATGAACCATCGCGACACCATAAATCCTCGTTATACCATAACGCGCACCGAGCATACGCTCAGCGACCTACCCACCAAGGAGGCGATGACACGCGAGTGTGTCGAGGAGATTATGGCGCGTTTGGGCATTGAGGAGAGCTACACCAAGCACTACTTTCCGAAGGAGAACTGCCTCAAGGTCTTCCTTAAGGGGGGCTCATCGTTGGAGGTGGATATCACCTCGGGCTCTGCTGTCTATGAGTCGCTGAAGCGTCGCCCGCTTATCGGCCAGATGACAAAACTGCACTACAACCCCGGTAGGTGGTGGACTTGGTTTTCGGATATTTTCGCTGTGGCACTTATAGTGATTACCATTACCGGACTCTTTATGCTGAAAGGCAACAAGGGCCTGTGGGGGCGTGGCGGTATAGAGCTGCTTATCGGCATAGCCATTCCCATACTGTTTATACTATTGAGTTAGGATAGACTACACTATATTAATATTACCCCTTGGGAAGTGCTAATAGGTACAGCTCAAGGGGTATTGTTTTGGGGATAGCACAATGTGTTTCCCTTATTGCAAGAAAGGTCAAAAGGTCGTATAAAACAACTACGGAGTCCCTCGACTGAAGGACTCCGTAGCAACGCAACTCGAATTTATCTCAAAAACCAAATATCTTCCCTGGGAAGCCGGTGAGCCTTTCGGTAAATTGCCCACCACAATTACTAACTTTTTACACTGCAAAGATACCGCCACAATGCACTAACACCAAATTTTTGGGGCAAAAAGATTTCCCCAAGCGTTTTGTAAACTGCTGATTATCAGCGAGTTGAAAAAATAATTTTTACGGATTTTTCATCTCATTGATTATCAATGAGTTACAGCGGTCTATGTTGGCGGGAGCGGAAAAGTGGTGTAACTTGCTGAAAATCAGCGTTATTTATCGGAAATACCCGAAATTAGCAACTCCATATCTGGAGCGTTGCTCTCCTTGATTTTTGTTTTGATACGATACTTAACTTTTGAGATTGCAACGGGATTGCTATCCATAAAGAGGCAGATTGCGCGTGTTGAAAGACCTGCATAGGTATAGAGCGAAACACGCAACTCGCGCTCGTTGAGCTTCGGACACTGCTCCCTGAGTTTGGTCATTATGTCGCCTCGGCAACTATTTACAATCTGCTCCAACTTGGCGATGCGCACCTCGTCGCTCTTAAGCTGAGCGATAGTCTGCTGCACCTGCTCGAAGACCTTAGCGGGCTGGCGCGATGTATTGTCGTGGTCGTAGTAGGCCTCACAGAGGCGGTTAAGGTCTACGAAGCGGTCGTTATAGAGGCGATCAACGGCCAAGGTGAGCGCTTCGGAGCGGGTAGCCTTATCCTTATCGTTATGACGCATAAGCTGAAGCTCGTTGATAGTTGCCATATAGTTGGCAATATCGCGATTCTTCTGCCTTAGGTTTGATACAATATATAATATAAAAGCGACCAAAAGGACTACCGCTGTAACTAACACCGCAATGTTACGCTGTTGGCGTAGCGCAGCCTCACGCTCCTTGCTCTCGATAGTGAGCTGGAGCTGCGAAATCTGATGGTTGAGCACTGGATGCTCCAAACCGCGCAGGGTCAAACTATCCTGACGAGCAATAGATGACTCGCAATAGACGAGCGCACTATCCGCCTCGTTATGCTTGCGGTGCACACGGTAGCGGGTGTACTCAGTGATTATTGGGTCGCTATGCTCCTGACTCTCAGCCTCATCTATAAGGCGGAGTGCGGTATGCTTATCGCCCCTCTCCGAGGCAATCATAGCCCTCATACATAGCTCCTGCGAGAGGTCGAAAATCTCAAGGTCGAGCTCCTCCATAAGCGTAAGTGTAGCCTCGCACTCGTCAATACGGTTGAGCTGCATATAGAGGTTACCAAGCTCATAGAGGGTCATATATAGGAAGTCGTAGCTGCCTGTCTCCAAGGCATAATCACGAACTTCGACAAAGAGCTCCTCGGCGGCCTCAAAGTTTCGCATACGCGCCTCGACACAGGCGATACAGTAGGTGCCATACATCGAGTGGTGCGTAAGACCGGCTCTATCGAAACAGTCGCGCGAACGATGATATGTATCCAACGCATTGGGCATCAGCATATTGACAACATAAATATCGCCCATTGCACGGAGGATAAGACCCTCTAAGCGGGGCTGGTCGACATAGCGAACGGACTTCTCGGCCTCCATAAGCGACAGCATAGCCTCTGGAATACGCCTTTCGGCACGATTGATGAGGCCATTGTGGAAGTAGGCTCTGGCACGGCGGTTGTGGTCGGTGGACTTAGCGAAATACTCCACCGCCTGACTACTCAGAGAGTCGCTTTCGGGGATAAGCTCGTTGTAATATTGCGTAATAATATAGGATAGGGCGTAGTGGCCACGCAGCTTAGCAGAGCCAAGCTCGTTGGGGTTGATAGACTCCATAATATCGAGTGCCTGGTCGGGGTGTTCTGGGGCAATTGTCTCAGCCTCAATGATATCCTCCAAGAGTTCGGCACGGCCACAACTCATATCAACGAGGAGCAACACGACAAGTATAATCTTTGTCGCAATAAGATAAGAGTACTTGGATACTCCACGAATGATATTTGCCAGCCTGTGAATCATAGAGCAAAGGTAGGAAAAATTATTAGAACGAGACGCTAAAAGACCAAATTTAATAGACAAAATATAAACATTCTAAATAAAATGCAATGATATAGCCAGCAAAAGAATAATATTAGAAAAAAAACGCTACCTTTGCGATGCAAAGGTCACTCAAGAGGTAGGAGAGTAAGAGATTTTTTAGGACGAGTAAGACAAGTACGACAAATAAGAAATAGTGTGATACCCGACCTCGTAAGGTCCTAAGGTCTTACGGTCTTAAACAATTGCTCTGCGCTCCCTCGGAGCGCAACTCTAACAACTAACGACTAATAACTAACAACTAAAAATAATACAGCTATGTTTGCTATTGACAACTACGATTTTTCAGGCAAGCGCGCGATTATCCGCGTAGACTTCAATGTGCCCCTCAACGCCGAGGGTAAGGTTACGGACGACACCCGTATTCGTGCCGCTATCCCCACAATCAAGAAGGTATTGGCTGGTGGTGGCTCAGTAATCCTTATGTCGCACCTTGGCCGTCCCAAGAAGAATCCAGAGCCCAAGTACTCACTCGAGCAGATTATCTACGCTATCGAGGAGCGCCTTGGCGTGAAGGTTCAGTTTGCTGGCGACTGCATGGGCGACAAGGCGGCTGAGATGGCTGCCAACCTCAAGCCCGGCGAGGTTATGTTGCTCGAGAACTTGCGCTTCTATGCCGAGGAGGAGGGTAAGCCCCGTGGCTTGGCAGAGGATGCTACCGACGAGGAGAAGAAGGCGGCAAAGAGCGCCGTTAAGGAGTCTCAGAAGGAGTTCGTAAAGCGCCTCGCTTCGTATGCTGACTGCTACATCAACGACGCATTCGGTACTGCACACCGTGCCCACGCCTCAACAGCACTTATCGCCGACTACTTCCCCGAGGACAAGATGTTCGGCTATGTAATGGAGAACGAGTTGAAGGCTATTGATGGCGTTATGGAGAACCCTGCACGCCCCTTCTGCGCTATCATCGGTGGCTCGAAGGTATCTACAAAGATTACCATCATCGAGAAGCTTATGGAGAAGGTTGATTCTATCATCATTGGTGGCGGTATGACCTACACCTTTGCAGCTGCCGAGGGTGGCAAGGTAGGTAAGTCTATCTGCGAGCCCGATATGTTCCCCGTAGCTCTTGAGATTTTGAAGAAGGCCGAGGAGAAGGGTATCCAGATTCTCCGCTCGCCCGATGCTCTTATCTGCGACGACTTCGCCGAGACAGCTAACACTCAGGAGGCACCCGCAAACAACATTCCCGATGAGTGGGAGGGTGTAGACATCGCATCACAGGGCAAGGCTAAGTTCCGTGAGCACATCCTTGGCTGCAAGACAATCCTCTGGAATGGCCCCGTAGGCGTATTCGAGATTAACAAGTTCTCGACAGGCTCACGCGCTGTGGCTGAGGCTATTGCTGAGGCTACCGAGAAGAATGGCGCTTACTCGCTTATCGGTGGTGGCGACTCGGTTGCTTGTGTCAATAAGTTTGGCTTGGCCGACAAGGTGTCGTATGTATCTACCGGTGGTGGCGCTCTCTTGGAGTATATGGAGGGCAAGGAGCTCCCCGGTGTAGCTGCTATCCGCAAGTAGTTTTACCGCTAAATACAACTAACTAAACGATAATGAAAAAGCTTACATTTATTCTTGCAACTGCACTTATGATGACAGCTTGCGCAACAACTGTTGAGAAGCAGGCAGAGGTGCCCGCTATCGATATCAACAACTTCGATGAGGCCATCGACCTCAAGGCCGACTTCTATCAGTGGGCTACTGGAGGCTGGCAGAAGAACAACCCTCTGAAGCCTGAGTTCTCACGCTACGGCTCTTTCGATGTTCTTCGCGAGAACAACGAGGTACGCATCAACGAGCTCTTCTCGGAGATGACCGAGGCTAAGGCTGAGGTAGGCACCATCGAGCAGAAGATTTCGGACCTCTACAAGATGGGTCTTGACGAGGAGCGCCTCAATGCTGAGGGTGCTGAGCCTATCCGTGAGGCCCTCAACGCTATCCTCGCTACAGCAGACCGTGAGGCATTGGTGGCATCTATCCCCCAGCTTCACACCGATGGTATCGGCGTATTCTTCGCTGCTTACCCCGCTGCCGACCTTGCAGATAGCAATATGACTATCCTCTACTTGGAGCAGGGCGGTCTTGGCATGGGCAACCGCGACTACTACATCGACGAGCAGAATGCCGAGATTAAGGCCGCTTACCGCGACTACCTCCGCAAGATTTTCACCCTCGCAGGTGTTGAGGGCGATGTTGAGGTTATGGTAAACGATGTTCTCGCCGTTGAGGATGCTATCGCCGCTAAGCACTGGTCAAATGTTGAGTGCCGCGATATTCAGAAGGGTTACAACCCCTACACCTTCGAGCAGGTAGCCGATGAGTACAACGCTGTTGACTGGAAGGCCTACTTCGCAGCTATGGGCGTTGAGAATATCGAGAAGCTCGTTGTGAGCCAGCCCTCATCGTTTGCAAACATTATGGAGGTTATCGCAACCACACCTGTCGAGGCTCTCCGCCACTATGTTGCTGCTCACTACATCGATGCAGCATCGAGCTACCTCAGTGAGGAGTTCGCTTTGGCATCGTTCGAGTTCTTCGGCAAGACAATGTCAGGTACTCAGGAGATTCGTCCCCGCTGGAAGCGTGCTATGGGCGTGCCCAACTCAATCCTTTCGGAGGCTGTAGGTCAGATTTATGTTGCTAAGTACTTCCCCGAGAGCGAGAAGGCTCGTGTAGAGCTTATGGTATCTAACATCCAGAAGGCTTTCTCTAAGCATATCGAGGCTCTCGACTGGATGAGCGAGGAGACCAAGGCTAAGGCACAGGAGAAGTTGGCAGCCTTCACCGTGAAGATTGGCTACCCCAACAAGTGGAAGGACTACTCTACACTCGCTGTAGACCCTGCTAAGTCGTACTGGGCAAATGTTGTCGAGGCTAACCGCTGGTATACTGCCGACTCTATGTCTGAGGTAGGCAAGCCCGTAGACCGCGAGAAGTGGATGATGCCTCCTCAGATGGTTAATGCCTACTATATGCCTACCACCAACGAGATCTGCTTCCCCGCAGCTATTCTCCAGCCTCCCTTCTACAACCCCAATGCTGACGATGCTGTAAACTATGGTGCTATCGGCGTGGTTATCGCACACGAGATGACTCACGGCTTTGACGACCAGGGCTCGCAGTTCGACAAGGAGGGTAATATGAACGACTGGTGGACTGCCGAGGATCGCACAGCATTCGAGGCTAAGACTCAGGTACTCGTAGACCAGTTCAACGCTATCGAGATTCTCCCCGGCTTGTTTGCTGATGGTAAGTACTCGCTCGGTGAGAACATCGCCGACCAGGGTGGCTTGCGCCTTGCATTCACCGGCCTTACCGACTACGCTTGGGCTGAGGGTCGTCCTGAGGATGTTGATGGCTTCACCGGCGAGCAGCGCTTCTACATCGGTTATGCAACCCTCTGGGCTCAGAACATCACCGATCAGGAGAAGGAGCGCCTTACCAAGGTTGATGTACACTCACTCGGCCGCAACCGTGTGAACGCTACTTTGCGCAACATCCAGTCATTCTACGATGCCTTCGGCATCACCGAGGAGGATGCGATGTTTATGCCTGTTGAGGAGCGTGTAATCATCTGGTAATTAGCTACTTTAGCTACAAAAAAATAGGAGATGACTAATTCATTTTAGTCATCTCCTTTAGTTTTGCCTTATGGAGAGGTTATTTCTCTGGCTTCAAATCTTTTACGCGCAACTGCTTCGATACCTTGCCGCGATAGTGGTTCTCCACAATCTGGTAGCATACCGAGATAGGCTTGCCTGAACGCACCCACTCATAGTGCGTGGGCTGCTGGAAGGCAATAGCAGGAATTGTCGTGTGGGGCTTCTGCCTCTGGATAAGGTCCATACGCAGGTGGTCGCACTCCACACCTACCAACTTTGCATCGCCACGATTGCAAGCACCGCGTGTCATAAAGACAGGTGCCGAGTTACCGGGGCCGAAGGGCTGGAAACTGTTGAGCTGGCGGTGGAACTCATCGGTAATATCCGAGAAGAGCAACTCGCTGTCGATATCGACCTGAGGTTGCAAGATATGCGGGTCGATATTCTTCTCAACATAGTCGTTGAAGCGCTTGGTAAAGGCCTCAACATTCTCCTCCTTCATCGTAAGACCTGCAGCGTACATATGTCCGCCGAAGTTCTCCAATAAATCCGAGCACGACTCAACAGCCTGATAGAGGTCGAAACCTGCCACCGAGCGTGCCGAGCCCGTAACAAAGCCATTCGACTTGGTGAGCACCACCGTGGGGCGATAGTAGGTCTCGATAAGGCGCGATGCCACGATACCAACGATACCCTTCATCCACTTGGGATTGTAGATAACGGTGCTCTTCTTAGCCTTCAGCTCAGGGTTCGACTCCACATAGTCGTGAGCCTCCTGCGTAACATTGCGGTCGATGCTCTTGCGGTCCTGATTGAACGAGTCAATCACCTCGCCGAACTTCTCTGCCTCCTTCTCGTTACCCTCAATCAAGAGGCTCACAGCGGCGTGGCCTCCCGAGGGAGCAGCATTCTCATCGTCTTCGTCCATACGCATACGGCCGGCGGCATTGATGCGAGGGCCAATCTTGAAGACGATGTCGTCAATGGTGATGTTGTGTCCCTCCAAACCACATATCTTGATTATAGAGAGCAGACCCTTTGACGGCTGGGTGTTTAGCTTGCGCAATCCGTAGTGTGCCAAGATACGATTCTCATCGACCAAAGGCACGATGTCCGAGGCGATGCTCACAACCAACAAATCGAGCAGATGCTCAATCTCCGAGAAGGGGATGTTGTTGCGGCGTGCATACGCCTCCACGAGTTTGAATCCTACGCCACAGCCCGACAACTCGTCGAACGGGTAGGTGCAGTCTGTGCGTTTAGGATCAAGAACAGCTACTGCCTGAGGAATCTCCTCGGCAGCCAAATGGTGGTCGCAGATGATAAAATCTACGCCCTTTTCCTTGGCATAGGCCACCTTTTCTACGGCTTTGATGCCGCAATCCAAGGCAATGACCAACTTAACGCCCTTGCGGACGGCGTGGTCGATGCTTCGAATCGATATGCCATATCCATCAACATATCGGTCGGGAATGTAGAACAACAAATTCTTGTGTCCTATCTGGCTCAAAAACTTGTAAACCAGTGCCACGGCAGTGGTTCCGTCGACATCGTAGTCGCCATAAATCATTACCGTTTCTTCCTCGTTTACCGCTTTCTCGATGCGCTCCACAGCCTTGTCCATATCCTTCATCAGGAAGGGATCGTGCAAGTCGCGAAGTGATGGAGAGAAGAATTTTCTTGCCTTCTCCACGGTGTCTATGCCCCTCTGAACTAGTAGGTTGGTGAGCACTGGCGACATCTGTAGACTCGAAGACAAAGCCTCCACAGCCTGGCGGTCGCCCTGTGGCTTTACAACCCATCTCTTTTCTATGGGCATAATTTGTACTATTTATATATTTTAACATTTAAATTTTTCGTTAGGTAATCGATAAACTTGGGCTTTACCTCCTCCATCTTTACACTTCTGCCCGTGAGGGTCGTGAGCGAACAAACGCCACGGTCGATAAAACCACAAGGGTTGATGTTGTGGAACCACTGCAAATCGGTCGATACATTCATCGCCAAGCCGTGCATCGTAACACCGTGCGAAGCACGCACGCCAATGGCACATAGCTTCTCCAAGCGGTTGCCAGGGCGGGTAATCCATACGCCCGAAGCACCCTCTGAGCGGTGAGCCTCGATGCCATACTCCTTGGCGAGGTCGATAACCGACTGCTCCAAAGCATCAATATAACGCCTGATGCCCAAGCCTATTGCATCGAGGTCGATGATAGGGTAGCACACAAGCTGTCCAGGGCCGTGAAAGGTGATGTCGCCACCACGGTCGATATGATAAAACTCGGCACCGAGAGATTTGAGGTACTCCTCGCTAACGAGCATATTCGACTCGTTGCCACTCTTGCCTAAGGTATATACTGCGGGATGCTCGACAAGTAGAATCGTGCCTGCGGGGTCGTCGGGCGCAATAGTTTTTGCTGCCTTCTTTGCACACAATGCGTCGAAGAGCGAACGCTGTAAATCCCAACATTCGCTATACGCCATACTCTGTAAATCTCTGATCTCTACTTTTTGCATACCTCTCTTACGGCTTCAAGTGCGGCATCTGCCAAGTATGACGAACGCACCAAGGGTGCACTCGCGCAATAGGCGAAACCCATCTCGAGAGCCTTAAGGCGGTACTCTTCGAACTTTTGGGGAGTGATGTATGCCCTGACGGGATAGTGCTCCTTAGTGGGTTGAAGGTACTGACCGAGGGTAACAATCTTCACGCCCACCTCACGCAGGTCGCGTAGTGTTGTTAGCACCTCCTCTTCGCTCTCGCCCAGACCGACCATAAGGCCACTCTTTGCCACTGCTCCGCTCTCGGCAATATGCTTCAATGTTTGAAGCGATGTGCGATACTTGGCGCGTGAACGCACCTCGGGAGTCAGTCGCTCGACGGTTTCGATGTTGTGTCCCACAATGTCGGGACGCGATGCCAACACCACATCGATAAGTTCTGGGCGGGCATCCATATCGGAAATAAGGAGTTCTATCGTTGCATCGGGCACCTCTTGACGAATAGCCTCGACTGTGCGCGCCCAGATTGCTGCGCCGTGATCGTCGAGATCGTCGCGTGTAACAGATGTAACAACTACATGCTTCAGACCCATTAGCCTTACTGACTCGGCAACCTTCTGAGGCTCCTCCTCGTCGGGTGGTAGCGGACGACCGGTTGCTGTGGCGCAGAAACGGCAGTTACGGGTACAGATGTCGCCGAGAATCATAAAGGTCGCTGTACGCCTGCTCCAGCACTCCGCCTTGTTGGGACACATACCGCTACTGCAAATAGTATGCAGACAGCGCCCCTCGACGATGTGCTCGACTTCGGCAGTATCGGCGGTGCTTCGTAGGCTGATTTTCAGCCACTCAGGCTTCCTCAGATACTCGTATCTTTCACTCTTCTTCGGCATTTTTAAGTTCACTTTTTTCCAATTGATGCAAAAGTACAAAAAAAATCAATTTTAGCAAAATTTTCTCGCTTTTTTTTCGAGCAAGACAGGAAAAGGGGAGAGAGCAGAGAGTTGTTAGTTATTAGTTTTTAGTTGTTAGAGGTTTTTAAGACGAATAAGACAAGTAAGACCAATAAGACGAATAGGACTAAAATGATACCCGGCCTCGTAAGGTCTTACGGTCCTAATTGTCCTAAGGTCTTAAAATCTAACTGCGCTCACTTTGAGCGCAACTCTAAAAACTAACGACTCCAACAACTAAAAACTAAAAAAGAGCGAATGGAAAGCATCTCCCATTCACTCTTTAGTTTAAGGCTTATACGAAGTTATCCGCAGTGGAAGTATTTGCGAACAAGCGAGAGCATCTGCTCACGGTCGTTGCCTATATCCTCTCGTAGGGTGCGGTCGTCATACGAGCGTAGTAGCTTGATGATGCCATCAATCATCGCGGGGCTGAAGACACCGCGTGCCTCGAATATCGAGCGCTGGCTCTCAAGGCAGTCCGCCGAGGCAGCACAGCTGTCGGGCAACTGTGCCAAATTCTTGAGTTTGTCGGCATTCTCCTTCTTGTGGATATTGACATTGACATATGTGCGCTCGGCAATATCGAGGGCGTTATCCAACTCAAAGCCGTAGCGACAGGCAACAGCCAAGCCCGCGATAAGCTCATATACATCTGCCGAGCCATCGGGTGAACGCATCTCCACGGTCTGCTTCTGCGATGTGTCGTAGTTTGACAGAGGCTCCAACGGGTTGGCAATCTGCGACATATCGCTCTTAGCTGCCCAGCCCAACGGCACACGCACCAATACCGAGCGGTTGCGGTCGCCCCAGCAAACATTCGTGGGCGCCTCCTGATGTGGCACAAGGCGGAAATATGATGTGGGGTTGAGGTTGCCAAAGGCGGTAATCGAGGGTGCCAACTCCATCATACCCGCAATGGCACGGCGTGCAACGGTCGAGAGCACACCATTCTCCAGCATCATATTTTTGCCATCTTTCGTGATGCGCATATGGATATGGAGGCCTGAGCCCGCCTTACCCGCAGTAATCTTCGGTGCAAAGGTGATATCGAAGCCATAGCGGTAGGCGAGGTTGCGGATAATCCACTTGGCGATGACGAGCTGGTCGGCAGCATTGGCAGCTGCCACAGGGAGAAACTCTATCTCGTTCTGCTCATATATCTTGCCATCGATGGTGAAGTTACCCACCTCCGAGTGGCCATACTTAATCTGACCACCCGCCTGAGCGATATATGCCATACACTCCTGGCGGAACTCGTTGAACTTGGCGTAGGGTGCCGACTCGTGGTAACCCTTCTGGTCGGTGGCGGGGAAGAGGCCCTCGTCGGGAGCTATCACATAGTACTCCAACTCGCCCATCGCCTCAAACTGCATGCCCGTAACCTCCTCGAAGGCGTTGAGTGCCTTAAGTAGCGTGTAGCGGGGTGCTGATGCCAAGGGCTCGCCATCCTTGTTGAAGAAGGAGCAGAGCATCGAGAGCGTAGGAATCTCGGCAAAGGGGTCGAGGAAGGCGGTGGCAAAGCGTGGCACTACATAGAGGTCGCTGCTGCCCGCCTCAATAAAGGGGAAGAGGCTTGAGCCATCGACACGCTCACCGCAGGTGAGTATAGCATCGAGGTATGCTGCGTTGTTGATAACAAAATTCAGGGTCTTGAGGCGACCATCACCCGCAGGATACATAAAATTGACCATACGAATCTCGTTCTCGGTGATGTAGCGCACGATGTCGGCCTTGGTAAACTCCGAGGCAGCCTTGCCAAGATAGGCAACCACCTTGTTGGCATTAAGTTCTAACTCTTTACTCATAGTTGAAGTATTTAGAAATTTCGTATTTTTCGACCTTCAAAGATATAAAAATAAAAAATAAAATCAAAAAACAAAAATGGAAGAGTTTGAGAGATGCGCTCCGATGGAGCGCCAGCTATCTTTTTTAAGACCGTAGGACCTTAAGACCATAAGACCTTACGAGGTCGAGTATCACACTATTTCCTATTTGTCCTACTTGTCCTATTGGTCTTACTTGTCATACTCGTCTTAAAAAATCTCTAACAACTAACAACTAACAACTCTCCTCCCTATCCTCCTGCCTTTTTGCAGCGATAGCCGGCTTTGGCGAGCAAGTCGATAATACGGTCGCGGTGGTCGCCCTGAATGATTATCTCGCCATCTTTGGCCGTGCCACCCACACCGCAACTCTTCTTAAGCTCCTTGCCGAGTGCCGCGAGGTCGTCGTCGCTGCCTACGAAGCCTCGTACTACGGTTGCCACACGCCCACCCTTGAGCCTGTCGAGCCACACCTTTAGGTTCTGCTTTGCGGGTGCAAGGGTTTTGGCCTCTGCCTCAGCCGTTGTCTGATATTTATAGTCGGGATTTGTAGAAAAAACTACGCCAAGACGCTCTTTCCAGTCGCTCATAATGCCTAAGTTTTGGTATAAAATGATTGTTGATGCACAAAGTTATAAAATTTTTTCGTAACTTTCGGCTATGAAACAGAACAAACGACATAGGTCAAAGCGCGACCTTACGGCATACAACCCCGACCGCCTGCCCGAAATTCTCCCTCCCGAAGATGACCGCTACTTGGTGCGTGTCTTTGTCGAGGGCTACGAGGATGTTGCCTTCTGGCGTGGCATCTTCGACCACTTCCACAACCCATTTCTGCGCTTCGAAATCTCGGTACCCAACCGTGATGATCTGCCTAAGGGCAAGAAGGTGCTGATGTCGATGATTGGTCGCACCTCATCAGATGAGGTGTTGTTGTGTGTAGACTCCGACTTCGACTACCTCTTTGATGGCGCCACCGAGCAGTCGCGCGAGATTCTCGATGCCGAGAATATGTTCCACACCTACACCTACGCCACCGAGAACTACCTCTGCTATGCACCCTCGTTGCGCAATGTCTGTGTCAAGGCCACGAAGAACGATACCCGCATCTTCGACTTCGAGCGCTTCTTTGCCGATTACTCGCGCACGATATACCCGCTATTTTTGTGGTACGCCTTCTCGGCACAACTCAAGGAGGAGAGCATCTTTACCCTCGCCGAGTTCCGTGCCTCAGTGCGCCTCGGCTATGCCGATATCCGCCACAATGGCGAGAATACGCTCGCTTGGTTGAGCCAGAATGTCGAGCGCCGTCGTGTCGCCTTGGAGCGTGCCAACCCTAAGCTCATTGACGATGTCGAGGCCTTTGGCCTTCGTCTGCAAAAGCGTGGTGTTGAGGAGGATAACTGCTACCTCTTTATGCACGGACACACGCTCATGGACAATGTTGTGATGCCCGTGCTGAGTGCCGTATGCGACAAGCTACGCCAGCTCTCTGTGGCAAAGATTAACGCCTCAAAGGTCGAGGGCATAGCCAAGAAAAACGAGCTTCAAAACTATACCAACACCCTGCGCTCGATACGCGATGTCTTGCTCGACAACGAGAACTACACATCGTGTCCTCTGTATAAGCGTTTGCGCGATGATATTCAGGCCTATCTCGATAGAATGATTGGCCGTATAAAGGAGAATACTCCCCCGGAGGTTATGTTGCGCTGCAACTTCGAACCATAATTTTTTAAGAGTCAAAAGAGCGGTTGGGAAAATGTTTATCCCACCCGCTCTTTTTTTAGTTTTTAGTTGTTAGTTTTTAGAGATGCGCTCCTTTGGAGCGCAGATAGATTTTTAAGACCTTAGGACCATTAAGACCATAAGACCTTACGAGGCCGGGTATCATTTTAGTCCTATCGTCTTATTGGTCTTACTTGTCTTATTCGTCTTAAAATAACTCTAACAACTAACAACTAATAACTAAAAACTCTTCTCTCTCTCCGCCCTTTTTGCCTATTTTTTGTAATTTATTCATAAAAAATAGTTGCACATTCATTTTTTTTGCGTATATTTGTATGGTGTGAAACGATATTATATGCGTAAGCCCTAACCAATTTGACTAAATAATTAACCGAATATACTAACCCAAAAACCACTTCAAAGATGTCGAATCAGTGTCCAGCAACTTGTCATTCCTATACCGTTGAGCCTGAAGCAGGCTTTGTATATCAGACCTTTAAGGCGGGTGAGAAACTTATCCTCGACCGTGGCGACAAGAACAATATCCTCTTCCTTATGTCGGGTAGTTTCGAGATTACCTCTGAGGAGCGTCGCGACTACACCGTGCGCGAGGGACATTTTGTCTTCTGCTTCCGTGCCTACCACTATGAGGTTACAGCCCTCACCGATATGGAGATAGTGCGTGCCCACTTCATCACGGCAGGTGCAGCGTGCGATATGATACCTTTTAATAGTATCGTAGGCAAAATCAAGAAGATTAACTACAAATTTACGCAGGTGGCATTCAACGAGCCTCTTGAGCTTCTGCTCAACTCGGTGCGTTTCTACTTGCAGAACGATATGAAGTGTAACCATCTCCACGCAGCAAAGATTCAGGAGATGTTCGTAATCTTCAAGTTCTTCTTTACACCCCAGATTCAGCTCCGCACCTTCTACAACCTCTTCGACCGCAACCAGTCGTTTGCATCGCTCGTGAAGAACAATGCACCGCGCGTCAAGACCGTTGAGGAGCTTGCCGACATCTGTGGTTTCAGCATTCAGCACTTCAACAATATGTTTAAGCAGGAGTTTGGCGACACCCCATACAGCTGGATGCAGAAGCAGCGCATCGTAGAGATTGAGCACCTCCTCACCGAGACCAATGTTCCGTTGAAGAGCATCATCAAGATGTACAGCTTCACCAACCACGGCCACTTTGCCCTCTTCTGCCGTAAGTATCTGAAGAAGACGCCGCTTAAGATTCGTAAGGAGGCGCGTGCACAGAAGGAGAATTTGTCGTGATAAGGGGTCATCTGCGACCTCTCAATCATTGCCCTGAATGGGAAATACTTCAAGTATGTCCCATCCAGGGCAATTTCTTTATCGAGGCCACAGCTAACCCCTTCTGACGACAAATTGGCTGCGTGCTGACCGGATGCAATTCTATTAGTGAGTTTAAGGAGTGTAGTGAGGTTAGGGATAAAGAGACGAAAAGGACGAAAGAGACGAAAGGGACAACAACGAAGTCGGCTATCATCTTTCTCTGCGTCTCTGTTGTCTTTTTTAAGACCGTAGGACCTTTAAGACCATAAGACCTTACGAGGTCGGGTATCATATTAGTCCTATTCGTCTTATTGGTCTTACTTGTCTTAAAAATCTCTAACAACTAATCTCTAACAACTAATAACTCTCTTTGCTCTTTTCTCTTTTTTCGCTATCTTTGTAGCGTTATGTGGCTTGAACTTAACATAGCGCGTAGGTTATCCTCGCGCAAGGGTGGCGCGCGTGTGGGCGTGATGGAGCGTGTAGCGGTGGTGGCAACGGCCGTAAGCCTTGCCGTAATCATCATTACGCTCTCTGTTGTCGTGGGCTTTAAGCGCGACCTTGGGCATCTGCTCTCAGGTGCTGTGGCCGATGTTGTCATCACCTCGCCACATAGTCGAGGTACGCTCTCGTCCGAGGGCTTGGAGCGTAGCGAGGCGCTGGAGGCACTATTTGCGGATGAGCGCATCGAGAGCTACGCTGTCTATACCGCAAAGGAGGGTGTTCTTAAGAGTGCCGACAACATTGTGGGCGTTATCCTCAAGGGTGTGGAGCGTGGCTACGACCTAAAGCTATATGCCGACCATATCGTTGCGGGTGAGCTGCCCCGCATCGGCGAAGAGCCCCGAACACGCGATATTCTGCTCTCGGAGGTCGTTGCTGGGAAGATGGATGTTCAGGTAGGCGACCGTATCGAGATGGTATTTATAGATGGCGGTGGCCAGATGATTCGCGACCGTTATAGCCTTGTGGGTATCTATCGCACAGGTGTCGAGATGATAGATAACAGCTTTGCTATCACCGACATAGGCAATGTGGAACGCCTCTACAACGACTTCGAGGGGTTGGTTACGGGCTACGAACTAAAGCTAAAAGAGGGTGTCGATAATCAACTTGTTGCCGATGACCTTAACGAGCGCCTTATAGAGCTGTACTATGCAGAAGATATTGATGGCGAGGCATTTACGCTCGGCGACATCTTCCCTACGGTCTATTTCTGGCTTGCCACGCACGACCTTAATGCGCTGATTGTCATTGTGATAATGATTGTCGTGGCGTTGCTAAATATGACTACCGCGCTACTTATCATCGTCTTGGAGCGACAGCGTATGATTGGCGAGCTTCGTGCTCTCGGAATGTCGGGTTGGCGTGTGGTGCGCCTCTTCCTCTTCCGAGCCCTCTTTATCGTGGGTCGAGGTGTGGTGTGGGGCACCATTGTGGGCATTGCGCTATGTGCCATTCAGCACCACTTTGCCGTTGTGCCACTCCCTGCTGAGGGCTATCTGCTCTCGGCAGTGCCTGCGGCTATGTGTTGGGGCTGGTGGGCGCTGGCTGTCGTTGGCTCGATAGCGGTGGCAACGGTTGTTATGTTGCTTCCTGCGGCCTATGCTTCGCGCATATCGCCCTCGGAGACAATGCGTTATGAATAATTACCAAGTATGAAACCATATAACGAACAGCAAACAAAGAAGGAGCAGGTCGAGGCGATGTTTGACAATATCGCACCTAACTACGACCGCCTAAACCATATCCTCTCGTTCCAGATCGACCGCATCTGGCGTAGCCGTGTGGTACGCATAGTGCGTAGGTTGAAGCCTCGGCGAGTGCTTGATGTTGCAACCGGCACTGGCGACCTCGCAATTCTGCTTGCCCGCAAGATTGAGGGGGCGCAGATTGTGGGTGTAGACCTCTCCGAAGAGATGCTCAATGTTGCTCGCCGTAAGGTTGAGAGTGCTGAGCTTAACGACCGAATATCGTTGGAGAAGGGTGATGCTGAGGGCCTTACGACCATAGCCACCGAGAGTGTCGATGTTGCCACCGTAGCCTTTGGTGTGCGCAACTTCGAGGATTTGGAGGGAGGCCTTCGAGAGATGCACCGTGCAATACGCCGAGGTGGCAAAATCGTTGTTTTGGAGTTTTCCACTCCTCGCAATTGGCTTGTTCGTTGGGTCTATGCGCAGTATTCCCACCATCTGCTACCCGCTATCGGTGGCCTTATCTCGAAGGATAAGCAGGCCTATATCTATCTGCCCGAGTCGGTCGATGAGTTTCCCTCGCCTGAGCGCTTTTCCGATATTTTGGAGAGTGTGGGATTTAGCGATGTAAAGCGTAGGTCGCAGAGCTTTGGCATTGCACACATCTACGAGGCAAGAAAATAGCCCTTTGCAGCGTTTAATATACGGATTATGAAGAGATTATATATCATACTTTTGTTTGCTTTTATGCTTGTTGCACCCGTGGCACAGGCGGGCATCGTGGGCTCTATTGCATCGAAGATTAAGATTGAGCGCATCGAGCGTGTTACGCACCTATCCTCTACGGGCGCTAATATCTGGGTCGAGATGACCAACGATACCCACCTTCGTCTGGTAGCAAAGTTCGCCAATGTCGAGATTTTCGATAACGGCAAGTCGTTGGGTGTCATCTCGTTGCGCGATAAGGTGGTGTTGCGCCGCAATCGCACCGAGACCGTTCTTGTTCCACTGCGCTTTGAGTCGCGTAGCTCGTTTGCTCTGCTTAAAATGTTGCGCTTGGTGCTTAAGCGTGACGAGGGGCTTACCGTCAGCTACAATGTGCGTGGCGGAATATCTATATATAAGAAGACTATTTCGGCCGAAAATATTGCTATCTCGAAATTTTTGGATAAATTCGCAATATCTAATGGCGTTATAGAGGACCTAATTAGCAAGTTATAGAACATTTGTAAGCCTATGAAAAAGTCTGTTTTCACACTATTTATACTTCTCCTGTCGGTCTGTGCTGTCTCGGCGCAGAGTGTCGCTTCACAGCGCAATCGCCTCTCTCAGCACGATGCAAGTGGTGGTAGCGTAACCGTTCACGAGGAGAGTGCTGCGGCTGCGGCAATTAGCACTATCGATGCCAAGGTTAAGCCCTCGAAGGTGAGTGGCTACCGTGTGGTCATCTACTTCAACAATGGCCAGTATGCCGGCGATAAGGCGCAGAGTGTCTTGGCTGGTTTCCGCTCGAAATACCCAGGCATCAACGCCTACTTAGTCTACGAGAGCCCCTATTTCAAGGTCTCGGTGGGCGACTGCCTATCGATGGAGGAGGCTATCATCCTGATGAACTCCATAAATGGCGACTACCCCAAGGCATTCCCCAAGCGCGAGGATATCACTCTCGGCCAGCTTAAGAGTGTGCGCAAGGAGGTCGTTGAGGCTGTCGATAGTATTGCTCACCCTACCACGGCGGTAATACCTAATAACTAATTTATAGAACATACATAATGTTCGTAAGAGTACATAGCGGCGCTATTGACGGTATCGCGGCACGAGATGTTACCATCGAGGTGAATATGTCGGGTGGCGGTATCGGCCTCTATATTGTCGGTCTGCCCGATAACACCATCAAGGAGAGCGAGCAGCGCATATTGGCGGCCTTTGGCAATAGCGGCTATCGTATGATTCACAAGAAGATAGTAGTAAATCTTGCCCCTGCCGACCTGCGCAAGGAGGGCTCGTTGTACGATCTGCCTATCGCTGTTGGTATCTTGGCAGTTACCGAGCAGATTCGCACCGATATGCTCTCGGATTCGATGTTCGTGGGTGAGCTATCCTTAAATGGCACACTTCGCCCCGTAAAGGGTGCTCTGCCCCTTGTGGCGTTGGCGCGTGAGCGTGGCCTTAAGAGGGTCTTTCTGCCTGAGGAGAATCTGTCGGAGGGCGCTGTTGTCGATGGCATAGATGTCGTTGGCGTAGGCTCGTTGCTTGAGATTTGCGCAATCCTTAACGGCAATACCCCCTATACCCCTGCCGAACACTGCATAGCGACGGCGGATGATGCGGAGTGCGAGTTTTCCGATGACTTTGCCGATGTCAAAGGGCAGGAGTATGTCAAGCGAGCCTTGGAGGTTGCCGCTGCGGGTGGCCACAATGTTATTATGATAGGCTCTCCGGGCTCTGGTAAGACGATGCTTGCCCGCCGTGTGCCTACCATTCTTCCGCCTATGACCCTTGAGGAGGCGTTGGAGACCACGAAGATACACTCCGTAGCGGGCAAGATAGGCACACATCGTGGCCTTATGTCGCACCGCCCCTTCCGTGCCCCGCACCACCTAACATCGCAGGTGGCACTTATCGGTGGTGGCCAGTCGCCACAGCCCGGCGAGGTGTCGTTGGCAAATAATGGTGTCTTGTTCCTCGATGAGATGCCTGAGTTTGGGCGTAGCGTTCTTGAGGTGCTGCGCCAACCCTTGGAGGAGCGCCATATCGCCATTTCGCGTGCAAAATACTCGGTGGACTATCCCGCCAACTTTATGCTTGTGGCATCTATGAACCCCTGCCCCTGTGGCTACTATAACCACCCCACCAAGGAGTGTACCTGCTCGGCTGCTGCAGTGCATCGCTACAAGGCGCATATCTCTGGCCCTCTGATGGATAGAATAGATATACATATCGAGGTTGTCCCCGTTGCCGTAGGCGAGCTATCTTCGGAGCAACGCGCAGAGTCGAGTGCCGAGATACGCCAGAGGGTGGTGGCAGCCCGTGAGCGACAATTAAAGCGCTTCGAGGGCCTTGATATACACTCCAATGCCGAGATGACAGGCGCTATGCTCCGTAAGTTTGCACCTTTAGATAAACCCTCGCAGATGATGCTTGAGCAGGCGATGACCGCCCTCGACCTCTCTGCCCGCGCCTACGACCGCATTATCAAGGTTGCCCGCACCATCGCTGACCTCGAAGGCAAAGAGAACATCGAGCCCGCCCATATCTCCGAAGCGATAGGGTATCGCACCCTCGACAGAAGGTAATTTCTTGTGATAAGAGGTCATTCTCGACCCATCCCAAAAGTAATCCCCCAAGGGCTGTACTTCTTTGTACTATCCCTTGGGGGATTCTTCTGCGATAGGCCAAGCCTAACCCCTTCTGACAAGAAATTGGCTGATTGCTGGTTGGTAAGTGTTTTATGGTGGAATTTAATGAGTTTAGGGAATGTAAGGTGCCTACGGATAAATGTCGTTAGTGCTCTTCCCTAATGCCCTATGTTCTAATATGTACCGCCCATCGCATTGTATAACTCAACAACCCTTTTTATGTCCAGAGTTTGTTGTTGTGTTATGTTCCGAATGTCATAGTACTGGCTTCCTATAAACTTCATCTTTGCATTTTCGGCATTTGATAATGCGTATATAAGTTCTCTATCGCTACCTGTAACCGATTCATCAAACCACTCCCATATCTTACCGCTACCATGGTCTCTTTCGGTGTATAGTGGGTAGAACTCATATGCCATTTCATCAATCGAGAACTGCACCTTTCGTAGAATGGCCAATCATCTGTAACTATTTTACGAGCTAAACTAAGTTTGTCGAGGTTTACTCTTCTCTTGTAATCGCAAAATATCTTTCGCCACCCTCTTCGTAGCGATCAAATGAGAACTGAGCTATCTTATTGTCTTGTAGTCGCTTGCGAGCCATATAAAAACCAGTGTAGTCGGTATTAACGAGCTTGTAGTATTTGGTCTCTCCCACTTTAAATTCGCGCAATGTACCTATATAACTCTTGATTGTCTTAATCTGTGATACTTTCATAATTATTGATTGTATAGTTATTATTTACACTGAGTGTTAGCCAAATTCAAAACATTGATAACAATCTAATTAAATACTCATATAATATTAACAATGTTATAACAAAGATATAACACTTTTAGTAAAAAAGCAAATGATATTCCTCTAATTGCTGATAATTCACCCGCCACATCTATGAGCTATTATAATTGTATGCGTATTATTCACTCATATAATATTGATATAACGCAGTTATAACTCTGTTAATTAAAATGGACTAAGTTGGTATTATCTTGTTTTGGTTTATTTGCTTTATTCTGCACCGATAGAACACACTCATAACATTGTTAATTTATATATAATATAGTCAAATTGCTATTATCTTGTTGCGGGTTCGTTGCTTTATTAAGTTTTGATATAACAAAGTTATAACAATGTTAATGTTTATTTCTTGTTAGTTTGACTATTTGAGATATGTCGAAAGGTGTGATAAGGTGTGAGCGCTATATTTATTTTGTGAGGTGTTTTCCTGTTTCTCCGTTGCTAATCTTAGATGTAATTATGTCGATTGTAGGTTTTGACTCTCTATTTTTTGGTGGTTATCGTATTGTTTTTCGTGAAAAATTTTCTACCTTTGTAGTTGTTAGCGCTTCAAGCGCTTTGTTCGTCGGCTAAGATTCATCAACACAATAACTTAAAACTTACTACAATGTACGGAAAATTTCAGCAGTATTTGCAGAATGAGTTGGCAGAGATTAAGGCTGCCGGCTTGTACAAGACAGAGCGTATCATTGAGTCTCCTCAGCGTGCCGAGATTAATGTTGCAAACCGCCCCGTTTTGAACTTCTGCGCAAACAACTACCTCGGTCTCTCTGACAACCAGCGCCTTATCGACGCTGCAAAGAAGGCTTTGGACGATCGTGGCTTCGGTATGTCGTCAGTACGCTTCATCTGCGGCTGCCAGGATATGCACAAGGAGCTTGAGAAGGCTATCGCTGACTACTTCGGCACTGAGGATACCATCCTTTACGCTGCTTGCTTCGATGCTAATGGTGGTGTATTCGAGCCTCTGTTCACTGCCGAAGATGCTATCATCTCTGACGCTTTGAACCACGCATCTATCATCGACGGTGTTCGCCTCTGCAAGGCTCAGCGCTACCGCTATGCTAATGCCGATATGGCAGAGTTGGAGGAGTGCTTGAAGCAGGCTCAGGCTCAGCGTTTCCGCATCATCGTTACCGATGGTGTATTCTCTATGGATGGTAACGCTGCTCCCCTCGACAAGATTTGCGAGTTGGCAGAGAAGTACGATGCCCTTGTAATGGTTGATGAGTGCCACTCAGCAGGTGTCTTGGGTAAGACTGGCCGTGGTATCACCGAGCTCTACGACCTTCGTGGCAAGGTAGATATCCTCACCGGTACTCTCGGTAAGGCATTTGGTGGCGCAGTAGGTGGCTTCACCACTGGTCGCAAGGAGATTATCGATATGCTCCGCCAGCGTTCACGCCCCTACCTCTTCTCTAACTCGTTGCCCCCTGCCGTAGTTGGTGCATCTATCGAGATGTTCAAGATGTTGGCGGAGAGCGACAAGCTCCACGATCAGCTCGTAGCAAATGTTGAGCACTTCCGCTCAAAGATGATTGCTGCAGGCTTCGACATCAAGCCTACTGTATCTGCTATCTGTGCTGTTATGCTCTACGATGCTAAGCTTTCGCAGGACTTCGCAGCTGAGCTCCAGAACGAGGGTGTATTCGTAACAGGTTTCTACTACCCCGTAGTGCCTAAGGGTCAGGCTCGTATCCGTGTTCAGGTATCTGCAGGTCATACCACCGAGCAGCTCGACCGTTGCGTTGAGGCATTCGTCAGGGTGGGCAAGAAGCTTGGCGTTCTCAAGTAATTTCTTGTGATAAGGGGTCATCTGCGACCTCTCAATCATTGCCCTGAATGGGAAATACTTCAAGTATGTCCCATCCAGGGCAATTTCTTTATCGAGGCCACATCTAACCCCTTCTAACAAGAAATTAATTTGCCGTGATAGCGGCGCTACTGCGGTGCTTCAGTCAAAATGGCGAATGGGAAATACGCATAGTATGTCCCATCCGCCATTTCTCGTGTCAGCGCCATATTAGCACCACTCTGACGACAAATTGGCTGCGTGCTGACTGGATGCAAGTCTATTAGTGAGTTTAAGGAGTGTAGTGAGGTTAGGGATAAATGTTGGTAGTGCTCTTCCCTAACTTCTCTAAATTCTCTAATTTCTCTAAACTCTCTTTATTAATGCGCCCCTTAGACCCCTTTTTGCCCCTTGGGGCGTTAGACCGCAGACGGAATGCTTGCTTTGTTTTTTAGGACCATTAGGACTTTAAGACCTTAGGACTATTACGATGTCGGGCATCATATTGTCCTATTGGTCCTACTCGTCTTACTGGTCCTAAAAAAATCTAACAACTAATATCTAACAACTAAAAACTATTATATTAAACAAAAAAACCAGGTATCACTACCCGGTTTTTCGTTTTGCTTAACGCACTCGTTAGCAGTTCATTGCACCACAGCAGTGGAGCACCTGGCCGCTGACATACGATGAGAGGTCCGAAGCGAGGAACAAGGCAACATTTGCAACATCCTCAGGTGTGCCGCCACGACGCAAGGGAATCTGCGCTGCCCACTGGTCCTTAATCTCCTGCGAGAGCTGGTTGGTCATCTCGGTGATGATAAAGCCGGGAGCGATGCAGTTAGCACGGATACCACGAGGGCCCATCTCCTTGGCGATAGACTTTGCCAAGCCAATCATACCCGCCTTAGATGCCGAGTAGTTGCACTGGCCAGCGTTGCCCGAAACACCTACTACCGATGACATATTAATAATAGAGCCACCGCGCTGCTTTGCCATAATGGGGGTAACGGCGTGGATAAAGTTGAATGCCGACTTAAGATTGACATTGATAACTGCATCCCACTGAGCCTCCGACATACGCATCATAAGGCCATCCTTCGTAATACCTGCGTTGTTTACCAAGACATCGATGCGGCCGAAGTCCTCGACAACCTGCTTTACAACCTCGTGTGTCTCGTCGAAGTTTGCAGCATTCGAGGCATAAGCCTTAGCCTTAACGCCCATAGCCTCAAGCTCCTTTACGGTCTCCTCAACAGCCTCGTTGATAGCCAAATCGGTGAATGCCACATCGGCACCCTCCTGTGCATAGCGCAAAGCGATGGCCTTGCCGATGCCACGACCAGCACCCGTAACGAGTGCTACCTTACCTTCCAAAAGTTTCATAGTTATCACTAATTACTATTTGCTAATTTCTCCTTTCTAATTTCTCCTTTCTCCTTTCTAATTTTAGACTCTATTTGCCCTCCCACTTACGCAAAGCGACACAAGCGTTGTGGCCACCGAAGCCGAGTGAGTTAGAGATAGCCACCGTGAGGGGTGCCTCCACCGCCTTCAAAGGTGTGTAGTCGAGGTCGCACTCAGGATCGGGGTTTGTAAGACCGATGGTGGGTGTTACGATGCCGTGGTGGAGCGACAATGCCGAAGCGATAAGCTCCACAGCGCCTGTTGCGCCGAGCATATGACCTGTGATAGACTTTGTCGAGGTGATCTTCGCCTTCTTGGCATTCTCCTCACCCATAGCGAGCTTGATAGCCTTGGTCTCCGACGCATCGTTAAGGGGAGTACCTGTACCGTGAGCGTTGATGTAGAGCAAGTCCTTGTCGCTATCGAACTTAGCCTCGTCCAAAGCCTGCTTAATGGCGCGTGATGCGGGAACACCATCGGGGCGGGGTGCGGTGAAGTGATGAGCATCGCAGCTGTTGCCGTAGCCCACAACCTCGGCATAAATTTTAGCACCACGCTTCAAGGCGTTCTCCAACTCCTCGAAGACCATCATACCTGCACCCTCGGCGATAACGAAGCCGTGGCGGTCAGCCGAGAAGGGCAACGATGCCTGAAGGGGATCTTCGGAGCGTGAGAGGGCCTTGCTGTTGGCAAAGCCACCGATAGCCAAGGGGTGTACCGAAGCCTCGGCACCACCGGTGATGATTGCATCGGCATAGCCGTGCTTGATGGCGCGGAATGCCTCACCTGCCGAGTGAGTACCTGTTGCACAAGCTGTTACAACGGGCAAACATACGCCCTGTGCGTTGTGCGAGATGGCCACATTGCCCGAGGCAATGTTCGAAATCATCATAGGCACAAAGAAGGGAGAGATACGGCCTACGCCCTCCTCCAACATCACCTTGGTCTGGTTTACGAAGGTATCCATACCACCGATACCCGAACCGATATATACGCCCAAGCGCTCAGGCTCTACATTCTCGCCCGATACCAAGCCTGCATCCTTCATAGCGTCGGCTGCTGCTGCCATAGCATAGAGGCAGAAGCGGTCGCTACGGCGTGCAAGGCCAGCGTTGAGCTCATACTCGTCTTTGTTGAAATCCTTAATCTGACCTGCAACCTTTACGGGGAGGTTATATTCGTCAAAACCCTTGATAAAGTCGATACCGCAGTTACCCTCTACAAGGTTCTTCCAGGTCTCCTCTACATGATTACCTACCGGGGTGATAGCACCAATACCGGTGATAACAACTCTTCTTTCCATCTTATTCTTTTTTGTGGGCTGTGCGCCCTTAAATCCTTAAATTAAACTATTTTGCCCACTCGATAATGCAAGCACCAGTGGTGAAACCTGCTCCGAAGGCGCTGAACACCAGCTTGTCGCCCTTCGTAAGCTTGCCACCGCGATTTAGCTCGTCAAGCAATGCGGGGAGAGCCGCTGACGAGATATTGCCGTAGCGCTCAACATTGTGTGGTACGCGCTCCTCCTCTACACCGAGGAAGTTACGAATTGAGTCGATAATTCGCTTGTTTGCCTGATGCAAAACATAGTACTTGATATCCTCAGGCTTAAGACCTGTCTTTTCGAGAAGGAATTTGATATCCTTGTTAGACTGTGTTACGGCGTGCTTGAATACCTCACGACCACGCATCACCAAAGGCTCGAAGTTCTCCTCCTTGTCGATGTAGGGTGTAGGCTCCAAGCGGCGCTGATAGTATAGCACATCGGTAAGAGACTCGGTGGTAAGACGAATTGCCTTTAGCTCGTCGCCAGCAGTTACCACAGCGGCACCTGCACCGTCACCAAATAGTACACAGGTGCTTCGGTTCTGCCAGCTCACCATGCGTGAGGGCTCCTCGGCGCATACAATAAGGATATTCTTTGCCTTGCCAGCCTTGAGTTTGTCATCGGCCATATCCATTGCATAGATAAAGCCTGCACACGCAGCGTTGATATCGACAGTGGGACACTTAGCACCGAGCTTACCCTGAATAATACAGCTCAGCGCGGGTGTTACATACTCGTTTACCACATTCGAACAGATAAGGAAGTCGATGTCTGCGGCAGTAAGTCCTGCATCCTCCAAAGCCTTGTTGGCAGCGTGTACCGCCATATCCTCCAAGTGCTCCGACGAAATCACACATCGCTCTTTGATTCCGGTACGCTCGGTAATCCACTCGTCGGTAGTCTCAAGAAATTGCTCGAGCATCTGGTTTGTTACCGCACATGTGGGGTGTGCCGAACCGGTTCCAATAATTTTCATCGAAATATTGTGTTAGTTTAACATGTCGTCTTTTTTTCGGAGCAGACTACTCCTTGGTCTTTGGGGAGAAGACCGCTCCTAAATGTTGGGTGGAGTGTTTGTCGCCTATTCTGCTGGCCTGAGAGTGTCGGTAGATTGGAATTTTAGTCCAACTTGCCACTAACGCCTACGCACGAGAAAGCGAAAAATTTACCACTTTAACGGTGCAAAGATATGGTGTCGATATGTACTATCCCTGTTTTTGTGGCAAAAATATCTATTTTGTGGCGAAAATGCAATATTTGTGGTAAATGCTTTGTGTAAAAGTAGAAAATAACTATCTTTGTTGCACAATTTATCCAAATTGGGCTACTCTGTTGCAGGTGAGTTCTGCCTTTTGAGTCGCCCGATATCAAACGATAGGCTATGTTCGAAACAGAGATTCCCAAATTCCTTGTATCGCGCCGCTATATCTGGGCGATGATTACATTTATATTCCTATTCTCCATACTCTTTATGGTGCTCTACGACCGCTATGCACTATCAGTGTGGTTCTCTACGGCAGATATGGAGCGCTTCTCGTTCACCATTCTATTCTACTTTGCTGCGGTGATGATACTTATCTTCAGTCGTTCACTGATGTTTATGTTTCAGGATAGGTTGGCTCTCACTTGGTTGCAGTTTGCGCTGTGGATGATGTGCGAAAATGTTGTTATCTCAGCGCTATATACCTATATTACAGCCACTTTCTTCCCTGTTTCAGGTACTGCAATTCCCGATATTGCACTTCGTGCGCTCTTCTGCGTAACGATAATATTGGCTATTCCCAATGGTTTGGTGTCGTTCTATGCAGCTTATCGTACTCGTTGCGAGGAGTTGCAGGCTGCGCAGTATGAGTTGCAGAGAGTAAATGAGGAGAATATCCGTATTAAGCAGTTGGCGGCAGAGCGTGAGCGACTTACGGCAACGGTGCAACGCTCCGAGCCCGATGCTCCGCGTATGGTACATCTTCACGATTACAACGGCACGCTGCGCCTAACAATCAATCTCGATACCTTATATTATATGGAGTCCGAGGATAACTATATCAAGGTCTACTACAAGCACAACGAGAAGATTCAATCCTATATGTTGCGCTGTCGTACAAGCGATGTCGAGAAGAGTTTGGAGGGTACATCTATGGTGCGCTGTCATCGCTCCTATATTGTGAATATCAGAAAGATACAGTTTGTTGGCGAGGAGCATCGTATGCGCTATATCAAGCTCAACGATGAGTCGCTTAAGCAGATACCTGTATCTAAGAGTTATTACGAAAGTCTACTTTCAAAACTGCGTGCCTAAAATACCTCTTGCAGTATCCTTAGCGACTCCACCGAGCGTATTGTGTCGAGGTGGTAGGCGTAGTACTTGAGCATCGCCTCAAGAAACTCTACACGCTGGGTGCGGTTTAGGCCTATCTCGCCTAAATAGCGGACATCACATTCAAGCATATCGTGCAGTATTCTAGCATTGTCGGGTGATAGTGATTCGCTGCGTATCAATGGGATAGGTGTGAAGTGTCCATCACGAATATCGAGGTAGTCGCCATCGTTATACTCGTTGTCGGGCGAGAAGCCAAGAGGACGGCTAAGGTTTGCCAAAAACCATAGATGGAAGTTGGCAATGCCCTCTTGAAGGGCATCAAGCGCCTCGACAGAGCCCCACACAAAGTCAAAGAGACCCTCGGCGGGCTCGCTCTCCTTTACAAGGCGGTATAGCACCTCGGCCATAAAGAGTGCCATTGTCGATTTGCGAACATCGAAGGGCGTGGATTGCAGTACGATGCCCGGCACAAGGTCTTTCATTCGGTGCATCGACATCTTCTGCGACTCCAAGCCGATATATTCCACCGCAAACATAGGTTGTAGAAGTGCCATTTTTGAGCCGCGTGCCGTTGGCCTAACACCCTGAACCATATAGCTTTGTCGCCCTATAACATCGGTGAGTATATGCACAACAACACCCTTCTCGCCATACTTTAGTGTGCCGAGAACTATGCCACGCGCCTTATAGGATTTCATTGACATATCTTCTGTTTATCGGAGAATAGTTGTTAGATAATTTTTAAGACCTTAGGACGATAGGACCTTAGGACCTTACGAGGTCGGGTATCACATTATTTCTTACTTGTCTTACTTGTCTTAATGATCTTACTTATCCTAAAAAACTCTAACAACTAACAACTAAAAACTCTCTTCGTTTAGTCGTGCCAGCGACCATCACGCTTGATAATCTCGATAAGGTGGTCGAGGGCCTTGCTCTGGTGGATATTGCGCTCGACAACCTCACGACCACGATATAGCGTGATATGCTCTGGCGAAGAGCCAACATAGCCGTAGTCGGCATCCGCCATTTCACCCGGGCCATTTACGATACAGCCCATCACACCGATTTTCAGGTCTTTAAGGTGCGATGTGCGTGCCTTAATCATCGCCAATGTCGATTGAATATCGTAGAGCGTGCGACCGCAACTTGGGCAGGCTATATACTCGGTGCGCGAGAAGCGTAGGCGTGAGGCCTGAAGAAGCATCAGCTCCATATCTGCAACGGTTGCCTCGTCGAGTGCGGGGGCATCAATCCAGACGCCATCGGCAAGGCCATCTATTAGCAGCTGACCCATATCTGCTGCCGCATATATCGCCACACGCTCAGGGTCGCTATCGTCGTAGCGACGACGAAGCACCACTGGGCGGTTGTCCGTGCGGTTGAGTATCGCTGCTCGCCACTCGTGTGTTGGGTTCTTCGTGGTAGCATCCACGATGTCGTACTCCTCGCTTATCTCACTGTGTATTATAGGCTTAGCAGTTGTGCGTGGGCGGAATACGGTGGGTGAGTAGCGGGCATAACCCTCTTCGCTTACCTCAAACTCGCCCTCGCGGTCAAGGAAGTAATCAACGAGCATCTTGCCTACAGGCACCTCGTTTTCGGGGTCCTCGGTAAGCGATACACGCAGGGTGTCGCCATTGCCATCGGCAAGCAGAGAGCCAATGCCTACAGCACTCTTGATACGACCCTCAATGCCATCGCCCGCCTCCGTAACACCAAGGTGGAGAGGGTATGTCATATTCTCGCGAGCCATAGCCTCGACAAGTAGGCGGTAGGCGTGCACCATTACGCGGGTGTTGCTCGACTTCATCGACACCACAACTTCGTGGAAATCAGCCTCTCGGCACATTTTTAGGAACTCCATTGCCGACTCTACCATACCCTCGGGTGTATCGCCCCAAATGTCGAATACGCGCTTGGCTAACGAGCCGTGATTTACGCCTATGCGCAGTGCCACGCCGCGCCTACGGCATATAGCTATAAGGCGCTCCAACTCGCCATTTGTGGTGCGGAAGTTACCGGGGTTGATGCGCACCTTGTCTACCGCCTCGGCAGCAATCATAGCAATCTCGGGCGTGAAGTGGATGTCGGCAACGATAGCTGCCTTTGAGCCGTGCGAGCGCAACATATCCATAATGGGTTGCAGTGCCTCGCCCTCCTTTTTGCCCTGCGCTGTGAGGCGCACAATCTCAGCTCCCGCACGCTCTATGCGCTCGGTCTGTGCCACCGATGCTTCGATGTCGGCTGTCGGCGTGTTGGTCATCGACTGCACGGCAATAGGGTTGTTGCCACCGATTTTATAGCCACCAATCACCACCTCGTGCGATGCTCGGCGTGTGTATTTAAGAGTTCGTGCCATAACTATTTTTTTAGTAAAAGCAAAGTTAATAATTTTTGTTGAGATTGCAAAGGCGTAGCGAAGTTTTACTTATCTGTAATAGGTTAAAATGTTGATTATCAGTAAATAAAAAATAAATTGTAAGGTGTTTGATTTGATGGTGCGTAACTTATTGATAATCAGAGGGGTGGAAAAATTAAATTTTCAGCCATTTGTAAAGTGTTGAATATCAATACGATATAAGTGGCTATCTGGAAAAGATAACGCCCCGAAAATTTGGTGGCTACAGCTGTTATGTTGTAATTTTGTGGTAGGAAAAATCAGATAGGAGAAAATAGGAGTTAATAGGACATAGGAAACTAACATCTAAAAACTCTAACAACTAATAACTAAAAACTAACAACTATAAATATGAAACAGTTTCTTTACCTTCTTTTGGCGATGCTTGGTTTTAGCTTTTCGACAAGCTGCGATGTGCGTTGCGAGTATGGTACTCCGCATGTAAATTTCCGTGCTACGGCGCGTGTTGTTGATGAGGAGGGCAAACCCATCGAGGGTATCCGTGTAGCGATACTCCACGAGAGTTGGGACGGTGAATACCATACCGAGGATTTCGAGTGGCGAACCGGCTATACCGACTATGAGGGAAATATTGATGCTACGGCTTCGCCTCATACCGTGCCAGAAAGGTTGATTATCGAGGATGTTGATGGCGAGGCTAATGGCGGAGAGTTCGAGACAAAGATTGTCGATGTTGTTGGCTTCGAGCAGACCGAGAAAGGCAGTGGCAACTGGTATGATGGCGCCTACAAGTTCGATATGGGCGAGGTAACTCTTGAGCATAAGACCGCCAACGAAAATGATGACATAGCTAACAACTAAAAACTAATAACTAACAACTCTAAATTATGAAAAGGATATTTTACTCTTTGATAATGCTTATTGGCTTGGCATTGCTCTCTATGCAGAGTGCAACAGCACAGCTTAAGAGCTCATATTTTATGGAGGGCTCATATTTTAGAACTGAGCTTAATCCTGCGCTTAAGCCCACGCGAGGCTATATCGCTGTACCAGCGCTTTCGGGCTATAGCGGTGGCATCTACGGAAATGTTGATTTAGAGCTTATTCGCGATCTGAAGAGCAACTTTGATAGTATGAATGCGTCGGAGTTTCTCGGCAAGCTACCTAATGTAAGCCGACACACTATGAAGGGCGACCTTACGCTCTTTGGTGCTGGCTTCTATAGTCGCAAAAAGGTATATTGGACATTCGGTGCTAACCTCCATCACGACACCAATTTAGCGGTATCGCGCGATGTAGCCGAGATACTGGCAGATAAGAAGACGGGTGTCTACGATGTAAAGAGCCTCGGTATGGATAACAGTGGCTACTTCGATGCCTTTGTAGGCTCGGCATTCAACATCGGCAAGTACCTTACCTTGGGTGTCAGGGCGAAGTTCCTTATCGGTATTCAGAATGCCGATATTCGTGTCGATAAGTTATCTGCAAAGATGGTTGATGGCGCCTATGAGGTTACACCTATTGGCGAGTGGCGTATGAATAGCATAGAGAATAACCACGTGAGCGTAGATGATGCAAGCGTATGGCGCAACCTCCGTAGCTTTGGTGGTGCTATCGACCTCGGTGCCGAGCTATCGTTGCTTGGCGACAGGCTCCGTGTCTCGGCAGCCGTTACCGACCTCGGCTTTATCTATTGGGGTCGCAGAACGCACCTCGGTGGCTATATTGAGGATGAGTTTGATGGCGATGATGTGATTGCAGACTTGGGATATGCGGGCTATGCAACACGCCTTAACTGCAACCTGAATGTCGGTGTCGAGTACCGTTTCTGCAAGGATTATCTCTCGGTAGGCCTGCTCTCGCACACACGCTTTTACCGCTATGCTATAAGCACCGAGCTTACCGCCTCGTTTAACGCTCGCCCGACAGATTGGCTCACCTTCACCCTTAGCCACACGATGCTTAACGCCAACCGCCCCGGTGTCTTTGGTGCAGCTATCAACATCCACCCTCGCGCGATAAATATCTTTATGGGTATGGACTATATCGGTGCGCGTTACAAGGCTACAGGACTCCACCCATTCCAATTTATGGCTATGGACACCCAGATGATGATGCCTCGCTCGGCAAAGTCGTTTAACCTCTATGTGGGCATCGGCTTTAACCTTGCACGACCTAAGTGGGTGCGCGAGGCAGAGAAGGAGATGTAAGTCGTTGCTAACAACTCTTGCTTGTCATTCTGAACGAAGTGAAGAATCTTGCAGCAAGCAATTAGGTCGATAGTTGTGCAAACCTCAAGATCTTTCGCTAAGGCTCAAGATGACATAGCTAACAACTAATAACTAATAGCTAATAGCTCTTAGCAAAGTCATTCTGAACGAAGTGAAGAATCTTGCAGTGGGCAAGACATTCAACCGCCGTGCAGACCTTAAGATCTTTCGCTTACGCTCAAGATGACAAACTCTAACAACTAATAACTAAAAACTAACAACTATATAATGAAACGAGTAATAGCACTTTTTGCCGTTGCGATGGTTGCATCTCTTGTTGTGGGGTGCGAGAAGGCGAGAAATCCCGAATACTATGTTCTCTACTTCTCGGCGCGTGTGGTCGATACGGAGGGCAACCCCATTCAGGGTATCTGCGCCTATCCTGAGGGTGCAGAGTTTGAGGGTCGTTCAGGATACTCTAACTATATGGGCGAGCTTTCGGGCTTTGCACATATCGCGCCCCGCAAGAGGTTGATTATCAGCTTCGAGGATGTCGATGGCGAGGCTAATGGCGGAGAGTATTGTAGCCTTGAACTCGATATTACCCACCTTGCAACGCCACCCTCAAAGCCCGATGAATGGGGTTTTACTGGTAGCGACTATGTGGAGATGGAGAAAAACTAACAACTGACAATCTTTTGGACCGATAAGACCTTAGGACCTTAAGACCATTACGAGGTCGGGCATCATTTTGTCTTAATGGTCTTACTCGTCTTAAAAATTCTCTAATAACTAACAACTAAAAACTAATCAAAATATTAGGATTATGAGAAGATTTATCTTATTTTTGTTTACCCTTTTGGGTTATGGTGCGATGGCAGCATCGTGTAGCGAGGATCCGAGAGATAACGATCAACCTGTTGAGTATGGCTGTCCTTGGGTGGAATTTAGTATTAAGGCGCGTGTTGTCGATGCCGATGGCAAGCCCATCAAAGGTATCGAGGCTAAGAGTGGCTATAGTGCCGAAGACCTCGATTACTTCGAATTTCTTGGCCTGACCGATGTCGATGGCAACCTAAACATTGAGTCCGGAGATGTGTCGTGTCCTCGCTATATGCTGCTTACCGACACTGATGGCGAGGCTAACGGAGGAGAGTTCCAGGACAAGATTGTTGAGATTGAGAGTAGCTTCGAGCAAATCAATGAGGGTGATGGTCGTTGGTTTGACGGCGGCTATAAGGCTGAGTTAGGCGATATCACGCTGGATAAGAGGTAGTTGGCATTGCGAACGCAAGGCAGATGCTTTGGCGGATGCGTTTTTGGGTTAGTGTTTGCTTGTGTCTGCCTTCTTTCGCTTAAACTTAAAATGACAAAACTGAAAACTCTAACAACTCTAACAACTAAAAACTAATAACTAACAACTAATTCTATGGTAGGTAAGATTTTATTACGCCTCTTTGCGCTGTTTGGAATGACGCTCACCTGTGTAGCGTGCTATGGCACGGCCTACGATGAGTATCACGCCGAGTTTGGTGCTTCGGGCAGGGTGGTAGACCCCCAGAAGAACCCTATCGAGGGTATCGAGGTGTCGTTGGGCGAGAAGAAGACCTACACCACCGAGGATGGTCGCTTCTATATCCACAACATCGATAGTAATGCTCTACAGCTTAGGGATATTGATGGCAAGAGTAATGGTGGTAAGTTTGCCGATAGGGTTGTTCCGCTAAATCAACAGGATGCGGATCTCGGTGATATAGAGTTACAAAAGATTGATTAACTATGAGCAAGCGAATGGGAGTGCGCCAGTGGATAGCACTCAACCTATTTAGAAAGTTGCGCCAGATACGCCGTGATGAGCATGTGCTGAATACCCTCTTTTGGGAGTGTACCTTGCGCTGTAATCTGCAGTGTCGCCACTGCGGTAGCGACTGCAGGGTCGATACCTCAATTATGGATATGCCCTCCAAGGAGTTCTTCCGCGTGCTCGACAATGAGATTACGCCCAATGTAAACCCTAATAAGGTGCTCGTAATTCTTTCGGGTGGCGAGGTGCTGGTGCGTAAGGATTTGGAGGAGATAGGTCTTAACCTCTACCGACGAGGCTATCCTTGGGGTATGGTTACCAATGGCTTGGCACTTACGCGCCAACGCCTCGACTCGCTGATTCGCTCAGGTCTGCACACCATCACCGTGTCGCTCGATGGCTTCGAGGAGCAACACTTCTATATTCGTCGCAACAAGGAGAGCTTCAAGCGTGCCGTAGAGGCCATACGCATGATTTCGGCGGATAAGGAGCTTGCTTCGGATGTTGTAACCTGCGTAACGCCAGCTCTGTTGCCACATCTTGAGGAGTTCAAGGAGTTTCTCTACTCGCTCGGTGTGCGCGACTGGCGACTATTCACCATCTTCCCCGTAGGTCGTGCCTCGGAGGATATGTCTATGCAGCTCAACGATGAGGAGTTTACCTACCTTATGGAGTTTATCGAGAAGTGCCGTAAGGAGGGCCGTGTTAAGGCTTCGTACTCTTGTGAAGGCTTTATCGCGGGCTACGAGATGCGTGTTCGTACCAACCCCTTTGAGTGCCACGCCGGCGTTGGCATCGCCTCTATCCGAGTGAATGGCGATATCTCGGGCTGCACCTCGGTGCGCGCCAACTTCACGCAGGGCAATATCTATCGGGATAACTTCTGGGATGTGTGGCAAAACCGCTTCGAGAAGTTCCGCAACCGCTCGTGGGCGAAGAAGGGCAAGTGCGCTGACTGCGAGATGTGGAAGTACTGCGAGGGCAATGGTATGCACCTCTACGATGATGACGAAAACCTGCTTGTATGCCACTACCATAGGCTTACGAAGTAGGGCATTTCTAACAATTTTTGTGGTATTGGCATACATATATAGATACAAAAAGTCTCGACATTGCTGCCGAGACTTTTTTGTGGACCCAGAGGGGCATGATCCCACGACCTTCGGATTATGAGTCCGCTGCTCTAACCAACTGAGCTATGGGTCCTACTTTTGCGATGCAAAGATAGCAATAATTTTGCAAATCACAAATTTTTATCCCTTTTAGCAAACTATTTCGCTTTGGCGAGTGCGTTGCGGCCGGCATCGGTCATTAGGCCTCGGGCCTCGAGGTCGGCACAGCGTGCCTTATTGAGAAGTGTCCAGTGGCTACCCTTGCGGCGTGGTGAGAGGCGCTGGGCGAGGCGACCATCAGGAAGGCGTTTTAGCGTGGAGTCGATCCAGCCGAAGCATAGCGCCTCCTCAACAACATCTATATATGGTATGGCGGGCACTGCGGGGCACTTGCTGCGTGTCGTCGTCACCCAACATTCGCGCTCGGTGGCGTGGTGCTCATAGAGCCATTGGCGCAGCTCGGTGCGTGATGTAAACTCCAGTAGGTTAGTTATTTCCATTTTTATTGTTGCTGTTTTTCGTTCTCCAAAAGTTGGCGTTTGCGCTCCAACTCCGCACCCTCGCGAGCGCCATTATATCCACCCAACGAGCCATCGGCAGCCACCACACGGTGGCACGGCACATCGGGCGCAAAGGGGTTGCGCCTAAGTGCCTGACCCACAGCCTGCGCACTACGGCAACCTATTCTGCGTGCCAGTTCGCCATAGGTTATGGTCGTGCCCTGAGGGATATCGAGCAACGCCAAATATACCCTTCGCTGAAAATCGGTCAGCCCCTCGGCACTCACTATCTTACGGCGTAGGTCGTTGGTGGTCATAGTTGTTGCGGTTTTCTACAAAGTTACGAAGAAAAGTTCAAAGAGAGGCATTAGCTATTAGTTTTTAGTTGTTAGATACTTTTTAAGACCTTAGGATAATAGGACCTTAGGACCTTACGAGGTCGGGTATCATATTATTTCTTACTCGTCTTATTTGTCTTAATGATCTTACTTGTCTTAAAAAACTAAAAACTCTAAAAACTAACAACTAATAGCTAACAACTCCAAAAAAACACTGGTGGCGTTATTAGGCCGAAAGACCTATTAACGCCACCTGTTATTGCCGATTATCGGCGGGTAGGAACTGATGCTCTACTAATACTACCACTTCTGCAAAATCTGAGCGCCCGAATACTTTGTGTGTACTCGGTAGCCACCCAAATCCTTAGCCTCCAACTCAACGGTGATATTATCGCCCTCATAAGAGATTGTGAGTGTGCCCTCGTCAATAAAGGCGTAGCTCATCGAGTAGTCAGAGCGCAAGATATAGGCATAAGAGCCCTGATAGTAGGTGCTACCTGAAGATGTTACATAGTAGCCATTGCTCATATAGCCACCATCGACAGGCTCTGCAGAGATAGGATATACACCAGCCTTGATGCTATCGTCGTTAGGCTCGGTAGTGAGCGTCATAGTGATCATCTGTGTATCTATCCAGCCATCCTCGGTCTCCTGCATATCGATAAGGTATACACCATCGCCGATGTGTGATGCAGTGGCATACTCGCATACGAAGTCGAGCTCCTCGGTAATCTGGTCGGGAATAAGGTGTTCGATAAGGTTGGTGAAGAATACCGAGCCACGATAGTGGATGCGGATAACCTCCTCGGTATCGAGTTTTACCTCGGCAACAAAGTTGCAAACCTCCTCAACCTCGTCGTACTCAATAACCATATAGGCATCGAGCATATAGTTGTAGAGCTCCTCCATCAGTCCATCGCCGTTGGTATCCTCCGAATAGCGGATTCTCAGACTCTGCTGATGGCCTGTGATGGTCATCTCCTCGTATGGCGACTCCTCGTCAAAGGTGTAGACACCGGGATAGAGATATGCCGCAGCGATATTGGTGAACTTGCTTGTGTTTGCCGAGAGCTGGAAGAAATCACCTGTGCTCGTTATGTTCATATTTGCAAACTCAACACTACCGAACGAAACGGAGAAGTTGTCATAACCCGTATCGTAGTAGTCGCCCCAATAGCGGATATCAAGGAACTCAGACTCAATAACCTGGTCAGCAACACTCCATACATTCACCTCGCAAGAGGCCTTGAGTGTGCCAAGCTCAGCAGTGATTGTTGCCGAGCCACGAGCCAAACCGCTAACCACGCCCTCTGCCGAAACCGTAGCAACCTCAGCATTCGAAGTGCTCCAAGTGATAGTCTTGTTGTCGGCATCCTCAGGGAGGATAGTGTACTCAATCTCAAGTGTCTCACCCACCTCGATATCGGCAGTTGAGAGTGCGAGTGTCAGCTCAGTAGCCTCCACTGGCTCGTCAATTGGCTCATTGTTAGGCTCATCTGGCGAGCAAGCTGTGAGAGCAAGTGCCATTAGAGCAACCATTCCAAGTAGATACTTTTTCATAATAGTGTTTTTTAGTTAATAATTTAATTGTGTATTAAAGTTTGTAATAAGTAACATGAAAAGTTGGTTTATTTTATAAATATGTGGATAGCCAAGACAACACCAAAAGATATCTCTCATCAACTAAACAGACACATTCAAACAAACATTTAACTAAACCGAAAGCGAAGATAGCAATTAAGGGGTAAGTTTAAGCATCTTTTTGCCACATTTTACAGCTAAAAAAGAGCTTTTTTTATGCGTTTTTCTATAAATTTAATAATTGGTGATAATATAATAATATTATTAAATACCCCCCCATTAAACTAATAATATAATAAACACACACTTTAATATTAAATATATTAAATATTTGAAATTTCGCAAAAGATAGGGTGGGAGTGCGTCAAACAGGGCATTGGCAACGACGCAGGGAGGGTGTGGTGGAAGCACCTTAAGAAATGTTGTTATAGCTCGCCATAAGTAGGCAAGTTGAGGGGCGGTATAATGAGTACCAAACGATATACCTCGGAGTGCTGACCTATCAAATCAGTGCTTTTTTGCCTTTTATGGTACTATTGTTGAGAACTTCTTGGTATATTTGTACTCCCAAATTCCAAGATATGAAAGCGCTAAGTAAAAATGCCATTGTCGGCTATCCCGCAGGTGTCGTTACGGGTATTACATACGGTCTGAACCCCCTCTTTGCTGTGCCTCTTATGAGTCGTGGCGCAACCATAGAGTCGATACTCTTCTTCCGCTATGGCTTTGCTGTGGTGCTCCTCGGCCTCTTTTTGATGCTCAGTCGCCAGAGCTTCAAGCTATCGGGCAAGCAAGCGGGTGTGCTGCTCATCCTCGGTCTGCTCTACACTACAAGCAGCCTATGTCTCTTTGGTGCGTATAACTATATCGCATCGGGCTTGGCAACAACGCTTATATTCCTCTATCCGGTGCTGGTGGCCATCATTATGGTCTTCTTGGGTGTTGTGCCCTCGTGGCCTGTGTGGCTTGCTATTGGCGCAACCTTGGGCGGTGTCGTGATTATGACATATGGCGGTGGCGAGGAGTCTCTTGACCCTATCGGCGTAGGTCTATCGCTCTGCTCAGCATTGGCCTATGCGCTATTTATTATCATCATCAACCGCAGTAAGACTATCGCCTCGATATCTAACTCGCTGCTAACATTCTACGCCCTGCTGGTTGGTGCTGTTATCTTCCTTGGCAAGATGTTTTTCTCTGATATCGAGCCTCTTACGGGCCTTGATAGTGGTCTTGCCTGGCTCAGCCTCTTGGGTATGGCGCTGTTGCCCACCATTGTCTCTACCGCCACCCTCGCCGTAGCTACGCGCAATATCGGCGCTACTAAGGCATCGGTATTGGGTGTCTTCGAGCCTATCACGGCTATCCTTGTCGGCACACTGATGTTCGGCGAGCCCCTAACGACAAATATCGTTGTGGGCATCACCATCTCTGTTGTTGCCGTTACGGTGATGATATCGCTAACAAAGAGATAAATCCTACTCGATTTTACTATTGTCGCCACTATTTTGGCCACTATTATGGGCACTATTATAGCCACTAATATATCCCTACTACAGCCCTAAAATCAAATTAAGCACTTCTATAATAGTATAATAGGCGCTATATAAATTATCCTTGATATAACAATGTTATATGGTTGTTATATCAAGGATAATTTTTTGACTATCGGTAAATGGTTGTATGATAGTGCATTATATAGCCTCTACTCTTTGGGTTTGTATATCCTTATACTCCTTACCCACTCTTTGCGCATTAGCCAAAATGTTGCCTGAATAGGTGTATTGCGCTTGGGCTGGTTGTGGTATCTTCGATTCCTATAGTTAAGGTCAAAGATATGTTGCCAACTCTTTGCAATTCGTTCTCTTAGCTCTTGTGGGTAGTGATTTATATCACCATTGTGCCTACCTCCGTTGTTATCGTTGTAGGCATCTATCTCCTTTTGCAGTTGCCTATCACCTATCTGCCAACCATTTAGGCAGTGCCAAGCCCATAGATTGAAGTTGCTCTGAAGTAGCATTTCATCGGGGATATCAGCCTCAATATAGACCTCTGCGTATGGTTTATTATTCTCGCTATTGGGTCTAAATTTTGGTTTTTTGCACTTGTAGCTCGCATATTGCACCCAACACCATAGTGGCAATTTTATCTCTGCCATAGGTGGCTCGCCAAGGCGCTGACGCATCTGCTCTGTGAGCCAGTCGTAGGCAAAGCTATACTCGCGATATAGCCAGCTTTGCTGATTGCAGTAGGCTATGCCGTTGCGGTTAAGCTCCTCCCAAAACTCTAATCTCTGTTGTGTCCAAACAATCATCGTTTTATGCGCTCTCTTTGTCTTTTGAGTTTTGCTTCCTGCTCAAGCTGACGGTTTTCCTTAATCTTCGTTAATACCTCTGGCGTAATTTTCGTAGGGTGAATAAGTTCCAAAATAAGCCCTAACACGAAGATAGCGCCTATTCCAAAGAATATCACCCAAAATATTATGCAAATTGCGCCTGCAAAAATATCGACAAACATAGTTAATATTCAGATGTTTACCACTCCTCATCGTACTCGTAGTTGAGTGTATCGAGGCCATATTTACGATGGACTTTGCGTCGTGGGTCGATGTCGTTTACATCGCAAAATGTCGCCCACTCCTCCTTCTCAACACTCGCTACGGAGTCTACCTCGCAATTGTCGCAAGATGCCTTTTGGTCGTTGAGCCAATCAATAAACTCAAAACATACCTCCTGTCGCTCGTAGTCGGTGAGGTAACGGTCGTTTGCCAATTTTGCGTACTTTCGAATGATGCTGTCAATAGCCTTGTAGAATTTCATAAGCCGCGTTTTTTAATATCTTGGCACAAAGATATTAGCCAACTTTGACAATTGGCGTCAATGATATTTTTAATGTTGTTTATCTTAACTCCCTCCGCCACTCTTTCTGTTGCTCTTACACACCTTCACCTCAATTCTGCCCAAAGTACTCTCTTATCTATTTTATCATTGATTAATCGCTATATTCAACCACTTAAACTAAAGGAGATGACTAAAAAGCAAATTAGTCATCTCCTTAAAGTCTTTTATTCATTAGTCCAACCTTTGATGGTCAGTACAGATTTGCAACTTTTTCAAATAGTTACTTGCGGAGTTTAAGTAACTGCACATCCTCCTTGTCAGCACCACCTTCAAAGCAGAGCGTGAAATAGTTATGTTGGGTGCAATATTTATAGCAAGGGAACATATCGACACCGCGGTCATATTTATTGCGAATAACAGCCTTTCCTATGCCATCGAGTTCTATATCCCAGTAGCGACGAGGTTGCTGTTCAGCGCTATATCCATCAACAGTATCGGCAGTTACAAACCACACTTTACCCTCATAGCCATCCTCGCCAGAGAACATGCCAGAACCTCCAGCTGCGATTAGATATAAGCCCGTATTGCCATTCTTTTCCATATTGGCTGAGAAGAACTCGTAGCCCGAGTTATGGTTTGTAATTGTCCATGTGTAATTCATAACCTCGTTGCTAAGAATAACTCCATTTTCATCAGATGCCACCTCTACGCCCGTAAGGTAGTAGTAATTAGATGTGTCGGTTGGTGTGTTATTCGTTACATAATACTTACCATTGAGCTCGACAGCTATAAGGTATACACCATCGTCTGTAACCTCACTTAGTGAGCATACTGGGGTAAAGTACTCCTCTTTCGTCTCGGGAGCCATATCAGATGTCGAGAAGTCAAGGTCGACACGGTAGAGTCGACGCTCTGGATGAGACAAGTCCATTGTTCCATTGCTCCATGTATAGATATCGGTATCGGTCTCTAATGTCACGCCAACACCTGTGAGTTTCTCCGAGGGGACAACAACATAAATATAGTGCTCAGCACCGAGAAGCACATCTTCGCCCGTCTCTTTCGTACTCTGATATTCCACCTTGATGCTTTGTCCGATACCCGAAAAGAGGAGTTCAGATGTGGCGATATCGAGCACATAATCGCCAACGATAGGCTCACTTGCAGTGAGCGTAAGACTCTTGAGGCGCTCAGTTTCGTGCCCCTCGTCGCCACCAACCGCAAAGCGTAGAACCGAAGCCAAGCACTTGTATGTTACCGACACCTCGCTACCAGAGGGTACATCCGATGTTGCTACCATAGGTAGTTGCGATCCATCGAACTTTTCTCCAGCAATTTGCACAATCGAGCTATTGAGCGACGCCTTTGCATCAGTAAGGCTCTTACCCTCGTTATCACCCACTGGGTAAATGACATATATAGTATTTGCATCGTTCGGGATTGTTGCGCTGAACGACCAGCCATTCATGCCCGACCTCATCTCGGCACTTTTGAACTTATCGCCTTGAGCATCTGTTACATACGCCACCATATCTCCTGCCTGCCACTGGAGATGAGAGACATCCGACCCCTCATAGTCAATGGTCGTGCGCGTCTCGGCCGTAATAACTTCGATAATTCGTGTCGCGGGCTCCGAGACACTTTCAACATCGTTTTGGCACGCTGTTACCGCAACAATAGATGCTACGGCTACGATGCCACAAATTGTATGATATATATTTTTCATAATCATTATCTGTTTGAATGGTTTCACACTATGCGGCATTACCCGATGACCAAGGATTGAGATCCTCATCACCCCAATTGCCGTTATCTACATCGTTGTCGAAAGAGTTGGCTTCCTTATACCACACCTCGACATGCTCGTCTACCATAAGCGAGCTATACTCTGCATCCACAGCGATATAGACAGTCTCAAGCTGTGGATTCTCTTGAGCAAAGAGGAACGATGCCTTGGCATTGTTTGAGAGGTCGATAGACTTCATCGCTGTACGACGCATATCAAGTTGCGAGAGTGATGTGCAGGGGTAAACACTAAAGTATGCAAGTGGGTTATCCTGGACATAAAGTTCTGATATTGCTGTGCATCCTGTGAGGTCGAGACGCTCCAGACGATTCATTTGGAACTCGCACTGATACATATGCTTGAGGCCTGCCACATACAGTGTCTCAAGCTCATTGTTCGACAGAGACACTTCCTGCAACAGTGGCGCTATGCGTAGATCAAGCTCGCTCAGTTTGTTGTTTGCCGCGTAGAACAGCGAAAGGTAGGGACAACCCTCGATGTTAAGTTCTTCAACAAGGTTGTTCTCAAAGTTAAGCACGACAAGTTCGGGCTTATTCGATACATCGAGCATCGTAAGCTGATTATCAGCAACACTTACTTGGAATAACATCGAACAATCCGATAGGTCTATTGTGGAGAGGTTATTACCAGCTACATTAAGCGTAATAAGATTCTCGCAGCCATCAAGATTAATATCTGTAAGCCCATTATATGTTGCCTCAAGGATAGTAATAAGTGGCGAATGCGAGAGGTCCAACGATTTAATCTTATTATAGCCAATCTGCACCTCGCTAAGGAGCGGACAATTTGTAAGGTCGAGCTCCTCAACCTCGTTAAACTTGAGCCATAGGTGCTCTAGTTTGGGACAGCCTGCGACATCGAGAGCCGTAAGAGCCATGCTGTGAGCCTCCAGTGTTTTGAGGTTGGGACACGATGAAAGGTTGAGTGTCTCGATCTTTGAGTCATAGCAGATTAGCGTCTCAAGCGCAAGACACTCAGTTGCAAAGTTTACGCCAGTGAGTGACGACTCGCCACACCATACTTCCACGATATTAGGGTTCTGTGTAAGATCGAGGACACCCTGGAGCTCTGTATTCTTACGAATATACAGATGTGTTAGTTTTGGGCACTTCGTTAGGTCAATAGTAGTTAGGTTGTTCCATGTCATACGCAACACCTCCAATTTGGGACAACTCGAAAGATCGATAGTTTCAATGGCGTTGTCTGTAAGTTCTATATAAGTCAATGCGGAGCACCCTTTAAGATTCACCTCCTTAGTATGGAATATCGAGCGGAAGTCATCAGTATGACCGACATTGTCGTTAGCCTCTAAACGGCGAAGATTTGTACAACCCTCGACATCGAGCTTCGTATAGAGGTTGTGATGGGCGTAGAGTTCCTCGAGCGAGGTCATTCCCACGAGATCAAGAGTTGCTGTTATAGCATTGTACGAGCAATTGAGTTTCTTAAGATTCTTGAAGTTCTTGACTCCCTCCACAGACTCGATAGCGCAGTCGGTGCACACAATCTCCTCAACAGCCTCAGCCTCGGCATGGCTAATGTGACCATCGCCATCCGTATCGAAGTTTTTGACTAAGTAGTCTAAGAACCGTGCATCAGGGATATAGACATACTCACTCTCAGGATCGGTAGCCGAGCGTTGCTTGACGGTGATTGTAATGCTGTGGCCTCCCGCAACGATATCGAACCCACCACTTAGTGGCTCCTCGCCATTATAATCCATAACAGATACCGTGATAGTCGCATCGCCGGCCTCGCCAAACATAGGTTCAACCGTGAACCAATCGCTCTCTGCTGTGCCGCGTACCATCCAGTTCACCTTAGATACAAAACTCACACTCTCACTCTGAGCGAAACCATTAAATTCGAGATAGGCAGACTGTCCCTCCTTAAGTTCAAGCACAGCACCTTTGTCAATCTCATCAGAATTATCGCACGCCACAGCAACAAGGGCGAGGATAAACAAAAAAATAGTTTTTTTCATCCCTTAAACAATATTTTAGTTAATATCTTCCCAATATAGACTTACATATATAGAATCTCAAGCTAAATAACAACACCCCATTCCTTTGGGCAATGTGGACGGCTAATGTGCTTGACAATACAAATATCGGTCGGTTCTAAAAATTTAATTTTTTCATTGGCAAGTAGTAAGAACCTCAATAAGGCTACCGCTAATGTGATTTTATTTTCGACAAATTTAGCAAAACTTTCTCTAACTTTTGCGCAAATCCCAATATTTTTTTTGTATTAAACTCTCCTTTTTTATCCGTATTGTGACACACCCAATCGAATACGATATGGGGGTGGTTGTGAGGCTTGAGCCAACTACTATCAATTTGAAAACTCTCCTTGTCGCTATTTGCGCTCTATCCATTTCCCGCTACCCACTAAAGATGTTTTATCTATTATCCTTGATATATCAACGATATAACACGGAATTATCAAGGATAATAGAATGATAGTTGTATATCGTTGGTAGATAGTATATTGTGCGGTTGGTGTGGTTGGGTGATGTGTGCTAATTATTGCTATATGTTTTACCTTGGCACACCCATTTTTTGCGCCGTATTCGCCTATAGCCGATATTTTTCGTAACTTTGCAGTATGGAGAGACAAGAGATTATAGTTCGCCCTGCGAGGCGAGAGGATGCGCCGATGATTGCCGAGGCGGTGGTGATGGCTGTGGGGTATGATACCTCGCATCCGTTATATGCCGTATTTTTGGAGTTGGCGGGGCGCGAGGTGGCGCAGTACAGCTATCGCAACAGCCTTGTAGCAGAGGTAGATGGCGCTGTTGCAGGTGCTATTGTGGGCTATGATGGGGCGCGCCTTGAGGAGCTTCGTGCGCCGATATATCCCCTTCTTAAAGAGCATCTTGGCGAGGTGCCTCATATCGAAGATGAGACCGAGGCTGGCGAATATTACCTCGACTCGATCGGTGTGTTGCCCGCCTATCGAGGTCTGAGCGTTGGCACTGCCCTGCTTAATACTGCTACGGAGCGTGCCTTTGCCGAGGGTCATACCCGTGTCGGCCTGATTGTCGATTTCAACAACCCCAATGCCGAGCGCCTATACTTCTCGCTTGGCTTTCAGCGTGTTGGCGAGAAGCGTTTCTTGGGGCATAGAATGTGGCATTTGCAGAGGCAGAGACCATCATTGAAACGCATCAAGATAACTGTTAAGCGTATTACGGAGTACCGCGACCTGATGGCCGAGTACGAAAACCCGATTGAGCACACCTGCGATATGCGCCTTGGTCAATGTTTCGTAGTAGAAAACTGCGAAAAGCCGGAGGGTATGTGCCAAAGTGCGTGGGAGACACTCTACCCCTTTGTCAGGGAGTTGGCGGAGGGTGGTGGCAACTTCTTTGACGGCTGGATGCGTAACCCCCACTCTGCAATGCTATCGTGCAACGATGGCTTTCGCCCCGTGAGCTTCTATGTGGAGGTGGTAGAGTAACCACACAATACAAACAAATAGAGAGAAAGCTGCAACTTTCTCTCTATTTGCTATTTAGCACCTATTCGTTAGCGAATATTCTCGCCAAAGTGGGTGGTTGCGGTGCAGGTGAGGCGCTCGGTGAGGTTGCCACACTGCACAGTGAAAGTACCCTCCTCCAAGTGCCACTTGCCATCGTTGCCCGCCAAGGCGAGCTCCTCGGCCTTGACCTCGAACTCTACGGTGCGGCTCTCACCCGCAGCAATCTCCACCTTATCGAAGTCGCGCAAGCGGCGTGCGTCGGGAACAACAGATGCCACATCGTCGTTGATAAAGAGCAGAACGCTCTCCTTGCCATCGCGCTGGCCTATATTCTTGATATCGACAGCGATACGGATTGTGTCGCCCGCCTTAAACTCCTGACCCTCCAAGATGCGCAGGTTGCTATACTCCCACTCGGTATACGACAGGCCATAACCAAATGCCCACTGCACAGCGACCACTGCGTTGTAGTCGTAAGCACCCTCCATAGTGCCCACGCTCTCCGACACCTTATGGTCGTAGGTGGTCATAGCGTTAGAGTACTTCTGATAGGTGTAGGGCAACTTACCCGAAGGATTTACCTTGCCATAGAGTATGTCGGCAAGTGCGCGAGCACCCTCTGTGCCAGGAAGATAGGTGTGAACAACGGCCTTTGTGTCATCAACAAACGACGAGATAAGTCGACCACGGCCCTCGTTTAGCACAAGCACCACAGGCTTGCCCGTAGCTATAAGCGCCTTGGCAAGCTGCTGCTGATTCTCCGAGAGGGCAATCTCGTTGATATTGCCGGGGGTCTCGCAGTATGAGTTCTCGCCAATGCAGAGCACCACGACATCTACACCCTTGGCAGCCCCGACAGCAGCCTCGATGTCGATATTACACTCCGCAGCAAAGTGGCCCTCCTTGGCGTACTCCACGCCAGCCACATAGCTCACATTATCGCCACCGATAGCGCGTATAGCATCTACAAAGGTAGTGCCGTTGGGCAACACCTTATCCACTATATCGCCCTGCCAAGAGTAGCTCCAGCCACCACACAAGGGGCGCATACGGTCGGCATTAGGGCCTGCCACAAGGATGCGTGTAGAGGGCGAAAGAGGCAGGATATTTGCCTCGTTCTTAAGTAGCGTAATCGACTCGGAAGCAGCCTCATAGCACGCCTTAAGAATCTCCTCACCTTGGAACTTGGGATAGTCCGCAAGGTAGGTGTTGGGCGTCTCAAGCAGGCCGAGGCGAATCTTCATACGGATAATACGGCGTGCAGCATCGTCGATACGCTCCATCGACACCTTGCCCTCATTGACAAGCTCGATAAGCAGTGGGCAGAAGTTCACATCGTAGGGAATCATCGACATATCGACACCCGCATTGATAGCGAGGCGGATAGCATCTTTGTAGTCTACGGCAATCTTCTCGCGGGTGTAGAGGTTTACGATGTCCGACCAGTCCGTAACGACCATTCCGTCCCAGTTAAGGCCCTCCTTGAGCCATACGGTAAGTAGCTCATAGTCAGCGTGTGTGGGTATGCCATTTACCGATGCCGAGTTTACCATAATCGACAGCGCACCAGCCTCGATAGCCGCCTTGAAGGGTGCAAAATGCTTCTCGCGAAGCTCCGCTATAGATACATAGGCGGGGGTGCGATCCTGACCCGAATTGGTCATACCGTAGGCCATATAGTGCTTGGGGCACGATGCGATATGATAGCGGTCTATATGGTTGGGGTCATCACCCTGATAGCCAAGCACCATCTCGCGGGCAAGCTCCGATGTAAGGTAGGCATCCTCCGAGAAGCTCTCCCACTGGCGGGGCCACGATGCCTTACGGCCGAGGTCGAGTGTGGGCGAGTAGGTCCAAGGAATATTGCTTGCACGCACCTCGTAGGCTGTCATCTCTGCCATCTGGCGCACCAACTCGCGGTTAAACGATGCTGCGGCATTCACCTCCTGCGGGAAGAGTGGCGATGCCCAGGTGTAGGTAGCGCCGTGAATGGCATCAATGCCGTAGAGGGTGGGAAGACCGGTATGCTTGATTGACACCTCGTTAATCTTCTCTACAATCTTGTTCCACTCCTCGGCGGTCTGCGCCTTGCCCGGAGCATTTAGCACCGAGCCGAACTTATACTTCTCGGCAACCTCCTCCAAGACATCCTCCTTAAGCTCAAATTTCTTGTCGTCGGCAACGCCCGTAACGCTATTGCCAAACATATCGATGCCGAGCTCCGCCATCTGACCCACCTTCTGCTCAAGTGTCATACCCTTGAGTATCTCCTCCACCTGTCGCTCAACCTCGCTATCTTGCTCGATTGCAGGCTTTACCTTAGGCGCGCTACACGCTGTCGCCACGACAGCCATAGCCAAAATCAGCCACTTTACACTCTTCATAATTCTATTGTTTTGGTTAATAATTACTTTTGTCTACCTCTTTGTCGAGGCTCTGAGGCCCTCGATAACGCTGTGGGTGAAGCCTGAGGCCTCCATTGCATTAAGGCCCTTGATGGTGAGGCCTCCGGGGGTTGTTACACGGTCGATTTCGGCCTCGGGGTGCGAGTTGTTGGCAGCGAGAATATCGGCAGCGCCACGCAGTGTCTGCATCACGATGCGTTTGGCATCATCGGCCCTAAAGCCAAGCTCCACGCCACCCTCCATAGCAGCACGGATATAGCGCAGGGTGTAGGCGATACCGCACGAGGCGAGCGATGTGCCCGCAGGGATAAGCCCCTCATCGATCAACATAGCCTCGCCCAACTCGTTGAAGATATCGACCAAATATTCCTCTTGCTCCCTTGTCGAGCGTGCCGAGGCGATAAATGTCATACTGCTAAGCGTGGCAATGGCGGTGTTGGGGATAATAAGATAGGTGGCGGGTAGCCTATTATCGCCCTTGTCGAGCCACGCCGAGAGCTGAGCGATACCCAAGCCACCAACCATAGAGGCAACAGCCTGACGCTCATAGTCTAACGAGGACTTAATCTCGCCAAGCACCTCGACCACCTTCCACGGCTTAACGGCAAGCACAACCATATCGGCAGCCGCCACAGCCTCGGTGTTCGAGGTCGTGGTGTTGATGGTGGGAAACTCCGCCTTAAGAGCCTCAAGCTTTGCTGTCGAGGGATTTGCCACATATATATCCGAGGTGGAGATAAGCGTGCCTTTTGCCAAACCACGCGCCAATGCACCACCCATATTTCCTGCTCCAATTATCGCTATCTTCATATCTTTGACCCTGTTAGGATTCAACAATTCCTCTACAAATATAGTGATTTCTAATTTAATTTCGTAACTTTACCTACAAATTAACTACCCCAAATATGAAAGATATTGTTAAGAGCCTCGTTCTGCTTGCATCGGTTGCACTTATGGCGTGCAATGCCGAGCCCCCAAAGCCTATGAGTGTTGTCCCTCGACCCCACCAAATCGAGTGGCACAAGATGGAGCAATACGCCTTTGTGCACTTCACGATTAACACCTTTACAGACAAGGAGTGGGGCTATGGCGATGAGTCGCCCGAATGGTTCAACCCCACCGACTTCGATGCCGATGCCTTGGTGCGCATTGTCAAGGATGCTAACCTCAAAGGCTTGATTCTCACCGCCAAGCACCACGACGGCTTCTGCCTTTGGCCTACGGCGTATACCGAGCACTCGATTAAAAACTCGCCCTACAAAGAGGGCAAGGGCGATATCGTTGGCGAGGTTGCCGAGGCGTGTCGTCGCTACGGCATCAAGTTTGGCATCTACCTCTCGCCGTGGGACCGCAACAGCGCCGACTACGGCACCGAGGCCTACTTGGAGTATTATCGTAATCAGGTGCGTGAGTTGCTCACTGCCTACGGTCCTCTTTTCGAGATGTGGTTTGATGGCGCCAATGGTGGCGATGGCTACTATGGTGGCGCCAACGAGACACGCTGGGTCGAGTCGGGCTACCTCTACTACGACTGGCCGAAGGTCGTAGATATCATCCGCGAGCTCTCGCCCGAGACCGTTGTGTGGAGCTCATCGCTCCCCGAGGCTCGTTGGTGCAGCAACGAGCGAGGTGTTATCGACGAGCACTGCTGGGCTATGGCAACGCCCGAGGATATGTACCCCAACGGCAAGGATAATATGGCTGTGCTTCGCCACGGACAAGAGGATGGCACTCGCTGGGCACCTGCCGAGGCAGATGTCTCGATACGCCCAGGCTGGTTCTACCACGACTACGAAGCACCCAAAACGCCCGAAGAGCTCTTCGATATCTACCTTACCTCGGTGGGTCGTGGTGGCACGCTTCTTCTCAACCTTGCCCCCGACCGCCGTGGTCGCATCCCCGACGAGGATATCGAGTCGCTGATGGCGTGGCGCGAGATGGTCGATAACGCCTTTCGTAACGACCTCGCCGCGAATGCCATCTTTATGGCAACCTCATCGCGTGGCAGGGGCTTCGAAGCAGAGAATATGCAGGGCGAAGATGAAAGATATTGGGCCACCGCCGATGGCGTTACAACGGGCGATATCACCCTAAAATGGAGCGAGCCTATCACGGCGAAATATGTTGTTATTCAGGAGCATATCGCCTTGGGTCAGCGTGTTAGAGAGTTTGTTATCGAGGCTTTCGATGGCGACGACTGGCAAGAGATTGCCTCGGGCACAACCATCGGCTATAAGCGCATCTTACCCCTTACGGATTCGGTTACTACCGACCAGTTACGCATCCGTCTGCTCGACTCTCGTGCCGAGCTTGCTATATCACGCATTGCGATATACTAACGAAAAGAGTGTTATTTTGCTTTTTTTCGTATCTTTGCAATAATATATCTATCTAAGCCTTAACTTTTCTTTTTTCCTTTAGATACAATGCTCGCATTGCTCCACTGCAATAAATGAGAAGTATCGTCGAGATACTCTCCAAAATCACCACTACCAAGTTGGCACAATTTTCGTTATCGACAAAGAGAATAAACTCTTTCCGATATGAAACACGATGATAAAAAGCATTTGACAGCAGAAAATGGGCGACCTATTGCCGATAACCAAAATACGCAGACAGCAGGTGTGCGTGGTCCGGTCTCTTTGCAAGACCCTTGGTTTACCGAGAAGTTGGCGCACTTCGATAGGGAGGTGATTCCCGAAAGGCGTATGCACGCCAAGGGTGCCGGTGCATACGGCACATTCACTGTTACGCACGATATAAGTGCTTATACGCGCGCCTCAATCTTTTCGGAGGTGGGCAAGAAGACGGAGTGCTTTGTTCGCTTCTCGACGGTGGCAGGCGAGCGTGGTGCTGCCGATGCCGAGCGCGATATTCGTGGCTTTGCGATGAAGTTCTACACCGATACCGGCAACTGGGATCTGGTGGGCAACAATACTCCCGTATTCTTCTTGCGCGACCCTCTGAAATTCCCCGACCTTAACCATGCCATAAAGCGCGATCCACGCACAGGTATGCGCTCGGCAAATAGCAACTGGGACTTCTGGACTCTACTCCCCGAGGCGTTGCATCAGGTAACAATCACGATGTCGCCACGCGGTATTCCCGCGTCGTACCGCAATATGCACGGCTTTGGTAGCCACACATATAGCTTTATTGATGCAGATAATCGCCGTACTTGGGTTAAGTTTCACTTGCGCACCTTGCAGGGTATCAAGAACTTAACCGACTCTGAGGCGGAGGCTGTGATTGCCAAGGATAGGGAGTCGCACCAAAGAGATTTGTTCGAGGCTATCGAGCGTGGCGACTATCCTCGTTGGTTGATGCAGGTGCAGTTGATGAGTGAGGATGAGGCACGCGAATATCATATCAACCCCTTCGACCTTACAAAGGTGTGGTATCATGGCGACTTCCCGCTACACGATGTCGGCATCTTGGAGCTTAATCGCAATCCCGAAAACTTCTTTGCAGAGACTGAGCAAGCCGCATTCAACCCGATGAATATCATCGACGGCATCGGTTTTTCGCCCGACAAGATGTTGCAAGGACGATTGTTCTCGTATGGCGATGCGCAGCGCTACCGCTTAGGTGTAAATCACCACCTAATACCTGTGAATCGCCCCCGTTGCCCATACCATTCGTATCATCGTGATGGCCAGATGCGCACCGATGATAACGCTGGCCGAATGATTGCCTATGAGCCAAATAGCTATGGCGAGTGGCGCGACCAGCCGGAGTTGAAAGAGCCACCTTTGGCTGTTTCGGGGGAGGTATACAACTACGACGAGCGCGAACTCGACAGCGACTACTACACACAGCCCGGTAAGCTGTGGCGATTGATGTCTGAGGAGGACCAAAAGGCAACTTGCGAAAATACTGCACGCGCAATGGGTGATGCGGAGCTATTTATCAAACAGCGACATATCCGCAACTGCCACCGTGCCGACCCATCATACGGCGAGGGCATATCCAAGGCTCTCGGCCTCTCGCTTGCCGAGGCCTTAGTTTCAGAGGACCCCGCTCACCCGTCGTGGGATTGGCGATAGATAGCTTGTTGAGCAATGGACTGCAAAATAGCAGTCCGTTGTTGTTTTATCGCAAGATATGGCAGGGTGTTGGGCCATTGTTATAGGCGAAATGGAGCGTTGATAGCTGGCTTGCCTTGTCGAATGGGGCAAAAACAATCTCTGTGGCGAGGTCTGCAGCAAGCCAATTGCGTAGTTGCGAGTTGGAGAGTGAGGGTCGCGAGTAGTTGCGGAATGATACGAAAAGCAGACGATTTTCGTCGAAGGCGGCTTGTAGATGTGCTGGGATTTTGCGGTATAAAGAACGCCCCAAGGCCAAAATTATTGGGCATCTATTGGACATTAGAATATCTAACACCGCTCGCTCGATGGGAGAGTGAAACCCGCTGATAACAATCTTCTCGGTTTTGCAGATTTCGTATGCCCATTTTTGGGCGAGGCAGAGAGCCTCGGGTGGCGAATTACGCGAAGCGAAGAATGCCACTAACTCTCTATCGAGCAAGTCCTTATTTCCGGATAAGTCCATAAAAAAGCGCAGGCGCAGTATTAACTTATCCCGAACTCAAGGCCTTGGCTGCCAATTACACGAATAAGCAACACAAACGCCCACGCAGGAAATATATCGCACATACCGAACCAATCGGTAGTAGGGATATACAACCTAACGGGACATTTTGTTGCCGATCTCCGTGTAAATTAAAACCGCCAAGTTTTTGAGTTCGGAAGAATCGTCAAAAAATATCCAATCAAATATGTACGGCTCAACGGCAAAAGCCTTTAGCCATTACAAAGATAAACAAAATTTACAGAAACACTCTATTTTCGGAGAAAACTAATTTGCCGAATATTTGTTATGCTAAACTTTTTCGTGGTATTGGCGATAGAAATAGCCTCTACCTATTTTGTCGAATCATCCTTAAGCTTTTTGCCATCTGCAAAGGCATTGCCCACAACCTCGCCAAGTTCGATATAGTGGTGGTTGATAGGGTCGTAGGTTATGGGGCGTAGCTTGCGATAGTCAATCTTGCCATCGGTGAGCACCCTTTCGTCGGCACTAACATTCACGATGCGACCTACAAGGTGGTTGCTCTCCTCGTCATAGGATAGCATTTCACACTCCAAGGTCATCGGCAACTCATTGATTATTGGCGCATTGACCACTTCGGAGCGCACCGCCGTAAAGCCTGCCTTGGCAAACTTGCCCTCCATCTTATTGCCCGATACGATGCCCACAAAATCGCACGCCTTGAGTTGCTCTACGGTTGCCATACTTACCGTAAAGGCCTTTGTTTCAAGGATATTCTTCGTGGTCTTGTGCCCCTCCGAAATGCAGATTCCGATATGGTCATCTGTAAATATTCCGCCCCACGCAGCATTCATCGCATTGGGCTTGCCTGTGGCATCGTATGCCGCCACAATCAGCACTGGCATAGGATAGAGCCAGCTCTTTGAGCCAAAATTCTTTCGCATAACTATCTAATTTTATATCTTATCCATACTGTCTCGCCCATCTGCTTAACGCTCTCAAGGCGTAGTTGTGTTGCAGGGCGTTTTTTGTCGGCTATGCCATCGAAAACTGCCGCCATACCCTCACGGCCATCAATACCGGGGGCAAGCATAAAGCTAACCTCGTCAAGTAACCCTGCCTCCAAGAGTGCGCCATTTATATGTCCGCCTCCCGTAACTGCCAATCGCTCAATGTCAAAGGCCTCACGAAGTATCTCCATAGCGCGTGCAAAGTTGATGCCGTTTTCGCCCACGGCAATCCACGAAATACCCTGCTCCGTAAGGCGGTCGTGGTATGCCTTGGGGCACTTTTCGTCGGTGATGACAAGCAACGCCTGACCGTCAAACTCCGTTTCGCCCCACTGCAATCTGCCGTGTGTGTCTACGCCTATGCAGTAGCCATCAACCTTGCGGGCAATATGGTAGGCCTCACGACCAATGGGTGTGGTGTCCGCTGCAACAAATGGCTCAGATAGGGCGTAGTGCATCTGCATCGTTACGCGCCCCATCAGCATTGATGGACAACCGAGTGCCTCCAAAGCCTCGTAATACTCATTGCCTCCCTCAATCTGCTCGGTCATATCGCAGTCGATACGCCCATCCACCGAGGCAATCATATGGCAAATTGTGTATGGTTTCATAGTTTTCGCTTTTACCAGATATACGGAAATAGTCTGTATCTTACCCTCTTTTTATACTCTGTATAACCCTTTAATTCTCGCTCAAGCAACGCCTCTTCATGGTGTATACGCCTAAATATTAATGGTATATATAGGAGCATTATGGCTGTTGCAATGGGCGAGCCAAGAATAATCGGCATCGTAATAAATAGCACAATCGTTGCGCTATACATCGGGTGGCGCACAATTGCGTACAACCCTGTGTCGATAACCTTCTGTTCCGCCGTAACCTCGATGGTGCGCGATAGATAACTATTCTCGCGCAAAACCTCGGCATATATCAAGTATGCCAACAGAAATAGCACCAACCCTATCGTAACCACCCATCGTGGCAACATATACCAACCGAATCGCCACCCAAGCCCCGATAGCACAAAGGCAAGGATAAAGAGCAGACCACTTGCCTTTACCACGCCACGTTGCTTAACATCTCGCTCTTTGACATTCAGGCGCTTGCGTAGCAATTCAGGCTCCTTGATAAGTAATACAACGCCTACTAAAGAGATCGGAACAAATAGCGCTATAATCAGCACCCAACCATTCCAATAGTGCAACGACCCCGCCGCCCCAAATATCGTTGCACAAAGGATAGCAACCCCAAGAAGCAGCCTTGTCAAAGCACTTATAAGTAGCCCGTTTTTCATTGTGGTAGTAATGTTAAACAGCATTTGGTATTAGTCGTTGTATGTAAATCTGCACCTCGGATAGTTCGAACAGCCCCAAAATTTACCATACTTCCCGTTTCTCTCAACAAGATTGCCACCGCACTTTGGACACCGTAGATTTGCTATTGCCATCTCTCTATTTCGTTGTATTGTTTTTACATTGCGAGTGTGTTGGTCTCGACTCCCCTCTATTGTAATATTTTTGGTTGTTAGTTTTGTGATGATACTCTGTATGTTCTCTGGCGATATTGTTGGTGTCTTGTACGACTTGATAACCGAGTGCAGGTTACACCAATTTATAACCGTATGATAGGGAGCTGTTATCTTCAACTCAGCACTATCAGAAAAGGCTACTATTGGTATAATCGTAAAGTCCCCAATATCTTTCAGTATTGCTCTAACTGCCTGGAAATGCGCTAAATTTTGGCGTATGGGATTTCTAAATTTGTATTGTTCGCCACTTGATAAGCTTTGTTTCCATTCTTCTGCATCTTGATGGCCGAATATCCAACCTTTGTAATTTTTCGTTTCGATTACAAATATAGCATATGGCGAAACCACGATATGGTCGATTTGTGTCGTGCCATAGCGCGTCGGCAATAATACATCATGAAGTGTTATGTACTCCTTTGCCAACCAATTTAGCTTACTGGCCACACGCTTCTCGCCAACTTTGCCTATGTTCTCTGGTTTGGAAGACCAAATTCTCCAAAAAAAGAACAATAATAAGGCTATGATGAATATTAAAAAGGTCATGGCTATATATAAACTATATCCGAACTAATAATATCTGCATTGAGTTAAAGCCTACTGCTGTTGTTCATACATAAATCTTGTTTGAAAACCTTGGGTTATCTCGCTATCATCGCACACCTGTTTTGATAATATCCACACAGTTATCAAACTTCCCATAATTTTATCTGTACTATGGTAAGTTTCTTCCAAATTCCATCCTAACTTTGACATGTAATTCATGGCAGAAATCATCGTTCTAAATTGGATTTTATCACCATTCTCATCTACAAAATAATTTTTTCGTAGTATCTCTTGTCCATAGTCAATTGTAACATCTACCACCCCATTTTGCAACTCCCTTTCATTGCCTATAATACTGCAATATACTTTGTACATCGGTTGAGCATTAGTAATTGTAACACATCCGATTAGCATTAGAGATAAAATCAATTTTTTCATAACATGTATAATTTGAATTAATAACTACTTACTATTCCCCCTCAGCATACCACACCTCGTTGGCCCTGCGGGGTGCAAAGGCTAATTTTACGGACTATGTAGGGTATATAAACTAGACAACCCTATTCGTCTCTTGTTACCTTAAAATACTTTTTATCCTTACTCCAACTGAGTGTGAATTTTGCTACATTTCGCTCCTCTAAACGCTTTCGGGCATTGTGAAAACCGTTGTAGTCAGTGGCGATAGGCTGATAGTATTTGGTCTCGCCTAAGTCGAACTCTCGCAAAGTGGCTACATAACTCTTAACCATCTTTACCTCTGATACTTTTATCTCCATAGTGAATTATGAATTATCCCTGATAATACAAAGATAACTCAAAAGTAGCAAAAAGGCAAGGTTTAATTGTGTAAAAATTAAAGAAACAACCAAATAGCAATTCTTCAATTACGATTTGCAGAGCTATAATAATAAAATGTCTTAGTAGCAAGCGGAATAACTAACACTGAATTATCCTTGATAATTTACGGATAACTCAAAAGTAGTATAAGGCTGATGTTTGCTCTGGTAGATGCAAGGGGATAACGAAACTAAATCAGCATTGGATTTTTCCGTAGTGAGAATATATAAAACCCTTAAAAACAAGCGCTACTACCAACATTGAATTATCCTTGATAATTCTACGATAACTCAATAATAAGAAACGACATTGCTTTTTTAAGTGGGAATGGGTTATGTGGATAGTGAGCAAAAAGTCCAACAACTCCATTCAAAGCAACTCACAAACAATATATAAAAGGCAGAACCATTCACGATGAATTATCCTTGATAAATATATGATAACTCAATAATAAGAAACGACATTGCTTTTTTAAGTGGGAATGGGTTATGTGGATAGTGAGCAAAAGGTCCAACAACTCCCGTCAAAGCAACTCACAAACAATACATAAAAGGCATAACCATTCACATTGAATTATCCTTGATAATATAATGATAACTCAACAATAAGAAACGACATTGCTTTTTTAAGTGGGAATGGGTTATGTGGATAGTGAGCAAAAGGTCCAACAACTCCATTCAAAGCAACTCACAAACAATACATAAAAGGCATAACCATTCACGATGGATTATCCTTGATAACTCTACAATAACTCAACAATAAGAAACGACATTGCTTTTTTTAGTGGGAATGGGTTATGTGGATAGTGAGCAAAAAGTCCAACAACTCCTGTCAAAGCAACTCACAAACAATACACAAAAGGCATAACCGTTCACGATGGATTATCTTTGATAATATAATGATAATTCAAGGATAACACAATGAGATACTTGTCCTTTCTGAACAGTGCAGTGTGAAGAAGTAGCAAAGATTTGCTAAATGGTCAAAGTATCTGTCTATCAAAAATGTTCAATACGCATAGGCTGCACAGTCCTACACCAAGAGTGCGAATTAATGCTCTATGATATAAATTCCTACCATTTACCAATATACCTAACGGGGTTTTGAGTCTTATAAAAATAGTCAGACAAATCCATTCCCAAATATGGACTATCATTTATCTCTACACCCTCAAATTCGATACGCTGGCTATTATTAAGGTACTCTACATAGTGCCACGATGTCGGTTTATATACTCCAACCACTTTACCATGTGCAACGCCAAATACTAATTCTGCTAACTCAGCCTTGGTCTGCTTAACATTTGCCCAATAATGGCGCGTACAATCATAAATAGATACTCTGTCTCCTTTTCCTTGCACAAAAAGGTCATAGGTCTTAGAGATATTAAAGGCAATTATTAATCTATTATTCATAAAGATTGTTTCTAAATTATACTATTTTCCATCTGCATACCACACCTCGTTGGCTCGGCGGGTGGTGAAGGTGGAGTTGAAGCGGGCGGCGGCAAGGGAGTATTTGATGCCGTAGAAACGGCGCGACTTTGTGGGGCATACAGCAACACAACGGCCACATTTGATGCACCTTGTCTTATCTACACCCTTAGGTGAGGCGGGGTCGATTGCCCCTGTTGGACAGAGGCGAGCGCAGAGGCCACAAGCCGTGCATCGGCGCGATGCTGTGGGCCAGATGGGGATACCTCCGGGCACCTTATAGGGGCGGTTGCCGGGGAGGGATATTTCGCCAAAATTGCCCGTTAGCAACTCCGACACTCGCTTCGCAAATGCCTTAATATCAGCAAAATCCTCAGCATCGGGGCGTGATGCACCGACCTTTGGGAAGATGGAGTGTTGGGCGATAAATGCTCCTGCAGCAACGGTGCGGAAGCCACACTCCGACACGATGTCGTGCAACTCCAAGACGGCATCGTCGTAGTGGCGATTACCATAGACTGCCACAGCCACAGCAGGGGTGTTATTACCCCTAAAACGGCGCAGGCGCTCGACAGCCATAGCGGGCACACGCCCAGCATAGACAGGCACACCGACAACCAAAAGTTCGTCGGCAGCAATCTCGACAAGGTCGGTTGCCGAATCGTTGGTTATATCGTATCGAGCAACCTCGTTAGAGAGGTTTTCGGCTATGGCCTCAACCACACGCTTGGTGGTGTAAGTGGCACTAAAATATATAGTTGTTACCTTCATATTGTCGCCTGTTTACTCTTATATTTTAATATCCACACGATTTATCAAATCGTAAATAGCGATCATAGAATCTTTCGAATGTTATTTTGTATTCACCCGTGCTATAACTTATTAATCTACCTACAAACTCCTCTAAAGATAATGTTTGTAGCTTATGTCTATACTCCGGAGTAAGCTCATCGACTACCGACCTCCACTCATCAACTGTCGAGGGGTGCTCTTCAGGAGAGATAATCAATGAATAGGACTCTGCGCCAATATGCCTGCCATAAGCCTCGCTAAGTAGAAAGTTCCGATATATCTGCGACAGCTTTATTTCCTGCTCAACATTGCATTTAAAACAACCAAGTTCTTTGATAAGTTGCATTGACTTATCTTTGTTTGACGCTTCGTTCGTGCCAAGGTTTTCGGAATATTTAGTCTCGATGGCAATAAAACTCTCTCGGTTTTCACTATCCACATAGCGAATAATGGCATCCATAGCACTTCTATCGCCAGTAAGTTCTGAATAGTTATCGGGGATAAACTCCAAATCTACATCAGTAACTCGCCCAATATCAAAATTAGGCAAAGCATAGCGCAGCACCTTCGTAGCCTTTTCCACTGACTCGCAAAGCATTTTGCGCAACGGACAAAATAGATTGAATGCCATCGGCTGGCTCGATAGTAGATTGTTAAACAATCGGTCCGAATTTATTGTCTCAAACGGCTTTTTGTATGCTACGCGGTATCGTGCATACACATAGATGTAGTCCTCTAAGAAATTAACGCCACTCACCTCGCCTCGTTCGATGTAGTTACCAAAATAGTGGACCTTATCCCTGCTACGATATGGTCGTATCGCCTCACCACGCTCTACTCTATATGCCGATTGCAATGCTCTACACTTGGCAACAAACTTGGAATCACCTAAGTATGGTTCACCGTATTTCGGTTTTTTCTCTTCCATATCACATCTGATTAGTTATCATATCTCGCCGTTTATGCGCTTGCGAACCACCGAGAAGGCGTGCTCAAAGAGTGCCGAGTTGGGCATCGTGGCTAGCATCTCGCGAAAGCGGCTCATAGGCACAGCAAACGATAGCTCGTTCTTCGGCACAAGAGGTCGTGCCGAGGGGTCAAACATACCGAGGAAGGCACGACGACCACCCTTGCGGTTCTCGACCGTAGCAAAAGATACGACCGCTGCACAGCCCGAAGCAAACTTTGTAACGATGGCATCCTCGGCATCGTTGTCGAAGAAGGTCCAGGTGCAAAGCCCCGACAATATATCGGGCGTAGCGAAGAATACGACAGCCTCAACGCCCTCCCAACTATCTAACTTATCAACACTTACAAAGTTGAGATATGGCCTTTCGGTAATCTCTATTTCGAGGCTCTCGACATAGGCTCTTACCTGCTCGGGTCGCTGCTTGTAGTGCTCGATTTCGGATACAAAGTGTGGCACCCTATCTTCCATCGGGCGAAAGGCGGTATATAGCCCGCCACCTCCACACTGCACATTTTCAGCGGTGAGCGTCAATGGGTTACCATCGCATACTTTGCGTATTGCGCCAATCATACATCGAGGCACACGGCTCTCAGGGTTTACGGCTTCAGCGCCATACCAAAAGGCGATAGGCAGAGGCGCTTTCACACCAAAGGCCTTACGAAACTTTTCTACAAACTCTCTCGGCGTCATAGTTCTTGGTTTTTGTTCTCTACAAAGTTATGCAATTTTTCGACACAACACCCAAGACTTCGTCAAAAGTTTCCCACCAAAATCCGAGATCGCTAATGAATTTTGATTAACTTCGTGTAGTTGCTTAAAATATAATAATTATTTAATTGCTGCTTCAAAATCTCGCATTCTATTATAAATGATTGCAATGTCATAGGTGGCGTATGCACTATGAATAGGTAACTCTGCCTTATCAAAGTAATTTGCTGTTATTTGATACTCCTCTAATGCATTTTTATGAAGACACTCTGCACCATAGATATCGCCCATTGTGCGATGCACAAGACCCGAGAGGCGAGGATTGTCGAGGTGTTCCAAAGACTTTTCGGCCTCCATAAGCGAGAACATAGCGCGGGCATTCTCGCCCTCGGACTGCATAACAAGGGCATGCTGATATAGTGCGCGAGCACGCTCGGCGTGGTTGTCGCTCTCGATATAGTAGTCGAACAACGGCTGGGCGATAGTGTCGCGGTCTACCGCAAGGCGATTGTAGTAGTGCGCCTCGGCAACAACAAGCTTATAGTGTGCTCGGTCGTGCCTGCCGCGCACACTCTCAGGGTCGATGCTCTGCACCACCCTTAGCGCTGAGTCGGGCAACTCCATTGCAATCTCCTCGGCATGCCTTATCAGTTTATGAGTTTTGCTATCTACTGAGCATCCCTCCAAAATGATAATAAGAAGTAGTGATAGTAGGGTTTTATTGATAATATTATAAGTTCCAACTTTTTGCCCGATCAACTGCATATTTTTAGATATAATTCTCATCAAATCAGTAACGATTCAATGCTCTATGTATGTGCTAATGTGCCCTATTTTTTAACCGCACAAATATCCTCTATTACGATCTCGTCACCCTTGTTGGTGATTTTGATTTTGTTGGTAAATTCCCAGCCCATATCCAATGCAGTATAGATAAACCAATCACCATACGCTTTTACTTCAAGCATAATGGTCTTGTCGTCTGCCCCGGGTTTGCTATCCTGTTGCCCACTTCTAAATAGCCAAGTTGCGTATGCTATACCATCGGTATCATAAGGGTATGCATCTTGGAGTTTTTTGAGCAGTTCCGCAGAGCAATGCTTTTGCAAGAAATCATAATCCTCATAAAGTTTGTCTTTATATATCTGCGTGATGAAAGACTTAAACTCATCACTTTTGGTAGTGGATGTATGCGTAGTATACAGTCTTTCTTGTGCGCTAACATCACATAATGCCCCAACGAGTAACACAATTAAAAGGATTAGCCGTTTCATAAATCTTCTCAAATTTACTCTCTGTACAAAGATAATAAGAATTATTCAAACTCAACGGAGTGCGCTAACCTTCTTTGCAAAGTCCGCAAAAGGCGGGGTTGTATGTATATGAAATGTTCTGAGTTTAGAAGCCGCACGGTTGGGGCACTACAACGCCTCGACCGTGCGTGTGCGGAACGACTCGCGGGCCTTGCGGATATAGAGTTTGACCACATCGGCAGGCAAGTTTGATGAGCGGATAAAGGCTCCTGTTTGGTCGGAGAACTTCACCAGCGTATTTGCTACTCGCGGATACCCCTCCCGATACTGGGCATCCGTCAGAGAATATTCACAAATTAATGACTGCAATAGGTGGTTAATCATTGGATATACTTGAGTTACTACAAATCCTCAATCTCTCCAATTTCGCCACACACAACATTGGGGTCGTTGAAATCCCAGTCGGCGCCACTATCTATCGCCAGCCACTCGCAATACGATTTGTATTCGGGATGTTGTGAATTGGCCAAGACCATTTTCATCTCCTCATGCCCCATAATGCCACCACAATCCTCCATCGGTGTCGCACCTTTTGCTTTGAGCAGATAAACTTTGTTCGACTCCTCGGCGGTAATTTTCTTCAATACAATTTCGTGAATCCAGTCATCGCCAAAATCGTAGGTGTAAGTAAACTTATCACCCTCATTGCGAAATATATCGCGCAATTTTGTGTCGGCAGCATTTAAGTCTGGATCCTCTGCCCATGAAGTATCTTTAGGCAATGGAATGGCTATCACGGGGTATGTCCCGTAGGCATTGGGAGTGAAGTGCCACAAATGATGTCCATACCATCCGAAAACATCTTGAATAATCTGGCTAAATATATCGAATGGAGTGTTGGCCGGGACATCTACTATTCTCCACACAGGAGGCTTACTCACTCCTCTTAACTTGATTTTGAACTGAAAATGTGCCATATACTTTCTATTTTTATCCCAAAGTTAGCTTTTTTTCTATACAAAGGTTGTGTTGCTAAGAAAGCTTATGCTCGAGTCGAGTCATCGTGTCAAACAAAAAGCAACCCGTTAGGACTGCTTTTCTTTGTTTGAGCGGAAAACGAGAGTCTGTCCATCTGCTCTCCGCTCTGTATATCAAGCAATTGCCTTTGCCCAGTACTATACTCCCAATTCGAGGGACACTTGGGTTGTTTCAGGGTGTCGTTTTTGGGTCCGACTTTTGCCATACAAACTTCAGAACTACAGTTGCTTACGACAAATTTACGAATAAACGCTGGAATAATCAACCGAAATCGGAATAATAGTGCATCTTGCACTGATAATAAACGCATTACGCTGAAAATCTCGGAAATACGGGAAATGGCAATTTAGCAAAGAAACGCAAGGTAATGAAATAGAACGGTTGCCTAATCGTTACCCGAAAACGAGTAAGATTTTTCTTTGTGTCGTCACGTTTCATAGTTCTGCATCATATTGCGTATCAATGTATAACTCGCTGACAACTAATTTTGTAACCAAAAAAGATTGGATTATGCGAAGTACATTTAAGGTGCTGTTCTACGTGAACGCAAGCAAGGAGAAAAACGGTATTGTCCCCATTATGGGACGAGTGACAATCAACGGCTCAGTAGCCCAATTCAGTTGTAAGCGTACCATTGCAAAAGAGCTTTGGGATGTAAAAGGCAACAGAGCCAAAGGTAAGAGCAAGGAAGCAAGAGAAATCAATCTTGCTTTGGATAATATCAAGGCTCAAATCATCAAACACTATCAACGCCTGTCGGATAGAGAAGCCTATGTAACTGCCGAAATGGTACGCAATGCCTATCAAGGCATCGGAACAGAATATGAAACACTGCTCGGCGCATTTGATAAGGATAATGCCACATTCAAGAAACGTGTAGGTACAGACCGAGTGATAGCAACTTATATGTCAAGAGTACGGGCAAGAAACCATGTTGCAGCATTCATCAAGGCGAATTACAAGCGTAACGATATGTCTATGATTGAGCTGACTCCCGACTTTATCAAGGAGTTTGCGGTATTCCTCGCAACAGACAGAGGTTTGCAGAATGGCAGTATCTGGGCAAATTGTATGTGGCTCAAGGGTGTTGTTATGCGTGCCCATTACAACGGATTGATGCCGAGAAACCCATTTGCTCAATTTCACATAAGCCCCAATGTTAAGGAGAGGGAGTTTCTGACCGAAGATGAATTAAAAGCGGTGATGACACACGATTTTACGGATAGCAAGTTGGCATATATCCGAGACCTGTTTGTGTTTGCAAGTTTTACAGCCTTGTCATTCGTGGATATTAAGGAACTGACCACCGATGATATTGTAGAGATAAACGGTGAGAAATGGATATTATCCAAGCGACACAAAACCAAAATACCGTTCCAAGTTAAGTTGTTGGATATTCCGTTGCAGATTATCAAGCGATACGAGCCATTCCAAGAGAACAAACTCGTATTCCCCAATTTGAACTATTGGAGTATCTGTAAACCATTGAAAAAGATGATAAAAGAGTGTGGAATCGACAAGGACATTTCATTCCATTGCTCAAGACATGGATTTGCGACCCTTGCCCTCAGTAAAGGTATGCCAATCGAGAGTGTAAGTAGAGTTTTGGGACATACGAACATCGTTACAACACAGCTATATGCGAAGATTACCACCGAGAAAATCGACAAGGATTTAACGATGTTCGGCAACCAACTTAATCAATCATTCGGTAACACCACAATGGCATAAGGTATGGAACGAGCAATTATAACAATCAGCGAATCGGGCAATGTGAACATACCCGATGGCGATGTTTGGATGTCATTTGCGGAACTTGTGGTGCTGTTCGATGTGGCAGCACCCATACTAAAGGCTGCAATCCGAGCTATACACAAAAGCGGAGTGATAGCAGAACACACTCAACATTGCGAAGTAATACCATATACCTATTGGGCTACCCTCTACAATATGGATATGATTATAGCTCTTGCGTTCCGCATCCATTCATACGGTGCAGAGAAGATACGCAGTGAGGTGTTAAAGAGAATATGCGGACGAAAAGAGAAAGTATGTTATCTCTTTTCGCTTGCCAACTCTCCAATAGGTATGTCGTAATATCAGCATATCGGCTGATTAGTCAGTCAAGGTAAGTCCGAAGATAGGTTTTTGACCTGTTTTCGGACTTGCTTTGTTTATGCACCCCTCAAATTCCAATCCCTATAGTACTTTATTCACTATTCTGCTATGATTTGCGTCGTAACTTATCCGTCAATCACTTATATTTTTGTAGCTGACATTTTTTGAACTTAAAAGCATTTGAAAATGGAAGCTAACAAAGTAACATCAAGCCATAAACCGCCATCAGATGGCAGTATGGCAAAAGAAGAATTTATCCGAGTGGGAACAACGCTCTACAAGATTGTGGAGCAGCCGAGACTGAACGGTGGATATGTAAAGAAGCGTATCCCCTGGAACAATGAAACGCTCCGCCAAGACTATGGCAAGGACTACATCGGCAGTGTTCCCAAGTATGACGGATTTTGTACTGTACCCGAACACATCGGCTATCGCCCTGTAATCGGCAAGTTCCTTAACCTCTATGAGCCGATAGACCACCAACCGCAAGAGGGTGATTTCCCCTCTATCCGTTCATTGGTAGAGCATATCTTCGGTGAGCAATACGAGTTGGGAATGGACTATCTGCAACTGCTCTACCTGCAACCCGTTCAGAAGTTGCCAATCCTGTTATTGGTATCGGAGGAACGCAATACAGGCAAGAGTACATTCCTTAATTTTCTGAAAGCCCTCTTTCAGAACAATGTAACATTCAACACCAACGAGGATTTCCGCAGTCAATTCAATTCCGATTGGGCTGGCAAACTCCTTATTATGGTCGATGAGGTGCTGCTCAACCGCAGGGAGGACAGCGAACGATTGAAGAATCTGAGTACCACACTATCCTACAAGGTGGAAGCCAAAGGCAAAGACCGTGATGAAATAGCGTTCTTTGCCAAATTCGTGCTATGCTCCAACAACGAGTATCTGCCCGTAATCATCGATGCAGGGGAAACACGCTATTGGGTACGCAAGATAAACCGCTTGCAGTCCGATGATACCAACTTCCTGCAACGCTTGAAAGCGGAGATACCCGCATTTCTCCATTTCCTCACCAATCGAAAGTTATCCACCGATAGGGAGAGCCGAATGTGGTTCAATCCCTCATTGCTGCATACCGAAGCATTGCAGAGGATTATCCGCAGCAACCGTAACCGATTGGAGATTGAAATGTCGGAGCTGCTGCTCGACATTATGGCAACTATGAATGTGGATAGCGTTTCATTCTGCCTTAACGACCTTATTGTGCTGTTGATGCACTCGCAGGTAAAGGTAGAGAAACATCAAGTGCGTAAAGTGGTGCAAGAGTGTTGGAAACTGACACCTGCACCCAACGGACTTACCTACACCACCTATCAAGGCAACTACAATCAAAGTTGCCACTATGAGCCGATAAGGAGAGTGGGACGCTACTACACCATCACAAGGGAGCAACTCGAATCCCTGTAACACTACCATTTTCTGTTGAATTGTTGAATATGAGTATAAACACACTGACAATAAACAATATACACTCTCAACAAAATCTCAACAAGCCAAAAGAGAAGTTGAGATACAGCACACACCAAATTGTAGATTTCTCTTTTGGTGAGTGGTTTGTTGAGAATATGTTGAGCTGTTACAAGTCTGTATATAAGCATATTACATCAACGATTCATCAAATCAACAAATTTTCATCAACCCTAAAACCGTATGTAATATGACAATCCAAGACGCAAAACAAATCAAGTTGGCAGACTATCTGCAAAGTTTAGGCTATACACCTATTAAGCAACAAGGTAAAAGCCTATGGTATAAATCACCACTGAGGAACGAAACCGATGCTTCGTTCAAGGTAAACACCGAACTCAACCAATGGTATGACTTCGGTATCGGCAAGGGTGGTAACATCATCGCATTGGCAGCGGAACTCTACCACAGCGAGAATGTAGCTTATCTGTTGGAACGCATAGCGGAGCGAACTCCCTACATTCGCCCGGCATCCTTTTCTTTTGGTGAGCAGAAAACTCACAACAGCAGCTTTCAAGGCATACAGGTTGGCGAGTTATCTTCTCCTGCCCTCATCGACTACCTGCGAGGGCGAGGAATAAACATCGAACTCGCCAAAAGAGAGTGTAAAGAGTTGAGATACGAGTATGAGGGTAAAACCTACTTTGTTGTTGGTTTCCCGAATATCTATGGTGGCTATGAACTTCGCAACCGCTATTTCAAAGGTTGCCTTGCTCCCAAAGATATTACCCATATCCGACAGCCGGGTGAGCAACGAGATGTGTGTTATCTCTTCGAGGGCTTTATGGATTATCTCTCGTTCCTCACAATACGAGTGAACAATAATCCCGAAGAGCCACGCACAAACGAGCAGGATTATATGGTGCTGAACTCCGTTACCAACCTCTCGAAAGCGGAGCAACTATTACGCCCATACACCCGAATCGGTTGCTTCCTTGACAATGACCAAGCAGGGCAAAGAGCCTATGAGAATCTGAAAAGGTTATTCGGAAACAGGCTTCAAGATATGTCGCATCACTACGCAGGTCATAAGGATTTGAATGACTATCTATGCCACCGAAACCAAGCAAAACAAGCAGAGAAAAAATCGCAAGTCCAATCCACAAGGCGGATGCATAATCCACCACAAAAGAAGAAAAAGGGATTGGGTCTATAATCGGCACGCTCGCTTTCCCAAAGGTATTTAGCAAAAATACCATAGCTCAATAGGGCGTTTTCTTAACGCATTACTATCGTAACGCTAAAAACTCCCTATCGAGCCAAAGGGAAAGCCCTTTGGAAACCCTGCGAGCCAATGCAGAGAGCAACCAAAAATCAATCATGTTAAACCACTAAATCAAGCAATATGGGAAATTTCACATTTGATGTAAAGAAAGCAAAAGGCACATCGGATGCCACACAATCCGACCACATAGAGAGAAAAGTAATACCGCACAATGCCGACCCGACAAGAACGCATCTTAATATGGCGTTGGTTACATATCCCGATGGAGTGAATGGCAGGGACGAAGCAATCGCCTACCGACTGAAAACAGCAGGTATCAAGCGGAAGATAACCAACGACCAAGTGAGAGTTGTCCGTATCGTAATGTCGGGAACACACGAGGATATGATGGCTATTTACAAAAATGGCAAACTCGGTGAATGGTGTCAAGACAGCATACGATACCTGTACGATACATTCGGTTGGGAGAATGTGGTTTCGGCTCATCTTCATATGGACGAGAAAACGCCACATATCCACGCATCGGTTGTACCCATCGTAACGGGAGAACGCCGTAAAGCCAAGAAAGAGCAAGCCAACGGTAAACGCAAATACCGCAAGAAAGCAAATGCAGTCCGCTTGTGTGCCGATGACTTGTTTAACCGCCAAACACTGATTTCATATCACGATGGATATGCTGAGGTAATGGCAAAGTACGGATTGCAGCGTGGTGTTCGTGGATCCGAAGCTCGGCACACTACCACCACGCAATATTATCGGGAATTGAAGAAGATGAACGATACTCTTGAACTGAAATCCAAGCGACTGCAAGAACAGAAAGCCGAAGCCGAACAAGAACTCAAACAGGTGAAATCGGAGATACGCACCGACAGGCTCAAAAGCGTAGCCACCGATGCAGCCACAGCACTTGCAAGCGGTGTCAGTTCTCTTTTCGGTAGCGGTAAGATGAAGTCATTGGAACGCAAGAACGAAGATTTGCGGGACGAGATAGCAATCCGAGACGAGACCATCGAGAAACTGCAATCCAATATCAAGCAAATGGAGGTGGAACACCAAAAGCAGATACAGGAGGTCAAGCAATCATACGAAGCGGAACATCATAAACAATCGGAGTATATCGACAAAATTCTGCATTACTTCCCGTATGTGGAGAAATTGATGCCGATGATTAAATACCTTAGCGAGAAAATGGGATTCAACGACAACCTAATCAAAGCATTATGTACTTTTAAGGAAATCCCCGTCAAGGGCAAACTCTATTCAATGATGTTTAACCAATCGTTTTCAGCCGATGGGGCGATCTGCTCCCTCAAAGAGGACAAAGAGGGAAGATTTGACCTTAGAATCGATGGTGTATCGCATCACTCTTGGTTCAGACGCAAGAAAGATGAGTTTATGGAAGCATTAGGATTGCCGACAAGCAGACGACAAAATCGAGGGCTGAAACTCTAAAATGCACCTCCAAGTCGTAATAATTTGCCCATACAAGGCTTATTATTACGACTTTTTTGTAAATTTGCAGTTGGTTAGGGGCGACTCTATCCAAGACATAAGAGAAAAAGAAGAAGCGTTATGCTTATCTTGTACTTGAAAACGTAGGAAATTTTCAATTAGGATACAAGGATGGCATAGTGGTTCTCACGCTATAGCGTGGGCTGCTATTGTTACATCTGTATCCGAGGTTTCCTACGACCTTCAAGTAAGAGTGTGGCATTGTAGTTCACGCTTTTTATTTAATCTGTAAATATTAATATATTAATAAAATGAGGAGATTTAATTTAGTAGTATTATTCTTAATGTCAGTAGCTATGTTTGTTGGTTGCGACAAATTAGAAGATGTTTTTGGAGAAAAAGAGAATAACCAACTCCAACAAGAGTTTCAAGTAATTAAAGATGGGTTAAATGGTTATGATGAGTTGCTGATTAATAATTCAACAACTATATGTTATAAAGCACAAGAAAACGGATTGCCCTCTTCATTAATGATTTTAATTGATAATGAAGAAATTCAGGATTGTTACAACTACATTATATTCGATGATAAGGGTGTTCCAAGTTACATGAATATAAATAATCAAAGTGTATATGTAGAAAATGTAAGAGGTAATAAATATGATTTATTAATTATAAACTCAGACAAAACTTTCTTTCAAATAAAAGATGCTGAATCAGAGGTTGATATTGAAAACTATTGGAGTAATCAATCTCTAACAAGGTCTGGATATACTCAATCTAATGCCCAAAATGCAGTATGCCTATTAAATCATTTAATCGGAGGTGTAACTATGATAGAGGGTGGTGCAGCCATGTTAGTTGGTTGTGCAATGTTAGTTCCAGGTGCTAATATAGCTGTAGGTGCGACAATCGCAATTGCTGGAGCTGCAACATTTATTTCAGGTGCTCTATTAACGGCCCGTGCTACAGATTTATTAGTAAGTGACGGTTCACATACTGATGGTTTTGATGCTGCTTCTGGATTATTGGGCGCGGTAGGAACAGCTGCAGGTCAAGGGACGGTAACACAAAAAATTGTTGATATACTCTTAAATACAGGATATGATGGTTTGCAAGAGGTTCTAGACAATACTACAGATGAAGAAGGAATTAGAGAAAAAGCAAAGAAAATTATAGAAGGACGTTTAAGTACAGGTTCCGTTGAAGAATTAGATTACGAAAATCGTAAGGTAAAACTCAATGGATATATTTCTAATAAAATTAATAGTAATGATAATGTTGGAATTTATATATCAACAGACCCATCGGCATTATATGTAGATAATTGTGGCTATGCAGAATCCAATAATTCAGGAACTTTCAGTGTCTCTTTTGATTATCTAGACGATAAAAAAGTTTATTACTATCGTTCATATTATTACTCTACTGACTTTAATGAGTACTATGTTTCAGGTGTTAAGTCGTTTGTAATGCCAGGTGTTGAAACTGGAGGGTATGAGACATTGGAAAATAATGATTATAAGATTTATTTTACTCCTTTTGTGGACAAAGTAAATCAACCATTAGAAGCGGGAATATGTTACAGTACTTCTGAGTATGAGCCTACTATTGAGGGACCCCATTCTTCTATTAAAATTTCAGAAAATATAGAGTACAGTGTTAACATTGAACTAACAGAACCTTTCTACTATTATAGAGCTTATTTGGCTACAGATGAAAAAATATTTTATGGCGATACCAAAGAGTTGTGTGCAGATGAAAATGAATTGTTAGTACGATTCTATAATGAAACTATTGGTGACCAGTGGATTACTAATACGCATTGGTGTACAAATAAGCCTGCGTCAGAATGGTTTGGTGTTTACGGTGGATATTATTACGATGAACATTTTAGAGTGGGAGAGATTAGATTACCCAATAATAATTTATCAGGAACGCCTATTGTTTATGGATTTAGCCATTTAAACATACTAGATATTAGAGAAAATAAATTCTCAGAATTGACGATAAGCAACTGTAATCGTCTTGATTCTTTGAATATAGAAAATTGTGTTAACCTTACTAAATTTGATGTACATAATTCTAAAATAAATACTATTACAACAAAAGGTACAAACATAGCAGATATAAAAATCACACACTCTAGCTTTGGGTATAATCGAGAATACTCAATAGATTTTGAAAATTTGCAGACCCTTAAGAATATTGAAATAAGAAACTGTAACTTTACGACAGAAGCGATTAATCTAAAAAATAATTCTAATATAGAATCTATAATTATTGAGGGATGCAATATGTCATGCGGAGATATGCAAATGAGTGGGTCTAAAGTGAAAAATGTAACCATAAGGAATTGTCAGGGATTTGACCCAGGATATAGCTTTAATGGTTTTAACGGTGGAGAATTTGAATATATACTCATAGATAATTGCATGAAAGAATTAGGGCAACATTTTTTTGAAGGCGAAGGCTTCAAAGTAAAGATATTTGAAATAAGTAATACTAGCAACCTTGGTCGGATTTTTTGGCGTAATATTTCAGCCGATGAAATTATTTTTAAAAATGTTCAATTTGAAAGTCAAGGAGGCTGGGTTGAAGATGGCGCAAATGTACCAATTATTAGACTCGATAATTTTTATTTAGGTGGAGGATTCGGCGGTAGTGGCACTACAACATATATGACTAATGGTACTGTAGAAGACTGGTGGGCTATGGATGGTTATTATGTAATATCCGCTTGCACAATTGAAGGAATATATATATCATCTTTATCTGGTTCAAGTGATGCCATTGCTGAATATTTACGAAAGCAACATGAGGGGAGGTAAAGTATGTATCTTCAAAAGCTCAATCATTGATATGCAATGTCTTCATTTGCTATATAATAAATAACTGGTATTAAAAAACTGCATTGTAAAATTTTTGTATTTTTTACAATGCAGTTTTTTGTACCTTTGTAGCATCAAGAGTTATCACATTGGAGCATAACAATGAAGAACTCAGAAATACGAACGGTTGCTATCTCGTTACCCAATTTTCAAGCAATCCGACCAACCGATTTATTCTAAGCGAGTTATCTTTTCTTGCAAAAGTTACGAATAATTTTTGAATTGACAAAATCGAAGAGAGATGGCCTCTATTTATAGCCACCTCTCTACGGTTTACTGAACATTAGCACTCGCCTTCGCTTTGCTATTACGCTTGTGAGCGATTAGGTTTTGCAACATCTCCTCGCTACTCTTGATTGTGTGAGCTCGCAAGCAACGCTTAATCTCGGCAATCTGGTAATAATACTTATTGCCGATGGTGCTGTAAGTGATTTTGCCGGCACTGCGTAGGCGTTGCAGGGTTTTGTCGCAGATGCAGAGATACTCGCAGACGGCTTGCCCATCAACCCAATCATCGTCGAGGGAACTTTGCTGCTCTAACTTGGCTTTGCGGATGAACTCGTCCATTGCATCAATTTTGCTAATCAACTGCTGAAAAGCACTGTGTTCGATTGTTAAGACTTCCATAGTTCTTGGTTTTATTGGTTTAACATAAATGTATATCTGTGCGATTAAGGTCGCTTCATTAAAAGTATAGGGGACACTTGTCCGGGAAGGTTTGGAACAAGGGCAAAATTTTTCATTTATTTTGCGGTTGCCTACGAAAAGCATAGGAATATCCGCCCGAAAGCTCGGACAACGACACAAAAAAAAAGCAGAGGGTCGCCTCTGCTTGGTATCGGTTATGATGATATTATAGGTATTGTGTGGTTGTCCTCGTTTTATTCCTGAATTTCTGTTCAGAAAAGCAATAAACGGTTTTGTTTGCGAAATCGTTTCACTTTTATTTGTGTATCGTGTTGATGTGCAGAGTGTTACAAATGTTTGTACTGTGCATTTCCCAAAGAGGATAGTCCTATTGGCAACCCTTATTTTTATAAAAGAAAAATCCGAATTGCAGCGATTTGTCTTGGGTTGCAAGGTGCTCATAAAAGTTCTATTTACAACTATTATGGAACAAATAGAGTGATAATAGTTTAATTTGCAACTATTATGCAGTAATAATTTATTAAGGCTTGCAGCTCCGGAATTTCGGTTGAGGGTGAAATAGGGCGAAGAAATATTGCGTAACGACGATAAACGATAACAAACGACTTAATCACTAAACACAAAAAAGCACTCAAAGTGAGCATTTTTTGGCAAAATGTTTTATCATCGTTTATCATTGGTATGCAAATTTACTTGACGATGCAGAATGTTAAAGTTATTGATAATAAGAACTTTACTAAGTTGTGGCTCAAATACGGCCCAAATATTTGATAAACAGTGATAAACAATGATAGTCGATAATAACTTTTATATTTCGTACATCTAGTTATAATTTATCATATAGATTAAATTATGCATTGGCAAAAGAACCATTTTTTACTTATCAGGCTACAATCGCTTTTGCTTTGACAATCAAGTGTGTTTATAATTTTAGTTGTTGATTTATAATCCTATTCAAAATTATAATTAACTTTGTGTATGTACTATCATAAAGTTATTGTACCATGAAGTGGATTACATCAACAAATATTAAACAATGGGCAGATACCCGTGAGTCTCAAGAATTATTGCCAGAATTAATTATTAGATTGATTCGAGCGACATCCAAAGATGTGAATACTATTAAGTTCCCATGTGGCGACGCTATTCACCTATCCGGATGGGATGGAGTGTTAGATTCTAACGAAAGAATATATAATATATCATCGGGTATTTCACTATGGGAATGTGGTGTAAATTCTAACCCCAAAGACAAAGCAGATAAGGACTATCGTAAGCGAGTTAACGACTCCTTAGGTTATAAGAAACAAGAATCTACATTTGTGTTTGTAACTCCACGCGTTTGGGATGGAGCGACAGCTTGGGCAAATGATAAGAGACAGAACAAAGAGTGGAAAGACGTTGTTGTAATAACAGCAGTAGAGCTAGAAGATTGGCTATTCCAATGTCCTGCTGTCGCATTATGGCTTGCTAGTAAAATATCTGGGAAATCTATTACTAATGTACAAGATCTTGAATCTTTTTGGAATAAGTGGGCATATAGTAAGGAGGTAAGATTAGAACCCAAAATCTTGCTGGTGGGTAGAGAAAAAGAACAACAAGAGATGTATAATAGCATTTCTAATTCTTCCGTTGCCATCATCCAATCAATAGCTCAAAGCGAATCATTAGCATTTGCAGTTGCGTGTATATTAGAAAGTCAAGATAAGGATAATTTATTATCGAGAGCTATCGTTGTCGAGGACGAAGATGTTTTAGAGCATCTTATTAATCAGTATACAAATATTGTTTTTATTGCCAATGTAGGACATAAGAACCATACTTATGCGCTCCAAAATGGGCATAGTATTATTTATGCAGCAAGTGCCGCAGAAAGTTTTAATACAGCCCCCAATGCAAAGTTGATTCAACTACCACTTCTTGATAGAAAAGGGTTTATAGAGTCTCTTGTAAATAGTGGCATCGATGATAGGCGGGCAGAGCAATTGTCTCGAGAAACAGCAAGAAATATCACAATACTCAGAAGAACACTAGGTATAGATTATACATGTCCAGAATGGGCTAACCCAGAAAATATAAGAGAGATTATTCCCGCCATTATGGTTGCGAGGTGGTCAGAAGCACTTGAGGGGGATAAAGAACTCATATCTCTAATTGCAGGAGAATCATATGACTCATATATTGCCAGACTTCACAAATGGTTGCATAAGGATGATTCACCCGTTGTCACCATAGATGGTAAATGGAGACTATATTCTCCTTATGAGGCTTTTGGGTATGCTGCCTCATATATTACGACCGCAGATTTTACCAATTATAAAGAGGCTATTAATAGAATCACATCCGACAACGATCCCGATGCCATCGAAAAGATGTCTACAACTGATTTGCGATTTTGGGATCATAAACAAAAATACTCTGGATGGGTAAAAGAGGGCCTATTCCAAACTGCTATTCTGATATCGTTAATGGGAAACAGGGAGGACTTAAGTCTCTCTGTGTCACCATCCGAATGGATTGATAGACTAATCTCCACAATATTAGATAGTTCAACAATTGAGTGGTGGTACTCAAATAAGTTTGTTCTAGGACTAATTGCAGAAGCATCGCCCAGAAGTTATATTAAATTCATCCAAAACGACTTAAGGAAAGAGGATTCTATAATTAAAAGATTGTTTACTCCAAAAGGCGTAAATAATCTTTGGGGTCCTCAAGAGGACTATACTCACATTTTGTTTTCCTTACAAGCAATGCTTTGGGAAGAAGAATGGCTGTTACCAATTAGCTGTATATTAGCAGATTTGAGTCGTATAGAGAATGACTCGAATCTATATAATAAACCGATTACAGCCTTATATGAAGCATATGCAATTTGGAGACCGCAAACTTATGCCAAAACACCTATAAGGCTACAAGCGCTTGAGACTATTGGTAAGAAATATCCTCAACAGGCTTTTGACCTATACTTTAAGTTGATAGATGGATTGGATCACGCAACAGTATCTTGTACGCACCCAATGAAGTGGCGTTGTTATAATTATTCACATGTAAATGTTTCTCAGCAAGATATATGTGACTCTATAACACGCTTGTGTAAACTTATTATTTCGGTTTGCGATTGTTCTGAGGAACAAATCTGCAAGATGCTTAATTTGGCTGATCAACTAGTATTAGGAAGCAATAACCGACAATTATTGTTTGAATATGTGGTCGCACACAAAGATAATTTTATCGGCAATTTTGCGATAACTAACACTTTGAGACATACCATTTACCGGCATACGACCTATGCGGACACGGATTGGGCTCTATCCAAAGATGAAATTGATAGATGGAGGTCACTACTATCGATGTTAGAACCAGAAAACCTATTAGATCGGTTTAGGTGGATATTTAAGGACTCGTATGTTGATATTGTTGAAATTGACAAACGACATTTGGGATGGGAAGAAACTTTCGAACAAAGTTGCATATATAAGTATAATGCCATCGCTCAAATAGAGCAATCATACGGCTTTAATGGGATACGTCAATTTGTAAAGATGGTTGGATGCCCAAATGAAGTTGGTGAAGCGTACGCTTATAAAGCAGATACTACCGCATATCGTAATGTTTTAGATTTAATGTTAGAGGATAGTGAAGAGTCTATTATTAGTTTTGCAAAAGGGTTTTTCCGCCACTACACATTTCGCAACGGCATTGACAATGTAATCGCACTATTGCATTCGCTGGATATTAAGAAGTATGAAACGGTGATTGTAATACCTATTACAGTTGCACCTTGCGCATGTCAACGTATGTGGGATTATATTAAGACCTTACCTAATCATATTCAAAAGGAGTATTGGACTAATCTTAATGTTGGAATTATATATGAAGAAAATGCAGGGTTCATCGTTAAGAAAATGATTGAATACAAGAGATTTGATAGAGCTCTGGATATCATATATCATTCATCTCACAAAAATGTTCAATTCGATACCACTATAATAGAAGAAACAATAATAGGGATTATTAAAGCATCTGATAGCAATCTTTTTTCTAGGATGCAATATGAATTAGCCAAGGTAGTATATCTTTTAGACAAACGAGAGGATGCTAATCTCCAAACATTATATTCGATAGAGGTGTTATTATATCGGTTGTTAGAGCATCACGGCAATATAAATGACACAAAGTTCATCAAAGAGATTATGTCTAATCCAGAGAGTTTGATGGAAATAATAGACAAAACATATTTGTCGTCAGATGAGAACGAAAGAGCGGTGGAAATTGAACAAGTTAAAAATGATAATTCATATGCATTGTTGGGTTGGCACATCTTTTATACTCTTCGACAAACTCCTTTTGTTGATAGCAATAATACCATCGATGAGGTGGCCCTTAATAACTATATAGACCAACTACAAACCTTGGGTAATGCAAAACATAAAATTAAAGGTGTTAATACTGTGATAGGAGAATTATTAGGAAACTATCCTGAAACCGAGGACTATCCTCCCGTCCCTATTTGTGATATTATCGAAAGACTTAATAATAAAGAGGTCAATGATGGTTTTAGAACTAGGCTGTATAACAAGAGAGGTATAACTGTTCGCCCTGCTTATGATGGTGGAACATTAGAAAAAAATGAGGCGAATAAATATAAAAAATACGCTGATAAGATTCGATGCACACATCCTATTGTTTGTAGTATTTTTGATGACTTAAGTAGCGACTATAATCGTATGGCAAGGACAGAAGACACTAAAGCCAAAATCGAAAAGATGGAATTTTGATAATATAGACACCCAATACTATGCTCAATAAACCATAAAAACCTCATATTGTCTACCATGACTTGATTTTATGCGACAACAATTGATACTAAATGCTAATTCTATTGATCATAACATAATTTACTGCTTGATTTACGCGTATAACTTGTATATATTTGTCGATATGGATATATTTTGAACAGAAAAAGATGTTGTAATTCTTTTATTATTCAAAATATTACTATATTTGCAATATGAATAAGCTATTAAAGGAAATAGGTGCGACTCCAGTAACGACATCTATAATTGAGTCGTTGTATCCAGAATTGAAGTCGCCAAACAAGAAGGTGGCTTTGCTCGAAAAGCAGGGCTACATCATACGATTGAAGCGTGGGCTTTATGTAGTTAATCCCGAACACTCTGGTAAGACACTTTCAACAGAGTTGATTGCCAACCACCTCTACGCCCCTTCGTATATCTCGATGTCAACCGCATTGAGATACTACGGGCTAATCCCAGAGGCGGTCTATGTCAATCAGTCGATGACCGTAAAGCACTCCCGTAGTTTTGAGACTCCGTTGGGCAACTATGACTATAAGTATATCTCACGGGAGTCGTTTTCGGTTGGCGTTAAAAGTCTGCATAAGGGCGATTATGCATTCCTGATTGCCTCGCCCGAAAAGGCTTTGTGCGACTTGATTGCCAACTCCTCAAAGGTCAATCTCCGTTACCTGACTGATGTGGAGCACTATTTAGAGCAGGATATTCGTATGGATATGGAGGAGTTCTACAAACTCGATGCAACCGTATTTGAAGATTATATTAAGGTCGGCAAAAAGGCAGACTCCATTGTTACTCTATTAAAGTATTTGAAGCGATGAAAAACGAGATATTTGAGAATATGTTGTCGCGCTACGAGTTGACAACCGAGCAGCAGAAACGAAACGCCATTTTTGAGGTAAACCAGCAGATAATCCTTGCCGGTCTCTATGCCGGCGGTTTCTTTGAGTCTGCTGCATTCTATGGTGGTACTTGTTTGAGAATCTTCCACGGATTGCAGCGATTCAGCGAGGATATGGATTTTTCGTTGCTAGCACCTGATGAGAACTTCGATTTCTCAAAATATTTTCAACCTATCGTAGATGCGTTTGCGCTGGTCGGTCGAGAGGTGGAGATTACGAAAAAGGACAAGAAGAGTTTTGGCAAGGTGGAGTCGGCATTTTTGAAAGACAATACTAATGTTTACGATGTGACATTCCAGACGGAGAAGTCGATAAAAATTAAGATTGAGGTGGATACTTGTCCTCCGCTAAACTTTACAACCGAGCAGAAGTTACTGCTTCAGCCTCACTCGTTTATGACTCGTTGCTTCACTCTGCCCGACTTGTTTGCCGGCAAGATGCACGCTCTGGTGTATCGTGCATGGAAGAATAGAGTTAAGGGGCGTGATTGGTATGACTTTGAGTGGTATGTGCGCAATGGCGTCGCCCTTGATTTTGCTCATTTGGCGGAGCGTTGCAAGCAGTTTAACGGCGAGGATATTACCCCCGAGTCATTCAAAGATAAACTTATTGAGCGACTTTCGACTGCCGACATTAAGCAGGTAAAAGAGGATGTATTGCCCTTTGTTCGCAACCCAAAAGAGCTAGATATTTGGTCGAATGACTATTTTGTGCAGTTGGCTGAGATGGTAAAGATGGGATAAGTAGCATACAATAACTGCTTGACCAACTCATTAAGTAAAAGCATATTAAGTGCGATGATAAAGACGACCTCTAGAGAGTGTTTGTGATGTAGTCGATAATCACTAGAAACCATATTCTATAGCTACTGAAGCTAATTGTGGGCATACTGATGTTGATTGACCAGTGGCTAAAATGTTTGATAATAAAACAGAAAGAAATACTATGATAAAAGAGATTCGTCAGGAAGTGTCAGATATCATTGAAAAATTATTTACAACTATAGCTAACGAAGATTATACCTCATACATTTTATACATAGGACGAGCTGATATTATTCATGGCCTTAAGGCTCATGTTGGGACAGATTGTGTCATTGACTATCAGCTTGACCGTTATTATGACGAGACTCGCGAAACATTTTATGTCCACTATCTTAATCGCAATTACTCAAAAGAGGGATTCAATTATGATGGAGAGAGTGGTATTGACGATCTATCTATAGAGATGATGATATATTGCCACCTTTGGGATTCTGTTTATTTCCTTAAATCTTTATATCGGTTGGCCGCGATTCTCGATGGTAAAGGGTATCAATGGAATCCAGATATTCCAGAAAATGGCAAATATACTTTTGTGAAAGAAAATATTATTTTACCATTGCAGGCTAAGGAAATAGAGTTAGGAAATCTCGTTTCAAAGGCTTTTGATTCTAATATTAGAAATGCTTTTGCTCATTCATTGTATAACGTAGACGTTGAATCTAAAAAGATATATACAAGAACAAAACAGGGTAATCGAACATACACATTTGATGAGTTTCAAAAACTGTTTTTGTATTCTGTAAATTTAATGTACCTACTTAAACGATATCTAGAGTTTAATCATGACGAAGCTGGAAGAATGAATGCAGCTTTAACAGAAATGTTTTTGACTCCGGATGGTGTCAAAGTACAAGTGTATGGAGAAATAACCAAACGGGCTGGCAGACCATTCCCGGAGTTTAAGCTGGTAAAAATTAAAGATTAGTTAGATTGCCAGTACCATCTCGATGTTTGGTTTTAAACTGCATTCATATTCGATGTAAAGATTGAACAAATAATGGCGACTATTCTGAAATGAGAGGTCGCCATTAAATTTAGACATACTTATCACTGCTTGTCAGAACTGTGCTTATGAGAGGCCTGCATATGCCACCACAATGATTCCAACCAAAAGCCAAAAATACTCCTATTCTGATAATAGTCTAAACTATTAAATCACAACGCAAATGAGAAGGAGTAAATTTAGAAGACCGTGCAAGGTGCTTATATTC
>SUZB01000023.1 GCA_015060115.1 Rikenellaceae bacterium | reverse complement strand
TTTGAGCAAATTTACTCGCAATTAAACACAACTGAGGCTGACTATAGTCCTTACGGACTTTTTAGTCAGCCTCTTTTTTCTTAGTTGTTAGTCGTTAGTTTTTAGTTGTTAGAGGGCAGGCGTTTCGCCTGCGGGCTGACGCCCCAAGGGGCAAAAGGGGTCTGAGGGGTAAAAGGGGCGCGTTAATAAAGAGAGGTTAGGGAGGTTAGAGAATTTAGAGAAGTTAGGGAAGAGCACTACCAACATTTATCCCTAACCTCACTACACTCCTTAAACTCACTAATAGACTTGCATCCAGTCAGCACTCTGCCAATTTCTTGTCAGAGTGGTGCTAATGTGGCGCTGATAGGAGAAAGTCTGGATGGGACATACCGTGTGTATTTCCCATTCAGACTTTTGACTGAAGCGTCGCAGGAGCGCCGCTATCACAAGAAATTCCGAGGACGCCCTTAAGGTTCTTCGCCCAAATACCCTTGGAGCGCATTACCTGCTCTACAATATCTCGCACAGCACCGTGGCCACCATTGAACTCCGAGACATAGCGTGAGGCCTCGATAACCTCCATTACGGCATCGGCAGGGCATACGGGGACACCCACAAGGCGCATACACTCAAGGTCGGGAATATCATCACCCATATAGAGAAGTTGCTCCGTGGTAAAGCCATACTCGGCGATTATCTCATTGATTGTCGCCACCTTATCCATACAGTTGAGATACATTCGTGTTACGCCAAGCATCGTAAGGCGGTTCTCCAACATACGACCTCGGCCACCCGATATTACAAAGACCTTGAGGCCCTCGCGCAGTGCCGAGGCTATGGCATAGCCATCTTTGGCATCGTAGCGGCGGATAAAATCGCCATCGGGGGTGGGGATAATGCCACCATCGGTCATCACACCATCAACATCGAGGACAATAGCCTCGACAAGCGCTATATCTTCTTTGAAGTTTCCCATATACTATTAGTTATCTCTTTGTAAATATTCTGTCTACGCTCACTCTTCTGGAGCATCGCTATATGCTTATCCGTAACCGCCCTATCGCCACGCACTGCAGGGCCTGTCTGCACCTTTTCGGGCTCATCTACCGAGGTCGCCTTATCGGCGGTCTCGCGGATTAGAGGCTTCAAAATATCGTAGCGCATACCCTCCTCCTCGACAATATCGGCGCCGAGGGCAAAGAGGTGGTTGGCGAAGTTATTGACAAAGACACCTGCAAGGTGGATGGTGCGCCTACGCTCCGAGTCTGCATAGTCGACCTCCGTGGATAGCTTGCGGGCAAACGAGAGGAGCATATCGCGCACCTCGTCGTTGTCGGCCTCAACAAAGATAGGCACATCGCCGAGCGAGATATGTCTGCCGGCACTAAAGCTCTGCAAGGCGTAGAGTATGCCTCGGCGACCCTCACGGCCACGAATAGCACTCATAGGGACACTGCCCGCGGTATGCACCACAACGGCATCATCGGGGAATTTCAGTGACGATGCAACGCTCTCGACAGCCTTATCACTTACGGCAATGATATAGATGTCAGCCTCGGCTAACTCCTCAGGGTTATCGGTCCACGATGTTGCGGCAGCCGTAGCCACAGCCCTGCCACGCAAGGGGTTACGGGCATATACCTGCCTAAGGTCGATGGCCTCGTTCTGGGCCAAGGCGATAGCGAAGCACTCGGCAACATTTCCTGAGCCAATGACCACAACACGCTCCCGCTCGCCACCACGATGTGTGGGGCGCAGACGACGGCGGTCGATAAGTTCGTAGCGCAACGAGTTTTGCCATACGAACGAGAGCTCACAGCCAAACAGGATAATATTCCACGACCATTGCAACCATATGATAAAGAGCGGGATAGCAGCAAAGCTACCATAAATAGTATTGTACGATGTCATATAGCCCTGCACATAGACATAGCCCCACTGCCAGAGCATCAGGAGAACACCCGCAATGATGCCCGAACGCCACGCATTACGCCACGCAACGGGAGTATAGGGCAGATACTTATATAGCAGCGTAGCGCCCAACGAGGTGATAGCCACCGATATAAGGCGCTCGACAGCGACACTCATACCACCCGAAAGACCGATAAAGCGGAATAAATCGAGGGTAAACGATGTCGCCAAGCCCCACAACGCCGGCACCACAATGGCGATAACGAGGTAGGCAAGATAACGCTTCCAAAAACGGCGAGTACGGCGGATGCCCCATATATGGTTAAACGACTCCTCGACTGAGCGGAAGACAGCGAAGATTGCCCAAAGCAGGGTACCTATACCGATAATTGCGAAGATGCCATTGGGGAGGTTGTCGGCAGCGGCACGGGCGGTATCCAGCACCTTGTCCAACAACGATGACCACTCGGCAAAGGCAACATATAGCGAGTCGATAGCGGGTTGCAACGACCCCAAACGACCGAGGATAAGCAGAACGAGCGCCAACAGAGGCACCAGCGCAAACATCGTATAGAGCGTTAGCGCAGCGCTCTCGACAAAGGTACGGTGGAGGTTTACGCCACGCACCGTATAGTAGAGCAGGCGGTAGCTACGCGCAAGGTATAGGCGCGAGCCACTGAGGTTATCTACACGCAACAGAGTATTGTGTATTATATCGTTGATGCGCTCAAAAATCTTCATATTATATTGATTTTAAGGCTATTATCCAATTTTCGCCATCGATAGTCGTAAGAGCCAACAGCCTCTCACTTCCTGCACGCAACCCAAGCTGACGGCGCACCGCCTCAACAGCGAGCGAGGTATCGCGCTTTAGTAGCTCCACGCCCACACCCTTAAGTTTACGCTTAAGCTCCTTGGGGCGGTAGCGGTCGATGCTCTCGATAGCGTAGACACGGCCAGGGATAGGCTCCGCAGGGAGTTCAGTGGCAAAGGCGTAGCCATTGTTTGACCATATCGAGGCAGATGAAATAAGGGCAGCAATGGCAACACGCGCCTTCTGCAACGCCACATCGGGGATTATCATATAGCGATATGCCGAAGGGTCGAATGTCGAGCGGGTAGGCTCGGCGTGCATCGCCGAGGGCTCAAACAGCCACTCGCCACGCCCAACAATGGCGATACGCAACATATCACGCTCACTCGGAGTATAGATATTTAGCTCCTTGCACTCGCCCGCAATAGATACAACCTCGACCGTAGAGGGAGACAATAGACGAAACGCCTCCTCGCAGTCGAACATTGGCGAGAGCTTGATAGCCTGACGATAGGAGATCTTACGAAGACGAGGCATCAGAGCGATAATATTGGGCGAGCACTCCTCCATACAGACCATCTTGCGCCCCGTATCGCTTCGGCGGTCGGGGTCGGCAAATATCCAGTCGAAGTGCTCAGTAGTCGTAGCCACATACTCCTCCGAAGAGGCGGTTACAACCTCCACATTATCAATACCCAAGAGGCGCAAATTTGCCCTTACCACATCAGCCAACACCGCATCACGCTCCAGCGCCACCACACGGCGAAAACGCTTCGATAGCGCCATCGCATCGATGCCCAGTCCGCAAGTAAGGTCCAAGACCGTGTCGCCCGACAGCATCTTACGCTCGGCACTCTCCTCGCTCGACGACTGCTCAAAGGCACGAGGCGGAATAATGCACCGCTTGGCGTACAACGAGGGTAGCTTACGGCGTGCGCGCTGCAGATATTTAACCTGCGTAGCGACCATCGCAGCGTGGGGCACACCTCTATCCAGCGCCACCTTTGCAGGGTCGCGCTCGATGTTACGCTCGATAGCCTCTCGCACCTCCTTAGAGAGCAATATTTCCAAGTCTATATCTGTCATTGACTACAAAGTTATCACTTTTTTTCGTTCCACGCTCCACATTACGACAGTAATTATCGCATAGAGAGCATAAATAGCAAACACCTTCCCCTCGTCTAAGCGATACTCAACACCCGCCCACCACGGCTCAGAGGCGACCATAACAACCCTATTTTGCACCCACGCAACCCACTCGGCAAGGGCGATAAAGGGCGTAGAGAGCGGCGAGGGCAGAGCCAAGGCTACAACACCTAAACCAACGATAACAGAAGATAGTGGCAACAGCAATGGTGTAACAACAACACCGATAAGTGGCAGATTACTAAAGTGGTACGACACAATGGGCATTGTCCAGAGCGTAGCAACGACACCCACAGCAAAGCTCGACAGCAAGATGCGCACCACCGAGCTTCTGCTCCTTATGCCACGCACAATAGGCACAGCCCAAACAACGATGCCCACAACGGCCAAGACCGAGAGCTGGAAGCTAAGGTCGTAGAGGTAGTTGGGGCGATAGACGAGAAGTAAGAAAATAGTAGCCATCAGCGCATTAAGCGAATTGTAGCGCGAGGAGGAGAGATGGGCGAGTTGTACAACCGTAAACATCGTTGCAGCACGCAACACCGAGGGCGATGCACCACTTGCAAAGGCAAAGAGCCACAGAGCAACGATAACAAGCAGATTGCGAAGACGATGACCACGATGCACAAGCGCGAGAGGCATCAGCAACCACCCCACCGCCTGAGCCACCACAGCAAGGTGCAGACCCGACACGGCCAAGATATGCGAAAGGCCTGTCAGTGAGTATGCCTCGCGCAATTCGGCTGTAATGCCACTCCTCGACCCCGCCACCATAGCCTCAACCGTTGCGTGCGAGAGCGAGTCGCCACAATAGCGACCAAGTCTCTCCACGGCACGCTGTTGCAGGGTTGTAGCACGGCGATTATCGACACTTATGAGGTTAAAGTCATTGACACCTACGCCACCCACATAGCCCCTACGGCAGAGCAACTCATCGTAGCCCTCGTAGCGCGACATACGCCTTACAAGACGGCCCTCGACAAGCGCCCTATCGCCCTCGGCCAAGGAGTCGCTACGCAACCACAACTGCACCCTCTCGTCAACACTATGCCAGCCATCGTCAGCCTCGTAGGCCTCGACCCTGCCCTCGGCGACACGATAGCCATCGCGCGGAGCAGGCAGACCACGAACAACGACAACCATATTGCAAGGTACATCGTAGGGCATCGTGGCGTGGGGCGCACTCTTTACCGAGGCAGCATAGCCCAAGAGAGCGATTGCCAAGGCGCAATAGACCAAGCGCAACGAGGAGCGCACGACAAGAGCCATAACGCCTGCGAGAATAACACCGCTAAAGATAGCCCAAAGAGGCACCGAAAAGCTATCGGCAACAACGATACCGAGGGCGAAGCTAAGGGATATAATAAGCATAGGCATCAACCGTAGTCGATGCCCTAATGCGTTAAGCGATAGTCGTTTATGCGAGTGGTCGGATACGAACATCACACACCGAGTCAAGCATCTTCTTTAGCGCCTCGACATCCGTAGGCTCCTCGACCTGACCATAGTGATAGGGGTAGTAAATCTTGGGCTTAAGAGCCTTGACAGCCTCAACAGCCTGCTCCGGCTTCATCGTATAGGGCTGATTGACGCAGATAAAGGCAATGTCGATATCGCGGATAGCACGCTGCTCCTCGGTAGGCTCGGTATCGCCCGAAATATAGATGCGCACAGCATCGCCCAAGGTTAAGATATAGCCACAATCCTCGCGCTCCTTGGGGTGGAACTGCAACTGGCTCTTAGAAGTGTTGTACGCCGCAACAGCCTCGACACGAATATCGGCATAGGGCTCGGCAACAGAGCCGGGGAGCATCGTGTAGCAGTCGCCCTGAAAGCCCTCGGCAGAGGTCTTATCCAAGAGGATGTGCGTACCGCTCTGCTGGAGGTTTTCGATAGCCTCCATATCGAAGTGGTCGTAGTGGGAGTGTGTAACCAAAATCATATCGGCCTTCTTAAGCTCCTCGTAACGAGCATTACCCTGAACGGGGTCTACATAGATTGTGCGCCCCTCATACTCGATGGCAATAGAGGCGTGAGCAAAGAAGGTCAGCTTCAGCTCCTTGCCATTAATCGTAACGACATCCGAAGGGTAGGCAACGGTGGGCTTAGAGCCACCAAAAAGGCGTGAAAAGAGTCCCATAGCGTATTAGGTTTTAAGGTTTATAATGATTTCAAAAATTCTACTATTGCATCTGCTAAGCCCTCGGTAAGAGGTAGTTGCGAGTTGGTATATACCGACAACATCTGCTCTATTCTATCATCGGTCGTAGCATCTTTAAGCACATGGCTCATATCGGCAAACGAGATATGCTTAGCGCCCTTTGACGAAGAGAACAATCGCTCGGCATTATCCACCGAAATCTGAATATCGCGACCACCAGAGATAATCAGCGTAGGGCACTCCACCTTGGCGATAAGCTCGGCAGGGTCGGTAGTAAGATAGCTACGCAGGTAGGGCTGCACCGAGGGGTGGAAGAGCGAGATAAGCTCCTTGGGTATCCTATCTTCCGCCACATCCTCGCCACGCTTAAGTCGCTGGATAATGTCGGTAGCCGATACCATCAGGCCCATATACGAGGGCATCAGCTGTGCCGAGAGCTGGCGCATAAGGATTGTATCCATCGGATAGCCCGCAGCCGAGAGCAAAACGATACCATCTACCGCCACATTGTCACGCAAGGCGAGGTGTAGGGCAACCATACCACCCTCGCTATGCCCTGCAACAACGACCTTATCATAGCCCGCATTACGCAGATAATCAACACATAAGGCAGCATCATCGACAAAATCCGAGAATACTGCCGAGAGCACAACCTCACGCGGTGCAAGGCTCATACCGATAGCTCGCTTGTCGTAGCGCAGGACTGCATAACCTTTATCCACCAAGGCATCGGATAGCATCTTATAGGCGTAGGTGGTAATCTGCAACGACGAGTTGCCATTGCGGTCGGTAGGCCCTGAGCCGGCAACGATAACAACGGCTGTCGTGGCGCCCTCCTCAGGTACGGCAAGCGTACCATAAAGCGTACCCCAATCGGCATCAATGCGCACCTCCTGCTCCCCGGCAAAGGCCATAGGCGAGAGCGTCAAAAACAGAAGTATTGCAACAATCTTTCTCATAAGCCCAAAAGTTAGATTTCAACATCAACAAACGAGTCCTCAACAACTTGCGTAAGGTGCTTACGGTCGAGGTGGGTATATATCTCGGTGGTTACGATGCTCTCGTGGCCCAGCAGCTCCTGCACCTGTCGGATATTGGCGCCACCCTCCAACAGATGTGTAGCGAAGGAGTGGCGCAGGGTGTGGGGGCTAATCTGCTTGTCGATACCCGCCAATAAAGCCGCCTGCTTAATGATATTAAAGACCATAACGCGCGTGAGAGGCTCACCTCGGTTGTTCAAAAAGAGCGCAGGCTCCGAGCGATGCTTAGGCTTGCGATGCTCCATATAGAGCTGTATTTTGTCGCGTGCAGCCGAGCTTACGGGGACTAAGCGTTGCTTATCGCCCTTGCCGACGATACGGATATAACCCTCGCCAAAGAAGAGGTTATCGAGACGCAGAGAGCATAGCTCCGAGACACGCAGACCGCACGAATAGAGAACCTCGACAATGGCGCTATCACGACAACCCTTGGCGGTCGTAATATCGAAGGTGCGAACAAGGGCATCTATCTCGTCAAGGGTCAGAACATCGGGCAAGGCTCGGCGTGCCTTAGGCGCTTCGATATACTCGGTAGGCAACTGCTCGATACGGTCGCCAAGGAGCAGGAAGTTATAGAAACTCTTTATTCCACTCAGCCTACGCGCCTGCGAGGCACGGCTACGACCCTCGTCGTAGAGCCACGCCATATAGCGCTCAATCATAGGCTGTTCGACACGCTCAGGCGAAACATCAAACCAGCGCATAATATAGTGGGCAAACTCCTCCAAATCACGCATATACGCATCGACAGTATTCTCCGAGAGATGCTTCTCAAGGCGAATATAACGACGATAGTCGCGTGCAAAAACTTCCCACTTTTTATGACTTTCTGCCATTTTCTTTGTATCTTTGTTTCAAAGATACGAAAAATTTGGAAATTTTACATAATATCACACAAATATTTTGCTGGGAGGCTCTATAAACAATGAGAAAATATATCGTCCTTACAATATCTTGCCCCGATGAGGAGATGGCCGAGATTGCCACCGCCTTTTTGGCAGACTTCCCCTTCGAGAGTTTCGACACAGCACCCACCACTGAGGGTGCAACACTCCACGCCTTTATCCTTAAGGAGAGCTGGGCGGAGTGTCGTGAGGAGGCGCTTGCTACGGTTGCCGACTATGGCACGGTGGTGAGCGAAGAGGAGATAGAAGACGAGAATTGGAACGAGCGTTGGGAGGAGGAGAGCTTCAGCCCGGTAGATATTGATAATAAGATAGTTATCCGAGCAGCGCACCACCCTGCGCCAGCCGATGCAGTCATCGACATCATCGTCAAACCCTCGATGTCGTTTGGCTCTGGCCACCACCACACAACACGAATGATGTGTCGTGCAATCCACTCGCTCAACCCCTCTGGGCGTGTGCTTGATGTAGGCTGTGGTACAGGTGTTTTGTCGATTGCCGCTATCAAATGTGGTGCTGAGCACGCCGATGCTGTAGATATCGACCCTTGGTCAACAGCGAGTGCCGAGGAGGCCGCCCAGCTCAATGGCATAGCCGAGCAAATATCGGTATTGCTTGGCACGGTAGAGGTCGTAGATGGTCGCAAATACGATATGGTATTGGCAAATATCAACCGCAATATAATCCTCAACGACATCGACCGCTATGTTGAAGCCCTCAACGAGGGTGGCAAGCTACTTCTAAGTGGCTTTCTTGTCGAAGATATTGCCGATATTACCACCGCCGTATCTGTGCGTGGACTATGCCCCATAGCCCAGAGCGAAGAGGAGGGTTGGGTATGTTTGGTATTCAAAAAATAGGTGCAACGATGATAATTCTACCCTCAGCATATTTTGGCTCTACGGAGTATTGGACAGCCATCGTCAAGGGTGGCGAAGATACGGTTATCGACCTTGGCGAGAACTATGTAAAGCGCTCGGAGCGCAACCGCACCGAGATTATGACATCGGGAGGTGTGATGCAACTATCTGTGCAGCTTGCCCACGCCAACCGCCCACGCCAAGCTATGCGCTCGATGCGCATCGACTACTCGAAGCGCTGGCAACATCAGCACTTTGTGGCAATGGAGTCGGCATACCGCAACTCGCCCTATTATGACTACTTTGCCGATAGGTTTACGCCACTATTCACGAAGGAGTGGAAGTGGCTCGTGGACCTCAATATGGCGACCTTGGAGGGTGTATGCTCGGTGCTGAAAATCGCTGTGCCACGCATCTCGGAGCAGTATACCGTGGCATCGGACAAGGATATCGACCTTCGCGACAAACGAAGAGGCTCGACATTTCGTGCCGAGCCCTATATTCAGGTATTTGATGATAGGCTACCCTTCGAACCAAACCTCTCGATTTACGACCTTCTGATGTGCGAGGGTCGCGATGCTATCGGAGTGCTCCAAAGGTGCCAACTCTAAAGCCAATCTTATCGCTCATATCGCCCGCCTCGGCGCTGATTGTCGCACGGCCGTGAACAACGACCGAGTCGGCGACATATTGTCGTGGCGCTACCTCACGCACCTTGAGTGTATCCTCATCCATTAGCAGAAGTGGCTCACCCACAGAGCTATACACCTTGATTTGTTGCAAGGTATCACGGCGCTGTGTCCAACGCTTCTCTGCGATATGCAGCGTAGGCTCTGCGCTCCAAAGAGCACGATAGAGCCAATAGGCATCTTTTCTTTTCTCGCGCTTAAAGTCCACCAAGCCAGACTGATTAACACCATAGGCACGGCGCGGAGAGGCGTAGTCGAAGATATTGTCGAGCCATACACCCCAGAAGATGTCCGCCTCGGCGATATGGGCGATGTAGCGCTCGTGTAACGCTGTCTGTCGGCGCTCAGGGATTAGCTTCTCGCCACGCACCGAACGCCTAACATCATCGGTCTGATGCTCCACCGAGCCCTCCTCGCCATAGCATACGCCATAGCGCAACGAGGCGAACTTGGCATTGCCCTTAAGCTGACGACACCACACCTCAATATCGTCTGCACTGCCACGGCGCAGACCTACATCCTGGCGCAAGACGATAAGGTCGGTAACAAAGTTTATATCACCATCGCTGTTGCTTACGGCAACGGTGGGTCGTGAGCTGTCGAGCGTATGCGCCAGCTCGTTAAGCTCGCGAACATACGACACAGGGTCATCACCACGCTGCCAAACAAGCGAGAAGATGCCCCACATAACGACCGAGGGGTGGTTGTAATTCTGCGCAATAATCTCGCGCAACTGCTCGAAGCCGTTGTTGCGGAAGGCTTGCGTTGGATAGTAGCAAATATCGGTCAGCGAGAGTGGTGAACGCATAAAGGGCATATCAACCCACACCAACACGCCCTGCTCATTGCAACGCTCATAGAGGTAGCCATCGTGAGGGCCGGCAATCGAGCGAATGGCATTTGCGCCAAGGTCGCGGATAATGGCGAGGTCGGAGTCTATATCTGCGTGACTTGCAACGAGCCTACGACCAAAGCGGTCGTGAGCCATATTTACGCCTCGAACAGCTATCGCCTTATCGTTGATGTTCAGGCGGTTATCATCGCCGATTGTAATCTTACGAAATCCTGTCTTAAGCTCTACCCTATCGCTAATCTTGCCATCGACCATCAACTCCGCAACCACACTATACATCTGCGGATTCTCAGGGCTCCACAGCTCAGGAAAGGCGAAGTGGAAAGGTAGCTCCACACCGCGTGCCGTGTTGTATTTCTGCACTCGTTGCTCAGACTCGAATGCCACATAGCCACTTGGGTCGATTATGCGCACCGCCACCGTAGGGTGCTCGGCAGCTGTCGAGAGATATAGGCGCACAACGCCCTCGGCACTATCTGCCGTAATCTTATGTTGCTCGACAAAGACACCATCGCTCGAATAGTGCAGTGGCGAAATCATATCGCGCTCAGCAACAACGATTTCCACATCGCGATAGATGCCTGCATAAAGCTCAATATCCGAAGAGGTGGGGAGCATATCGCTACGCGAAGCGGGCGACACACCGACCATAAGATAGTTTTTCGAGCCATACGCCAAGCGGTCGGTAATCTCGAAGGTGAACGAAGTAAAGTTACCGCGATGCTCGCCCACATAGCGACCATTGAGCACCACCTCGGCACTGCCCGCCACGCCACCAAAGCTGAGAAATACTCGCTTGTCGCTCCACTCACGCGGTGCAAAAAACTCGCGTGTATAGGTCATAGGTTCGGCATTGCTGTCGAATGAGTGGGGCAACGACACATGCTCGGCATCATCGCTATCCAATGCCGAAGAGGGGAATAGTTGCCAGTCACTATTTAGACTAAAACTCTGGCGCAGAGGCTCTGCACCACGCACTACAAATGCAAAAAGGAGTGCTATTATAGTAAGATAGTATCTCATATTAGGTATTTTGTCTTGGCAAAGATACAAAGAAACGAAAAAAATTACTAACTTCGTGCGGAAATTTATTTGACTATGGTTATAGATATTATCGTTGCTATCCTCGCTGTTTGGATGTTTATCCTCGGCTTACGCCGTGGCTTTATCGTTGAGCTATGCCACTTGGTGGGCATCTATGCCGCTGTGCTTCTTGCTCCGAAGTTCGCCACACAGGTTGGCTCACTCGTTATGGACGACCCCGGCAAGGCCTACTTGGCTGGTTTCTTCCTTATCGTGGCGTGTGCCGTGTTGCTTGTATGGATTATTGCGCCATTGGTGCGTATGATGGTTGTCTGGAAGCCTATCCGCTTCATCGACTCGTTGCTTGGTGGTCTGTTGAGCCTCGCTACATTGGTCGTTGTCGTGGCCTCGCTACTTGCCGTATTCGACCGCATCAACCTCGGCACCGAGATTCGCAACGACAAGCTCGCCGAGATGTTCGTAGAGTACGAGGGCCGAGAGAATGAGCTTGTCGAGAAGCTACGCACGCTCAACGAGGGCGATGTAGATGGCCAGATGCGCGAGTTCTTCCACCACAAATATATAAGCTACGAGACCCTGTCGGGCTCGACGACCTATTTCCCCCTTGTGCACCTTGGCGTTAAAATTGCGCCAACTATCAAGCTAATAGATGGTTATATCCGCGAGGAGGCGGGCAAGGCTATCCGCGAGAAGATATTTTTCGAAGATGTAGAGTAGGCCTATGGAGAGAATCGAAGGTATCGTAACAAGCGCTACGGGCAGTTGGTATGAGGTTGCCACCGAGGTGGGCACGCTAAACTGCCGTATTCGTGGGCGTCTGCGCCTTAAGGGTGTGCGCTCGACAAATCCCGTTGTCGTGGGCGACCGCGTAGTGGTTGAGCCCGATGGCGACAGCTCCGTGATTGTCGAGATTGTGCCTCGTCGCAACTATGTCATTCGCCGTGCCTCAAACCTCTCGAAGGAGTCGCATATCATCGCGGCAAACATCGACCACGCCCTGCTTATCGTAACGCTCCACTCGCCCACCACGCCTAAGGAGTTTGTAGACCGCTTCTTGATTACCTGCGAGGCCTACAAAGTCCCCGTGAGCATCGTCTTGGGCAAGGCCGACACGCTCACCGAGGAGTGGGCTGCCGAAGCCGAGGAGTTCACGGCAATATACGAAGATGCGGGCTACGAGGTGCTACGCCTATCATCAACTACGGGCGAGGGTGTTGAGCATATCCGCGCTATGCTTCGTGGTCGCACCACGCTTGTTGCGGGCAACTCCGGCGTAGGCAAATCAACGCTTATAGGCTCGATAGACCCCACCTTGGATATCCGCACAGGCGAAATCTCGGATAGCCACCAGCAGGGCAAGCACACCACAACATTCTCGACAATGTACCCCCTTGAGGGCGGATATATCATCGACACCCCGGGCATCAAGGGCTTCGGCCTTATCGACATCGACGACAAGGAGCTATGCCGCTACTTCCCCGAAATGATGCGCCTTGCCCCTGAGTGCCGCTTCTACAACTGCACCCACACCCACGAGCCGGGATGCGCTGTAACAGAGGCCGTTAAGGAGGGGCATGTGGCGTGGTCGAGATACGAAAGTTACCTGAAAATATTAGACGAAGATGACAAATATCGCAAGTAGACTGCGTACCGAGGAGCATAGCGAAGAGTGGCTTCGCGAAAGGCTCGACTATATGACACAATTCCTCACCGAGGAGCGCAAGACGACTCTTCGGCGCACCGTTGAGCAGCGCACCCACTATATGCGTATTATGACCGAAAATATGTTCCACCCGCAGAATGCCAGCGCCATAATGCGCCACTGCGAGGCCTTCGGCATACAGCAGATACACTGTGTCGAGGATCGTTGCAAATTCGACCCCTCGGTAAATATCGTGCGAGGCACGCAGAAGTGGGTAGATGTCGAGCACCACGAGACCACAGCAGAGGCACTCTCGGCGCTTAAGAGCGAGGGCTACCGCATTGTGGCCACCACACCCCACCGCTGTAGCTCCACACCAGAGAGCTTCGATGTTACGAAGGGTAAGTTTGCCCTTGTCTTTGGCACCGAGCATGCGGGCATCTCCCAGGAGGTTATCGAGGCGGCAGACGAGTTCTTGATGATTCCGATGTGTGGTATGGTCGAGAGCCTCAATGTCTCGGCCTCGGCAGCGATACTTATCTATATGCTCTCGGAGCGTATCCGCCAATCGGTTGATGGCTGGCAACTTAGCGATGCCGAGCAGCTAAAACTCCTCACGCGCTGGACAATGTCATCGGTACGCGACTTCGAGGGCATCCTCCGCCGTGCCGAACAGAGCGGAAAACTAACGGTGGCAGAATAACACCATCATATAGATTAGACAAACAAATTTTAGGGATACTATAAATGTAAAGCTCTATGATACAAACAACTATCGCAAAGCCATTTGTTAAATGGGTTGGTGGCAAGACTCAACTATTGGATGAGGTAGAAAAATCTCTTCCAAAAGATTTGCATTGCTATGAAGAGCTAACATATATAGAGCCATTCGTTGGTGGTGGAGCTGTTCTTTTTTGGATATTGCAGAAATATTCTAATATTAAACGCGCGGTTATCAATGATATTAATCCCGACTTAATCTGCACATACAAGGTAATCAAGTGTGATGTGCAGAGACTTATTGATAGACTTTACACTATACAAACCGAGTACATTTCGCTATCTTCTGACGGAAGAAAAGAGTATTTCTTGCAGAAGCGAAAGGAGTATAATACTAAGGGACATTCTGATTTGGAAAATGCTGCCCTATTTATATTCTTAAACAGAACTTGCTTTAACGGATTGTATCGTGTTAATTCAAAGGGGGCGTTCAATGTTCCCCACGGCAAATATGCGAACCCAAAAATCTGTGATAAGGAGAATCTTTTAGCAGTTTCTGAACTTCTACAAAAGGTTGAGATTTTATGTGGCGACTTTGCAAAGACGGAAGATTATGCAACCTCAAATTCACTCTTCTATCTCGATCCGCCATATAAACCTCTTTCGGAGACATCATCGTTCACATCATACTCAAAAGAGGGATTTAACGATGCTGAGCAAATCCGTCTAAGGGATTTTTGCACTCGCATATCTCAAAAGCAGGCAAGATTTGTAGCAAGCAATTCAGACCCTATTGAGGAGACATCGGGCGAATCCTTTTTTGAACAGCTATACTATCAATTTAAGATTAAGCGGGTATATGCTACCCGTATGATAAACTCTAATCCCAATAATAGAGGATTTGTATCTGAGATAATGATTTCGAATGTCGCTAATATTTAAGGCTATGAGAGATTTTGACGCTTGGTTTTCTAATTTTAGAAGTAATATTGTAGATTATAAATATTATATAGATTTCGAGAAAGTCTATAATAATGCGAATGCCCTAAAGGTTGAACTTAATATCCTAAACTCATTAATTGGGTCTAAAAATATAGAGTCAGATTTCGAGGAGATCATCGCAAAATACCCCGATACCCTCAAGTGTATTCCGATCCTACTAGCTAAGAGAGAGTCTGAAATATTCGCAACTGATAAAGATGGGGACTTTGTATATGATTTTGATAGGATGAACTATTCCATTGGTCAATACAAAGTATTTATGCGAAAGACTGGTCTATTCGATCTAATACAAAACCGCATAGTCAGCAATCTCTTTGATTATGTTTTGGGCGTAGAGGCTGGACTAGATTCGAATGGTCGTAAGAATCGAGGAGGCCACCTGATGGAGAACCTAGTTGAAAGCTACCTAATTTCAGCAGGATTGGTAAAAGGCGAAACATACTTTAAAGAGATGTATATCTCAGAGATCGAGTCTAAGTGGGGCATTGACCTCTCAACAATATCAAACAATGGCAAAGCAGAAAAAAGATTTGATTTTGTTGTAAAGCGCTCTAACACAATCTATGGCATAGAGACGAATTTCTACGCAAGTAGTGGTTCAAAGTTGAATGAGACTGCTCGAAGCTATAAAACAATTGCTTTAGAGACTCAAGGACTTAGCAATTTTAAGTTTGTTTGGTTCACTGACGGCTTCGGTTGGAAAAGTGCCAAGAACAACTTAAGAGAGACCTTTGAAGTCCTTGATAATCTATACGATATCAAAGACTTAGAGAATGGCATAATCAACAAGATCTTACTATAAGCAAATGGCTAAGAACATATATACACACTCGATAGATCTCGAAAGGAAAATCATCAAAAATGCACCAAGAGAGATTTTTGCTCAAAGCCTAAAAGAGCTTCCATATAGAGGATATGAAGTTGAAAAGATTGCAGATGGCACCTCAATTGTAATTACCAAACCTGGTGGAAAAAGCGTATTTGGAAGACCTAAAAAGGAGGATTTTTTGGTATACATATACAATCCTCTGCAAAATACGCTATGGCAAATAACCCATAAGCAAATTTTTGAGGATATTCAGAATAAGGCAGAAGAGGATGCTACACAAACAAAGCAACTTCTTTCGCTACTTGAAAGAGTGCAAAACGGAGAAGACCCCGACGATTTTATTGATGAAATCAATGCACTTAAATTTAATCAAGGAGAGCTTCCCGAAACGCTTCTAAAAGTATACAAGTGGATTTGGGGGCAAGAAGATGTTAACTACCCTAATGGTGAGGGTAGAAAGATGTCTTGGCGAAGTTTACTAGAGCTGAGAGATAAATTATGATAATCCCATTTTACAAATCCACTGACCGTAATTTTACGCTCTTACAAGGAGATTGTATCGAACTACTAAATTCGTTTGAATTTAAGTTCGATATGATCTTTGCTGACCCGCCATATCACTTATCGAATGGAGGTATAAGCGTACAAAGTGGCAAGATGGTCCGTGTTAATAAGGGAGATTGGGATAGATCACAAGGAGCAGATGTAGACTACGCCTTTGACAAGGAGTGGCTTTCGGCTTGTAGGGACAAACTCAAAGATGATGGCACTATATGGGTTAGTGGAACATATCACAATATCTTTTCTATTGCCCGCTGCCTAACTGAACTAGGATTTAAGATTCTAAACTGCATTACATGGGTTAAAACTAACCCGCCTCCGAATCTTTCGTGTCGTTATTTTACGCACTCAGCAGAATACATTCTGTGGGCGAGAAAAGAGGCAAAGACTCCTCATTACTACAACTATGAACTAATGAAGGAGATAAATGGTGGCACACAAATGCGTGATGTTTGGAATTTGCCTGCAATTGCAAAGTGGGAGAAGTCTTGCGGTAAGCACCCAACACAAAAGCCATTGTGCGTTTTGTCTCGAATTATCCTTGCATCCACAAAACCTGGAGCTTGGATACTTGACCCATTCACAGGTAGTAGCACAACTGGAATTGCCGCAAATTTACTTGACCGCAGATTCCTTGGCATTGACCAAGAATCTGAGTTTCTACACATTAGCAAAGCAAGAAAAATAGAAATTGAAGATTCTGCAAAACGAGCAGAATATATCACCAAATTACAGAAGCAGTCAACTATATATAGCAATACAAAGTCCGAAAATAACATTGTCGCAGATATAATGTCTGATTATTGTTGTGAGCTTCCATTTTAATAATAATTATGATACTTCGAAAGCAGTTTTTGGAAAATGTTGGGCAGACCTCGCCATCGCCGATGCTCATTGAGGTGGCGCGTGCCGAGGGCTCGTTCTTCTATACGCCTGAGGGCAAGCGATATTTCGACCTTGTGGCAGGTGTCTCAGTGAGCAATGTAGGCCACGCCAACCCAGTGGTTGTCAAGGCTGTACAAGAGCAAGTGGCAGACTATATGCATATTATGGTATATGGCGAGATGGTCGAAAGACCCCAAGTGGAGTATGCCCACCGCATTGCCGAGTTGCTCCCCGGCGACATCGACTGCGTCTACTTCGTAAACTCTGGTGCCGAGGCTGTCGAGGTGGCGCTAAAACTCGCAAAGCGCCATACCGGTCGCACCGAGCTTATCTCGATGCGCCGTGCCTATCACGGCTCGACACACGGCGCTATGTCGATGATGGGAACGCCTGAGGGCGAGGAGTGGAAGTCGGAGTTTCGACCCCTGCTCCCCGATGTTAAGTCTATCAATTTCAACTCTTTTGACGACCTCGGCCTTATCACCGAGCGCACCGCAGGAGTATTGTGCGAGGTTGTGCAGGGCGAGGCGGGCGTAAGGCTCCCCAACCCTGAGTGGCTCAAGGCTCTGCGTAGCCGTTGCACGGAGGTTGGCGCGATGCTTATCTTCGATGAGATACAGACTGGCATGGGTCGCACAGGCGCAATGTTCGCCTCCGTAAAGTATGGCATCGAGCCCGATATTGTCTGCTTGGCAAAGGCCTTTGGTGGCGGTATGCCCCTTGGTGGCGTAGCCTCAAAACGCACAATATTGGAGGATTTCACCCATCACCCCTGCCTCGGCCATATCACCACCTTTGGTGGCCACCCCGTATGTTGCGCCGCAGGCCTTGCCGCGCTTAACTACCTTGTGGACAACAACATTGTCGATAGCGTTGAGCATAAGGGCGCAATGTTCGAGGAGCGCCTAAAAAAGCACCCTCGCATCTTGGAGATTCGTCGCTCAGGACTATTAATGGCATTGGAGCTTGGAGAGTCGGAGCACCTCTATAAGCTGATGGAGATCTTCAAGGAGGAGGGCATTATGAGCGACTGGTTCCTCTACTGCGACACCGCCTTCCGCATCTCACCACCCCTCACCATCACGGAGTCGGAAATCGAGGAGTGTTGCACAATTATCGAGCATTCGCTCGATAGATTGTGAGTTTTTAGTTGTTAGTTATTAGTTGTTAGAGATTTTTTAGGACAAGTAAGACGATAAGACCACAGAGACGAGAGAGAGCAAAGAGCAAAAGTTTCTAACAATTAGTTGAGCGTAATTTAAGGGGGCTTTCAGTCCCCTTTTTCATAGGGCTATACAACATTTTGGCAGAGTGCCACCAAAAAGTGCAAAAAAATTGCAAATTTCTCGGACTATCTGCAACTTTTTGGCATATAGTGCGTATTATCTTTGCAGCAAACAATAAAACAAATCACTATGAAGGCACATCCCGTAAAGAGGTATTTTTGGTTGGTCGATACCATCTACCGCAATGGACCAATCTCGTTTGCTGAGGTAGCAAGGCGTTGGCAGCAGAGCGCACTATTTGAGGGAAACGAACTTGCAATTCGCACATTTCACAACCACCGAGAGGCTATCGAAGAGCTCTTCCTAATCCGTATTGAGTGCGACGACCGCTCGAACAAGTACTATATCGAGGATAAAGAGGGACTTAAAAGTGGTAGCGCCTCGGCGTGGTTACTCAACACATTCTCAATCAGCAATATACTCTCCGAGGCGCAGTCGCTCGGCAGTCGTGTGCAGGTCGAGGATATCCCATCGTCGGGTCGCTATCTTTCCGATATATTGGCAGCAATGCGCGAGAATCGGTGCATCACTATCGACTATCACCCATTCTCCGCAATCGAGCCCTTTGAGCTGACCTTACAACCATTGATTACGAAACTTATCGACCGCCGTTGGTATCTCTACGCATCAAAGCCCAACGACCCGAAGGTCAAGCTCTATGCCCTCGACCGCTTCGAGGGGTGCAGTGTTTTGGATAAGACATTCGACTACCCCATAGATTTCGATGCCGAAAGCTACACAAAGGATGTTGTTGGCGTAGCGATTTACGACCGTGTTAAGCCCGAAAAAATCCGTATTCGTGCCAATAGACGACACGCAAAATATATGGAGTCGTTGCCCCTGCACCACTCGCAAACCAAGATTGCCGAGAGCGAAAAGCATATTGACTTTGAGTACTTCGTTTCGCCCACTCCCGAACTCTACAATAAGCTACTTGCGTATGGCAGAGATATCGAGGTGTTATCGCCAGCAAAGGTGCGCTCGGAGATGTATAGCCTAACAACGAGTATGGCGAATCTATATAGCCACAAGATGGAGAGTAGCAAGGTGGGCAGGGCTGTAAGGTCGGCAGCAAGGGTATTCCCCAATGCAAAAGCCAAAGAGGTGGCACAGTCACTTGAGATGATGCACGACACACTCTTTGTTGAGCGCTTGGAAGCCTGCATACTATATCTCGAAGCGGTCATTGGGTGGGAGTATGCCAAGAGTCTGAAACTCGATGATACCGAAACCCTTGCGCTATTCGAGAGTGGCGATACCGACGGGGTGTTTATCTATGAGTCGCACCAAGTACGCGACAAACTGCGACAGGGCGTAAAGAGCATCGATGACTTGGTCGAGGTAAATATCGCACACCACCACCCAAAGGCGCTACCAAAGCCATATAGCTACGCCCTTGTTCAAGCGCTTGTAAGCTACTTCGGAGGCTTTATCAAATGCCACTACCCCCGAGAATTTAAGATATTTTTTGAGTAACAAATAAAATAATTATAGACTATGGGTCTTAACAAACAATTAAAAACACAAAACACCATGAAAAACTACGCGCATAACAGAAAAGAGCATCTTGCAAAATATGCCAAGAATAAAAAATTGCGAACTGAAGGAACTTACAATGGACGACCATATAAGCATATTCTCAAACTCTATAAGAATAAAATTGACATCGTCAAGGAATTCAATATCCTCGAAGATGTTAATAAAGATATGTTAACTGAGAAGTTGCACCGCTTTGCACATCATCTAAATTCATCACAAATTTTGTGCTATAACTTTTTTAGGCCTATGCTTACAGACAAGGGCAAGGCATCTAAGCAACTTGTTAATCTACTTGATAAGTGTGGCATTAAAATCAAAGAGGGTGCAGAATGTAAATTTGAGTACAATGACAACTTGGGAGATAATACCGAGTTTGACTTTCACATCGATGACGGAAATACTGAGGTGTTCTTTGAAATTAAATACACAGAATATGGTTTTGGCAGAGCTAAGAAAGACGAAAGGCATAAAACTAAGTTTGATACCATATACAAAAAAGAATTAGGCGATAAACACAATGCATTGCAAACTAACCCAGATTGCGAAGAGTTCTTAAACAAGTATCAACTCTATCGCAATGCTATCCGCATTAAGGATAAAAATAAGTATCTGATTTTACTCTATCCCAAAGACAATGGAGTCGCAGAGAGCCAAGCTAAAAATTTTATTGAAAAGAAGATTAACAATGAGTTCCGCGATAATGTAAAAAAAATCCATTGGGAGAAGATCGCAGACAAAGAGACAGAGCTATATCGCAAATATTTTAAGTAGCCCGATGAAGATACAATACGCCTCCGATCTACATTTGGAATTAACACATAATGCCAAGTATATCAATACATTGCCTATCGAAGCGGTGGGCGATGTATTGGTGTTGGCAGGCGACATCTTCAACCTTTGCGACAAGACTCCGCCTTGTCCAAAGTTCTGGGAGTGGGCATCAACATCGTTCCGTGAGGTGCTGATTGTTGCGGGCAACCACGAATACTACCACGACTACGATATTCTGACGAATGGCGAGAGTTGGACAAGTAAGACGAGTAAGACAATAGGACAATATGATACTCGACCTCGTAATGGTCTTAAGGTCTTAAGGTCCTATCGGTCTTAAAAAAAACAGAGATACAACACTCGGCAAAAATCCCGATTATGGGCTGTACTTTGGTGTACTGCTCATTGTCGGGATTTTTATTAGCGGCAGTAGATATTTGCCTCACCTCAACAAATAGCGACAAAATACCCCAATTCCACACCTTTTTTTTGCTGTTTTAGTATTTTATACTAACTTTGTCGCGATATGCGCATATATAAACGAAGTGCGCAGCATTGACAATGTTAGAGAAGCTTGCTAAACAGACTGCGATATATGGCATCAGCACGATAGTTGTTCGTTTTCTGAACTATCTGCTGACACCCTACTATACCCGTATCTTTGACCAAGCTACATACGGCATTGTAACCGACATCTACGCCCTTATACCCTTTGCACTTGTGTTGCTGTCGATGGGTATGGAGTCGAGCTACTTCCGCTTCTCGACACGCGCCGAGGAGGAGGGTGGCGATGTTGCGGAGGGCAAGCGCAAAGTATTTGCCTCGACTTGGGGCGTTACGATTCTCAATGCCGTTATCTTCTTCGCCATCGTCTGGTTGCTCAATATGCCCATTGCAAGGGCTATGGGCGAAGCGTATGTGGCACACCCCGAATATGTTGTGATTGTTGGCGCCATCATTATGTTCGATGTGGCGACTATGATACCCTTCTCGCGACTTCGTGAGCAGGGCAAGGCACTGCGCTTCGTGGTGCTCAAGGCACTCAATGTATTGCTCAATGTGGCACTCGCCATAGGCTTTGGCATCGTGGGGCTCTACGCCACCGAGTTTGGCGTAGGCTGGGTATTGGTGGCCAACCTCATTTCGAGCATCATCACCCTACTCGCCATTCTGCCCTCGACAGAGCGCATTGTGCCTCGCATCGACCGAAAGCTGATGCGCCGAATATTGGTCTACTCCTTACCGCTCCTTATCAGTGGCTTGGCGGGCACGGCAAATGAGTTTATCGACCGCCAGATGATTAAGTACCTCACCCCCGGCGATGCCATAGAGGCGATGTCGGAGTTGGGTCTCTATGGTGCGATAGTGAAGATTGCCGTTGTGATGACCCTCTTTACGCAGATGTACCGCTTGGCTGCCGAGCCATTCTTCCTCTCAGGATTCAAAAAAGAGGAGTTCAAGGAGGCAAACGCCGCAGCGATGAAGTACTTTATTATGGCCTCGATGCTCATCTTCCTCTGCATCGTGCTCTTCCGCGACCTCTTTGCCCTTATCGTGGGCCGAGACTTCCGCGAGGGCATCGGCATCCTCCCTGTGGTCTTGGCATCGAATGTTATGGCGGGCGTATGGCTCAACCTCTCGTTCTGGTACAAACGCGAGGAGAAGACACGCTATGCTGCCTATATCACCTTCCTCGGCCTTGGCGTAACGATTGCGCTAAGCTTTGTGCTTATCCCTTCGTTCGGCTACCGAGGTGCTGCGTGGGTGCGATTTGTCGCTGAGCTCTCGATGGTGGTGGTAAGCTACCTGCTCTGTCGCAAGCACTACCCCATACCCTACGACCTAAGGCGTATGGCCGAATATGTGGTGCTTACCATAGCGATATACTTCGCCTCGGAGTTCGCCTTGGGCATCGTGTCGCATAGAGGGTGGTTAGCAATAAATGTTGCGCTCTTCGGCTTGGCGCTATGCTTTGCCATTTGGCGCGAGAAGATTGATGTTAAGGCTCTTTCGAGGGCTGCAATTGGAAAGTTTAGACGATGAAGTTTTCTGAAATCATAGGACACGACGACCTAAAACGCCGACTAAGGCAACAGATAGATGCAGGGCGCGTAAGCCACGCACAGCTCTTCACGGGCTTGGCGGGTTATGGCACTCTGCCCCTTGCTTTGGCCTATGTGCAGTACCTCTTCTGCCCCAACCGCCACGCGGGCGACTCGTGTGGCGAGTGCCCCTCGTGCCGACAGATTGAGGCATTGGCGCACCCCGACCTCCACTTTGTATTCCCCGTAAACAAGCGCGAGAAGAAGGCGGGCGAGGTGGTAACAAGCGACCTCTTTATCGAGAAGTGGCGCGAGATATGGCACGAGAAACGAGGTGTATTCTCTGCCGAGGAGTGGTACGAAAGGCTCGACCTTGGCAAGACGATGAAGGGTCTTATTACGGCCAAGGAGTCCGAGGAGATTATCCGAAAGCTACAATTCAAGAGCTACTCGTCGGAGTATAAGGCGATGATTATATGGCTTCCGGAGGCGATGAACCAGGAGGCGGCAAACAAGATTCTCAAAATCTTGGAGGAGCCGTGGGAGAAGACCCTCTTTATCTTGGTTTCGGAGCGCCCTGAGCTACTTTTGCAGACCATCATATCGCGCACCCAAGAGGTGAGCGTTCCCCGCATCGATGTGGCGACACTCCGCGAGGTTGCAATCGCCGAGGGCAAGAGCCCCGAAGAGGCACTCAATATGGCACGCTTAGCTGGTGGCTCACTCCTGGAGCTTGGCGAGCTTATGCGTGGCGAGAGTGACGAGATGCGCCACCAGTGCTTCGAGCTCTTCACACGCCTTATGCGCCTGTCGTACAACGACAAGCACCTTGAGCTCTTCGAGTGGGCAGACGATATGACAGCCCTCACACGCGAGGGCCAGCGCCAATTCTTCCTACATAGCGTGCGCCTCTTGCGCGAGAGCTATATGCTCCACGCAGGTCTTGGCAAGATTAGCTATCTCTGGGGCGAGGAGGCAGAGTTCTGCGCAAAGTTTGCACCATTTATCGGCAACCAGAATATCGAGGCGCTAATTTCGGAAATTGAGCGTGCGATGTTGCAGATAGCCCAGAATGGCGCACCACGCATAGTATTCACCCACTTCGCACTCGCCGTGTCGAAGATGATAAACCGCTTGCAGTGATGTTAAGCGTAGTTCTGCTCTTTGGCTCAAATGCCACCAACGCCTCGGAGCTTGTCGAGCGTGCCATAAGGCGCTCGGAGGAGGAGGTTGGGACAATGCAAAGGCTCTCGGCGGAGTATCGTAGCGAGCCTTACGGCTTTACGGCAGAGAGTGAGTTTGTAAACCGTGCGGCAGAGTTTCTTACCGAGGAGGATGCCTACGAGGTGTTGCGCCGCATCAATCTTATCGAGGCGGAGCTGGGACGAGATAGAGCCGTAGAGCGTGATGTGCAGCAGCGAATGGGCGAGAGGTATGCTTCACGACCTATCGATATCGACATAATTTTTTATGGCGACCTATCGTTTAACGATGAGAGGCTTACGATACCCTATCACTTCCTTGCCGATAGGGAGTATGCTTTACGCCCACTTGTCGAGATTGCACCCAACAGAGAACACCCCGCATTGGAGCATACGCCCAGCGAGATGCTCGAGATGCTAACTAAAAAGGAGTTATGAGAGAGTTAAGATATTTAGCCATTGCGCTGATTGCCATCACAGCTGTGGCCTGCTTCAAAGATGAGAAGCAGGGCACGCTGATGCGTATTGCCGTATACTCGCAAGAGACGGCAGATAGCGATATTGTTCCCGCCACCGACCTTGAGAGCTACGCCTTTTGGGTAAAGAAGGGCTCGAAGTGGGAGGTAAGTTCGTGGGAGGATGCCCTCGCCAAGCGTATCACCAACACCGAGCGCCCTGCAGAGCAGCTAACCGAGCCTGACGAGATTGGCGACTTCGACCCCGAGGCGGAGTATCAGGTAACTTTGGAGTTATGGGCTGAGAGCACCTTTATTGTGGTTGTCGACAAGGCAAACAGGCTCTATGCTACTCGTCAGTACGACACCCCCATCAACCTCCCTGAGCTACCAATACAGCTTCACATGTATGCTTGGCGTAAGACGGGTACGGCAAATGGTTGGAATGTGATTAACCCCTTCTATGAGGAGGAGGAGAGTGAGTCTGCTAAAAGCAGTGCAACGACCGAAAAGAGAGAGTAGAGTAATGAAACGAAACTTTGCACATAAGATAACATCGGCACTCTCGGCCGTGATAGTTCTGCTCTTTGCGGCAGCGCTATTCACCAAGTGTGCCTCGACAATGACACCCACAGGTGGCCCAAAAGATACCATACCGCCCGTAATCCTCGTGATGAACCCCAATAACTTCACCACCGAGGTAGATACGCTCCACCCGCCGAAGATTTACATCGAGTTTGACGAGTATGTCCAGATTAAGGACCAGCAGAAGGAGCTCTTTACCTCGCCTGCGATGAAGAAGAAGCCATCGGTAGTAAGGCGTGGTCGTGGCATCGTTGTAACCATCAAGGATACTTTGAGGCCTAACACCACCTACGCCATCAACTTCGGCTCTTCGATTCTCGACAATAACGAGGGCAACCCCTTGCACTCTATGCGCTATGTGTTCTCTACGGGCAAGGAGATTGACTCGATGTATATGTCGGGCTACACAGCCGATTCGTATAAGGCCGACTCGGTAAGTAAGTCGTTTATCTTCTTCTTCCCTGCCGACTCTGTCGAGAAACCCGAGGAGTGGGACTCTACGATGTTTAAGTATAAGCCTGCGGTTATCGCGCGTGCCGAGAAGAACGGTATCTTCATTGCGCAGAACCTCAAGCCTATCGACTACCGTGTCTACGCCTTCGAGGATACCAACGGCAATATGGAGTATGAGCCCTCGGTAGACCAGATTGGCTTCCTCGACTCGGTATGCAACCCCAGCCGTATGCCCGGTTTCACCATCTGGTTTGACTCGTTGCGCCACTACCCCTCGGCCGAGGCGCAGACCTACTTCCGCATGTTTATGGATCGTCGCTTTATGCGCCAGACGCTGAGTGCTCAGGAGCGCCCCACACGCCACAAGGCGATGCTCTATTTCGGTGCTCAGAACCCCGAAGTTGTAAAGTTGGAGTTCGACTCTATACCCTCGGAGCGCGTCATCTACGACCCACAGACCGTAGGCAAGGATACTGTAGCTTTGTGGTTTGATATGCCTGCCGAGGAGCTTCCCGACACCATCAAGGGCACAATCACCTACTTCAAGCACGACTCTATCAACAACCTTGTCGAGACCACAGATAAGCTACGCCTGGCGTGGGTATACACCGAGTCGAAGGCCGAGAGAGAGGAGCGCGAGAAGCAGGAGAAGGAGCGAGAGAGAGCCGAGAAGGCTGGTATGCCCTACGAAGAGCCTAAGCCCCAAAACCCCTTTAAGGTTACGATGGACACCTCGGGCGAGTTGAATAAGGATAAGCATATCAAGTTGGCGTTTGACTACCCGCTCACGAAGTTCGACTCGGCAAATATTGTGCTTCGCAAGATGATAAATGGCGACACTACAAAGGTTAATTACCACTTTGTGCAGGATACGCTCAACCGCCGTAAGTATGAGCTACGCGCCGAGTGGGAGGCTCTGGCCACCTACGAGCTTATGATACCTTCGGGAGTATTTGAAAATACGGCACGCGAGCAAAACGACACCATAACTTGCAAATATACAGGCTCCGACCCTGCGAAGTACACCACTTTGAAGGTTACGGTTACGAGCAGCAACACCCAAGCGAAATATATCCTGCAACTCACCAACGCTCAGGGCAAGACTCAGAAGGAGATACGCAATGTTACGCCTGGCGACTATATCTTCGAGTATATCAACCCCGGCGAGGTTATGGTGCGTGTTGTAGAGGACCTCAACGGCAACGGCAAGTGGGATACGGGCGATATGGTGCTTATGCGACAGCCCGAGCGTACCGAGATATACACCAATGAGAAGAACGAACAGCTTATCGCCACCAAGGCAAACTGGGAGTTTGATGTCACTGTCGATATGGATGTGCTCTTTGCGCCTATTACGATGGAGTCGCTCAACAAGATGCTCGACGACAAGGAGGATGAGCGTCTTAAGAAGGTTGCCGAGGAGATGGCCAAGAAGCGTCAGGAGGCGGCAAACAAGAATAATAACAATCAGTCTGCAGGTTTCGGCGGTATGGGCGGAGGTCTCGGTGGCCTTGGCGGTGGCCTCGGAGGCGGCCTTGGTGGCTCTACGGGTGCCGGCGGACTGAGAAGCAACACTATGGGAGGAGGACTACGACGATGATACACCTTAGACGAACGATTTTACGCATAGCGCTACTCGTTGTTGCGTTTGTAGCCCTCTTTACGACCGAGGTGCAAGCACAGCACACCCTGACCCTCACAGGTGGTACGGGTGTTTCGATGGCACGCTTCTACCCTGCTGAGGTTACGAAGATTATGTGGGGCTCGGAGAACTTTGGCGTCTCGTGGCGCTACTATAGCCCCAAGCCTCGCTTTGTGGGCACCTTTGGTCTCGACCTTGAGTATTTGGAGCGTGGCTTCCATGTGGCGTATGCCTACACATCGGAGTGGATTGATGATGGCGAGAATCGCAAGGAGATACGCCACTACCAATACTACTCACGCAAGATTAACTCCATAATGTTGCCTATCGTATGGCAACCCCACTTCTACTTGGCGAAGAATAGACTGCGCATCTACCTCGATGCTGCGCTGGTGCTATCGTACAACCTATCATCGAACTACGAGTATGAGAAAGATCGCTACCCCGCAGGCAAGTACGAATGGAAGGTTCCGCGCGACAACCGCTTTGGCTATGGCTTGGCAGGTGGCTTGGGCTTTGCCGTGCTTATCAAGCAGGTGGAGATAGGTGTGCGTGCTCGCTACAACTTCGGCTACTCCGACATTCTGAAGAACCGCAACAAGTACTACTCCAACTCGACAGATGGTCGCGAAAACCCATTCTACTACTCGCCACTGCGCTCGCCATTGGACAACCTCAATATATCTCTCACTCTCGGCTGGCGCTTCAACAAGGCGGGATTTGAGGAGTGGTGGGTGCCTCGCCGCAAGAGGGAGCCTCGCCTGAAGAACTTCAACTTCAGCGAGCAGAGTGGCGCAGCAAATGTGAATAACTCAGGCCGCAGCTCACGACCCTCGACAGGTGGAGGCAAGCCCTCGACAGGTGGCAGTCGCCCCAGTGGCAACCGCTCTACACCACCGCCAAGGAGATAGAAAATCATTTTTTAGGCAGGCTCATTCAAAATGAGCAATGTCACCCAAAGAGAACTTATTTACAGAACATATAACGATAAAAAGATGGATACTACAAGACAGCAGAAAATTGCGCGTTTGCTTCAGCGCGACCTTGCAGAGATAATTCAGCGTGACTTGGCAGATGACACTCGTGGCTCGTTAGTAACGGTTACCACTGTGCGCATCTCTCCCGACTTGGCATACGCTAAGGTATATGTCAGCATCTTCCCCTTTGACCGTAGCGAGGCTACGCTCGAGGCTATTCGCGAGAAGGGTTGGCTCATTCGTCGCACTCTCGGCGCACGCATCCGCAACCAGCTCAAGATTGTCCCCGAGTTGGAGTTCTTCCTCGATGACTCGTTGGAGTATGTCGAGAATATCGACAACTTGTTAAAAAAGTAGCCCTTAAGAAGGCTATGCTTTGGTCGAAGTTTGCCCGAAGATATATGTTTTCGCCGAAGTCGCACTCGGTGATAAATATTATCGTGTCTGTGAGTTTGGTGGCTGTGGCGGTGCCTACGGCAGCCCTTGTCGTGCTACTTGCGGTATTCAACGGGCTAAATGCGACCATCGAGGAGCTATATTCGGCAGTAGATGCCGACATCGAGATTTTGGCCGAGCGTGGCCAGACCTTCGAGGCCGATGCTATCGACCTCGATGCACTCCGCAAAATTGAGGGTATCGAGGCCGTAGCTCCATATATCGAGCAGAGCGTGATGCTCTCTGTCGCTGACCGCCATACAGCCGTTACACTACGCGGTATCGACAGCCTCTATTGCGATGCCCTGCCAATAGCCTCGCTTGTTGGGCGTGGAAGCATCGAGGCAGCAACCGTTGATGGCGACATTGTCCTCGGCTACGGCCTTGCCTCGGATATTGGCGCCTACAACCTCGGTAGCGAGGTTGCGCTATATGCTCTTAACCGCAAGCAGCTATCTACGCTTCTGCCTATGTCGGGACTATCGCGGGCAAAGGTGCAACTTGGTGGCATCATCGACTCCAACGCCGATATTGATGCTACGCTCGCCCTGACGAGCATCGAGCGCCTGCAACACCTTGCCAACTACCCCGACCGCCTATCAGGCATCGTGGTAAGCGTGGCGGAAAATAGCGATAAAAAGGCCATTTGCCAAGCGTTGGAAGATAGTGTCGGCGAGAACTACAAGGTAAGAACGCGCGAGGAGAAGAATGCCTCTATGAATGCGATACTTCGTATGGAGAAGGTCGCTGTACTGCTTATTGGCGCACTTATCGCCATTGTTGCAGCCCTATCTATTGTAGGCTCGGTGGTGATGTTGATAACCGACAAGCAACGCGACATCGCAACACTCCGCGCTATGGGTGCCGACCGTGCGCTAATCCGCAATATCTTCGTTGGCGAGGGCATACTGCTGACGATGCTCGGCACTGCGGTAGGCGCTATCGTAGGCATAGGCTTAAGCCTTGGTCAGGAGCACTTTGGCTGGGTGGGTATGCCCGATGGTGGCGCTATCATCGACAGCTACCCCGTAGAGCTACGCGCCGATGATACCCTCCTTGTGGTGGCGATATTCCTCCTGATAGGCATCGCCGTATCGCGCCTTACCGTGGCACACACATTACGCAAAAAGAGATTATAACGATATGAGATTTTTTAGTGTTACAAAATATGCTCTCCGACTCTTGGTCGTTTGCCTGATGGCTATCGTGGCCGTAGGTTGCAAGGGCCCCAAGGAGATTCCCGACGAGGATCTCGTGAAGATTTTCCACGACTGCTTCCTCGCCAATGCCTACTACAACGAGGAGGGCAAAGGTGCCGACTCGCTAAACATCTATGAGCCTATCTTCGAGCGCTACGGCTACACCACGGCCGACATTCGCCACACGATGAAGACATTCTCGCAGCGCAAGAGTGCCATGCTCAGCGACCTTGTTACAGCAGCATCGGAGAGGTTGGAAGAGGAGTATCGCGCTGAGCAGTACAAGGTTATGATACTCGACACCATCGACCGTGTAGCACAAAGAACACTTACACGCATCGTTTATAGCGATACGCTAATCAGAGTAAACACCCTCCGCGACACCTCGAAGCTCCGCATCCGCATCAACGACATAGTGCCGGGCGACTACACCATACGCTTCGAGTATCTTATCGACTCGCTCGATGAGAATCGTAACTCGCGTGCCGAGATACACACCCTCCTCGCCGACTCTACCGAGAGCCTACACCAGACAACGATGCTCTCACGCCGTCGCGAAGGCAAATACACACGCAAAGTATCGCTTGACAGCATCCACAAGGTGCTATGCCTCGATATGTACTACCACCCCAAAAACGAGGAGTCTAAGCTCCCAGATATCACAATCCGCAACTTGGAGGTGGAGCGTGTTCTCCCCGTTGAGACATCGGTAGACAGCCTCTACCGTATGCAACTCAACCTGCGCATCTTCAACTATGCGCTGATGATGGGCTTTACGGCCGATACGCTCCCAAGCCAAGAGCCACTACCCATCGAAAGCCATGAGAAGAAAGATAGCATCGCACTACGCACTAATTAACGGTCGCCTTGAGCGAAATATCATCATCGAGGTTGACGACCGCACAATCACATCTATTGAGCAGACCGATAGCATCGACAACCGCGCCGGCGTAGAGTTCTACCCCGGCATACTTACTGCGGGCATGGTAAATGCCCACTGCCACCTTGAGCTGTCGTACCTTCGTGGTGCCATTGCCGAAGGCAGTGGCTTTGCCGGCTTTGCGGGCGCCATAGGGCGTGTGCGCAACAACTTCACCACAGAAGAGCGCCTACGCGCTGCCTCGGTAGCTGATGCCGAGATGTGGGAGGAGGGCATCGAGGCTGTCGCCGATATTGCAAACGACCGCTTGGTGATGCCCGTCAAGGAGCGCTCAGCAATTCATTATCACACCTTTATAGAGTTCTTCGGGCTAAATAACCACTCGGTAGAGGCGGCACGCACAATGGCATCGGGCGACAACTGCTCGCTAACACCCCACTCCATATATTCGGTGCAGGATGAGCCATTTAGAGCAATTTGTGCCGATGGCAGCGCTCCCCTATCGCTCCACTTCTTGGAGTCCGATGACGAGAAGGCGCTCTTCGACAACTATGGCTCACTACACGACTGGTACGAGCGTCAAGGCTGGGCAACCGACTTCCTGCACTATGGCACACCAGCTGAGCGAGTGGCGAAGAGCATACCCGCCAACCGCCGTATGTTGCTCATTCACAATGTAAAGGCCACCAAAGAGGATATAGCGACAATAGAGCAGCACTTCACAAATGGCGTATACTGGGTGCTTTGCCCCGAATCCAACCGTTTTATCTCACGCACCGAGCCTCCCGTAGAGACTCTGCGCAATGCAGGAGTAAAGATTGCTATTGGCACCGACTCTTTGGCCTCGGCACGCCACCTCTCGATGGTTGAGAATATGCGCCTGCTGGGCGATATTCCTCTCGATGAGCTACTTATATGGGCTACACGCAACGGCGCCGAGGCACTCGGCTTAGAGGCATCGCTTGGCGACATCCGCGTAGGCACCAGCCCCGGTATCGTCATAATTGAGGGTGCCGACCTTCAAAATATGCGAGTAACAGACCAAACACGCTCACGAAGGATTATTTAGCCATGTACGAACAACGCATAACACGCACACATCGCACAGCCATAATCTTAGTCGTCGATTGCTCGACATCTATGCAGGAGATTACGACGATTAACAACCTCGTTATGTCGAAGGCGGAGGCTATCGCCTTCGCCTGCAACTACCTCATAGATGAGCTTATGGCGCTTGCCACACGCTACGATGGCCTGCGCGACTACTACGACATCGCCATCATCGGCTACTCTGGCGATGGCATAGAGTCGTTGCTGCCCGCCGAGGGTTTTCACTCTATCGCACACCTCGCAACCATAGCTCCTGAGATGCGCGACTACACCTTTATCTGCAAAGATGCCATAGAGGAGGATTGTAGCACGACCTACTCTATTCGCCCTTGGATAGATGCCAAGGCTACGGGAGCAACACCTATGTTTGAGGCGCTAACTGTCGTTGCTGACCTTGTGGAGAGGTGGTGCAACGAGCCTGCTAACCGCCAGAGCTTCCCGCCTATGGTCTTCAATATCTCGGATGGCGAGCCTACGGATGCTACGATAGATGAGATGATAAGCATCGCCGAGCGCATAAAGAGCTCCTCCACCAAAGATGGTAATACGCTGTTATTCAACATACATCTTGGCGCAAATACCGTACAGCGCCCCGTAACATTCCCTCGTGAGTATAACTACACGAGCGAGTGCCCGCACCAAAATATGCTGTTCCGTATGTCGAGTATCCTGCCCAAGAGCTTAGAGTCGGCAATCGAGGGGCAACGCGCCGAGCAAGGCCCCTACCGATGTGTTGCCTTCAACGCCTCGTTTGGCGAACTGATGTCGATACTCAATATTGGCTCCGAAAGTGTAAAACGCAACTAACAATGGACTACTGCTCAATTCAGGACTTCCACAATGCGCTGCACGATACAGCCCGCTTTGCTACCGTACGACCACACTGCATCGAGGCGCTATGTCGTACCACACACTTTGCCGAGTGTCGCGCTGTTGTTGCCAACCGCGATGTGTTACTACACGCCCCGATAACCAACCTAGCTATGGCGCTTGCTGAGCGTGCATACGCCATACTGCACGGTGAGCGAGGCGAGCTAATTGGCAACTTCACAATTCTACATCACGAGCTAAACAGCCATACAAGCATCATCTTAGAGGATATCCCGCAGGGCGAGATACTCGAAAGCGCTATGCTTACTATGTCGCAAGAAAAGCTACTTAGTGGACTTAGGGAGTTTGAAGAGCGTATGCGCCGTGCCGACATCAGCCATAATAACCTCCGTAAGCAGAATATTATCGTTGATCGTAACGGCTACTGGCACCCTATACGACTCTACTACACAACCATAGGGTATGGTGGCGACAGTAAACAAGTGGAGGCATTATGCACTGAGATTAAGAGTGTTGCACAGGCTGACAACTGCCTAAACGAGCCTTTATCGGCATACCGCACAGAGTATATTCCACTGCGCGAGGGACGACGACGAATGGTTACCGCTGAGGGCGTTGGCTTTAGAGATGAAAATGGCAATATGGTGATAGCTCCTCGGTATGTTTGGGCATCGGATTTCGATGAGGGGAGGGCTATGGTGATGACCGACGAAAAGATGATGGGGCTTATCGATACCTCAGGTCGCGAGGTGATAAAGGCAGAGTATGAGATTGTTGAGTATAGCGCAAAAGATGGCAACTCTTGGGTAAGGCAAAACGGCCTATGGGCACTCTTCGACTACTCTGGCCTACAGATTACCGAGTGGGACGATAGAGAGATGGTGGACTACGATATCGAATTATAGTCTCTGTTGTCTGCGACTATGGCGGATTCGTGCATGACGCGAGGGAGTAGCACCAAAGCGGTTGCGAAAGGCGTTAATAAAGTGCGATGTATTGCTAAAACCGCACATCTCTGCAAGGTCAGCAACAGCAATCGAGGATATTCCCGCTACGCGCTCAGCAATATCGAGACGACAACGCACAAACCAACGGTGTGGCGAGTGAGCAAAACGCTCGTTGAAACGACGCTTAAAGGTCGATAACGATGTACAACAGTGTTCCGCCAAATCCTCTATCGTAAGACTTGAGATTATTCCCGTGAGTACTGCATGCTCAAAGCGCTTCTCACGACGCGACTCATCGCGCGAAGCATTGCCGAATAGAGCCTCTGTTTTGAGCGAGAATAATACCTGCTCGAAACTACCAGAGCTTCCTACCTTTGCATCAACCTTGAAACACCCCTTCTCTATAAGAAATAACGAGTGCTCGGCAACATCAATACTCTTATCACTATATATTATGCGACACTTTCCCGAAAGCTGATACCCGATAGTGAAATCCTCGGAGTTGTAGTCCTTAACACTATCGCAGTTATCAGAGATAAATTCCCATTTTGACTCACTAATGGGCGAAGGAATAAAGGTATAATTATCCATAGTTTAGTACATTTGCACAATACAAAAGTAATAAGAATATTGCATGAAAAAAGTCCAAATTGAAAATTAATACAAAATTGAACTATTTACAATACTTTTTAGGGTAAAATATAGCGATTATAGTCCAATATTACAATAAATCTATATGTTATTATTGTAATACTCAACCCTTTACCAAAGAGAACAACGCTCAAAAAAGGTCAATAATATCGCACCAATAAAATAGAAATAGTGCAGATACGAGATAATTCAGAGAGGAAAAATCAAACAATTTATAATAACCCAAAAATGGTATAAGAGTGCAGGAGTAAGTGGCACAGCGAGTGTATAACTACGAATAACTGCTCCTCAAAACTTTCGCAAATGGTGCATCTTATATCGCTCACAAGTTAAACATTATACCCAAATAACCAACAGTACCCAGAGCGCAGCTCGAGGCAAATACACACAATACAAAGCCTCTGCACAATGGTTGAGCTTAACTTGCCGAGGATTGCTACGCAATCTATTCTCGGCTTAAATCGGCGGCGTCTCGGCATAGTGAAGAATATCACTCTGCACTCGACTTGCACGATTTTCCTCTGTTACACAGAGCAGTTAAGCTCTCTCACAACAATAGCAAAGACATATACAGTAGAGTAGGTAGTCGCCTCTTCAAGGAGCCAAAGGTTTGCTCCTTATGTGTGATAGCGTCAATTTTGCACAAAACAAAGAACTTGCTCCTCTTAATTTTTGGGCAGAGTGGTGCAGATTTTGTGCATAGCGTAATGAGGTGGCGAGGGATAGTACTATTAGTACAGCCCTCGCCACCGAGTAAGTCTTGTGCAAAATATGTGCCGCTATACACAAAAAGAAAAGGAGCAAACCAATTTGGCTTGCTCCTTGAAGAGGCGGCTACCTACTCTCCCACCTAAATAGGCAGTACCATCGGCGTGAGTGAGCTTAACTTCTCTGTTCG
>SUZB01000022.1 GCA_015060115.1 Rikenellaceae bacterium | reverse complement strand
AACGGTTAAATCCTTCATAGTCATATCTCTCTATTGCTTAAACCTTATGCAAAGGTATAAAAGATTTTCGGTTGTAATGTAACCAAACAGGCTTAAATGCCTTTTACCTATTGAATTATGATAATATTCTGTTCATTGGGGCATCATGTCCTAACGATATGAGTAGGTTGATTTCATTCTCTTTTCGCTTGCACAAACTCTCCAATACCTTTTGTCTTATCCTGCTTGCCTCATAGGTCTTCAACCGAAATGCCAGTACAATGACCACTTCAAGATTGTAGAATGTAGCCCAACTTTTAGGCGTAGCCAAATCACATCGTTGGGTGCTTACAGGACAAAGCGTTCCACTCTTGTATATCGCTTTTATAGCGGCTCGGAGTGTCGGGGATATTACCCCGAACAACTCCACCAATTCCATTTCTGACATCCAAACATTACCGCTTGGAATATTTACCTTGCCATTTTCGCTGATTGTTATAATTGCTCGTTCCATAGTTACATTGCTATTGAAATTTCACTAAAAGATTGATTAAGTCTGTTGCCGAACATCGTCAAATCCTTGTCGATTTTCTCGGTGGTAATCTTGGCATACTTTTGTGTCGTGGTAATGTTCGTATGTCCCAAAACTCGGCTTACACTCTCAATTGGAACGCCCTTACTGAGAGCAAGCGTAGCGAATCCATGGCGTGTGCAATGGAAGGAAATATCCTTCGTTATTCCACACTCTTTTATCATCTTTTTCAGTGGTTTACAGATGTTCCAATAGTTAAGATTAGGGAACACGAGTTTGTCCTCCTGAAACCTCTCGTAACGCTTGATTATCTGCAATGGAATATCTAGCAACTTCACTTGGAAATTGACCTTTGTTTTGTGTCTCTTAGATAGAATCCACTTCTCTCCGTTAATTTCTAGAATATCATCGGTGGTCAGTTCCTTAATATCCACGAATGACAAGGCAGTAAAACTTGCAAACACGAATAGGTCTCGGATATAAGCCAACTTCTTATCCGCAAATTCGTGTGTCATTACAGCCTTGATTTCATCTTCGGTCAAGTATTGACGCTCCTTGATGTTCTGATTTACCCGATACTGAGCAAATGGATTTCTCGGTGTCAGTCCGTTGTAATGAGCTTTTGAAACAATTGTTTTCAGCCACATACAATGCGACCATACGCTGCCATTATGTAGTCCTGCATCGGTAGAGAGATAGATTTCATACTCCTTGATAAAGTCGGGGGTAAGTTCAAGCATAGAAATATCACTGCGTTTATAGCATTTTTTGATGAATGCTGCCAAATGATTTCGTGACCTTACACGCACCTTGTAGGAACTTGCTGCACGGTCTATGCCGATACGCTTCTTGAAACTCTCGTTGTCCTTATCAAATGCACCTAGCAATGTTTCATATTCCGTTCCGATACCTTGATAAGCGTTACGTACCATTTCGGCAGTTACAAACGCTTCTCTATCCGAAATGCGCTGATAATGTTTGATGATTTGAGCCTTGATATTATCCAAAGCCAAATTGATGTCTCTCGATTCTTTGCTCTTACCCTTTGCCCGATTGCCTTTGGCATCCCACATTGCTTTTGCAATGGTCAGTTTGCAACTGAATTGAGCCACTGAACCATTGATTGTAACTCGCCCCATAATGGGGACAATACCGTTTTTCTCCTTGCTTCCGTTCACGTAGAACAGCACTTTAAATGTACTTCGCATAATCTAATTCTTTTTTGGTTACAAAATTAGTTATCAGCGAGTTGTACACTGCTATGCAGAATATGGCAGAGAGTAGAAATAGACTCCAACGACCTATAACCTTACCTCGTTATCGGGTAATGATTTGAAAACCGTTCGCCCTCATTACCTTTCATTTCCTTGCACTTTCGCATCGGCGAGGTTTTCATCATAAGTCCTCATAAGTCACTGAACACCAGTGCCGCCATCATTATTTTCCCTCATTCGTTAGATTTTTCCAGAGATAACAACTAACTTTGCCCTTACGGAACACAAACTAAACAAGATAAGCATAATGAAACTGTTACAACTTTTCAAGAGTGGCGTAGCGATGATTATGGCTGCCGCCACCGTATCGTGTGCAGGCGACAAGGAGCCATTCCCCGTGCCCGAGAAGCCTATTTTGGAGATGGACTACACCGCCGAGAAGACCACCTTCGAGGTGTGGGCACCTACGGCCGAGGGGGTTGTTGTGCGCCTCTATGATGGCGACACGCTTAGCGAGGAGATTGCTATGGAGCGTGCCGAAGCGGGACTTTGGCGCGCTGTTGCCGAGGGCGACCACAAGGGCGAGTATTACGCCTTTGCCGTAACCGTCGATGGCAAGCAACTTAAGGAGACAGCGGGTATCTTCGCCCGTGCGCTCAATGTCAATGGCGATCGTGGCGCTATTATTGACCTTCGCGACACCGACCCTGAGGGTTGGGCAGAGGACAAGGCGCCTGAGGTAAAGCCCTCGGAGATAGTGATTTACGAGATGCACTACCGCGATATGACGGCACACGCCTCGGCAGGTAGCAGCTACCCCGGCAAGTATCTCGGTATGGCCGAGCGTGGCACACGCTCCGTGGAGGGTCTTGCAACAGGCCTCGACCACCTTGTCGAGATGGGCGTGTCGCATATCCACCTGCTCCCCACTGCCGATTTTGGCTCGATTGATGAGTCTAAGCCCACCGACCAGTACAACTGGGGCTATGAGCCTAAAAACTACTCGGCACCTGAGGGCACCTACGCCACCACCGTTGCCGACCCTGAGGCTCGTGTGCGCGAGCTAAAGACTCTTGTTCAGGCTATGCACAAGGCGGGCTTGAAGGTTGTGCTCGATGTTGTCTACAACCACACCACCTCTACCGAGAACTGCGGTTTTGAGCTCACCGTGCCCGGCTACTTCTACCGTATGCGCGAAGATGGCTCGTTTGCCGATGGCTCAGGCTGTGGCAACGAGACTGCCAGCGAGCAGCCTATGATGCAGAAGTATATCGTAGAGTCGTTGGAGTACTGGGTTAAGGAGTATCATATCGATGGCTTCCGCTTCGATCTTATGGCAATCCACGACATCGCCACTATGAACCTTATCCGTAGCCGTTTGGAGGCTCTCAACCCCGATATTTTGCTCTATGGCGAGGGCTGGGCAGCATCTGCACCCCTCTACGATGAAAAGAAACTGGCATTCAAGCGCTACACATACCAGATGCCCGGTGTTGCGGCATTCTCCGACGATATCCGTGATGCTCTGCGTGGCACGCTCGACCTCTCGAAGGGTGGCTTTATACACGGCGTCGAGGGCAACAAGGAGGCTCTGAAATTTGGTATTGTAGGCGCTATCGACCACCCTGAGGCACAGCGCCCCGAGGGAGCGTGGACAGCAGCGCCAACACAGCATATCAGCTATGTAGCGTGCCACGATGACCACAACCTGCGCGACCGCCTGACACATATCTCGCCTGAGGCCTCGGAGGAGGAGCTGCTTCAGATGGTGCGCCTTGCCCACCTCGGCGTATTCACCTCGCAGGGCGTTCCCTTTATCTTCTGTGGCGAGGAGATGTTCCGCTCGAAACTTGGCGAGAAGAACACCTTTAATATGCCCGATAAGTACAACGCTATCGACTGGTCGCTAAAGAGCGAATATAGCTCGCTTGTAGAGTTTGTCAAGGGTCTTATCGCTATGCGCAAGGCACACCCCGCATTCTCGCTTGGCACTGCCGAGGCTGTGCGTGAACACCTCAGCTTTATCGAGGTCGAGAACGAGGCTGCCGTAGGCTTTGTACTTGATAATCTTGAGGGTATCGACAGCGCCAAGCACATCGTGGTGCTCCTCAACGGCTCACGCGAGGGCGTAGAGTTTACTATCCCTGAGGGCAACTACAAGTGGCTCACCGATGGCACAACGGTCGTTGCCGAGGGTATGGGCTCACTACCTGTTGATGATGGCAAATTTGCCGTGTCGCCCGTAACAGGTGTGGTGCTTGCCGAATACTAAGCCTTAATCAACATAAAAAAATAGGAAAGGGAGATAACTACAACTATCTCCCTTTCCTATTTTTACCACCTTTAGCAACCATCTCTTGCAACAATTTATGCCTCAAGTGGTGTAACCAATACTCTTTTTTCGTATCTTTGCAATAATATAGCCATTTTAGGCGTTCGCCATTTGGCGAATACTACAAAAATTAAAAATATAAATAAGGTAGGTTCTATAAATTAGGTCGAGGCGATTTTGGAGATTATTTTGTTTAGATTTCTTATTTGTTATGAGGGCGCAATGCGGGCATTGTAACCGAGTAAAAATGAGAAATATATCAAAATAAGCCCAAAAGCGACCGAAATAGAATCTGCCGACAACGAATAACTGATTTACTAATTTATAGAACATACCTTGATGAACGAAGTAGTTAATATCAAAGAGCTTAACGCTCATATCGAGCAGGAGTCGATTTTTGTCGATACCCTGCGCAAGGAGATGGCGCGTGTGATTGTGGGTCAGCAGCACCTTATCGACACCCTCCTTATCGGTCTTTTGTCGGACGGACACATTCTCCTTGAGGGTGTCCCCGGCTTGGCTAAGACCTTGGCAATCACAACCCTATCGAAGGCCGTAGATGCCAAGTTTGCCCGCATACAGTTTACTCCCGACCTGCTTCCTGCCGACCTTATCGGTACGCTGATCTACTCGCAGCGCAACGAGGAGTTTACCGTCAAGCGAGGCCCTATCTTCGCCAACTTTATCCTTGCCGACGAGATTAACCGCTCGCCAGCCAAGGTGCAGTCTGCCCTCTTGGAGGCGATGCAGGAGAAGCAGGTAACAATCGGCGATACCACATACTCGCTACCCGCACCATTCCTCGTATTGGCAACGCAGAACCCCTTGGAGCAGGAGGGTACATACCCCCTACCCGAGGCACAGGTGGACCGTTTTATGCTTAAGGCGAAGATTTCGTACCCCAAGCGTATGGAGGAGCTCGACATTATCCGTATGAACCTATCAGGCGAGGGTATGCCCGAGGTTAATAAGGTGATTTCGCCCGAGGATATCATGCGCGCGCGTAAGGTGGTAAATATGGTATATATGGACGAGAAGATTGAGAAGTATATCATCGACATCATCTTCGCTACGCGCGAGCCCGGCGAGTACAAAGCGTTGCAGCACCTTCAGCCCCTTATCGCCTATGGTGGCTCGCCTCGTGCAAGCATCGCCTTAGCAAAGGCTGCGCGTGCCTACGCCTTTATCCAGCGTCGTGGCTATGTAATTCCGGAGGATGTGCGTGCCGTATCGCACGATGTATTGCGCCACCGCATCGGCCTTAGCTACGAGGCAGAGGCCGAGAACATCACCACCGAGCAGATTATCACCGACATTCTCAACAATGTAATTGTTCCCTAATGACGCTCACCGAGAACGATATTTTACGCCGAGTACGCAAGGTCGAAATCAAGACGCGCGGTCTTTCGGACGAAATCTTTGCGGGCAAGTACCACACGGCATTTCGTGGCCGTGGTATGTCGTTCGCCGAGGTGAGGGAGTACCGCGTGGGCGACGATGTCCGCGATATCGACTGGAATGTTACAGCCCGCTCCGACCGTGCCCATATCAAGGTCTACGAGGAGGAGCGTGAGCTGACGATGATGCTCTTGGTCGATGTCTCGCCATCGCGTATGTTCGGTTCAAAGGAGCTTACCAAGAAGAATGTAATCACCGAGGTTGCCGCCACACTCGCCTTCTCGGCAGCAAAGAACAACGACAAGGTGGGCTGCATACTCTTCTCGGACCGCATCGAGAAGTTTATCCCACCGAAGAAGGGTCGTAGCCATATCTTGATGATTATCCGCGAGTTGGTGGGCTTTAAGCCATCGGGCGAGAGCACCGCACTGTCGGTGCCCCTACGCTACTTGGTGGGTGTGAACAAGAAGCGCACCACAACCTTCCTTCTTTCGGACTTGGTAAATGCCGAAGCGGACAACGAGCATTTTGATGATGCACTGAAGATTGCATCATCGAAGCACGATATTATGGCAGTGCGCATCTACGACGAGCGCGACCGCACGCTGCCCAATGTGGGCATCGTGGAGGTTGCCGACTTAGAAACGGGTCGCCGTGAGTGGCTCGACACATCATCACGCCGTGTGCGCGACTACTGGCAGCAGAGCTACGACAGGGCGATGGACGAGGTGCGTAGTCGTCTGAGCCACAACCGCATAGACATCGCCGAGGTGGCAACCGATGGCGACTATGTCAAAGAACTTATCAAGATGTTTAAGCAACGATGACGGAGCGTAACAACATAATTAGCAATATTTTCCGCTCACTCCTTGTGGTGGTGGCGCTCGTTGTTGCCCAACCTTACGCCGAGGCTCAGCGACCCACGCTAAGTGGCTCGTTCTCGCGCGACACGGTGGAGGTGGGCGACCACTTCGACTACATCCTCGATATTACGAAGGACCGTGCTACGGAGATTGGCATACCCGACTTTGGCGATAGGCTATCGCAGAAGGAGCGCGAGGAGTTGGCGAAGCGCAAAATCAAGATGTCGACATTTACCGACTACGATGAGGATATTTTCGAGTTGGTAGAGAGCTTTCCTATCGACACCATATCGGTAGACAACCGCACACTCCATATCCGCAAGCGCTACCGCTTGGCAGTAATGGAGACAGGCACGATGCACCTGCACCCCACGATTCTCTACTTCGAGAAGAACCGTGATGTGCCCGACACCCTGCGCACCGATGAGGAGCTAACGCTAATCGTGCCACGCTATGAGCACCTCGACACGCTGAGTTTCCTTGTTGCCGACCCTCAGCAGGGCGTCAAGGTCGACTCGTTGCGTGCCGCCGAGCTTCTGATTAAGGAGGGCATCACCACGCAGAAGCCTCTGCCCTTTATATTTGCCGAGATTCGCGACTACACCATATATGGCGTTATATCGCTGATTATCTTAGCATTGCTCATTTGGGCAGGCATCGTTGTGTGGAACAAATACCTTAAAAATCGTATCACCGCCACGAAGCCTGAGCACCGCCTGCCGCCCCATATAGTGGCGAATATGGCACTTGTCGAGCTCTCGTACCGCAAGCTATGGCAGAATGGCAAGTTCAAATTGTACTACACCTCGCTAACGGACATTTTGCGTCTGTATATCGCTGAAATGTGGGAGGTTGGCGCATTGGAGATGACCACCGACGAGATTATCGAGGCGCTCAGCGACAAGGATATTCCGCGCGACAGCCGTATGGACCTTGTGGCAATCTTGCGCACTGCCGATATGGTGAAATTTGCCAAGGCGGAGCCCGATGCCGAGGAGAACGAGGAGAACTATCGCCGTGCCTACTACTTTGTGGAGAACACCAAGCGTGAAGAGGTCGAGGAGGGCAAGGAGGAGATCACGGTAGAAACAAAAATTGGAGAGTAATGAGAGTGTTTATTAACATATTGGTTACCACCGCGTTGATGCTTTTCACAGCGGGTGTTGCAATGGCGCAATACTACCCCGAGCGCCGCTTGGTGCGCGAGGGTAACGAGCAGTTTGAGCGCCTTAACTACCGCAACGCCCTCAACCGCTACAACGAGGCCTTGGAGTACGACACGACAAAGTATGAGTCGTTGTACAACCGCGCTAACGCCTACCTTCAAAATATGCTTGCGAACCCTGCCGACACCACCCTAAAGGGCGAGGTGGCAAACACCCTCTTTGAGCAGATTGCTGCCGATGAGCTACTCACAAAGGAGAGGCGTGCCGAGGTGTTGCGCAACTTGGGCGAGGGGCTATTTTTGCAACAAAACTACGAGGCTGCGCTCAATTCGTTCCGCGAGTCGCTGAAGCTAAATCCCGCTGATAGAGAGGTTAAGCACAACTATATCCTCACCAAGCGCATTGTAGACCAGAAGCGTCAGCAACAGCAACAGAATCAGCAGAACAACCAGAATCAAGACCAGCAGCAGAACCAAGACCAAAACCAAAATAACGAGGGCAACAACGGTCAAAATCAGGACCAAAACCAGCCCGAGAACAACGAGAACAACCAAGATAAGAACGACAACCAAAACAACGAGGGCGACCAGAACGAGGATTCGCAAAACAAGGATAACAACCAAGATAACAAGGGTGATGAAGAGGAGCAAGAGGGCGAAGCTCCACCGCCAAGTGGCATAAGCCGCGACGAGCAGGAGCGAATGCTTGATGCTATTCAGGCTCAGGAGGATAAGACCAACGAGAAGCTGAAAGAGGGCGAGAAGGCCTATATCATTCCCGGTAAGAAAAATTGGTAATTATGAACTTTTTACACCCCAACATATTGTGGTTGGCGCTGATAATTCCGCTTATCGCCACCCACTATATCTGGCAGGGCAGAAAGGGCGCTGCGCTCAATGTTACGACCATTCGTGGTCGTGCTCCACGCACCCTGCGCTACTATCTGCGCCATCTGCCTATCGTGCTACGACTCACAGCCTTAGCACTCCTTATCGTTGCCCTTGCCCGCCCCGTAGAGGAGCATAGCGAGCAGGAGGTAACAACAGAGGGTATCGACATCGTCTTGTCGATGGATATATCGTCGTCGATGCTTGCACGCGACTTTCAGCCCGACCGCCTAACGGCCGCCAAGCAGATCGCATCGGAGTTTGTGGGCGAGCGCCACGGCGACAGGCTTGCTGTAGTGGCATTCGCCGGCGAGTCGTTCACGCAGTGTCCGCTTACCACCGACCAATCTACCGTGCAGACACTCCTTGCGCGTCTGCGTAGCGGTGTTATCGAGGATGGTACGGCCATCGGCAACGGCCTTGCAACAGCAATAAACCGCCTAAGGGAGAGTAGCGCAAAATCTAAGGTTGTCGTACTGCTCACCGATGGCGTAAATAATCGCGGACAAATATCGCCACTTATGGCTGCCGAGATAGCCAAGGATATGGGTATCAAGGTCTACACCATCGGCGTAGGTCGCAAGGGTCAAGCACCCTATCCTGCGGTCGATATGTTTGGCAACCAGACGATGGTAATGGCCGATGTCGAGATTGACGAGAAGCTACTTACAGAGATCGCCACGATGACCGGAGGTAAATATTTCCGTGCCGAGAACAACAACGCCTTGGCCGAGATTTACGATGAAATCAACCTTATGGAGCGTAGCGAGGTACAGGTTACCGAACACCTGCTCTACGAGGAGCTTTTCCTTGGTTGGCTAATCTTAGCAATACTTATTTTGGTTGCTGAATTTGCGCTCAGCTACCTGATACTTAACCGATTACCATAGTTTTATAGATGGATATTTTTGAATTTGCATACCCCGAGCGACTTATCTACTTAGCCGTTGTGCCCGCCCTATTTTTGGTCTATTGGGCTGTGGTGGCTATGCGCCGTCGTCGCCTCGAGCGCTTTGGCGACAAGGCAACCTTGGCGGAGCTTATGCCCGAGAGGTCGGTGGCTCGTGGCTGGATAAAGATTTCGCTGTTGGCCGTTGCCGCCATCTTCCTCACGCTCGCAGCTGCCCGCCCACGCACAGGCTCGAAGTTGCGTACCGTAGAGACCGAGGGCAGAGAGATAATGCTCGTTGTCGATGTCTCGAACTCGATGCTTGCCGAGGATATCGAGCCGAGCCGTATGGAGCGCACACGATACGCTATATCGCGCTTGGTAGAGAGCATGAAGGAGGATAGAGTGGGCGTTGTGGCATTTGCAGGCGAGGCCGAAGTGCTTCTCCCTATCACCTCGGACTATAAGATGGCCGAGTCGAAGGTGCGAAGCCTATCACCCTCGATTATCCGTAACCAAGGCACCGATATTGGCGCAGCATTGGAGCTTGCAACGCTCTCGTTTACAGCATCGAGCAAGAGCAACCGCGTCATTATCCTTATCACCGATGGCGAGGCTCACGACGAGGGCGCTATTGCAGCAGCCGAGATGGCAGCCAAGGAGGGCATCACCATCTGCGCTATCGGCATCGGTACACCCGAGGGCGAGACCCTCAAGATTGGTGGTCGCTATATCGAGGACGAGGAGGGTAATATGGTCGTTACGAAGCTCAACGAGGAGCTTCTTCAACAGGTTGCTGCCGCCACCGAGGGCATCTACACACGCTCGCGTAACGAGGATTTCGGTCTTCAGGGCATCGTTCAGAAGCTCGACGAGATTGAGGCCGAGGAGTTTACCGAGCGTATCTTCGATGAGTACGAGGAGCAGTATCAGTGGTTCTTGGGCGTGGCAATCCTACTCCTCGCTATCGAGGCTGTGGTGCTCTCGCGCCGTAACCCGATGCTTCGTGGCGTGAAACTTTTTGAAGGAGAGAGATAACTACTAACTAATTAAAAAAAGGGAGGTTTTATAAATTAGGTCGAGTTGCTTTTGTAGATTATTTTGCAAAATAAATTCAAAAGCAACCGAAATAGAATCTTCCGACAACGAAAACTTATTTACTAATTTATAAAACATACCTTAGAATTATGAGCATTAGAGATTTGAAGCCCCAGCTTATCTGGGAGCAGTTTGATGACATCTGCCAGGTGCCTCGCCCCTCGAAGAAGGAGGGCAAGATTATCGCTTGGCTTGAGGAGTGGGCTAAGAAGCACAACTTCGACTACCAGACCGATGAGACGGGCAATGTTGTTATCCGCAAGGCTGCAACAAAGGGCTTTGAGGGTCGCCCTGCAGTGATTCTCCAGTCGCACATGGATATGGTATGCGAGAAGAACTCAGATGTAGAGTTCGACTTCGAGAACGACCCTATCCAGCCCTGGATTGATGGCGAGTGGGTTAAGGCTAAGGGCACTACACTTGGTGCTGACTGCGGTATCGGTATGGCTGCTGCGTTGGCAGTATTGCTCGATGATAGCCTTGAGCATCCCGCTATTGAGGCGCTCTTCACCGTTGATGAGGAGACAGGTCTTACTGGCGCTTTCGGCCTTGGTGAGGGTATGCTTACGGGCAAGTATCTCGTAAACCTCGACTCGGAGGACGAGGGCGAGCTGTTTATCGGTTGCGCGGGCGGTATCGACACCGTTGCAACTATGGATTACGACAAGGAGGAGGCTCCCGAGGGCTACGCCTTTGTTCGCTTGGAGGTTGGCGACCTTCTTGGTGGCCACTCAGGCGATGATATCGACAAGGGTCGTGCCAACTCAAACAAGCTTCTTGCTCGCTTCCTCTACAACGCTGCCGACACCTTCCAGATTGCTTTGGCAAAGTTCGATGGCGGTAACTTGCGCAACGCTATTCCTCGTGAGGCATACGCTATCGTGGGTGTTCCTGCCGAGGCTAAGGAGGATTTCGAGGAGCGCTTCTTGGAGTTTGGTCAGGAGCTTATGGAGGAGTTCAAGCACACCGAGCCCCGTATGCGCTTTACGGTAAACGATGTTGAGGAGAAGGTTACGGAGGTTATGTCTAACGATGATATGTGCGCACTGCTTATCACTATCGTAGGCTTGCCCAATGGAGTTTTGGCTATGTCGTTTGCCGTTGCGGGCCTTGTTGAGACCTCGTCAAACCTCGCATCGGTAAAGTTCAACACCGAGGAGGGCAAGGTTACGATTACCACATCGCAGCGTTCATCGGTTGAGAGCGCCAAGCTCTATGCAGCGCAGACTATCGAGTCGGTATTCTTCCTCGCAGGCTTCGATGTAGAGCACTCTGATGGCTATCCCGGCTGGTCGCCCAACCCCGATTCTAAGCTCCTCGCTACCACCGTTGAGTGCTACCGCAACCTCTTCGCTACCGAGCCTAAGGTGCGTGCTATCCACGCAGGCTTGGAGTGTGGCTTGTTCCTTGAGAAGTACCCCCACTTGGAGATGGTCTCTTTCGGCCCTACACTCCGAGGTGTACACTCACCCGACGAGCGTCTTGAGATCTCGACCGTTGATAAGTTCTGGAAGCTCCTCGTTGAGCTGTTGAAGGTTATTGACTAAACGGATACCTTAAAGAAAAAAGACCGCCTCGGCGGTCTTTTTTTTGTGGAATGCAGTTTGATGCGCTACCGACATTTATCCTTAAATTAGAATGTCAAAGTAAATCCAATAAATACACCCTGATTAAACTCATGGCGCTTAACATCGCTCTCCTTATATTGGAAAACTCCCTCCATCTCGGGACGAGGGCGGAAAAGTGTCGCCTGGTAGCCCACCATAATATCATACTTATACTTGCTGTCGGGGGCCTGGATACGATAGCCGACACCACCTGCGCAATTTGAGCCTAAACGGATACCTTTGTCGAAGAGCAGGTTAGTACCGAGGTTTACGAAGTTGAAGAGGCAGTTCTTGCGTGTGCCATAGTAGTAGTGCGCAGTGGCATATACGGGAATTACCGTGTGGTTGTACTGTATCTGAGCACCAATCTCCGCACCAACCTTCCAGTGGTTGTTGATAAAATATCCGGCATGGAGCATCACATTACCGCCAAACTTCGCCTGGTCGGTATAGGTGCGTACAGCCTTCTCGCCCACGATGCGGGTGCGGTCAAGCTCATAGAATATAAGGCTGGCACGCAACGATACACCCTTCTCCCAACCCTGATAATGGCGTGTCTTACGCTCAATCTCCTCGGGTGTCTCACGGCGCCTTGCCTCAGCCACAGGTATTGTCATCGCTACCAAGAGTAGCAGCACTAAAAACTTTCTCATTATTCTTCGTTTAAGAGTTAAAACGGCACAACAGACTATTTATTGCCCCTTACATACTTCTCCCACTCCCACGCAGCACGCAGCGTGTCGTTGAGTTCTCGCTCGGCACGCCAGCCAAGCTCCTCGTTGGCAAGCGTGGTATCTGCCCACACGGCCGTAACATCACCTGCACGGCGCTGAGCAACCTTGTAGTTGAGCTTTAGGTCGTTGGCAGCCTCAAAGCCCTTGACAAGCTCGAATACCGATACGGGACGACCTGTGCCCACATTGAATACCTCGTAGCGCTCCTTGTTGCGACCCTCAACCATACGCTCGATAGCCACCACATGGGCACGGGCAAGGTCTACGATGTCGATATAGTCGCGAAGGCACGAGCCATCGGGCGTAGGATAGTCATCACCGAAGATTGAGAGGCACTCACGGATGCCGGCAGCGGTCTGCGTGATGTAGGGCACAAGGTTGTTGGGCACACCACGGGGCAACTCACCGATAAGTGCTGAGGGGTGCGCACCGATGGGGTTGAAATATCGCAACGCAATACCATTGAGACCCTCGGTGGCAAAGACCATATCGCGGAGAATATCCTCGGACATCTGCTTTGTAGCGCCATAGGGCGAGGTGGCAGGCTTGCGGGGTGTAAGCTCCGTTACGGGCAACACCTCGGCATCACCATACACCGTAGCCGAAGAGGAGAATACGACATTGTGGCGACCGTACTCCTTCATAAGCTCGAGAATGGTAACGAAAGAGAGGAGGTTGTTGCGGTAGTACTTCATAGGCTCAGCAACCGACTCACCCACAGCCTTGAATGCTGCAAAGTGGATAACCGAGTCGAAGTCGTAGCGCTCGAATACACGGCGCATAGCCTCCTTGTCGCAGCAGTCGGCCTCTACAAAGGTGGGCTCGATGCCTGTAATCTTACGAATACCGTCGAGCGACGAGGGGTCGCTATTCGAGAAGTTATCAACGATAACAACCTCAAAACCAGCCTTAGTAAGCTCTACTACGGTGTGCGAACCGATATAGCCTGCACCACCAGCAACCAATACTCTCTTGTTCATATATTGCGTTTTGTGATATTAACAACCGCCAAAGTTAGGATTTATTTTGCATTTATGCAAAAAGCGAGCTACAATTTTCCTCCGCTTCACTCCACAGCCACCGCACCTCGGTCGCGTGCAAAGAGGTTCCAGCCACGGTGAATATCGGCTATCGAGGGGCTTTCGCCACTCTCGATTTCGGCCATTGCCGCCACGATGGGCACCATATCACGGGGGTTTCGGCTATCTACCCTCTCATCGGCAGCGATGCCCGACTTTCGAGCCACAAAGCGCACATAGCCATCTGTAAAGTTCTCAGTAGGTGGAGCATAGCGCGTTATCATCTGTCGTATCGAGCTGAGCCCATAGCGCCGTGCATAGGTGTCGAGCAGGACAAACATCGCACGATAGCCATACTCCAGCGATTCGAACTGCTTAAATGCGCTGTCGCGCGAGGGCACTACCTCACCTTTGAAGCGTGTTGCCGAGAGGCGGATATTGCCGGGGTTTAAGTTACGCATAGCCCTACTCACCCTGCACCTCCTCGTCTACACGACGCTTTACGATACGACCAAGCCACGCCAAGAGTGGCGAATGGCTGATTGTAGCCCCATTCTCCAAGAACGACCACAGCTCCACGCCACAAACAAAACCGGTGAATAGTCGGGCGAGGTTGAGGTGCATAAACTCCAAAACGCAACTATCAAGCACCCAAGACATTACGATGCCAGCAACGACAAATACCGTTTTCAGGATTGTGCGCCACGCCTTGCGACTTTCGAACCACCACTCTCGCCCTGAGCGTCGTGCCTCGACATACGAGGCTGCAACACCAGTGAGAAAGTCTACAAAGATAAAGGCTACGGCCGAGAGGATAAGTGGCACGATAGGGCAAACGAGGGCGGCGAGGGCGGCGACAAGGCCACTAACGAGTCTGTACAATATCTCCATTGATTGAGCAACGATTTAAGGGGTTTTTATCAGGATCGTACTCCGCAAAGTCTGTAGAGTGCGAATTAAGGTAGTCGCCAAGTCGGCGTGAGAGGCTCTGTGCCGTGTGGCGCAGGTTGTGTTGCAGAGCCGCCATACGGACATTATCTGCCGTTGTGGCGTTGTAGAAGTCGTTACCCTCGCTCACCAAGCACGATGAGCAACGGTGTCCGAGCAGGGGTTGAATGGCGTAGCGCACCCAGGCAGCGATGGCGGGGGCAACATACTCCTCCATAAGGTCGGCATAGCGCCCCTCGGCAAGGGCACCGTATAGCGCCTCGCCAACCACAGGGCGAATATGGCGCTCCTCAACGGCCACAATATCCGAGGGCATAACAACACTTGGCGCAAGTAGCTCATCTCGGGAAAAGGCGAGGCGAAAGACACTCTCCGGGGTTATCAAAGTCTTCATAACAGTCTAAGTATTAGAGGTTTTACCAAGCGAGGCAAGGAAGTGTTGCTGTTCGGGGTCGCTCTCGTCATAGTCGAGGCCATCGGCCTTGCGTGCCTCCCAGATGCGCATATACTGCGGTTTTGAGCGTGTGGGAGGGCGGTTTACAATCTCTAATGACGAGGCATCGACACCCAATACCAACTCGATAACCTTGCGGATAGGCGACAACAGCTGCTCCTGCTCTGGAAGAATCACGGTGTTGAGCGCCACCTCGTATTCGTGCAGGATACGCTCCGACGAGAAGCCCGATGAGTAGTCAAGACCACTTAGCGAGCGGAACCACGAATGGGCAATGATAAGGTCGTTTTCGGCCTGAGTGTGGAGCGTGTGCCAATCGCCGTCGGTGGCGGTGTTGATGGGGATAAAGCGCGAGTTGTCGCCCTCGGCCTTGTCGCGCAAGACGAAGAGCACCTGACCGGGGTTGCCCGCAAACTTCTCCTCTGCCATACGCACGATGCGGTCGGCTTCGGCCTCGCTATCCACCACGCTGTCGAGCATCATCACACCCGACAGCTGAAAGGCGTTGTCCAAGCGCGAGATATTCCACTTATCGGTCTTGTAGGCGATAGCAGCAGCATCGACAGCTGCCAAGTAGCCTGCCACGCCATAGTGCTGAAACATAGGTTCATAATCTTTGTAGTGGAGCATCGTGCGTAGTGTACTATCGGCCTGCTCCTCGAAACGGGGGAAGAGGGGCAACGACCGAGCATCCGAGGAGTTGAACGCCGACCAATTGTGGTGCAAGATGATATGCTCCGAGTCGCGTGCCACACGACATTTCGAGGCATCGTGGTGGTAGAGCGCAAGGAAGCTATGCTCCGCATCGGTTACCACCTCCAAAAAGGCGTTGCCAAAGAGCGCCTCATCGAAGGCTAAGCGATGAACGATATCGCGCAGGGTGTCGCCATCACCATTTGCCGAGACGATAAGGTGGCTAACGAGGGGCGAGTTGTCGCCACAGACAAGGCCCTTGCCGGCGATATAGTCGGCCTTGTCATTGAGTATTCGGCGGTGTGCCACCGAGCGCCTTGAGATAAGCGAGAGGGCATAAGGCAACATATTGTCGTCGCCCCAGTGCCACACCCTATCCGAGGCTACGGAGGCTCCCGCCACAGTCGAGCCCAAGAGGGGCTCGACACGGTTTTCGGGGGCTGCTATGCGTGTAGCAATGCGATGTTCTGACATAGCGCAAAATCATTTAATTAGTAGAAATCGGCACGGACAATGAGGCTCTCATCGAGAATCTCGCAACCAATGAGGAACGAGGCACGCTGACGATTCTCCATCTCGTCGGGATTGTACCACATACGAATCTCGGCGCTGGGGTCATCGGCGGTGTTTACCGCAAGAACAAGGTTGCGGCGGTCGGTGAGGAAGCAGTGTGTATCGCCCTCAAAGGAGTCGAGAGGCAGATACTGCGTGATGCCCATATCGATAAGGCGGATACCGTGGTACATAAGCTCACGACGACCAGTGGTCATATCTGTATATGAAGCATCGGCGCCAAACTTATCGAGGTGTGCCTCGTAGGCATCGAGCACATTCGAGGTGCAGAAGAAGGCGAGATTACCCTCGCTCTTGAGCGACTTGAGCGCAGGAGGTGCTGCCGCCCACATCTTCTCGAACATATCGACAACGCTATCGCCATCAACCTTAATGCCAGCGAGGTCTAAGCCCTTAACTTTGTCATAGCGATATACGCGGGCAAGGAAGCCATCTAAGAGGTTGATATCCTCGGCTTCGGTATCGCCAATCCACATCATCGTGCGGATGCTCTCGGCAATAGATGCACGGAAGAGCTCGGTCTCGGCCTTCTCGAGGTCGGTGCCGGTAAGGTCCTCGAGATTAACATCTGAGCGATTGGTGATAAGCTCATAAATCTGGTTGAAGTAGTCCTCTGCCGAGAAGCCCACCTCGGCCTTAATCTTGCTCATATCGATAATCTTCTGCTGACGATTAGCGCTCTCGCCACCTGTCCAGCCGGTGGTAAATGGCTGCAAAACATTGCTGCGAGGACTCCACAGAGGCACCACCGTAGGCATAGGCATATTGTAGATTACGCGGATGCCGAGCTGCTCGGCACTATCGCCCTTGAACATAGGACGGAAAAAGATGGTTTCGAGATCACGGGTTGTGTAGCGCTTAGGATTTTCAATCATTCCCATAGTTGTAAAAATTTAGGTTGTTAAACAAAAAAGTTAGGTTGGATTTGTCGGTTAGTTTGTTAATTGTTAGCGATTTCTGAGCGAGCGAACATCACGCTCGTATGCCGTCATACGCTCATCGTGGCTTCGCTCCACAGGCGAGGGGTCTTCCATAGACTTTGTCGTGGTTGGCTTAACCCCCTTCTGCCCCTCATCGAGGGCGACAAGCGAGCCATTGGCCGTAGCTGTGGGCAGGTGCTCGATGCGGGGGATATAGTTGATATCATCGCCCACATCGGGTGTCGTGTCGATGCCGATAGCTCGAAGCAGTGCCTGAACACCACGCTTGGTCTTCTCGCCGAGACCCTCCTCCGTAGCTGGCTCTGTAGCCGAGGGTATCAGTCTGTCGACAAGGCCTTCGGCAATTGCCTCGTCGGGCGATAGCCAGCGACCACGACCTCCATTTACCGACATCAGCGCCTCGATATCCGCTACCTCACGCCCTGAGCGCTCGGCATAGATGGCTGCCAAACGGCGGTCGGTCTGGCGAAGCATATCGACCTCGGCCTGCAACTCCTCGGCATTGCCCTCGGTAGAGCATAGCGAGTTGTGGATAAGATAGAGCGACGAGGGTGCTATCTGGCGACAACCTTCAGATGCTGCCTGCGCCACGATGGTGGCTGCCGAGGCGGTGTAGCCGTAGCAGCGTGTGGTGATGTGAGCACCTGTAGCACGCAGAGCCTCATAGATAAGCAGTGCATCGTTTACATCGCCACCCGTAGAGCGGATATTGACCACGATATGCGCTGAGCTAAGGTCGGCAATCTTGGCAACACTCTCGCGGAAGCGCTCGTAGGTTGCCACGCGGCTCTCGGGGTTGTCGAACTGCCACTCCTCCGAGAGGCCTATCGTGCCCTCAATGTCGATTATGGCGCACTCGGCCTCGTTTCTGATTTTGATTACTGAGTTCATTGTAGGTTTGGTTTTAAGAAGTTTTTGTTGCTCATAGACCGCCTGTCGCACCTTCTCGTAGGAGCACGAGAAGGCTACGGCAGCCTCCGACATTGCCCGACAACGACCCACACCAGGCACTGCGTGCTGCATAACAAAGTGCGAGATTGCCATACGCTCGAGGCGAACCCAATCGACCATAGAGTGATGAGTAAGCATTGCAATGAGGCGTTCATATCGACGGTCGCGCGAGGTAACGGCAGTCGGCGGGGAAGCGGAAGTAGTCATAAAGCGGGTTAATCGTTAAATGTTCTTAGGAAACGGCAGCGTGCCGTGTGATGTGTTGTATCGTATTTGCCGACGGAGAGCAGGCGAAAGAGCGATGAGTGGCCACCCACCGAGAGACGGAAGAGCGAGCGAATGGTGGCACCCTGGGTCGAGGGGTCGAAGAGGGCACGATACTCGTCGGGGTCGATATGCAGGGTCAGCTCCACCACCTCCCTCTCAGCCCACTCCCTAAGCTCCGTGTCGTAGTAGCGGTGCAAGCCCTCGATGCCATCGCTATCGCCAAAGGCGAGGCTCTCGCCAAGCTCGGTGTTGTGGAAGGCGGCATGGGGGTATGCAGACCTCACCACAGGCGATGCCCACCACTCACCCTTGGGTAGCTCGACAAGGCCTGTGTAGAGCACCACTCGCGGGGTTAGTCCCTCGTCGTTGAGGCTATCGCGATCACCTGCCGTAAGCACCTCGGCCGAGGGTGCCGACGGGGCGAAATCATGAATAGAGGCGGTGGGGGCAAAGATGGGATTTACGATGCTATGTTCCGAAAATTTTGCCGCATAGCCCCCATTGTGGTAGCTCCAGCTACCAGGCTCCGAGCCGAGCTGTTGCTTAAGTCGGCTGATTACGCCATCACCCGCCTGATACTTAAGTGTCGTTGTGGCGTAGCTCTCTACGATGCCCTTGTCTATGAGCACCTCGTCGCCAACCTCTCTTTCACGCCAATCGACAACCGAGCCAGAGTAGAAGTCATCGCGAGGCTCGATGATAAGGCGCTTCGAGGGCTCGTGGGAGTAGATGCGCAAGTTGTACATCTGTTGTAGGGCCTTGAGAAGCGTAGCAAGCGATATATCGTGGTGGGTGATATCCTCCCACTCAACCATCTCGCCATAGCCTGCCACACCACCAAAGACGGGCGTTACATAACACCCACTATGGAGCGTAAGTGTTTGACCCTCAGCAGCGCCACCAAAGAAGATATTGTTGAAGCGCTTAGGAGAGGTGGGGGTGTAGCGTTCAAAAGATGAGCGAACATCAATCTCGACAGTGCGACGACCCGTAGGCTGAACATATCCGTTGTATAGCGCCCAATCTTCGTTATATGGCACAAAGACCTGATTTGCCGACGACCTCCAGTATAGCGAAACGGCTGTGCCAGCCTCCTCGGTAAGCACCAACTTGGTAACAGCTTCTGTGATAGCGCCATAGCCTCTAAGCATATACTCCTTCTCGGGGTCGAAATCAAAGATATAGAGCGCATACTCCACACCCGGCGTAAAGGAGCTTCGGCGATCGGTATAGGGGTTGTTGAGCTTAATCTCCACCTCGCAGCCAGTGCCAATACTTACCCTGTCAAAGCCCTGCAGAAACTTGCTTGAGGCTATGCGATAGTCAGTCGTAAAACGCAGATGGTAGTCGAAAGCCACACTGATATCGCGCTTGGGGCGAAATATGGGACGACCATCCTCGAAGCTGAAACATCCGCCATAGGTGTAGGCATCTCCCACCATCACACCCTCGTCGGTTGTGGCTGCAGGGTTTACCGTATCAACTATAGCACCAACATTCGACGCCATAAGTGGCTCCCAGACATATACTCTGCCTACCTCGCTCGCAGCAGCCGTAGTCGTCTTTGTGCGATAAGCCTTAAATCCCATCGTTGCATAGGCTGTGGAACTCTCGACATTAGGCCACGCACCGCTCATCATAAGGCGTCGAAAGCTCTCCGAGCGCAAAAAGTCGCTATCGAGTTTATACCCCGACCTCTCGGCAAGGCTCTCGATAAGGGGCAAAACCGAGATAAAGGGGTGATAGTTATGGGGCATCAGCGTGCGTTGCTCCTCATAGATGCCCGCCGCAGTAGGTTCAGGATAGCTATCACGCCAAAGAGGGAGAAAGCGCACCGGACTATCTTCGCTCCATGACCCGGCAATACCCGGTAGCGACATTAAGATGCTGAAATCCACCTTCATATCTCCAAGCTTTGTGGTTGCCGCCTTTTCCGCCCACTCAGCACCACCACTGCGAAGGCGCACTCGGTAGGTTGTGCCGTCCGCATCGCTCTCCGAGCCCAGCAACACTGCCAACCCCTCGAAGAGTGCCACACTATCTACCTCAAGGCGTGCTGCGTGGTACGAGGCATTGAAATCCTCGGCATGGTAGAGGTCTGCACCAGATTTGAAGAGCTCATCGGTGGCAGGCACAGAGGCTACCCTAAGGTCGATATCGTTGCCCTCGCGCCAAGCATCAACATCGCATAGACGGGTGGCATCGTAGGTAGGCAACTCTGGCTCACGACCCACAATAGGACACTCTACGCCATCAATCAGAAGCCTCATCATAGACCACCCCCTTTCCACTCCTCAACGATGTCGAGCGATAGGCGTTTCAGTGCGCCGTGGTCATCATAGCGCAGCTCTCGGCTCGGTAGGTCGACACCCAGAATAGTGTCTGAGCGCTCCTCGAAGATGTATGGCGAGCGAAGTATCTCGGCTAAGCGCTCCTGTTCTCGAAGTTGTAACACAGCCGATGTCAGGCGCACTCTGCTCTCGGCTGAGTTAAGGCGAGCGTGCTGTTTTGTAGCTGTGCGAATGGTCGATACATCTGCCCTGCGCTCAAGCAGACGAGAGTAGGGGAATATATAGCTCTCGATACCGCCATTCGCATTGTACCATAGCAACTTGCGCGAGCCTTCGGTGCGCTCCACTACTCGATACTCAGCTCTATCTGTCGCAATGCCATTGGAGATGCTAACTACCACCTTGTCAGCCTCCTTCGATAGGTTGCCGATAGGCACCACAACCTCTACAACCTGCGACTGGGCGCTGTACGATAGGTTGGCAATCTGTCGTGGTCTTAGGTCCGTTAGCTCAACGACTGTTATCGTTGCACCCTTAACGACATTGAGCGTAAAGCGCAGGGTATCACCTGAGGCTATGCCACACTCCGTACTCATTGACGATAATACGCTGTGCACTACGGGGTTGTAGCTAGCACGAAATAGCGTAATCGTGGGCGAACTAACACCCTCAACCTCGACAATCACTCGGCACATCGCTCGCGAGGGAATAATCTGAGGAGTCGCGGAAGAGGGTGGCTCGTGGCTCATCTTTCGGCGCACAGCTGGCGCTATATCTACCGTGCCCCCAATAACCGAGTAGAGCCTCATTCGCCCAAACTCCTCGTTTGTGTCGGCATCGCGCACTATGACCTGAACATCGCTCGGCTTGTCGAGTTCGGTAGCAAACGAGCAGAGGAGTTCGCCACCCCACGATGCACCATTTTTTGGAATGTTTATAAACTTCATAAGTTAAATAGTTTAATATGGAATTAACAAAAGAACAGGAGGGTCGCCGAGCAAGCCAAGGCTGGTCTTGCTTCTTTGCCACAGGGGGCGTGGCAACGAGGAGAGAGAGTTGTTAGGATTTTTGTCGATAAGGTGTCGAAAAGATATAATATAACTATATTAACACCTTATTATTAAATATTTGCGAATGTCGATAACGCCATGCCAACTATTGTTGACAGTGTTGATATTGTCGGATTAGCGACCCTCCATTGGGTAGGATTAAGAGGCGTTTGACGGTACAAATATACAACACGAAAATGCGTTTGTCAAGAGTTTGAGTTAAATTTTTTGCATTTATTTTTCACGCCAAAATACAATTATTTGACCAATAGAGATTTAACCCCTGCATTAAAATTGAAAATTTTTCGTTATATTTGCGCGAGTTATTTACTTACTTAGGTAAGTGAGGTAGGTTCTATAAATTAGTTCGAGTTGATTTTGAAGAGTATTTTGAGGATATTTCTCATTTCTTACGGAGGGCGCAATGCGAGCATTGTAACCGAGCAAAAATGAGAAAGAGCCCAAAATAAATTCAAAAGCAACCGAAATGGAACCAACCGACAACTTCAAACCTGATTACTAATTTATAGAACATACCTATATGGCAGATAATTCGATACTAATTCGCCTTGATGGTCTTAAGCTCAAGTACGAGGAGATTGGTCAGAAGTTGACCGACCCAGAGGTGATTGCCGATGTTAAGCAGTTTGTACAGCTCACGAAGGAGTACAAGGAGTTGGAGCCTATCGTTGAGACCTCGGACCGCTTCCGCACCGCCCTTGCCAACCTCGCCGAGGCTAAGGATGTCCTTGCCAACGAGAAGGACGAGGAGTTCCGCGAGATTGCACGCGAGGAGGTGGCTTCACTTGAGCCCGCTATCGCGAAGATGGAGGAGGATATCAAGCTCTTGCTTATCCCCAAAGACCCTCAGGACGACAAGAACGCTATCGTCGAGATTCGTGGTGGTACGGGTGGCGACGAGGCTGCAATCTTCGCAGGCGACTTGTTGCGTATGTACACCAAGTATATCGAGACAAAGGGCTGGCGCTACGAGATTACCTCATCGTCAGAGGGTGCAGCAGGTGGCTACAAGGAGGTTGTACTGAAGGTTACGGGCAACGCCGTTTATGGCACCTTGAAGTATGAGTCGGGCGTACACCGTGTTCAGCGTGTGCCTCAGACCGAGACTCAGGGCCGTGTTCACACCTCAGCTGCCTCGGTAGCTGTATTGCCTGAGGCCGAGGAGTTCGATATCGAGATCTCGATGAACGACATCCGCAAGGATATCTTCTGTGCATCGGGCCCCGGTGGCCAGTCGGTGAACACCACCTACTCGGCTATCCGCCTTACGCACATCCCCACAGGTATCGTTGTGCAGTGTCAGGACCAGAAGTCTCAGCTCAAGAACTTCGACAAGGCCTTCGAGGAGTTGCGTACCCGTGTCTTCAACCTTGAGTACTCAAAGTACCTCGACGAGATTGCATCGAAGCGTAAGACGATGGTATCTACTGGCGACCGCTCGGCGAAGATTCGTACCTACAACTATCCTCAGGGCCGTATCACCGACCACCGTATCAACTACACTATCTACAACCTCTCAGCATTTATGGACGGCGACATTCAGGATGTCATCGACCAGCTTATCGTAGCCGAGAATGCCGAGCGTTTGAAGGAGTCGGAGTTGTAGGGAGTGGATAGTGAGCAAAAGGGCTAATTAAGCATAGCGGCCACTCCCAGAGGGGAGAGGTCGCTTTTTTATTCAAACAATGACTGCACTCAAGAACTATATACTGCTCCTTGTGATGGTTGCTACGGCACTCACCGCCACAGCACTCACCGCCTCGGCGCGTGAGCCACTCTATGTGGTAAATGGCGAGGTTGTAGCCACTATCGAGGGTATTCCGCACGAGGATATTGAGTCGATAGATGTGCTGCCGGCCAACGAGGAGACCATAGCCCTTTGGGGCTTGGAGGCCTCCGAGGGTGTTATCCTCGTTACGCTACGCTACGACACCCCAGCCCGCTTCTCGGCCGAGGGTCGCAACAACTTTACCGACTACCTCGCAACAACGGTCAAGTGGGGCGACAATATGCCCGCCGAGCGAGTATCGTTGCGCATAAAGGTAGAGTGCGATGGCCGAGCGACAGTTAGCGAGGTGCTGCAATCTACCTCACGCCAATTCCTTAAAAGGGTGCAAAAGGCCATCGCCAACGCTCCACTCTGGAGCCCTGCTACGCGCGATGGCGAGGCTGTCGAGAGCATAGTGCTTGTCAATCTGCAACTACCTGAGGGTAAGGAGCTTCCTGTGGAGCGCGCAGTAATTATACTTTAACGATGATTGAGCAACTAAACATAACGACCTCTCCCACCGAGAGCCTTACGCTCGTTGACCTTCAGCGTATGGTGCGCACCACTATCGAGGGGCGCTTTACAGAGCCGTTGTGGGTGAGTGCCGAGATATCGGAGCTTAAGCTTAACCGCTCAGGCCACTGCTACCTCAACCTTGTTGAGAAGGGGGCGAAGAGTGGCACGCCAGAGGCCGAGGCTCGTGCCGTTATTTGGCGCTCGGCATATCAGCGCTTGGCTACTCTCTTCGAGGAGCTTTCGGGCACACGCCTTGCTGCGGGCATCCGTGTCTTGGTGCGTGTTGTCGTTACCTTCCACGAGGTCTACGGCTTTATGTTGCAGATTATCGACCTCGACCCCGCCTACACCTTGGGCGAGGTGGAGAGGCGTAGGCGTGAGACCATTGCGCAACTTCAGCGCGATGGCGTGTGGGATATGAACCGAGAGTGCGATATGCCCCGCCCAGCACTCCGCATCGCCATTGTGTCGAGTGCCACTGCGGCTGGTTATCAAGATTTTATGCGCGAGGTGGCACGAACACCCTACCGCTTTAGTTTCACCCTGTTCGAGAGTTTGATGCAGGGCGATAGTGCCGAGAAGAGCATCATCTCTTCGCTTGTTGCCATTGCCGAGCGAGAGGAGGAGTTCGATGCTGCGGTCATCATTCGTGGCGGTGGCTCGACCAGCGACCTCGGCATCTTCGATAGCTATCTTGTGGCATCGTATGTGGCGCAATTTCCCCTGCCCATCATATCGGGCATCGGCCACGATAAGGATGTGAGCATCGTCGATATGGTGGCACATACCGCTTGCAAGACACCCACTGCTGTGGCTACACACCTTGTTGAGTTGGCAGATGGCGAAATGGCACTTATCGACGACCTCGCACAGCGCCTTCGTGATGGCGTGGCACGCCGAATGGCCAACGAGAAGCTCAGCTTGGAGCGCTCGACAGCCGACCTTCGCAACCTCGCCACAGTAAAGCTAACACGCGAAAACCTACGCTTGGATGCTCTCGATGAGGGTATCATTGGCGAGGCACGGACGCTGATTGCTCGAGAGAAGCAACGCCTTGATGCCGCCACCGACACTGCCGAGGCACGCTCTCCTGAGCGTCTCTTACACCTTGGCTTTGCCGTGTTGCGCTCGGCAGAGAGAAGCCTGCGTTCCGTTACGCAACTTAGCGAGGGCGACACCGTACAAATCGAAATGGCAGATGGCAGTGCCTCAGCCGAAATTAAGACGATAACAACGAGATAAAGATATGGCAAAGAAGAAGTTAACATACGCAGAGGCGATGGCCGAGTTGGAGGGTATCCTTGCTCGCTTGCGCTCCGATGAACTCTCGGTAGACGACCTTGCAAAGAGCGTGGCACGCGCTACGGAGCTTATCGCAGAGTGCCGTGCGATACTCACCACCACCGAGGAGGAGGTCGAGAAATTGGTAAATAGCGAGGCGTAGTGAAACGATTTATTCGCTGGATACTCAACCACATACCCCGCACAGCACTACAGCGCATTGCAGGGTGGGCGGTGCCCGTTATGGGTCTCGCCTACTTAGGTCGTGGCCGTGAGTGTCCGATATGCCACACTCGCCGAAGGAGGTTTCTCCCTTACGGCTATGTCCGCTCACGCGAAGATGCCCTATGTCCGGGCTGTCTGTCGTTGGAGCGCCACCGTATGATATGGCTATGGATAGAGCGCAATACCGACCTTAGCGAGAGTCGTCCCCGCCTACTCCACATTGCGCCTGAGGCATCGTTGATGCGCCATTTTAGGCGTCTGTATCGAGGCTCCGAGGGGTATATTACTGCCGATTTGGAGTCTCCGTTGGCCGATATGCACTTCGATGTACAATCTATACCCCTTGCCGAGCGTTCTATAGATGTGGTGATTGCCAACCACCTCTTGGAGCATATCGCCGATGATAGGCTCGCGCTACGCGAGATTTACCGCATCTTGCGCCCCGGTGGTTGGGGCATACTTCTCGTTCCTGAGGATAGGGCACGCGCTACAACCTTCGAGGACGACAGCATCACCGACCCCGAAGAGCGCACACGCCTATTCGGCCAGTACGACCACCGCCGTGTCTATGGCCGCGACTACGATGATAGAGTGCGCGAGGCGGGCTTCGAGGTGGAGCGCATACCATTCGAGAGTATGCTCACCGACGACGAGCGACAACTCTACAAAGTGGGTGGCGACGACCTTATCGTCGTGCGTAAACCATTGTGATTATGAGCATTTTACAAAGATACACTGCGCTACGCGACTATGTAGCCAAGAACTTTTCTTCTACGACCGTTGAGATGGTCGACCACGCTCTGCGCTTTGCCGATGAACACCTGTCGGAGTATGAGCGCTACGACCATACGCCGATGCTCGACCACGGCGTAGGCGTTGCACACATCGTTATCAAGGATATCGGCCTTGGGCGTAACTCCGCCATAGCCTCGATTATCCACGATGTCGTGCGCATCGCCATACAGCAGAGCCAGCCCACCGAAGAGCTCTTTAACGCAATCCGCCACGACTATGGCGAAGAGGTGCTTGGCATCGTCTTGGCGCTATGCAAGATTTCGGATATCAAGCTCAAGGTATCTAAGGAGCAGGCATCCGACTTCCGCGATATGATTGTGTCGTACTCCGAAGATCCGCGCGTGATACTTATCAAACTCGCTGATAGGTTGGAGGTTATGCGCTCACTCGACATCTTTCCTGAGGCTAAGCGCCGCACCAAGAGCTGGGAGAGCCTCAACCTCTATGCGCAGATTGCCCACAAGCTCGGCCTCTATGCCATAAAGAGCGAGTTGGAGGATTTGTCGCTCAAATACCTTGAAACCGAGGCCTACAACCATATTGTTCACGAACTCAAGGAGAGCGAGAAGGAGCGAATGGCATTTATAGAGGAGTTTCTTAAACCCATACGCGAGTTACTCGATCGTGATGGCTTGAAGTACCATATTAAGAGCCGCACCAAGTCGGTATACTCCATATTCCAGAAGATGCGCAAGCAGAAAGTTAGCTTCAAGGGTGTCTACGACATCTTCGCCCTGCGTATCATCATCGACTGCCCTGTGGAGCGCGAGAAGGCTCTATGCTGGACCGTCTATTCGCATGTTGCAAGCCTCTATACACCCAACCCTGAGCGTATGCGCGACTGGATATCTATCCCAAAGTCAAATGGTTACGAGTCGCTGCACACCACCGTGTCGGCAGGTGGCGGAAAATGGGTCGAGGTGCAGATACGCACCGAGCGTATGGACGAGGTGGCAGAGCGAGGTATCGCCGCACACTGGCGCTACAAGGGTGTCAAGCAGGGTGGTATGGGTGCCGAGGAGTGGTTGCAGAGGCTTCGTGAGATGCTTGAGGATACCACCTCGGAGTCTATCGCTCATCGCTTCTCGGAGCGACCTACGACCAACGAGATTTTTGTCTTTACCCCTTCGGGTGATATTCGCAAGCTTCCTGAGGGTGCTACGGTGCTGGACTTCGCCTTCGATATCCACACCTCGTTGGGAGCTATATGCGTGGGTGGCAAGATTGGTGGCCGTGTTGTGCCCATCAAGGAGCCACTACACAATGGCGATATCTGCGAGGTGCTGACACGCCGAGACCAGACACCCAAGGCCGACTGGCTCACCATCTGCGTTACGCAGAAGGCACGCGCACGCATCCGCGCTTACCTGCGTGAGGAGCGACAGAAGCACGCCCGACTGGGTCGCGAGGAGTTGGAGCGCAAGCTCAAGAATTGGAAGATGGATGTCGCTATCGATGAGGCTGTTGCCTACCTCTCGAAGCACTTCAAGGTACGCCGAGGCATCGAGGTATATACGATGATTGCCGACCAGAAGGTCGAACTATCGCAGATTAAGGATATCCTCAACCACTGGCTCTCTGGTGAGGCCGATGAGCAACGCCGACAGGCAGCTGCCGAGGTCGAGGAGCATAAGGCACGACTGCGCGAGGAGCGCTCGGAGAGTACGCCACAGCGCACCGACGCACTGATTATTGATGAGCGTATAAATAATATAGAGTATAAGCTCGGCAAGTGCTGCAACCCCATCAAGGGCGATGACATCTTTGGCTTTATCACAATTAGTGCCGGTATCACCATCCACCGCACCGACTGTCCCAATGCCCGCCGTATGAGGGAGCGCTACCCCTATCGTGTGATGGAGGCTCGCTGGAGGGAGGGCACATCGGGTGCTTTCCGCGTTACGGTGGCTATCTCGGCTGCCGATATTCCAGGCTTGGCAACCACGATTATGGATATCGCATCCAAGGAGCTCAAGCTCTCTGTGCGTGGCATCAACTTTACGCCTAAGGGCGATGGCTCAGCCTCGGTGCAGCTCTCTGTCGAGGTGCCGAGCGTAGGCGTAGTAGATATGCTGCTACACTCGCTACGCCGTGTCAAGGGTGTGAAGAATGCGTACAGAATTAACTAACCTGATTACTAATTTATAAAAGATACCAGCTATGAGCTTTGAAGATATCCGTTGCCCTTGGGGCGACAACCTTAAGACTTGTGCTATTACTGTCTGCGACCTCGATGGTGTGGTGCTCTACCAGAATAAGCGCTCGGTAGAAGTTAATGGTGATGTTCGTGGTAAGTCGATGATACCCTGCCACTCGGAGCGTTCACGCCAGATTATCAACCGCCTAATGACCGAGGGTGCAAACAATGCCTACACCATCCAAAAGGGCGACCTTCGCAAACTTATCTACCAGACCCCCTGGTATGAATCTGGCGAGATAGCGGGCCTTGTGGAGTTCTCATTGGAGATTCCTGCCGAGATGCCCCACTATGTTCGTGGCTAATCTCACCAACCAAACACCAAGGGCTAACCACGCGGATAGCCCTTTGCTTTATAAGCTCTCTACAAGAGTTAATATCTTCTTTAATTGATGATGAAACTGCATTTGTCCTTGATGCCATTGAAGGAAACCGAAAGGAAGTTGGATTGTGCTACCACCCATTCTTGTTCCATATATAACAGCATCTGCTTTCTCGGCAACAGCTCTTTTTATATCAGATATATTGTAAAGTCTCTCAGTTAATCTTCCGCCAACCTCATTTTTATACCACAAATACTCAGACCACTCTTTTGGATTTGAAGCTAAACCTCTTGCCAAACAGAAATCTGTAATATTGACGATATTACTCTGTATCCATTGAATTAAAGCATCAGATAGAGATTTATCGTACTTCTCTAATGTAACTTTAACTAAACGGCTCTTTCTCTTTTGATACGAAACAAGTGTATATGGCTCAGCTCCAACAAGTGTTTTGTCATTGAGTATTTCTTCAATTTTCGGGTGTCCCGCAAAATATAATCTCAAGGCCTCCTTAACATTGTCAGGAATTGTAGCGTAATGTTTCTCGTATCCATTAATAAATCTTTCTACACCTATAAGAAATACTTGACCGCCAGCACTCTTTTTAATTGAAAAGTTTAAGCACGACTTATCTGTTAAAGTTAATTTCAAATCGGTTTTTGACTTCGTTTTGCTACCAATTATACAATCCACATCTCCTTCATGTAGACCTCCAATAGATGCACTATCTATAGTTGTAACGCCTAACCTTTCCGAAAACTTACTTTTATACTCTTCGTTATCAAACAAGTTTTTAATCTTGGCTTCGTTACGATGCCCAGATAACTTGGCATATTTCCACCCTTCTGCTCTATTTCGCTGATTTTCCATAACTACTGCTCAAAGAAATATGAGATACTCTTGCCATATCGTTGCGCAAGTCGCCAAAGCATTATTGCCGAAATATTTATCTCGGCATTCTCGATTTTCGATAGGTGGCTTTGCGAAATTATACCCTCCTCTTGCAACTCAATCTGCTTTATTCCTAATTCGTTGCGTACTTGGTAGAGTTTACTCGCCAAACGATGTCTCTCTTTTGCAAAATCTTGTTTCTTCATTCTACAAACATAACATTTTATTGTCAGTATTCCATATTGGAATATTTGAAAAGAATTTCTACCTTTGCACTATTAACATTTCAAACTGATGGCATACAAAGTTGTAGATCTATTTGCTGGTGTTGGAGGTCTTAGTTATGGGTTTGCCCACGACAAGGACTTTCTGATAGTTGCTGCCAACGAGATTTTGGAGCCTATGGCACGCGCATACAGCGCTAACCACCCATCAGTCAAGATGTACAACAAAGATATTAAAGATTTTTCTATCAGTGATTTAACGACAGATCTCGGACTAAAAGAGGGTGATATTGACATTGTTGTTGGAGGCCCTCCGTGCCAAGCGTACTCCACGGTTGGTAAACGACTAATAGATGATCCACGAGGCAAACTCTTTCAAGACTATTTTCGCATATTGCAAGAGTTGCGCCCAAGGCTATTTGTCTTTGAGAATGTCAAGGGTCTGCTCTCTATACAGGGTGGCAATCTTATCCGCCAAATCCGCGAACTCTTTGAGAGCATAGGCTATAGCGTGCAACTCAAATTGCTTAATGCGGCGGACTATGGCGCACCTCAAATTCGTGAGCGCGTGATACTTATAGGCACTCTCGATAGTCGCCCATTTGACTACCCCACCCCCACGCACTACGACCCTTCGACCACCGTCAATAATAAGGGGTTGAAGCCCTATGTAACAATAGGCGAGGCACTCGGCGACCTACCCTCAATCCGCTCAGGTGAGTGTGGCGAAGAGTATGCTACCGAGCCACAAAACGACTACCAGCGACTAATGCGAGAGGGCGCTCCCGAAAAGATTGCCGAGCACGAGTGCTCGAAGAACAATCCCCGAATGGTGGCACTTATGGAGGCTCTGCCTGATGGTGGTTCACCCAAGGATATCCCCGAAGAGTTACGCCCGACAAGTGGTTTTGCCAACACCTATTGTCGACTTTGGTGGGATAAGCCAAGTACTACCATCACACGCAACCTTGGCTGTCCATCATCATCGCGCTGCATTCATCCGCGCGACCCACGACCCCTTACAACGAGAGAGGGCGCACGACTTCAAGGCTTCCCCGATAGCTATATCTTTGCAGGAAGCCGCGGCGATAAGCATCTACAAATAGGTAACGCTGTACCAACATTCCTATCTGTTGCAATTAAAGATGCCGTAAAGAGATACTTAAAGGGAGAGAGTAGGCAAAACGCTGTAGAACAACTTCTTTTTTAATAAACACCAAGGGCTATCCACGCGGATAGCCCTTGGTGTTTAATTCTCTATAACTCGTAGAAGTGCCTCTTCGTCATAACCGCAGTCGGCATAGAGTTCTGCGGGCTTGCCGTGCTCGACAAAGCTATCATCGATACCCAAGGTTGTAATCTTTGGCGATAGTGAATTGCGGGCAATAAGCGCAGCGATGTTCTCGCCAACGCCACCGCGCAAGATGCCGTCCTCGATAGTGATAATATGCTTAAAGCGCTGGGCAACATCCAAGATTAGCGCCTCGTCAAGAGGTTTCACATAGCGGAGGTCATAGACCGCAACACTCTTTGAGCCTCTCTCGGCTGCTCTGAGTGCCACATTGGCCATTGTTCCCACAGCCAAAATAGCAATATCTTTGCCCTCCCTTAGGCGCTCGCCACGACCAACCTCGACAGCCTCAAAGGGGACACCTTGCCACTCAGTACCCTCGCCAACACCTCGCGGATAGCGCAATACCGATGGCGACTCCTGTTGCAATGCGGTATACATCATCTGTCGGAGCATCAGCTCGTTACGCGGTGCTGCTATGGTGAGATTAGGCACACAGCCGAAGTATGCCATATCGAATGCTCCGTGATGCGTAGCGCCATCCTCGCCAACGATTCCTGCACGATCGAGGCAGAGGACAACGGGGAGATTTTGGAGCGCTATATCGTGGATTACATTGTCGTAGGCACGCTGCATAAACGACGAGTAGATATTGCAAAAGGGTCGTGCGCCCTGTGCTGCAAGGCCTGCCGAGAATGTTACGGCGTGGCCCTCGGCGATACCTACATCGAAGCAGCGCTCAGGCATCTCACGCATCATAATATTTAGCGAGCAACCCGATGGCATAGCGGGTGTGATGCCCACAATACGCTCATCACGGCGGGCAAGGTCGAGCAGTGTCTGGCCAAAGACATCCTGATAACGCGATGCGGGGTAGGCGCTCTTGATACGCTCGCCCGTCTTTACATCGAACTTACCCGGTGCGTGCCATACCGAGGGGTCGGCCTCGGCAGGGGCATAGCCCTTACCTTTGCGGGTCTTGATATGCAGCAACTTAGGGCCACCGATGCGCTTTAGGCTACGCAGTGTATGCACCAACTCCACGACATTATGGCCATCGACAGGCGCGAAATAGCGGAAATTAAGGCTCTCAAAGAGGTTGCTATTTTTAAGAAGTCCCTGCTTTATAGCGTTGCCCGACTTACGGATAAAGTTCAGCACAGGAGGTGCTACCGAGAGTATACGCCAAAGTGTGCGCTTCAGCGAGTTGTACCACTTCGAGGTAGACATACGCACCAAGTAGCGGTCGAGAGCTCCGGCGGGCTCGTCGATAGACATCTCGTTGTCGTTGAGCACCACCAGAAGGTCGGTTGTGGGCGAGACACCGGCGTTGTTGAGCGCCTCAAATGCCAAGCCACCTGTTAGAGCACCATCGCCAATGATGGCGACAACCCTCTCCTTGCCACCCTGCATCTCGATAGCCTTTGCCATACCGAAGGCTGCCGATATACTCACTGATGAGTGGCCACCACCAAAGGCATCGTACTCGCTCTCGGCCATACGCGGAAAGCCACTGATGCCACCACGAGTGCGATTGTGAAGGAAGGCCTCACGGCGACCCGTAAGAATCTTATGGGCGTATGCCTGATGACCGACATCCCAGACAAGGCGGTCTGAGGGGGTGTCGTAGACATAGTGCAAGGCCACAGCGAGCTCCACAGCACCAAGGCTCGAGCCGAGGTGACCTGGGTTTACGGCGCAACACTCCAAGATATACTCTCTTAGTTCTGCACATACCGCCTCAAGCTCCTCGACCCTAAGACGCTTAAGGTCTGCGGGTGAGTTAATCGTATCAAGATACCTTCTTTTCTCCTCTGCCATAGCTACTACATTTTGCCCTGAGGGCACAATATCTATCCTACAAAGGTAGCAAATTTTTTCGTTATACACACCTTATCAACCAAAAATGCACATAAAAGATAAAGTGCTGACCAAAACATTATGATTTTTCGAGAAAAAATAGTATCTTCGCACAAATTAAAACAAATCAAAGATTATGGCTAATACAGCGTACAAGAGAATACTTCTAAAACTCAGTGGCGAGTCGTTGCAGGGCAAGCAGAACTATGGACACGATGTCGAGGTGCTCAAGGCTTATGCCGAGCAGATTAAGACAATCCGCGATATGGGTGTCGAGATTGGCATCGTCATCGGTGGTGGCAACATCTTCCGTGGTATTCAGGGTGCTGGTCGTGGCTTCGACCGCGTAAAGGGCGACCAGATGGGTATGCTCGCAACAATCATCAACTCGCTAGCGTTGCAGTCGGCATTGGAGTCGGCAGGCGTTAAGTGCAAAGTTTTGACCTCTATTCGCATGGAGCCTATCGGTGAGTACTACTCTAAGGCTAAGGCTATCGAGTATCTGGAGGCGGGCTATATCGTAATCATCGGTGGTGGTACCTCTAACCCCTACTTCTCGACCGACACCGCCTCGGCACTTCGTGGCATCGAAATCGAGGCCGACATTATGTTCAAGGGCACTCGTGTCGATGGCATCTACACCGCCGACCCTGAGAAGGATTCCACAGCGACAAAGTTCGATACCATCACCTTCGACGAGGTCTTGGCACGCCGCTTGAAAGTTATGGACCAGACAGCCTTTACGCTCTGCCGCGAGAACCATTTGCCCCTCGTTGTCTTCGATATGGATACCGTGGGCAACCTTGAGAAGGTCATTCGTGGCGAGAATATCGGCACTGTTGTAACAGAGTAACTTACCTTAAATCAAACGATTATGTCAGAGAAGAAGTTTAAGAAGAGGGGCTCTACCGCTTCGTTAGTAGCGATGCTCCTTATATTGATAGCCTTAGTTGTAGCTATCATTATGTGGCCTACCGAGGCATCGGCAGAGGCAAGTCGCAGCAGTGTCGTGCAGGACGACATCGCCAAGACAACGCTTATCATCGAGGGCGACAAGGCTCCCGACTTTACCGTAGAGATGCTCGATGGCAGCAAAGTTAAGCTCTCGTCGCTTCGTGGCAAGGTTGTGCTTATCAACTTTTGGGCTACTTGGTGTCCTCCCTGTCGTCAAGAGATGGCACACCTTCAGGAGGGCGTTATCGACCACTTCGCAGGTCGTGAAGTTGTGGTATTGCCTATCTCGCGTGGCGAGGATCGCGCTACGGTTGAGTCATTTATCAAGAAGATGGGCTACACCTTCCCCGTAGGCCTCGACAAGAGTCAGGTTATCTACCGCCAGTATGCCTCAAACTACATTCCCCGCTCGGTGGTTGTAGGCAAAGATGGCAAGGTGGTATATGTTGCTGTGGGCTACGACGAGGAGATTGCCAAGGAGGTGAACGCAGCTATTGAGAAGGCGCTGAAATAATAGATAATTATATAAACGAAGAAACTATGGATACCAAGACTATTCTTAATGAAACAACCGATCGTATGCAGCGTGCTGTCGATCATCTTGTTGAGGAGTTGTTGAACATCCGTGCCGGCAAGGCATCGGTAAATGTTCTCAACGGCGTTTTCGTTGACTACTACGGCTCACAGACCCCTGTGTCGGGCGTAGCGAGTGTAACGGTACCTGATGCTAAGACCATACTTATCCAGCCTTGGGATAAGAATATGATTCGTCCTATCGAGAAGGCCATTATCGACTCTAACATCGGCCTTACACCCTCGAACAATGGCGAGCATATTCGTCTGTCGATACCCCCTCTTACCGAGGAGCGCCGTAAGGAGATCGTAAAGAAGGTTAAGGCCGAGGGCGAGACCGCTCGCATCAGCCTCCGCAACGCACGCCGCGATGCTGTTGAGGCCTTCAAGAAGGCTCAGAAAGATGGTATGTCTGAGGACGAGCAGAAGGATGGCGAGGCTCAGGTACAGAAACTCTTGGAGAAGTACACCAAGCTGATGGATGTTGAGCTGGAGAAGAAGGAGAAAGAGGTGATGACCGTGTAATCAGCTGTTTTAAGAGTCAAACGAGCGGATGGGATAAAAATCGCCCATCCGCTCGTTTTTTTTTAGTTTTTAGTTATTAGTTGTTAGTTTTTAGGGTTGCGCTCCGGGGGAGCGCCAGCTATCGCTGAGGGGCACAAGGGGCACAAGGGGCACAATGTCTTGTACGGAAAAAAGTTGACTCATAAAATAAGTAATTATGAGACGCGAACTACAAGCCCGTTATCTGTCCGAAGTCCTAGAACTTCGTAAACTAGGATATAGTATTCCA
>SUZB01000032.1 GCA_015060115.1 Rikenellaceae bacterium | reverse complement strand
AGTTTTATTATCTAACCAGAGTCTTTCTTTTATCCGTTAATAAGGTGCAACGAGTCAACCTATTTTAGGAAACGACAAATTTAGAGAAGTTAGGGAAGTTAGGGAAAGCGCTACCGATATTTATCCCTAAGCTCACTAAACTCCTTAAACTCACTAAATTCCCTAATAAAGCACCTACGGCTCTGCACGACCTAATTTCTTGTCAGAATGGGCATAATTTGGCGCCGATAAAGAGAAAGAGCGGATGGGACATACTCTAAAGTATTTCCCATTCGCTCTTTGGATTGAGGCGTCGAAGGATGCCCCTTATCACAAGAAATTCAAGAAATTATAGGTTAAGCTCGATTTTAAGGTCTGCAATCTTCTTGTCGAGTGCAGCCTCAACCTCAGCAAACTTATCTACCGAAGGAAGCTCGGCCTTAACGCCGAAGTAGAACTTAATCTTAGGCTCGGTACCTGAGGGGCGAACAGAGACCTTTGTGCCATCCTCGGTGAGCCACTGGAGAACATTGCTCTTATCGTCGATACCCTCGATAGGCCTCTTTTCGCCAGTTCTAACATCGAGCTCCTCAAGAGTCTTGTAGTCGAGGACCTTAACTACGGGTGAGCCAAGCAACGACTTAGGAGGATTCTGGCGGTAATCAACCATCATCTGCTGAATCTCGGCTGCGCCATCCTTACCCTTGCGAACAACATTCACCAAGCCCTCGCGGTAAAAGCCATACTTAACATATAGCTGCTGCAACCACTCATAGAGCGTGATGCCCATAGTCTCGCGTGCCCAAGCAGCAGCCTCGGCAACAAGCGTGATAGCCGATACACCATCCTTATCGCGTACATAGTCGCCGGGAAGATAGCCAAACGACTCCTCGCCACCACCGATATACTTAGTCTTACCCTCCTGCTCGCGGATAATCTTTGCGATATACTTGAAGCCAGTGAGGCAGTTGTAGCACTTCACGCCATAGTGCTCGGCGATAGCATCGGGCATCATAGATGTTACGATGGTCTTAACCACGAACTCCTTGCCTGTAATCTTGCCAAGCTCTGCCCAGCGGGTGAGCTGGTAGCTCATCAAGAGCACCAAGGTCTGGTTGCCGTTGAGCAATACATAGTCGCCCGAACCTGTGCGCAATGCTACACCCAAGCGGTCGGCATCGGGGTCGGTAGCCATCGCAAAGTCTGCACCCTCCTTCTCGGCACGCTCGATGGCCATAGCCATAGTCTTGCGCTCCTCAGGGTTGGGAGATGCCACTGTGGGGAAGTTGCCGTCGAGCACCATCTGCTCATCGACACATATAATATTATTAAAGCCGTAGTTGCGCAACGACTGAGGCACGAGCTTTACGCCTGCACCGTGCAATGGTGTGTAGACAATCTTCATATCGTTGTGCTTGGCAACAGCCTCAGGCGATAGAGAGAGCGCCTTGATGGCTGCCAGATACTTCTGGTCGAACTCCTCGCCAAGGATGTTGATATTCTCGGCATTCTTGCCTGTGAGCACCTGCTCAAGGTCGGTAACCTTCAACACCTCCTCGATGATGTTTACATCGTGGGGCGAGGTAACCTGTGAGCCATCATTCCAGTAAGCCTTATAGCCGTTGTACTCCTTGGGGTTGTGCGATGCTGTAACCATAACACCAGAGTGGCAGCCTAACTCGCGGATAGCGAATGAGAGCTCGGGGGTAGGACGCAAAGCATCGAAGAGGTAGACCGTAAAGCCGTTAGATGCGAAGATGTCGGCAACACGCTCAGCGAACATACGCGAGTTGTTACGGCTATCGTGCGAGATAGCAACCTTAATCTGCTCACCCTCGAAGTTCTTCTTAAGGTAGTTAGCCAAACCCTGAGTTGCTGAGCCTACGGTGTAGATGTTCATACGGTTTGTACCTGCACCCATAATACCGCGCAAACCGCCAGTACCAAACTCGAGGTCTTTGTAGAAGCTCTCAACGAGTTCGTTGGGGTTGTTCTCCATCATAAGACGAATTTCGGCCTTTGTAGCCTCGTCATAATTGCCATCGAGCCAAGCCTGAGCTCTTGACAAAACCTGCTTGTCCAATTCGTTTGCCATAGTATCAGATATTTTTATAGTTTGAATTTCTTTGCAAGAAAAAATCTAATATGCAAATATACGAAAAATTACTCATATATAAAAGTATCAGCACATTAAATTATACAGATTTTTTTCGGCCGCGCTAACCATATAAAAAAAATCGTATTTTGCAACAACATTTCGATATTATTTTAATAAAATTATCTACATCTTTGCAATGTCAAAACGCGCTTAATGCGTTCTGCAAATCGAGCGCGAAAATTGCAGGAAATTAGGTGTAAAATATAAGTTATTGAAACAGAGCATTTTAACTGTTTCTATAACTTTGTCGCCCCTAATGAAGCCTAAAATTTTATTGACAAAAGCGACTGTTGATAACTTGCTGATAGCCACCTAAATTGTTAGTAACTTTCAGCAAAATTAGCACCAAAAAGGGCTAAAAACAGAGCTAAAAAAGGGCAGATAGAGGCCTTTATTAAAATAATTTAAGAACTAAGCAGAGAGGGGTGCCGAGCATCGTATTGCGCTAATCCCCTATCTCAAAAGATAAACAAAACACAAGCAATGACGCAGACCGAAACATACAAAGCACTCTGGAGCGACTGTCTTGACCGCCTCCGCCTCACCATCACCGAGGAGGAGTTTGTTAAGTGGTTTAAGCCAGTGTGGCCCATCGACTACGATGGTCAGAAGTTGCGTCTGCGCGTTCCGAATGAGAGCTTCGTGGCGAGCATCGAGAAGCGCTACCTGCGCTACTTGCGCCCCATCATCTCGGAGCTCTATGGTGCCGATACTCAGCTTCACTACGCCGTGCCCCGCAAGCAGCAAACTGCCGCTGTCGAGGAGCCACAGAGCGTAGCTACGCCTACCGACACTGCAAATATAAAAAATCCTTTTGTAATTCCGGGCTTGCGTCGAATAATGTTCGACCCACAGCTCAATCCCAACCTCACGCTCGACACCTTTATCGAGGGCGAGTGCAACCGCCTTGCACGCTCGGCAGGTCTTACCGTAGCCGTATCGCCAGGCAACAACGCCTTCAACCCCTTATATATATATGGTGATTCGGGCTTGGGCAAGACACATATCGTGCAGGCTATCGGCCACGAGGTGCGCCAGCGCCACCCCGAGTTGCAGGTGCTGTATGTCTCGATGAACAAGTTCCAGGCGCAGTTCCAGACCGCCTACAAGAATGGCGAGATTACGGACTTCATACACTTCTACCAGCTTGTAGATGTGCTTATCATCGACGATATTCAGGAGCTTACGGGCAAGACAGGTACGCAGAATGCCTTCTTCAACATCTTCAACCACCTTCAGCTATCGGGCAAGCAGCTTATCCTCACCTCGGATAAGGCACCCGTAGAGCTTAAGGATATCGAGGAGCGACTATTGACCCGCTTTAAGTGGGGTCTTTCTACGGAGCTTTGCACTCCCGACTACGACACCAAGGTGAAGATTATCCGTGCCAAGGCACAGCGCCTCGGTGCAAGCATCCCCGAAGATGTGATACTCTACTTGGCGGATAATATCTCGGCAAATGTGCGCGAGATTGAGGGTGCTCTATCGTCGCTTATCGCCAATGCCTCGTTCCTTGGTCGCAAGATTACAATCTCGTTAGCTAAGGATATTCTAAAGGTATATGTTAAGCTCACGCAGAAGGAGATCACCATCGACCATATCGTAAAGACCGTCTGCGACTACTTCGACATCGATATCGACACTTTCAATTCGCCTAAGCGCACGCGCGAGATTGCACAGGCTCGTCAGGTGGCAATGTACTTAGCGAAGCAACACACCAAGTCGCCACTAACGGTTATCGGCTCGTCAATAGGTGGTCGTAACCACGCCACTGTACTCCACAGCTGCAAGGCCGTAGCCGATATGATGGATACCGACAAGGGCTTCAAGCAACAGATCGAGAAGATTGAGCGCATCGTTCTCGGAAAGAACTAAAACCTTAGACCGCTATTCCGTTTGGTATAGCGGTCTTTGTTTTTATAGTTGTTAGTTTTTAGTTGTTAGTTGTTAGAGAGTTTAAGACGAGTAAGACCAATAAGACGAGTAGGACAAGTAAGAAAAAGTGATACCCAACCTCGTAAGGTCCTAAGGTCTTAAAGTCCTAATGGGCCTAAAAACCCTCTGCGCTCGAAACGAGCGCAACTCTAACAACTAAAAACTAACAACTAACAGCTCAAAAGAAAGGAGATGACTAAAAACAAATTAGTCATCTCCTTTAGTTTAAGAGGCTGAATAAAAAGATGTAGTTTTAGGCTTGCGAAGCCCGAAAAACCGCAGTTTACTTAGGCGTAAATGAGGATTTTGAGGGCGAGCGTAACGACAAAATACACTTTTTATTCAGCCTCCAAACTAATGCTTAATTTATCTCTTACTCTTTATTTAGCTCCGAAGTGCGGATGGTGGCAGAACCTAAAGATGTTACATTTACATCATCAGCCGAGCCTTTGTACTTGATAACGCCACTACCAGTAGATACAATCTCAAGCGTCTTGCACGCTACATCAAGCTCGATATTATCAATGCCTGCGCTATGATGCTCAATCTTGTGGGCGTTAGCTACGCCCTTGATAAAGAGTGCACCCGTATTGGTGAGCATAAGGCTATTGGCGTTCCACTTATCAACATAACAAGTTGTAGTACCAAGACTTAACAACTCGATTATATCGGTGCTTATGCTATCGGCGTGAATAAATAGGCCACTGCTATTGGCTATAATTAGCTTGTCCGCAAAGGCATCTCGCTCGATATAGAGCGACATATCCGACTTATTGAGGATATAGTTTAAGGTGCTTGCCGATACTCTAACTTCAATAGGTGTGCGCTCGGTTACAAGCGTATTTTTTGGCGCTTTTTTATCGGGATCTCGACCTATTGTCAAGATTTTGTCATTCTTAACTAAAAACTTGAGGTATTCAGCCTCTGCCTCAGGGTAGGAGATCTCGATATGCCCCTCCTTGCCATCGGTAAGCCACACCACCGTGGGCAGAAGCGACATAATCTCTGTTACTCCCTCACACTCAAATATCGTTGTCGCATACTTTATATCGCTACGATTATCCTCACCTGTCGTTATGATACCCGCTACGCGATTACCATTAGTCATCAGAGAAATAGTACCCGTAGTTCGTTGGGCGGTGCTGATGTTCAATAGACCAATAGTAAGAGCCACTATCAATATTAACTTTTTCATAATCAATCTGTTTAGTTGTTATTATTCTTCTCTTCGCGATAGATGGTTTGTGCAATTACCGTAATCATCGAGCCATTTGTTGCTAAGGTGTAGACACGCTTAGGGTTAAGCCATACAGCCGTAACATTGTAGATTGTGCCACCCTCGTTTTCGTCCCACGCCTCTGCGGTGTTGCGGTCCAACTTGAATGCTGCAATAAACTCCTTGGCAAGGCTCTTGTCATCAATGGCGGTAAGCTCCAACACTCGTTTGATTATTTCGCCTGTTGCAGGATCTCGTTTAACGGCAGAGCGCATAGTCAGACCGTGGCGGTTACTCTCGATATCACCATTTAATAGCGCATCGATGTGCTCCTGTGCTTGGCTCTCGGCGATGGTTGCCACCAAGAGCATAACAAATACTAATAGCTTTTTCATATTCCTCGTTTTACATTTATAATTACAGCGCTGCTTTTTTTCTAAATCGTATCTGCCCACGCCAATAAGTCGTTGGCTTGTTGTTCGTAGTTTTCGGCTCGCTTAAGCATTGCCTCGATTTCGCTCTCGATAGAGGCTATATCATCGTTACGCACACCAGCCTCGACAATATAGCTACCCTCATATATATTGAACTCCGATTGGCGGGGTCGAAGTGTGGCAATCAGCACTACCGCAACCATAGCTGCGATGCTTACGCCCACCGAAATCCAGCGAATAACTCGGCGAGGGCGATGAAGTGAAACACCTCTCTTTTGTGGTCGCTTCGCCGTTTTCTCCTCCTCTCGCTTCTCAGGCATACCATCGGCATACCACGCAAACATCTCTTTGAGAGGTTGCCACTCCTTAGATACATCATTCGCCGAAAACCAATCGTAGAGCATCTGCTCCTCTTGATTTGTGGTCTTGCCATCGAGGAATTTCTCGACCAAAATTGCTATCTCTTCTCTCGTTTTCATTCTCTCTGTCTCGTTTTGAATTGTTCCAAAATATTGCGTCTTGCTCGGCTAAGGTTTTGGTATACGGCATCGACACTCATCATTGCCACTGTGGCTATCTCCTCGACCTCCATCGCCTCGATATGTTTTAGGCGGAAGACCATCTGCTGTTTCGAGGGTAGCGAGTCCACTACATCGAGCACTGCACGGATGTCTATCCCGTTAGTATCCGCTTCATCATCGGGCGACATATAGGGCTTAAGCTCGACCATCGGGTGGCGCCCCTTATAGCGCAAGGTGTTGAGTGCAAGGTGCTTAACCACAACCATTGCAAGAGCATCCACCGAGCCACTATCGTTCAGCCTATCACGCATCGCAAAGAGCTTGAGCAGAGCCTCCTGCACCACATCCTCGGCACTATCTTTCGCAAGATAGCGACTTGCTGTGGCAAGCATCTTATCGCGACATCGCACGACAAATATTTCGAACCCTGCGTTTGTCATCTTCTGTTTTTCGGTTTCTGACTATATAACACCGCACAATAGCGTTTCTGACATCGAAGATACGATTTTTTTTTGCGTAACCGATAGGATTGAGTTGTTAGTTATTAGTTGTTAGTATAAGACGAGTAAGACCAATAAGACGAGTAGGACAAGTAAGACAAAGTGATACCCGACCTCGTAATGGTCTTAAAGTCCTAAGGTCCTATCGGTCTTAAAAAATCTCTGCGCACGAAACAAACGCAACGCTAACAACTAAAAACTAAAAACTAACAACTAACAGCTCAAAAAAACCAACAGCTCAAAAAAAAACTCGGCGATTGCCGAGTTTTCTATTTAACTTCAACGGGGCTACTTAACCCACTGAGCCATCTTATCGCGGGCGAAGAGATAGTATACTAACAAGCCAACCCAGCTGCAGATAAGTACCAATACAACAAAAACAACCTTCTTGAAGGTATCGCCATTGAGGTTCCAAATCTCCAAAGCCGCCTTGATAGCAAGAATAAGACCAACGAGCCAAATAATAGTTGAAAGCATAGTTAAAAAATGTTTGGTTAATAAAAAAAATTCGTTAGGCAAATATAAAATATTTTGTAGAAATAACCAAAAAAATATTAACTTCGCATTACAAAACTATCCAAAACTGCAAATACGATGAATGTAAAACAGCAATCTGTAGTCGGCAAATGGTTCAAAACCTATATTGTCGATGCGCTCAGTTTTATGGCGATGGGTCTCTTCTGCTCGCTAATTCTCGGCCTTATTATCAAGCAGATAGCCCTAATTCCGGGATTGGACTTCTTGGCCGACATTGCGGCACTCCTGCAATCAGCACCCGTTGTTGGTGGCTCTATCGGCTTGGCCATTGCTCTCGGCCTTAAGCGCGACCCTCTGGTAACGATTTCTGCCGTAGCCGTAGGTGCTCTTGGCTATCAGTTTGGCGGTCCTGTGGGCGCTTACCTCGCCTCTATCGTAGGTGTCGAGGCTGGCTCGTTGGTATCGAAGCGCACACCCGTAGATATTATCCTCACCCCACTAATGGCTGTCGTTGTGGGTGGTCTCTTTGCCAAGTATTGCTGCGCTCCTATCAACGAGTGGGTGATGTCGTTGGGCGAGGTTATCAACCGTGCCACGATGCTCAACCCCTTCATTATGGGCATTATCGTCTCGGTGTCGGTAGGTTGTATCCTTACGCTACCTATCAGCTCGGCAGCGCTCTGCATATCTATCGGTATTAGCGGTTTAGCTGCCGGTGCTGCTACGGCAGGCTGTTGCGCCCAGATGATTGGTTTTGCCGTTATCAGCTTCAAGGACAATGGCTTAGGCGGCCTTATATCTCAGGGTTTGGGCACTTCGATGCTTCAGATTGGCAATATCGCACGCAAGCCCATAATCTGGCTCGCCCCCACCCTCACCTCTGCAATCCTCGGCCCTATATCGACGATGTGGCTAAAGATGACAAACAACGCCGCTGGCGCAGGTATGGGCACAGCAGGTCTTGTAGGCCCTCTCGGCTGTTGGGATACGATGTCGGCAACTACCGACCACACCCTACTACTTGCCGAAATCATCGGTCTCTACTTTATCGCTCCCGCACTTCTAAGCCTTCTATTTCATCTGATTATGAAGCGCCTCGGCTGGGTTAAGGCGGGCGATATGAAGCTGCAACGATAACGACCTAAAATACCAAAAAAAATGGCTACCGCGCGTGTGCAGTAGCCATTTTTTCACTTAGCAGCTCTACTCAGCCGAGCCGTAGCCTGCGAATGGGTGGAGTGATACCACATAGCAAGCACCGTAGCGAGTATTACCCGAGAGCTGGATCTGAGAGTTGCCATCACCAACCGATACAC
>SUZB01000021.1 GCA_015060115.1 Rikenellaceae bacterium | reverse complement strand
TTACACCATCGGCAAAGACGATGGTCTTGCCCGTAGAGGTAACCTCCTCGGCAGTGATTGTAAGCTCGTTAGACTTCACGCCATTGCGCTCCGCATAGAGAGTATAGCTACCCGCAGATGTTGTTAGGAACATTGTGCCATTGAGGGTTACGCCATTCACATATATTCTCGACTGCGCCGTTACATCCTCACCGCTCTCGGTCTCGACCGTAAGCCTTGCAACATCAACGCCATTTGCCTTGATAGTGCTCTTTGTGGTGCTCAGTGTGATAGGTTCAGCAACAATCTCGCCTCCGCCTGTAACGCCATTATCGGCGCTAAGATAAAGATTTACCTTTGTGGTCTTGCCAGCCGACATCTTCAAGGTTTCGAACGGTCCTTTCTCTATCTCATATCTCTTCTCGCCATCAATATAGACACCGAAGGTGAGTTTTATATTGGTTGTTGTACCAAGCGGAAAAAGCATTGTCGAGAAGTTGGTGCTTGTGCCATAGGCAAAAATCGAAGTAGCACTAGCGCTTGTAGAGGTTGAGTTAGAGCGCATATTGTATGTCTGCTTCTCGACAAACTCTATCGTAGAGCCATTGCTCGTTGCGCTAATTTCGATAGCTATATTACTTGTATTGAGGTCGTTATCTTCGGATGTAATCGCAAAATCCATCTTGTGCATAAGATGGCTAAATGTGATAGGCACTACAGTGCTTTCGTCCGCTGTAACTTTAAGTACAGGGTTGGAGTTATCACTTCTATACGAACTCATATAGATGTTGTTAATGGCATTACGGTCAAGTGTTACCGTGGTTGAGTTACTCTCTACTGCAGGGTATAGCACCGTTATGCCATAGTACTCTCCAACGGGAATAGAGCCTCGGAAAGTAGCAATCTTGCCATCTGTCGATATATCATTTGCCGAGCGAATCTCCATCTCGGCAAAGGTCATACTATAGTAGTTCACAATCAAACCAACCGAGATTCTATCGCCAACCTCCCAAGTTGCTGTATTGCCATCGAGGGCTACGCGCGTATCATCTGCCGTTGCCTCAAAAGCTACCTCGACCATCTTCGCCTCAGGCTGAATAGTCTCAATAGCGACTTGCTCGCAAGCAACCGCAAAGAGTGCAACAAGCGATACAAAAAGTAGTTCTAAGCGCTTCATAATGGCAATGTTATATTTCATTTTCGTTATCAAAATCGGGGATAGTTGTTTCACTCTCGCCACTTACATCGAAGCCTCGCTCCACTGCGCACTCTACAACCTCGATTGCTGGTGCTTGATAGTTTTCTGTTCTTCTCACGGTAAAATTCATTTTATTAGGGGTTAAGTTTCTGGCTACAAATATAATCGTTTTCTTTGAAAACATATCCAAATATATTATCTTTGTAGAAAATATTTCCAACAACATGAGATTTATAACTTTGCTTCTTGCCCTCGCTCTTGGCACTATGTCGCTTTCGGCACAAGAGAATATTATTACTCCCGCACCAGTAAGGGTGCAGGGCGGTATCTGCGTAGATGACTACTGCGCCCCCGCTGAGCCCTTCGATTTTAGGCAGACCCTCAATCTCAATATTAGTGGAGCAGAGAGTGCGGATGCCGAGCGCCTGGAAGCTGCGGTAAGTGCTGCGGGGTTGAACTTTAAGCGCGTAAAGCGACACGCAAAGAGTGGTTTCCTCTCTATCAATATCTTCTCAGAGTGTATGGAGCAAGAGGATGGCTATGTTATCCTAACCTACCCCTATGGAGTAGATATTACGGCAAAGAGCGCTGCTGGTGCTTTCTACGCCTTGCAGTCTGTGCGCCAGATGGTCGAGGCGGGTGATTGGCAGACAGGCGTTATTTTGGACTACCCCCGCTTCGGGTATCGTGGTGTGCTGATTGATGTATCGCGCCACTTCCGCTCAATGGATTTCCTTAAGCGTCAGATAGATATGATGGCACGCCTGAAGATGAACCGCCTACATCTGCACCTTACCGATGCTGCGGGCTGGCGTATGGAGATCGATAGCTACCCACGCCTTACGAGCTATGCCGCTTGGCGCACCCCTGCCACTTGGAAGGAGTGGTGGCAAGGTGGCCGTCAGCATGTCGATGAGGGCACCGAGGGGGCTTATGGCGGATACTATACCAAGGAGGAGCTTCGCGACTTGGTGGCCTACGCTGCCGACCGCTACATAACCATCATTCCAGAGATTGAGATGCCCGGCCACTCCGATGAGGTCTTGGCCACCTACCCTGAGCTTAAGTGTACCCACTCTCCAGAGTTTCAGGGCGAGCTCTGCATAGGCAAGGAGGCCACATTCGAGATGATGCAGGCGATTTTAGACGAGGTAATCGAGGTTTTCCCCTCGGAGTATATCCACATCGGTGGCGACGAGGCGAGCAAGGATAATTGGAAGCTCTGCGAGGATTGCCAGCGCCGTATGCGTGAGGAGGGTTTGGAGAGTGTCGAGGAGCTTCAGAGCTATATGATTGAGCGTATGGAGCGCTACCTCAACGAGCGAGGTCGTCAGATTATCGGCTGGGACGAGATTTTGCAGGGTGGTCTTGCACCCAACGCTACGGTGATGTCGTGGCGTGGCGAGGAGGGCGGTATTGCCGCTGCCGAGGCGGGCCACGATGCTATTATGTCGCCCCACGCCTACTGCTATATCGATGCTCCGCAGGATGCTCCCTACTCACAACCCGAATCTATCGGTGGCTACCTGCCTCTGGAGAAGGTCTACTCTTACGACCCGGCACCTGAGACAATGGATAAGAAAGTGGCACGCCACATCACGGGTGTTCAGGCCAATCTCTGGGCTGAATATATCGTTGAAGATAGCCACTACGAACATATGCTCTGGCCACGCGCCATTGCCGTTGCGGAGATTGGCTGGTCAGCACGCCAAAATATGAATTTTGAGGATTTCCGCCCCCGTGCCGTGAAGATTGTAGACCGTATGATTGAGGAGGGCTACACACCCTTTGACCTTAAGAACGAGATTGGCAACCGCCCTGAGTCGAAAAGCGATATCGAGCACCTTGCCAGAGGCAAGAAGGTAACATATATCTACCCCTCGTTCTACTACTATCCGAAGTATGGCGCCGAGGGCGATATTACGCTAACCGATGGTAAACGAGGTACTTGGACCTATGCCGACAACCGTTGGCAGGGCTTCCTTGGTCGCGGTGGCGTAGATGTCATTATTGACCTTGACGAGATACAGACTATCCACTCTATCTCTGCCGATTTTATGCAGATTTGCGGCCCCGGCGTCTTTATGCCCTGCTTGGTTGAGATTGCCGTATCCGCCGATGGCGAGAACTACACCAAGATTGCCGACATAGAGCACGAGATTGTCGTTGACGAGCTTCCCTCGTTCAAGTCATTTGGCTGGAAGGGTGAGACCGAGGCTCGATATATTCGCTACAAGGCGCACCGCAGCCGATATTCAGGATTTCTGTTTGTCGATGAGATTATAGTGAGATAAACGCTATAAATCAGGGGACTGGGTCATACCCTGAGCCTCCCCAAGGGTTGCACCTTAAGATGCGCCACACAGTGAGTATCAGCCCCTTAATCGGGCCATGCTTGCGGAATGCCTCGATGGCATACTGCGAGCAGGTGGGCGTAAAGCGACAGGTAGATGTCGGCTTTAGTGGCGAAAGAAATACCTGATAGAAGCGGATAAGGAGTATAAAAGGCAGATTTAGAAGCCTTTTACAAAGTTGCCCCAACCTCTTGAAGAATTTTGCGCACTGCATTTTCGATAGTTTTATAGGGCACGCACTCCTTAACGGAGTAGACAAGGGCCATATCGAGAGCCTTGCCACGCTCTGTGGCAACAGCCGTAACAGCCTCTTTATTAAGACGATATGCCTCCTTTGTGCGGCGACGCAGAAGGTTGCGCTTATTGGCGCGTTTGTGATAGCGCTTAGGTACCGAGAAGAGCACCTCGACACTTGGCGAGGCGCTCTCTTCGGTAAATGTCATATAGCGAAAGGGGTAGACAAAGCCCGAGCGGCCATCGCTAAAGAGGCGACGGACGGCACCGAGCGAGCGCAGTCGCTCCGACTTAGGTAGAGTGTGCGCTGTCATAGCCTTGGTTATGCCTTGCGGGGTGCGCGTGTACGGGTCTTCTTCTGAAGCTTGGTCTGCTGTGCACGGATAAACTCCTCCTTCTCCAAGTCCTCCTTGACCTGAGCATCCTCAATCTCAAGACCTTCGGCAACCTGACGGCAGTAGATATCGAGGGCCTTAACCATCGAGGGCGCCTGAGGCGAGGGAGCAGAGGCCTTAACCTTAAGACCCGCCTCCTTGGCGGCACGCAGGGTAGCCTCACCAAAGGTAGCTACAACGGGGAGCTTCTCAAGAGGGAATGCCTCGGTAAGCGCCTTAACATCGTTGGGCGAGTAGAGGGCAATAATATCGTACTCCTCAGGGTTCAAGCCCGACAAATCGGCAGCAACGGTGCGAGCAAAGACCACAGGCGAAACCTTGAGCTTGAGCTTCGACAAGGTCTCAGGCAACTCGGGCTTGAAGGGCTCGGTGAGGGCAAGGATAAACTTCTCGTCCTTATGCTTCACGATAAGCTCCAACAGCGAGTTGAAGGTGCCATCGGCAAACGAAATCTTACGCTTGCGGTAGACGATATACTTCTGAAGATAGAGTGCAACAGCCTCGGTATTGCAGATATACTTCATCGTCTCGGGCACTGTGATACGAGCCTCCTCACAGATATGGAAGAAGCTGTCGATGGTCGTGCGCGACGAGAAAATCATCGTTGTGTGGTCGAGAATCTCGGTGCGCTGAGCACGAAACTCCTTAAGCGAAACACCGACAACACGGATAAGGGGTTTGTAATCAACAACAAGCTCGTTGTTGGCGGCAAACTCATAGAAAGGTGACTTCTCAATTACAGCGGGACGGGGCTGCGACACCAAAATCTTACTTACTTTCAATGTTTTAAGTATATATAGAATTACACAAAAACTATCAATATGCCGATAAGTTACGCCATTAACACAAATCAATTTTCGACACAGCGTATCTAACAATCAGCACATTACAACAATTCGGCTAACTAAAGTGCCTTAGTAACATAGTCACAACAAAGCTCAATGGTAGCAAAATTGCGGTGCAAAGGTACAAAATCCAATAGAAAATGGAAACTTTTTTTGCGAGAAATAATAAAAAAGTATCTTTTAGATAGGCGATTGCAACAATCGACAAAGAGATAATCGTGAGAATTGACCACACACTGGCACCCGTACCTGAAGCCACAAGCCAGCAGGCAAGCGTAGGATAGGCAACCACCGCACCACGGATAAATGCCATACGGGCAAGCGACGAGATATGCAACACATCCTCCGAGCGTGTAATCCACAGCACAATGCGCTGAAAGATGATAAGCCACAGGGCAATAACCGCCACAACGACAAGCGAATAGAGAGGCAGTCGCTCCACCGTATTGTCGTAGAGCGTGGCACTGAGCTGAAGGTTGTCGTTGGCAAGGCGTATGCCGGCAAGTGCCACAAGCATAGCACCTAGCAGCGTGGCGGCAATCTTGAAGCGCTGCAACGGCAACTCGCCACCCTGCATAGCCATAGCACGCTCTGTTCTAATACTAAACATCGAGCTACATACCGCAACGACAAAGGGCCACGAGCGCAACAACATATATAGATACAACACAAGGGTAAAGAGCACACCGATATGGTACAAGGCGCCCGACCACAGCGTAGGCTCAAACGCCACATCTACCCCACCATCGCCAAGCATAGCGCCAGAGCCGAAGATGTCGCCCACCTCTGCCTCACGATAGCCACCCATATACAACGGCTCGCCCGACTCCAAGACCGACTGACGGCCAAAGAGTGCCGAGGGTGATGCCCTATGGTAGCCCAAAGCCTCGTATGTAGCCACATCGTTAATCATCTTCGCACCTTTTAAGCGTTACACGAATCGTTGTGCCTGTGCCAATCTCCGAGCGTACAACACCTATTTTGCCCGCGTGGTACTCCTCGATAATACGGCGCGAGAGCGAGAGACCAAGACCCCAACCGCGAGTCTTTGTCGTAAAGCCTGGCTCGAAGATGCGCTCCCAGTTGGCCTTGGCAATGCCCTTGCCCGTATCACGCACCTCGACAAATACCGACTTTTCGTCCTCGCCAATCGTAACCTCAATCTCACCCTGACCTTGCAGAGCATCGAGCGAGTTCTTCATCAAATTCTCGATAACCCACTCAAACAACGCAGCGTTGATATTTGCACGAATAGGCGCCATCGCCAGACCATTGTAGCTAAGCGACACATTACGCGGAATACGGCGGTGGAAGTACATTACGGTATCGCCCACCACCTCGTTAAGGTTCATCACCGTGAGCTGTGTTTCGGAGCCAATCTTCGAGAAGCGGTCTACAATCTTCATCAGGTGTGCCAAATCCTTCGACATCTCATCAACAGCGAGCGGGTCTACAGGCTGACTACGCAGATACTCCACCCAGCCCAGAAGCGACGAGGTAGGCGTGCCGAGCTGGTGCGCTGTCTCCTTCGCAAGACCGACCCACACACGATTTTGCTCGTTCTGCTTCGTAGACGAGAAGGCGATATAGGCGAAGATGGCGAAGAGTATGATAATCGTGAGCTGAACATAGGGGAACATCGCAAGTGCCTCGCTATGAGCGCTTGAGACCAACGAAGAGTAGTCCGTAGAGCCAAAATAGATGGTAAAGGTCGTTTGGTGGACAATACCCCACTCCACCGAGATAGGCTTGTTCGTCTCGCTCATACGCATAATCTCCTCACGCAGACGCACAGGGTCATCGACAATCTCCGAGGGGAGGTTTGTAACCCATACATTTAGGCGCTCGTCGGCGATAATCAGAGGCACATTTGTATGCTCCGCTAACTTATTGAGCAAGGCGGGGTTATGTATCATCTGACCACCGATATTTGTGGTGTGGAGGATATCCTCCCACATCTCCACAGCGTTGCGCTCATCGTGACGAAGCTGAATCATAGCAGCCTCATCCTCGTGCTTCATCGCCGTAGATACCGTCCAAGTATAGTATATCGAGAGGGCAGCAAGCACCAAGCCGAGCGCGATGACTATCGTGCGGCGGCGCGTAGAGAAGAACCTACGCGAGAGGTCGAAATCTATCTTCGGTAACTTCACAGCTTGGTGGTTAATGGTTAGTGCATCGGAAGATGCTGTTCACGAAGTATTTGACGATACTTGGCCGTATCTTGCAAGAGCTCAACAGCTCGCAACACCGAGCTATCACGCACAGCAGCGTACTCTTGAACGCCCTCCGAGTAGGCATAGCGCAGGACAATCTGGGCGTTTAGTGCCTCGATAATCTCAGGGCGGTAGGTCTCCATATTCGACATCTTATCGTCCTTAAGCAACTCGTCAAGCTCCTTTAGTACAGCCGCCAAGCGCTCGTCATAGCGGTCATCATCGGCGGCACGCTCCAAGGCCTTGAGCTGTCGGCGTGTCTCGGACTCATAGGGCACATCCTTCGACTCGATAAAGTGGCAGAAGTCAGAATAGTCCTCATCGGTAATCGAGAATCGGCGAACATCAATCTCGCGGTCGTGGTTACGGCGCATATAGCCATCTGCCCAATCCTCCATATAGCCCATAGCGTAGAGCGTGAGGGCAAAACGGCTCACATACTGAGGCTCGATGCGCACATCGGGCACTATACCGCCACCATCGTAGACCTTACGGCCACCACGGGTCTTAAACTCCGAAATCAGCGAGTCGGGGACCGACTCAACACTGCCATCGCTACGGCGCTTCGAGTAGTTAACGGCCTGAATACAGCGACCCGAAGGTATATAATACTTTGCTGTGGTGTACTTTAGGTAGCTTCCGTAGCCCAAGGGGCGTGTACCCTGCACCAAGCCCTTGCCATAGGTGCGCTGACCCATAATAACACCTCGGTCGGCATCCTGCATAGCACCTGCCAAAATCTCAGATGCCGAGGCAGACGAGCCACTAACCAAGATAACAATCGGCAACTCCTCGGCCAAGGGGCGATAGCGCGTATCGTAGTGGTGAAGCGACGAGGAGTCGCGGCCCATAATCGACACAATGCGCTCACCATAAGGCACAAAGAGCGAGGCTATGTCTACGGCCTCCTGCATAAGGCCTCCGCCATTTGAGCGATAGTCGAGAACGAGGCCTCGCAACGAATCCTCCTTCATAAGGCGCTCCAATGCTCGGCGCACCTCATCGTAGCTACCCTCGATAAAGTCGTTATGCACGATATAGCCTATGCCGGGGGCAACATAGCCCGCATAGGGAACGCTCGGTATAGAGATTCTGCGGCGCTTGAGCTTCAAGGTGTCTACACGGCTGTCGATATTGCGCTCAATCGTAACGCTCACCTCGGTGCCTGGGTCGCCCTTAAGGCGCGAGCTGATAACATCTGTAGCCACACCACGCATATCCTCACCCTCGATAGCCAAAATCTTATCGCCAATCTTCACACCCGCCTCGTCAGAGGGTGTACCCTTATAGGGCTGGGCGAAAACGACATAGTCGCCACGCTTGCGTATCAGCGAGCCCACACCGCCATACTTGCCCGTAGTGAGCATCTCGAAGTCGGCCATATCACTCTCCGACAGATACTCCGAGTAGGGGTCGGTAGCACCCACAAGACCATCTACCGCCGATTTTAGCAGATTGTCGGCATCGACCTTATCGACATAGCCGGTATGGTATTCACGCATAATGTTGGCGAGAATCTCGGTGGCACGGCCAAGCTCGAAATCCTGCCTTACGCGCTCCTCGCTCTGCGCCATAGCTCTCCCCATCGTAGCGAACAAAAGCACTACGAAGAGCACCGCAAAGCGAAATATGTTTCTAAATTTAGGCATCTTAATCCTCAAAACGGCTGTTACGAATATATGTTTCAAGCTGATAGGCAATGCGTGCCACCATACGGCGAATACCCTTCATCTCAAGAGCGCCATCCTCAATGCGCACCTCAATCCTATCCTCCCACAAAAGCGTAAGGCGCTTAACCACGCCCTCGGCACGGTAGACATCCACGCCATCGTGGCTCTCAGCGAGCTTATAGCCAAAGACCGCCATTGCATTCTGCAAACGCTCCTTGTCGCGCTCAGGGCGATAGCCCTCGATGCGCTTGCGCATAAAGCCAAAGCGAGGATATAGCGCTGCAAGGATAACGAATACAGCGACCATTTTCTTGCCTATATCGGCACGAAGGTGCGCCTCAATCTGCAACCAAGGGTCGATTTGAGGCTCAGCACCAAGTAGATACATAGCCCACACAAGCGCCACATAGAGTGCCGAGAGCAACAACAAATACTTTATTGCACGAATTAAATATCTCATCATCTTACATTTTTTCAATTGCACGAGCCACATCCTCCATCAGCCAGCGAGGTGTCGAGGTAGCGCCACAGATGCCTACGCTCTCCTTTCCCGCAAACCACTCGGCCTGTAGCTCCGAGCTCTCCTCGATGTTATATGCCGAGCTATTCGCCCTACGGCAAACATCATACAATACTCTGCCATTCGACGACTTACGGCCACATACGAAGACCACAACATCAACACTCTTCGAGAACTCCACCAACGACTGCTCACGATTGGCAACACGGCGACAGATGGTATCGTCAAGCGTTACTCGCTCACGACCTGCACGGCGCACAATCTCCTCGCCAAGCGTATTGAAGAGGTCGATAGACTGCGTGGTCTGCGACAAGAAGTATATGGGGCGGCTGAAATCGACTTGCTCCAACTCTGCCAAGCTCTCCACCACCACAACATCATCGTCGACCTGACCCGTAAGACCCACAACCTCGGCGTGGCCGTGCTTACCTAAGAGGACTACCGTACCTCCCTCGCTCTGCATCTTCTCGTAAGCCTCACGCAGACGGCGCTGAAGGCGTGCAACAACGGGGCAGGTGGCATCAATTAGCTTGATGCCCAGCTCCTCGGCACGGCGATAGGTGCGCGGTGGCTCGCCATGAGCACGGATAAGCAGATTGCGACCCGTAAGGTTGGGCATATCATCGTGGCAGACAGTCTTTAAGCCCATCTGCTCCAAGCGCTGCACCTCAACACGGTTGTGGACAATGTCGCCCAAGCAGAATACCTCGCCCGAAGAGCGCAACGCCTCCTCAGCCTCGCCAATGGCGCGGACAACACCGAAGCAGAAGCCCGAGTTATCATCAATCTTTACCTGCATACTACCCTACTATGGCGTTATACTTCTCGAGGAACCACTCCATCTGCTCCTCAACCGACATATACGAGTTATCCAAGACGATGGCATCATCGGCCTTGCGCAGAGGCGATATTGCACGCGACATATCGGCCTTGTCGCGCGACACGACATTCTCGTAAATCTCCTCAAGCGTAACCTTGTCGCCCTTGGCCGTAAGCTCCTTAAAGCGGCGCTCGGCACGCACCATAGCATCGGCGGTCATATAGATTTTAAGCTCGGCATCGGGGAATACCACAGTGCCAATATCTCGGCCATCCATCACAACGCCACGCTTCAGGCCCATCTGCTGCTGCAATGCCACAAGCTTCTCACGCACAGCACCTATCGAGCTTACCTGACTCACATAGTTGCTCACCTCGATAGTGCGAATCTTGCCCTCTACCAAGTCGCCATTGACATATATATCGCTGGCACCACGCTGGGGGTTGAAGCGGAAGTCGATATCAATATCGGGCAACATAGCCACGATGCGCTGCTCGTCGAGGACACCCATCTCGATAGCACCATTCTCCAAGGCGTAGAGCGTAACGGCACGATACATTGCGCCTGTGTCGATAAAGATGTAGCCCAAGCGTGCTGCAATAGCCTTGGCAAAGGTACTCTTGCCGCACGACGAGTGGCCGTCTATGGCGATTATAATCTTCTTCTTATCCATTATTGCGTTAAGATATTAAAACCGAAATTAGCGTATATAGTCCGAGGGTGCTGATAACGATGCCCGCCACATGGTTGATTGTGAGCATATGGCGTGGTCGGAATCGGCGACGGAAGAGGCTGATGACGAAGGTCAGCAAGCCCCACCAGCCCACAGCACCAAGCAGGAAGCCCAAGATGACCAACGAGTTGCGGAACATCGAGCTAAGGGGCGAGGGTGTGGTTGTCGTGGTTGTGGTAACCACCTCCTGCACCACCTCGTCGTGTGCCGAGCGTGCTACATCGAGCACCGGGTCGGCGATAATCTCCACCTCGGTGGTTGTCGTAACAAGGTCGCCCGAAAGGTCGATATTAAACATCGTGAAGAAGGCGAGGATATAGGGGATAACGACCACGAAGTTGGCGAGCGTAAAGCCAAACATCGAGGCAAAGTCTTGCCACATATTGCTTCGGCCTGTGCGGTTCTTGCGAATCTGAGGCACAGGATTCTTAAAGAAGATGAAGATGCCGACGATGACAACGAAGACACCGCCACAAATCTGTATTGCGGTCTGGTACTCATCTATCGAGCTCTTCAGGAGGGCATATACCGTAAATGAGAGTATCGCCATCAGCGTATCGGCACACGCAACGCCCAAGCCAGAGAATAGGCCTGATAGGTGTCCTTTGCTCAGCGTGCGCTGTATACACAATACCGCCACTGGGCCCACCGTAACCGATGATGCCAAGCCCACAAGCATACCGCTGAGGAGAACTTCAACTATCTCAAAAATAATCGTTTCAATCATCACTTCTAAGTTAGCCTATTTTTAATAGGGCTATATCTGTGCAAAGATAGGAACTTTTTATCAGAAAATAGCTATGTTGCACGCTAAGTTTTGAATATTATTCAAAATGGCGAGAAAAGAGGGTAAAGCGACAACTTGCCAAGCACGGATTTTGCAGTATCGCATATTCTTCGTATCTTTACCGAAGATTTGAAGAGTAGTAACTAAAAAAATATTGAAACTATGAACGAAGTAAAGAAACCTCAGGGTCTTGAGATCCAGCTCGACGAGCAGGTAGCGCAGGGCAACTACTGCAATATAGCACTTATCGCACACTCTACATCGGAGTTTATCATCGACTTCGCCACTATGCTCCCCGGCCTGCCTAAGGCTCGCGTTAAGAGCCGTGTTGTGCTCACCCCTGAGCACGCCAAGCGCCTGCTTCTGTCGTTGCAGGAGAATGTGTCGCGTTATGAGAACTCGTTTGGCAAGATCAACATTCCCACCAAGCAGCCCGTAATCGACCCCTTTGGCCACAAGGGCAACGCCTAAAACAGCGAAGGTAACAAACTAAAATAGAGCCACTACCGTGTGTAGTGGCTCTATTTTAGTTTGTGGCGTATAGTGGCCTACTCCAGCGATGCAACCAGCGCCTTAAGCACCTCTATATCGCCCTTATTCTCTGCCGTAGGCATAGTGTAGAGTCGTGCCATAGCACCCATCTTGCCTGTATTGTCCGTAGCATAGGCTAACGCTGTCTGCTCAACATTCCAATCCACAAGATAGAAGGTGTAGGGCGAAGATACCTTGCAGCTCTTCCAATAGCCATCGGTGATACCCCACAACTCGACATCGGAGTATGCCGCAGAGTTGGTGCAGTCGCCCTCAACCATTGTGGTAAAGAGTGTGCGGACATCCTCCAAGTCGTTGTATTTCACCACCGTGATAGCCTTACCGCGTGTAGCATTGGCATCACCAAACAGCTTTCCCGCCTCCTCGTCACCCGAGAAGTAGCCGACAAGCTCTATCGAGGGGTTTGCCTCGCCAAGCGTAGCGGTGCGAGCTACATTTTCGAAGGTGTAGCTCTTCGCAACCTTGCCTGTATGCACATCGAGGGCGTAGATATATGCCATAATCTCGGTGTAGGGCGTTAGACCGCCAACCTTAACGGAGTTATTGCCGTTGTAGTAGTATTGGTCGAGCACCTCGCAGACGGTGATGCTCTGGTTGAAGTTCTTAGAGCCATCGTAGTAGTAGGCAAAGTCCTCCTCCACATACCCTATAAACAGCTCCTCGTTGTACTCACCTGCCACACAAGCACCTGGCACATAGTAGATTGTAGGATCTGACGAGGTGATATTCATCGTAAAGCCATAGGGCGAGATATTCGATGTCGAAATCTCGAACTCCACCTCCTCAAGGCTACCTCCGGGGAGTGTGCGGAAGGTCTTCATCACAGCCTCGGTCGTAATACCGCCATCGTAGCCAAAGGCGATAATATAGTAGTCGGTATCGGCAGCGGGCAACTTGAAGGGGTTAGTACCAGCGTGCTCCACCATACCGCGATCGTTGGACATAACATCCATCCAGCCACCCCACTGCTCGACAAGGCGGTGCATCTGCTCATCGGCAGTCGATACGCCGTCCCAAGGGGCAACAAGCGCACAATATTTATCCTTGTCGTTAGATGGTGTAATGCGGAACGAGGCCTCCATCTGGCCGATATCCCACACCTCAATCTCGAAGGTCATTTCCGACTTTGCAGCACCCTCAGTTGTATATGTATCTCGCTGAACATCAGTGCAGATAACGATACCCTCGGAGTCGATGATAAGGCCTGCAACGAGCGTATAGTAGTCGGTATACTCCTTAAGACCCTTAGCCTCGAGCTGCTGGTCGCCCTGATGTATCAGAGCATCGATAACCTGCTGTTCAGAGTAGCCCTGCTCCAAAAGGGCGTTAATCTCCTGTTGGAAGTAGTACTCATAGAAGTAACTCTCCGACATTTTGTAGCCATCTTCGGCCGTTACATAGTGGTTGTACTGGTCTACGGGCATAGTGCAGAGATACCACTTTATCTCCTTGTCCGAAGGCACTACCGTGAGGGTAACGCTGTTATTCTCAACGCTCTTAGAGACCTTAAAGTCGCATACCAAGCCCGCAACACTTGTGGTCCGAAACTCCTTCTTGGTAAGCGCCGTAGAGGCCTTATAGCCATTTGCCTCATCTACTCCAAAGAGCAACAAAAGGTACTCGGTATCTGCCGCAAGACCCGAAAATGTAGCACCCTCCAACATGCCACGATCAACAACCTCGGGCATATACTCCACGAATGTCTTACCCACCGCTGATGCCTCCGCACGAAGCTGTTGAAAGATGGTCTCAACAACAAACTCATCGCGCGTAAACTCCTCATACTCAGCCTTAGAGTATACTACACAGAGATAGGGAGCCTCCATATCCTTTGGCTCGACACTAAACACCACCGAACCTCGTGTGGTGCTCTCAATCGTAACCTCGAAATCGGCCTTTTCGGGCGTAGGCGTAGGCTCGACATCCTCGTGATGACAAGCGGCGAAAACAAGCGCTACGAAGAGGAAAAATAGTCTAAAAAGTCGCATATTACCTGTCTTAAACTGACTACGGAGCCATACGCCGTATAGCTCCGTAGTCCATAATAGAGTTATCTATTAGAGCGCAAAGCTCTTAATTGTCTTAACACAGAGAACATCGCTCTCGACAGCTACTGCCAAAGGCTCAACCTCGTGGTAGATAACCTCAGCAGCGCGAGGTGCACCTACCTCCTCTGACCATACGCACTCCATAACGGGAGCATTGGCAACCTCGTCATATACCAACGACTTAGCAGCAGCCTTAGGTGTAGCATTGTTCACCGCATCAACATACTCCTTAAGCTCGTTGATATCGCCAGAATCTACGGGCTTAACAGCCAACAAGCCAACGCCTGCCTCGTGGCCATTAGCATCCTGAGCGTATGCCAGAACGGTCTGCTCCATATCCCAATCCGCCACGAAGAAGTGGTAGGGAACAGTGAGGTTTACCTCCTGCCAGTAGCCACGGAACTCCGAGATGATATAGCGGTCGGGCAAAGCAGCAACATCGACATAGGGGTCGGTGGTAATTGCGCTATAAAGAGCCGTAGCGCCCTCTACATTGTTGAGCTTAACAGCCACGATAGGACGACCGAGAGTAAGGTCGGCATCACCGAAGATTGTGCCGTTCTCATCGTTACCATTGTAAACGCCAAGAAGCTCCAACTCGGGTGTTACGCTACCAAGGGCTGTGGTCTTGGCAATGACATCGCTATAGACGCAGCGTGCAAACTTACCGGTAGTAGCATCAATAGCCAATACATAGCCGATATACTCCTTCTCGGGGTTAAGATTTGCTACATTGAAACCACGGCTACCATTGTGGTAGTAGTTGTAGCACAACTTCTCCAATGCCTCGTGGATGGTGAGGCAGGGATTCTGGCTCTCCATACACATCTGCATAAGCTGGCTGAGCAAACCGCTCGAAGCATCAATTGCAGCCTGAGGATCGAAATTATCGGCTTCAGCAACGCCGGGCTGATAGTAGATTGTAGGATCACTTGCTTCGATACTCATATAGAAGCCATAAGGGCCGACATCCGAAGCAGAGAACTTAAACTCGGCAGTCATAGGATCACCCTGCTCTGCACTCTTGAACGACACATAGACAGGTGCTGAGGTGATTGTACCGGGGTTAGAGTCATACTCGCCAGCCTCCTCGTTGATAACCTGACCATAGGTGGGGTTAGGCTCGAAGCTGAAGGCTACGACATAGTACTCAGTCTCGGCAATATCCATCTCAAACTTATTGTCGCCTGTAAGGTCAATAACGCCTGTTACAGGGTCGCGATGCTTAAGCTCGGTGTAGTTCTCCCAGTAGTAGATATACTCCGTAACAGCGCTATTTGCGATATCGATAGGCTTCATACTCTTCTTCTTGCTGTCGATATAGCCGATATAGTAGTAGTACTCTGCGTTGGGATCTGAGGGGGTGATGCGAATATCAGCTGAGTAGTGCTCGATATTCGATACCTCGATATCGAATGTAAGGTCGCTTGTAGCAGCCTCACCCGAACGGTAGCGGAGCTCCTTAGGTGCGGTAGTAACATAGGCCTCGCCATTCTCGTAGTTTACGCCCGCAACAAATGTGGTATACTGGGTCTTAGCCTGCAATCCCGACACATTGAGCGTACGCATACCTGTGTGGAAGAGCTTCAAGGCGATATCATCGCTCGACAAGCCCTCACCCTCGAGAGTCTCAAGCTCGGTGTTCAAGGTGTTCTGGAAGAGCTCCTCATTCGACCAGCCATACTCGCCATCGGCAGCGGTGTAGGCGTTATACTCATCAACGGTGAGGTTGATAAGGTGCCAGCTCTGCTTGTTATCCGAGGGGGTAACTGTCAATGCCGCTGTTGTAAGGTAAACATTCGACTTAAGCTCAAATGTGCAAGATGACTGCTGAGCCTCAGCGGTCTTAAACTTCACCATCTTAACGGCTGTAGATGCCGCATAGTCGTTGGCATTGTCTACACCAAATACGAGGAGGTAGTAGTTTGTTGCCTGAGTAAGACCCTTGACCTCGTGGTTCTCCAAAGCGCCACGCTTAACGCTCTCGGCCATATACTCTACAAACGACTTATCCTGACTCTCGGCGTATGCCGAAATCTCTGCATAGATTTTTGCTACAAGCTCAGCATCTGTAGCGCACTGCTCAACACTGAAAGCGTTGTATACAATGCAGAAATAGTCGGCTTCAAGGTCCGATGGAGTAACATTGATAAATGCCGAAGTGCGAGTTGTCTCCGATACCGATGCCTCGAAGGTAAGCTCCTTAGTTGGGTCATCGGGACCTGGGCCGGGTTCGGGTTCGGGCTGTGGATCCTTACATGCCACAAAAGATAGTGCAACGACCATCATCGCGGCCATCAACCAGTTGAAAGTTTTCATAGATTCTTTTAGTATTAGTTTGTAAATTAATCGTTTACAGCAATTACGGAACGGACTATCACTCAACGCCCACCTGTCGTAAGCAATAAACACCACTTCTCCAATACAAAAGTATATTTTTTTGGTCGTTTTACCAAATATTATAAGCGATTTATTTTAGGATAAAGATGATACCCAACCTCATATCGGTCCTAAGGTCCTAAGGTCTTAATGGTCTAAAAAAAGACAACAGAGACGCAGAGACGCAGAGACGCAGAGATAACAGAGAAAGATGATAGCCGACTTCGTTGTTGTCTCTTTCGTCCCTTTCGTCCTTTTCGTCCTTTTCGTATCTTTATCCCTAAGCTCTCTACATTCCCTAAACTCACTAATAGACTTGCATCCAGTCAGCAATCAGCCAATTTCTTGTCAGAAGGGGTCTAATTTGGTCTCGACACGAAGAAGCCCGGATGGGCTGTACTTGGCGTACTGCTCATTCGGGCTTCTGACTGAGAGGCCGAAGTAGACCCCTTATCACAAGAAATTATTACATGTAGAAGGGACGAACATACTCCCCACCTACAAATACTCTGTTGAGTACAGCAGCCTCTGCCTTAACCTCGGCAACAGGCTCTACAGCCTCAACAACCTCGTTTGCAAGGGTTACATTGCTAATGGTGATACCCTTAGCCTCACCGATAACGAGCGACTCGGGAAGTACGAATGACTTCGAAGCGGCGTTAAGCTCGTCGACGAGCGCCTTGAGCTCTGCGATATCGCCCTTATTCTCGGCAGTAGGCATAGTGTAGAGACGGCCAATACCACCGGGCACACCGTTCTGGTCTACAGCATAAGCCAAAGCTGTCTGTACATAATCCCAATCAGCAATATAGAACGAATAGGGCTCAGCGGTCTTTACAGATTTCCAGTACTGCGCAGCCGCACCCCAGATATATGAGTCTGAGTAGTTCGCAGTGTTGGTCATATCATCGCCAAGCATTGTTGCAAAGAGTGAGCGAGCGCCATCAAGGTTGGTGTACTTAACAACGGTGATAGCCTTGCCCTTAGTTGCTGTGGGCTGACCGAATACCGTGCCATTCTCTTCATCACCTGAGTAGTAGCCAACGAGCTCAACACCAGGAGTGATAGAGCCTACGCTCTTGGTTGTTGCAAGGTTCTCAAACTTGTGAATCTTGAGAACATAACCATCCTCGGGGTTATAAACAATAACATAACCCATAAAGCTGCTCTCGGGAACCAAGCCTGTTGCATCGGCTACAGCAGCATCGCGGTAGTGATAGTTTGAGAGAACCTGAACCGGTGTTAAATCGGGGTTGAGCACCTTAGACTGCTCGAATATCGAGTCAAAGGCCTCGTTCTCAGCTGCAATGATAGCCTCCTCGTTATACTCCTCAGGAGCACATACATTGAACGAGTAGTAGGTAGTAGCGTGCGAAGGAACTACCGAAAGCTTAAAGCTATAAGGAGTGATGTCAGATGCCGACATAGTGAAGGTTGTAGTTGCAGGGTCGGGGGCGGGGAGGGTACGGAAGGTAACCATCTCAGGCTCGGTAGTAACACCACCTGCATAACCAAAGGCAACCACATAGTAGTCGGTATCGGGAGAGTCGAGCTTATACTTATAGGGGCTACCAGGACCACCTGTATAGTCCTGAACACCAGTATATAGCATAGCGCCACTATTCATCCAACCGCCATACATCGCTACGATGCCATTCATAACATCCTCGGCGGTCTGCTCACCATCCCAAACACCGCACATCCAGTGAAAAGTCTCCTTAAGGTCAGAGGGGGTAATCTTGATAGCGGCACGAATCATCTCAACATCGGTAACCGAAATCTCGAAAGTAAGCTCCGAAGCCTTTGCATCACCAGTAGTGTAGGTCGAGGTAGTAACATCGGTAGCGATGGTTACATTACCCTCCTCGGTTACGATAAAGCCTGCAATCATGTTGATATACTCAGTCTGAGCATTAAGACCCTCAGCCTGAAGTGTCAAAGCACCCTTGTGGAAGATAGCGTTCAAAATCTGGTTATCGCTATAACCTGCACCACGATAGGCCTCAATCTCACGCTCAAGGCAGAAGAGCAAGAAGCGTTGCTCGCTCATCTGGTACTGGCCAGCGGGATCGGTATAAGCGTCGTAGGTAGACTTGGGAAGTGTGTAGAAGTACCAAATATCGTCGTCGTTAGATGGGGTAATCTGGTACTGAGCTGTGTTGCCATCTACGGTGGTGGTAACCTCGAAAGTAGTATCAAGACCTGCAAAAGCCTCTGTTGTAACCTCGGTCTTGCTAACTGCGGTGTTAGCCTCGTAGCCCTTAGCAGCATCTACGCCAAATACGATGATGTAGTACTTAGACTCAGGGAAGAGGTTAGAGAACTTGCCATCGGTGATAGCGCCCTTGTCAACAACTTCGGGCATATACTCCTGCAATGTCTTACCCACAGTACGAGCCTCGGCCTCAAGCTCCTGGAAGAGAGTCTGCACAAGGAACTCATCACGAGTGAACTCCTCAACGGTCTCTGCATCATAGAGCACGCAGAGATACTCTGCCTCAAGGTCTGAGGGAGTAACGGTATAAGCTACAGAAGATGAGGTAACCTCGCCTACCTTAACATCGAAAGTCAAACCCTCGGGAGTAGGATCGGGGCCAGGAGTAGGCTTCTCCTCAGGCTCAGTACAAGCCACAAATGACAACGCAACGGTTGCCAAAAGCATCATTAACCAATTAGTTTTCATAGTTTTAGATTATTATAAAGTTGTTTAGTAATATAATCACACTTTCACCACTTAGCGAAGTGCCACGAAACACTCCTCCAATCAAAGTACAAAAATATTCTATTTTTAGCGTTCTGCAAAATTTTTTCGCCACATTTGTAAAAAATAGGAGATGACTAAAAAGCAAATTAGTCATCCCCTATGTCCAAAGAGGTTGAATAAAGTACAGATTTCGTTAGCCGCACATTACTGTAGCTTACCGCTCCAATCGAGAGTAATCCTATGTGCAGGCTCTGCATCGTCGAGGGCGTCGATAACGATATGATAGCTACCATCATCGTTCTGCGAAATGGTGAACTCACCGCCATACAATGGTGCCTGGTCGATGCCCATGCCATCTTTGTTTATCTGCACCAACGAGCCCATCATATGCACTCCATCGTCAGATATGCGCATACCGGGAACATAGAAGCCGGGGGCAAAATTTGGCTTTGTCTCGTCCTCGCCCGAAAAGCCCGAATAGCGATATGTGCCCACGCAACTTGTCGTAGACTCCGAGATAAAGTCCAAAACGAGGTAGGTGCCATACTTAAGACCCTTGGTGTGCACGAACTCGATACCCCAGTTGGTATAGCCACACATCCAGTAATCGCCATAATTCGAGAGTGTGCCTTTACACCCCGTAAGATCAATCTCCAAATCCTCCTCAAGTGTTGAGATGCGGTCGGAGATAACATTTGCAGTGATTGAGTAGTCGCCATCGAAGGATACACGAAATGTCTTCTCCTCGGTAGCGGCCTCAAGCGTAAACTTTGTACCCTCGACCTCCAAGGTAGCCTCTACAAATGGTTCTGCCCACGCCATACCGCCATCGTCGATATAGGTATAGTCGGTATTGCCGAGATTGGGCATCGTAAACTCTGCAAACGAGTTTGAGGCATCATAGGTATAGCGACCATCTGGAATTCTGATATCCTCAGCATTCTCGGCAACCGCAGCTATAAGGTCGAGACGGAAAAACTCCGAACCATTAACAAGCTCGCCATCGACAATGCCACCCTCCGACATAATAATCCAGTAGTGACCCAAGCCGGGCTGAAGACGCTCGCCGTAGTAGTTGCCAATAAGCTGGTTTGCAGCGACTTCGACATGCTCCATCGCCTCCTGCACAAAGAGGACACTCTCCGAGAGATTGCGGTAGCTGATAGTAACACTTGCCTGACGCTCTTCGTGGGTAGGATTAGGTGCAACCTCGACAACGACATTTCCTTCAGACGCTACCCTCATCGATACTATCATCTCCTCGTTATCAGACGATACTTTCACCTCCTCGCCCTCGACGGGGGAGTCGATGCGGTATTTGATAGAGAATGTACCACCCTGTCTACCAACATTTAGAGTCGTGCTTGACATTATCTCAAGATATGACTCCACAACAGGGGTTTCGGACCTCTCGCACGATGATAGTGCAACTGCGCAAATAGCGAGCAAACTAAGTAAAATGTTTCTCATAACTAAATATTTGTAACTAACATTTCACAAATATAGAAAAAAAGTTTTTAGTTGTTAGTTTTTAGTTGTTAGATTTTTTTTAGGACGGATAAAACAAGTAAGACGATAGGACAAGTAAGACCAATAAGATAAATGATGCCCGACTTCGTAATGGTCTTAATGGTCTTAAAAAAGACAACAGAGACGCAGAGACGCAGAGATAACAGAGAAAGATGATAGCCGACTTCGTTGTTGTCCCTTTCGTCTCTTTCGTCCTTTTCGTCTCTTTATCCCTAAGCTCCTTACACTCCTTAAACTCACTAAATTCCCTAATAAAGCACCTACGACTCTGCACGACAAATTAATTTCTTGTCAGAAGGGGCATAATTTGGCGCCGATAAAGAAATTGCCCTGGATGGGACATACTTGAAGTATTTCCCATTCAGGGCAATGATTGAGGCGTCGAAGGATGCCCCTTATCACAAGAAAGATTACATCTTCTTGCCTACATTGGTCTTCTTAGCACCCTTAGCTGCTGAAGCCTTAGCTGCTGACTTGGGAGCAGCATTCTTAGCGTTCTTCTTCTCAGCAACTACAGTTGCATCCTCAGTAGCATCGGTAGCCTTCTTCGCGCGTGAACGGCGAGTCTTGGGCTTAGCCTCAGCAGCAGGAGCAGCTGCCTCACGACCGAAGGTGTAGGTCTCGTTGAAATCAACGAACTCGATGATGCACATATCGGCACCATCACCCAAACGGAAACCGGTCTTAAGAATACGGGTGTAACCACCGGGACGCTCCATAATCTTGGGAGCGATGGTGCGGAAGAGCTCGGTAACGGCCTCCTTCTGCTTAAGATATGAGAAAACTACACGACGAGAGTGGGTAGTATCCTCCTTCGACTTGGTTACAAGGGGCTCGATGAACTTCTGAACGGCCTTAGCCTTAGCAACCGTGGTCTGAATACGCTTGTGCAGAATGAGCGACGATGCCATGTTAGAAAGCATAGCCTTGCGGTGGCCGGCCTGTCTGCCAAGGTGATTGAAATTCTTATTGTGTCTCATAATTAATCTTTATCAAGTTTGTAGATAGATACATCCATTCCGAATTTGAGGTTCAGAGATGCCAACAACTCGTCGAGCTCGGTGAGCGACTTCTTACCGAAGTTGCGGAACTTGAGCAACTCGTTGCGGTGGAGCTTCACAAGGTCGCCAACAGTATCGACATCAGCAGCCTTCAAGCAGTTGAGTGCACGAACACTCAAATCCTGATCAGCAAGCTTGGTCTTAAGCAATTGACGCATGTGCAAGATGCTCTCATCGAACTCCTCAACACCCTGCTGCTCCTCCTCGTCGAGGGTAATCTTCTCGTCTGAGAAGAGCATAAAGTGCTGGATAAGAATCTTGGCAGCCTCCTTCAAGGCCTCCTTCGGATGTATTGAACCGTCGGTAGTAATCTCCAAATTCAACTTCTCGTAGTCGGTCTTCTGCTCGACACGGTAGTCCTCGATAGAGTACTTGACATTCTTGATAGGTGTGAAGATAGAGTCGATGGGAAGGGTATCAATATCCTTCTCAATGCCCGCATTCTCCTCCGAAGGCACATAGCCACGACCCTTACCAATGGTAATAGTCATCTGCATCTTAGTGCCGGGGGCAAGGTGGCAAATAACCAACTCAGGGTTCAACACCTTGAAGAAAGAGAGGTAGTTCGAGATATAACCTGCGGTGAGCTCAGTTACACCAGCAACATTGATAGAGACCTTCTCAGCCTCCTCATTGTCGACAGTGCGAATGAAACGCACCTGCTTGAGATTGAGGATAATCTCGAGCATACCCTCCATCACACCAGGAACTGCAGCGAACTCATTGTTTACGCCTGCAACCTTCACGGTGGTGATGGCATAGCCCTCCAACGACGAGAGCAACACACGGCGCAAAGCGTTTCCGACAGTCATACCGTAGCCAGGCTCCAACGGACGGAACTCAAACTTGCCGAACGATGAAGTAGACTCGAGCATGATGACCTTTTCAGGCTTTTGGAATGCTAATATTGCCATAATATTGAATTTGTTTGTGAATTACTACTTAGAGTACAACTCGACGATAAGCTGCTCCTTGATGTTCTCGGGAATCTCCTCACGCTCAGGGGTCTGGAGGAACTTACCTGTCATTGAGGCGTTGTCCCACTCCAACCAAGCGAAACGGCTGCGTGCTGCACCCGACAACGACTCGGTGATAACCTCCAAAGTCTTAGACTTCTCGCGTACCGATACAACATCACCTGCCTTCAAAGCGTATGAGGGAATGTTTACTACATTGCCATTAACGCAGATGTGGCGGTGCGATACAAGCTGACGAGCTGCTGCACGGGTAGGAGCGATGCCCAAACGGTAAACAACATTATCCAAACGGCACTCAAGCAACTTGAGAAGGTTCTCACCGGTGATACCACCCATACGGGCAGCAGCCTCGTAGGTACGAGCGAACTGCTTCTCCAAAATGCCATAAGTGAACTTAGCCTTCTGCTTCTCAGAAAGCTGCTCGCCATACTCAGAGTTCTTCTTACGCTTGCGAGCAAGACCGTGCTGTCCGGGAGGGAAGTTGCGCTTCTCAAGAACTTTGTCAGCACCGTAAATAGCCTCGCCAAAACGACGGGCAATCTTCGACTTAGGTCCTATATATCTTGCCATAATCTTATTTGTTTTTTACTAAAAATTAAGTGTTCAAACTGCTTCGTTCCAACTATTCGTTGCGTAAAACTTAGAATTATACGCGACGACGGTTAGGAGCGCGGCAGCCGTTGTGGGGCAATGGAGTAACATCGATGATCTCCATAACCTCGATACCAGCACCGTGAATTGTACGAACTGCAGACTCACGACCCTGGCCGGGACCCTTAACATAAACCTTAACCTTGCGCAAACCCATATCGTAAGCAACCTTTGCGCAGTCAGCAGCTGCTGTCTGTGCTGCATAGGGAGTGTTCTTCTTAGAACCACGGAAGCCCATCTTACCGGCAGATGACCAGCTGATGACCTCACCAACCTCGTTGGTGATGGTTACGATAACGTTGTTGAAGGTCGAGTGTACGAAAGCCATACCCTGAGCCGAAACCTTAACAACCTTCTTCTTAACTGTTCCAGTTTTCTTTGCCATAACTCTCTAAAATTACTTAGTTGCCTTTTTCTTGTTTGCTACAGTCTTCTTCTTACCCTTACGAGTACGAGCGTTGTTCTTGGTGCTCTGACCACGAACGGGAAGACCAAGACGATGACGGATACCACGGTAGCAACCGATATCCATCAATCGCTTAATGTTGAGCTGAACGACTGAGCGGCACTCGCCCTCAACCTTGATGCCCATATCGGCAATTGCGCCACGAATGGCGCCGACCTGCTCGTCGGTCCAATCCTGAACCTTGATGTCGCGGCTTACGCCTACGCTATCGAGGATCTTCTGCGCTGTAGAACGACCGATACCATAGATATAGGTCAAGCCGATCTCACCACGCTTATTTTTTGGTAAATCAACACCTACTATACGTGCCATAAATTACTTTTCTTTAATTCTGTTTGTTAAAACTAAAAATTATCCCTGGCGCATTTTGAACTTAGGATTCTTCTTGCAGATGACATAGAGCTTGCCCTTGCGTCGTACAATCTTGCAATCCTCGCTTCTCTTCTTAATTGATGCTCTTACTTTCATAACCGAAGCATTCTTAATTATTTGTACCTGAAAGATATTCGACCCTTACTCAAGTCGTAAGGAGTCATTTCTACTTTTACCTTATCTCCGGGCAAGATTTTGATGTAGTGCATACGCATCTTACCTGAGATATGAGCCGTGATAACATGTCCGTTATCCAATTCCACACGAAACATTGCGTTAGACAACGCCTCGATGATGGTTCCGTCTCGTTCAATAGCAGTCTGTTTTGCCATAAGATTAGTTGTTAATAGCCTCTTCGATGATACTAAAATCCGTTAAAATATCGGGACCCTCCTTGCCCACAGCCACTGCATACTCGAAGTGCGCCGCCGGCTTACGATCCTTGGTGCGGACAGTCCAACCATCACGCTCAAAGACCACTCTGCGATCCCCCATCGTAATCATCGGTTCGATGCAGATAACCATACCCTCTTTCAATAATGGTCCTCTGCCGCGTGCGCCGTAGTTGGGTACGCCAGGCTCCTCGTGCATCCTTCTGCCGAGGCCATGACCCTCCAACTCACGCACCACGCCGTAGCCGAAGCTTTCGGCGTAATCCTGCACAGCGGCCGATATATCGCCTACGCGATTACCCGCCTTGGCCTGTGCTGCACCCCTGCGAAGAGCCTCTTTGGTAACCTCCAAGAGCTGTCGAACCTCGTCGCTGACATCTCCCACGGCAAATGTATATGCCGAATCACCAACAAACCCCTTCATAACGGTACCTAAGTCGACCGATACGATGTCGCCATTCTTGATGACATAATCCGACGGAATACCGTGCACCACATTCTCATTAACAGAGATGCAGGCAGACGCAGGATAGCCCTGGTAACCCAGGAAGGCTGGTACTGCGCCATTCTCGCGAATGAACTTCTCAGCGATATCGTTAAGCTCCTTGGTGGTAACACCCACCTTGATGTGGCGACCAACCTCGGCAAGCGCTCGGCTAACCAAGATGTTGTTCTCGCGGAGCAACTCAATCTCCTCCTTTGTCTTTAGATATATCATCTTCAAAAACTATAGTCGGTGGCTGCCCTCTGGTTGCCCCGAAGGCAGCCCCGTCTTGTGGTAAACTTTATTAGTAGCGACCCTGAATGCGACCAGTCTTCATAAGACCATCGTAATGACGCATCAAAAGGTAGCTCTCGATCTGCTTAAGAGTGTCAAGAACAACACCCACCATAATGAGGAGCGATGTACCACCGAAGAAGTAAGCAAAGCCCTGTGAGATACCGATAGTCATAGCAATCGCGGGAAGTACCGTGATGATAGCCAAGAAAATCGAACCGGGAAGTGTGATTCTTGTCATAATGTTGTCGATATAGGTAACAGTGCTCTTACCGGGCTTAACACCGGGAATGAAACCACCGTTACGCTTCATATCGTCAGCCATCATTTGAGGATTAACGATAATTGCAGTGTAGAAGTAGGTAAATGCAATTACCAACGCAAAGAGCGTAAAGTTGTACCAGAAGCTCTGGATGTCAAGCCACTGACCACCCCAGATAAGACCGGGGATAAACATAAGTGCCTGAGCAAAGATAATAGGCATTACATTGGCAGCGTTCAGCTTCAAAGGAATGTACTGACGCACACCACCATACTGCTTGTTACCTACGATACGCTTTGCATACTGAACGGGAATCTTGCGCACTGCCTGCACAATAGCGATAGCAAGCATAAACACCATAGCGAGGAATACGAGCTCCACGATAAGCATAATGATGCTACCAGATGCCGATACCTGGAACATAAGCTCCTCCAGGAAGGCGTGAGGCAAACGAGCAACGATACCGATCATGATGATCAACGAAACACCGTTACCAATACCCTTATCGGTAATCTTCTCACCCAACCACATAATGAACATGGTGCCGGCGATAAGAATGATAGTCGATGTGTAGATGAAGGTATCCTCACCCATCGACACAGCGTTGTAACGCATTACGGTCGACTTAAGGTAGGCGGGAGCCTGCAACAAAAGCACAGCGATGGTAAGGAAACGAGTCCACTGATTCATCTTGCGACGACCGCTCTCACCCTCGCGCTGCATCTTACGGAAGTAGGGCACCATGATACCCATCAACTGAATGATGATAGACGCGGTGATGTAGGGCATAACACCAAGAGCGAAGATTGAAGCCTGCGAGAACGCGCCACCCGAGAAGACATTCAACAAGCCCATAAGGCTGTTGTCGTCTGCGAATGACTGTGTGAAGGCCTCCAACGCTGCGTGGTTTACACCAGGCAGTGTCACAAAACTACCCAATCGATATACAAGAAGAAGACCAAGCGTAAAGAGGATACGCTTGCGAAGCTCCTCAATCTTGTAGATGTTCTTGAGAGTCTCAACGAGTTTCTTGTTGGTTGCAAGTAGTGCGACGAGAACTACGAGAATAATACCAACAATTAAATACTTGCTCATAAAAGTTTGGTTTTTTGGATTCTAAATTCTTATTCGGTTTTGGGGGCGCTGCCCGCCGAAGTACCTATTATTATATAATGTGCAACTCCTCTATCTCTAATATGCGATTTCTCGTCTATTTTCAATTTAGGCAGCCTCCCTTGACCAAATATCTAACGGGTTCTCGCTAGCACTTCTCAACAGAACCACCTGCAGCTACGATAGCAGCCTCAGCGCTCTTAGAGAAAGCGTTAGCCTTAACGGCCAAAGCACGAGAAATAGTACCGTTACCAAGAATCTTCACCTTGTCGTTACCAGACACGAAACCTGCCTGTACAAAGGTCTCGAAAGTAACCTCAGTAAGGTTGTTCTTCGATGCCAACTCCTCCAAAGTAGAGAGGTTGATAGCCTTGTACTCAACACGCTTGATGTTGGTGAAGCCGAACTTAGGCAATCGACGCTGCAAAGGCATCTGACCACCCTCGAAACCGAGCTTGCTTGAGTAACCCGAGCGCGACTTAGCACCCTTCAAACCACGGGTTGAGTAACCACCGTGACCCGAACCGGCACCGCGACCCACGCGCTTGTCGTGGTGAGTAGCACCCTTAGCGGGCTTAAGATTATGAAGTTCCATTTCTAAATTTCGTTTACTAAGTTAGACTTATTTTACCTCCTCGACCTTAACAAGGTGCTTTACACGCTCGATCATACCCTTGATGATCACTGAGTCGCTGTGCTCTACGCTCTGGTTGATCTTGCGAAGACCGAGAGCATCGAGGTTCTTGCACTGCTGTGTCGAAGCGCCGATACGGCTCTTAATCTGAGTGATTTTCAATGTTGCCATAATCTGCTTCTAAATTAACCGTTAAACACCTTGGTAAGTGAGATACCGCGAAGCTGAGCTACAGAACGAGCATCACGCAACTCGCACAAAGCACCGATAGTAGCCTTTACGAGGTTGTGGGGGTTAGACGAACCCTTGCTCTTTGCAAGCACATTCTTGATACCTACCGACTCCAAAACGGCACGCATAGCACCACCGGCGATGATACCGGTACCAGGAGCAGCGGGACGAATCATAACCTCTGAACCACCGAAACGCATCTCCTGCTTGTGGGGAATAGTACCGTTGAGCACGGGAATCTTAACCAAATTCTTCTTTGCATCCTCTACGCCCTTCGAGATAGCTACGGTAACCTCCGCAGCCTTACCAAGACCATAGCCTACTACGCCATTCTCGTTACCTACAACTACGATAGCCGAGAAAGTGAAGGTACGACCACCCTTGGTTACCTTAGTAACGCGGTTGATTGCAACCAAACGATCCTTCAACTCGAGGTCGCTTGTGCGTACTCTCTTTATGTTTGTATTTGCCATAATCGCTTAGAATTTAAGGCCACCCTCACGAGCAGCGTCAGCCAACATTTTTACTCGACCGTGATAGAGGTAACCGTTACGATCAAACGCTACGGTGGTAATGCCCTTCTCTGCTGCGCGTGCTGCTGCAAGCTTACCTACGAGGGCTGCTACCTCTGACTTGTTCTTACCTGCTGCCTCAGCTGCTACCTCCTTGTCCAACGACGAAGCTGTTGCCAAGGTTACGCCTGCGAGGTCGTCAATAAACTGTACGTAGATCTGCTTGTTGCTACGGAATACAGTCATGCGAGGCTGTGATGGAGTACCGTTAACAATCTTACGGATACGCATCTTGATTCTCGCTCTTCTTTCAATCTTATTCAATGCCATAATCTTGACTTATTTACTATTTAGCTGCCGACTTACCTGCCTTGCGACGGATTACCTCGCCGACGAACTTAATACCCTTACCCTTGTAAGGCTCAGGCTTACGCATAGAGCGAATCTTCGCTGCAACCTGACCTACAAGCTGCTTATCGATACTCTTAAGTGTGAGGATGGGGTTACCCTTCTTCTCAGTTACGGCTGTAGCCTGAATCTCTGCGGGGAGCAAGAGGGCGATATCGTGTGAATAGCCCAAGCTCATCTCGAGAAGCTGACCCTTAACCTCAGCCTTGAAACCTACACCTACGAGCTCCTGCTTGATCTCGTAACCCTTAGAAACACCAATAACCATGTTATTGATAAGAGCACGATACAAACCGTGCATAGAACGGTGACGGGGCTGGTTGGTGGGACGAGTTACGATAACCGCGGGAACCTCCTTCTGGCTATCCTTCTCGATGTGTGTTCCAACTTCAACTTTGATGTCTGAATCAACCTTCTGACTCAATGTACCAAGTGGCCCTTTCACGCTTACCGTGTTGTCAGCTGCGATCTCTACAGTAACACCAGCGGGCAAGATTACAGGTAATTTACCAATTCTTGACATTTTGTAATAGTTGTTTTTAGTTGTTAATTCTCAGTTAATCACTGAATTTGTTAATCTCGGGAGAGCCAACGACTACCAGATGTAGCACATTACCTCGCCACCAACATTCTCCTTACGAGCCTGTGCATCGGTCATAATACCCTTTGAGGTAGAGACGATAGCAATACCGAGGCCGTTGAGAACCTTAGGCATCTCCGCTACTGAAGCGTACTGACGCAAACCGGGACGGCTTACTCGCTTGAGGTTCTTGATAGCGTTTACCTTGGTAGCCGCATCGTACTTCAAAGCGATCTTAATTGAAGGGTGGCCCTTCTCATCCTTGTCGAACTTGTAGGCAAGGATGTAACCCTGATCAAACAAAATCTTGGTGATCTCCTGCTTAATTTTTGAGCCGGGAGCTTCAACCACCTTGTGGTTGGCTTTCACCGCGTTTCTAATTCTGGTCAGAAAGTCCGCAATTGGATCTGTCATAGTGAATTAAAAGTTAAAAATTAATAATTAAAAGTTGTTTATTTAGCTGTTTTGTTAGCTTCTAACATTCTCGCTTTCAGCACATTACCCCACCATCTCGGGTCGCATATCGCATATACGCGAGGGCGTAACGCGCACAAAAAGCGGACAAATGTACGAATAATTTTCGAATTTGCAAAGTTTTTCTCGCTAATTTTTAAGCATTTACGCATTCCTTAGCCAGACACAACAAATGTCGGCACACACTTCTTGCTACCAACATTTCCTGTTTGAAACCCTGCGTGGAGCGCTCACCCATGAACACAACAAGAGATGCGCAACGAGCACATCTATCTTATCGCATCATCTCAAAAGCCAACCATCATCGGACACAATATGCCCATTGACAAAAATTAACTCCATTCGAGATTAAACAAACACCGCGACTTTTGCGCACCCTCGCCTGAGAGAAGTTATCGCACCCTGTGCAACACTTTTGCCCTCACGCTACCTTGCGCTACTCGTCTACGACGCTCATATAAGGTCGATATTGCCTCGATGGGCTACCCCACCGCCTGGCACCAACGGCACCAAACAACATTCCACCTTATCCGACCCTTTAGCTGAGGCACCCCGAGGGGTACCTCACCTTGGATCTTCTTATACCGAAGATGCGCTTTCGTCTTGTGACGAGCCACACTTCTACCATAAGGCGATGCTATATACTTATATTATATATAGCACTGCCTTCAAGCTTTGCTACTGCCACTGTGGACAGCAGGACTACTACCAGCTGGCCTTCTTAACGCCGGGGATCAAGCCGTTCGACGCCATCTCACGGAACTGGATACGGCTGATACCGAACTGACGCATATAACCCTTAGGACGGCCGGTGATCATACAGCGGTTGTGCTGACGGATGGGGTTAGCGTTGCGGGGCAACTTTGAGAGGGCAATCCAAGCCTCCTCGTGGTCCATCTCACCAGCCTTAACCTTAGCAGCGATCTCCTCGCGCTTGTGAGCATAACGCTGTGCAAGCTTCGCACGCTTTACCTCGCGTGCCTTCATTGACTCTTTTGCCATAGGTTACTGGTTCTTTTTAGCGTTCTTAAAAGGAAGGCCGAACTCACGGAGAAGCGAATATGCCTCCTCGTCAGTCTTAGCCGATGTTACGAAGGTAATCTCCATACCGAAGATCTTGGTAATCTTGTCGATATCGATCTCGGGGAAGATAATCTGCTCGGTGATACCGAGAGTGTAGTTACCCTGACCATCAAACTTGTCGTTGATACCCTTGAAGTCACGGATACGGGGCAAAGCAACAGCGATCAAACGCTCCAAGAACTCGTACATACGGTTGCCACGGAGTGTTACGCGAACACCGATAGTCATGCCCTTACGCAACTTAAAGTTAGAGATATCCTTGCGAGACTTAGTCTGCACGGCCTTCTGACCGGTAATACGGGTGAGCTCCTCCTGTGCAATCTCGATAAGCTTCTTATCGGCAATCGCCTGGCCCATACCCTGGTTTACGACGATCTTCTCGAGCTTGGGGCACTGCATAACGCTAGTGTAGCCAAACTCCTTCATAAGGGCAGCAACGATGCGCTCCTTATACTCGGTTCTAAGTGTAGGTACGTATGCCATTATTTAATCTCCTCCCCTGACTTTTTAGCGTAACGAACTAATTTACCATTCTCACCTGCCTTGCGACCTACGCGAGTGGGCTTGCCACTCTTGGGGTCGATAGGCTGAAGGTTTGAAACGTGGATGGGTGCCTCCTGCTCTACAAGACCACCCTGGGGGTTCTTAGCGTTGGGCTTAGTTGCCTTCTTAACGATGTTTACGCCCTCAACGACTGCGCGCTGCTTGGCTGCATCTACAGAAAGCACCTTACCCTGCTGACCGCGGCTATCACCAGCGTTCACATATACCATATCCCCCTTCTTAATATGCAATTTAGACATATCTCAACTGTTTTTTAAATTACAATACCTCGGGAGCCAGCGATATGATCTTCATATACTGGTCACGCAACTCACGGGCAACGGGACCGAAGATACGAGTACCACGGATCTCACCCTGATTGTTGAGGAGTACTACGGCGTTGTCATCGAAACGAATGTACGAACCGTTGGCACGACGAATCTCCTTCTTTGTTCTTACTACGACTGCCTTTGAAACGGCACCCTTCTTGACATCACCCGAGGGAGAAGCGCTCTTTACAGCTACCACGATCTTGTCGCCGATAGATGCGTAACGACGCTTCGTACCACCGAGCACACGGATACAAAGAACCTCCTTTGCACCGCTGTTGTCAGCTACTACAAGTCTACTTTCTTGCTGTATCATAACTACTTAGCTCTTTCAATGATTTGTACTAATCTCCAACGCTTTGTCTTGCTCAAAGGGCGGGTCTCCATAATGCGTACGGTGTCGCCCTCGTTAACGGTGGTATCCAAGCACTCAGCAACAAACTTAGTGGTCTTGTTTACGAACTTACCGTAGATGGGGTGCTTAACCTTACGAGCAACGGCAACTACGATGGTCTTCTCCATCTTGTTGCTGACAACCAAACCAATACGCTCTTTTCTAAGATTTCTTTCCATAATGGTAATTAACATTTAGAGTTCTTCTGGCCGAGAATTGTCAGCATACGAGCGATATCTCTGCGAGACTTCTTAATAATTGATGGATTTTCTACGGGCGAAACCGCGTGCTGCACCTTCAACTGAGTGAGGTTAGCCTTCTCAGCTGCAATGCGCTCCTCGAGATCCTGCACCGACATCTCCTTTATTTCAGCACTTTTCATAATCTTCAAAGCTCCTTTTTAGAGTGATGACTCGACATAGTCGCGTCGTACAATAAACTTAGTTGTAATAGGCAACTTCTGAGCTCCCAGACGGAGTGCCTCCTGTGCAATCTCCAAGGGTACACCCTCTGCCTCGAAAAGGATACGACCGGGGGTAACGGGCGCTACAAAGCCCTCGGGATTACCCTTACCCTTACCCATACGAACCTCGGCGGGTTTCTTAGTGATGGGCTTGTCGGGGAAGATTCGAATCCAAATCTGACCCTCACGCTTCATATAACGAGTGATGGCCTGACGAGCTGCCTCGATCTGACGACCGGTAATCCAAGTCGACTCCAAGGCCTTGATTCCGAACGAACCGTATGCAAGCTGGTTTCCTCTCTGAGCGAAACCCTTCATACGACCCTTCTGCATTCTTCTGAACTTAGTTCTCTTTGGCTGTAACATAGTTTTTTCGCTTTAAAAGGTACTACTTATTGTTGTTACGACGCTTGCGGCGGTCGTCACGCTTGCCATCACGGCGAGGTGCCTGCTCCTTGCCAGCCTGTGCAGATGCACCACCAGCAATCTCGAACAAATCACGCTTGCCATAAACGATACCGTGGCAGATCCAAACCTTGATACCGAGGATACCTACCTTGGTAAGTGCCTCAGCCAAGAAGTAATCTACATCGGCACGGAAGGTGTGCAATGGAATACGACCCTCCTTTATGGTCTCTGAGCGGGCCATCTCGGCGCCACCTACACGACCAGAGATCTGTACCTTGATACCCTCAGCACCCATACGCATTGTCGAAGCAATAGCGGTCTTGATTGCGCGACGGTATGACACACGACCCTCAAGCTGACGAGCGATGTTGTTAGCAACGATTACAGCATCTACCTCGGGGCGCTTAACCTCAAAGATGTTGATCTGTACATCCTTGCCAGTGAGCTTCTTGAGCTCCTCCTTGAGCTTATCAACCTCCTGACCGCCCTTACCGATAATGATACCGGGGCGTGCAGTTGAGATGGTTACCGTAACAAGCTTAAGCGTGCGCTCGATGATAATCTTCGAGATGCTTGCCTTCGCTAGACGGACATTCAAATACTTACGAATCTTGTCGTCCTCTACCAATTTCTCTGAGAAATCACGACCACCAAACCAGTTAGAATCCCAACCCTTGATGATACCAAGACGATTTGCTATCGGATTAACTTTCTGTCCCATCTCTTACTTGTTTTCTGCGGTTACCATTTTATCTACTACGAGGGTAATGTGGTTCGAACGCTTGCGAATACGGTGGGCACGACCCTGGGGCGCTGCCTGAATACGCTTCAACATACGACCACAGTCTACGAATACCTCCTTAACGCAGAGCTGAGTGTCCTCCAAACGCTCACCCTGGTTCTTGGCCTCCCAGTTAGCAATTGCTGACTTGAGAAGGCTCTCCATTCTGATTGAAGCCTCCTTCTTTGAGTAGCGAAGGATACCCAATGCCTTGTTAATCTCTACGCCGCGAATGATGTCAGCCACCAAACGCATCTTGCGGGGAGAGGTAGGGCAATCGCGCATAATTGCGATAGCTTTCTGCTTCTTCTCGGCCTTAAGTCTCTCGGCCATCTGTGCTTTTCTTGCTCCCATAGTCTACTACTTTTTCTTGTTACCTGAATGACCACGGAAGTTACGGGTGGGGGCAAACTCACCGAGCTTGTGACCTACCATATTCTCAGTTACATAAACTGGAATAAACTTATTTCCGTTGTGTACGGCGATCGTCTGACCTACGAAGTCGGGCGAAATCATACTTGCGCGTGACCATGTCTTGATTACAGACTTGTTATTGCCCTCTGCCTGTGCTACTACCTTAGCCTCGAGCTTGGGGTCGATAAACGGTCCTTTTTTTAATGAACGGCTCATTATGTACTCTATTTAATTATTTTTTCTTTCTTGAAATAATAAACTTAGAGGTTGTCTTCTTCGGGTTACGAGTCTTCTTACCCTTAGCCAACAATCCCTTACGCGAACGGGGGTGACCACCAGATGCACGACCTTCACCACCACCCATGGGGTGATCAACGGGGTTCATTACGACACCACGGTTGTGAGGACGGCGGCCCAACCAACGCTTGCGACCTGCCTTACCTGAACTCTCGAGGTTGTGATCACCATTTGACACAACACCGACAGTTGCGCGGCAAGTTACGAGTACCATACGAGTCTCACCTGAAGGCAACTTGATAATAGCGAACTTGCCCTCGCGAGCCAAAAGCTGAGCGTACGAACCAGCAGAACGAGCCATAGCTGCGCCCTGACCGGGATAGAGCTCAATATTGTGAATGAGAGTACCGAGGGGAATCTCCGACAAAAGCAAGGTGTTACCAAGCTCAGGAGCTACGCCCTGACCGCTAACTACGGTCTGGCCTACCTGCAAGCCGTTAGGAGCAAGGATATAGCTCTTCTCGCCATCGGCATATACAACCAAAGCAATACGAGCAGTACGGTTAGGATCGTACTCGATTGTCTTAACGGTTGCTGCCATACCATCCTTCTGACGCTTGAAGTCAACCAAACGATACATCTGCTTGTGACCACCGCCAATGTAGCGAACGGTCATCTTACCACTATTGTTACGACCACCGGTGCTCTTCTTGGGTGCCAAGAGAGACTTCTCGGGTGTTGAAGTGGTGATCTCATCGTAAGTGCCGATGATCTTATGTCTCTGACCGGGAGTAACCGGCTTAAATTTTCTTACTGCCATCTCTTCTCAAAAGTTTAGATGTTACTGTAAAAATCAATCTGATCACCTGCCTTCAAAGTGACAATAGCCTTCTTGAAGTTGTTAGTGCGACCCTGGAGCAAACCAGCCTTTGTATAGCGGCTCTTCTGCTTACCCATGTAATTGATGGTGTTGACATCGGTAACGGTAACATTGTACATCTTCTCTACAGCGTTACGAACCTGCAACTTGTTAGCTCGGATATCAACAATAAAACCGTAACGGTTCAGCTTCTCGCCCTGAATCGTCATTTTCTCGGTCAAAATAGGCTTAATAATTACTTCCATTTTCTTAAAAGTTTTTTAAGCTAACATTACATTGATTACATTCTCTGCGCCCTCAACCAAAACAATTGTCGATGCATTCATAACCTCGTAAGTATTGAGGTTCTGAGCCAAGATAGGCTTCACCGAGGGAATGTTACGGCAAGAGAGCTGGAAGTTGGCATTTGTCTCCGGCAGAACTACCAACACCTTCTTGTTCTCGATATTCAACGCCTTCTGAATAGCAACAACGGCCTTAGTCTTAGGAGCCTCCATTGCGGGGTTCTCCAAAACGCAAATTGCGTTAGCCTGTGCCTTGTAGGTAAGTGCGCTACGGCGAGCCAGCTGCTTAAGCTTCTTGTTGAGCTTGAAGCTGTAGTCGCGAGGTACGGGACCGAATACACGGCCACCACCGGGGAACAAGGGCGACTTGATGCTACCGCAACGAGCACCACCGGTACCCTTCTGGCGCTTCAACTTACGAGTTGAACCAGCAACCTCGTTACGCTGCTTTGACTTGTGAGTACCCTGACGCTGGTCAGCCAAGAACTGCTTAACGTCGAGGTAGATAGCGTGGTCATTAGCCTCCACGCCGAAAACTGCGTCAGAAAGAACTACCTTACGACCAGTCTCCTGTCCTAATGTGTTTAATACAGCTAATTCCATACTACTTCTCAATTGTTAAATAAGAACCCTTTGCACCCGGAACCGAACCCTTCACCAAGATGAGGTTGCTCTCGGGAATAACTTTAACGACCTTAAGGTTAAGAACCTTAACTGTCTCACCACCCATCTGACCGGGAAGACGCTTACCGGGGAAGACGCGTGAAGGATAAGATGATGCACCAAGCGAACCGGGCTTACGCTGACGGTTGTGCTGACCGTGAGTCTGGCCACCAACACCACCGAAGCCGTGACGCTTAACTACACCCTGAAAGCCCTTACCCTTAGAGATGCCTGTTACATCTACCCAGTCCTCCTCAGAGAACATCTCAACTGTAAGTGCATCGCCAAGGTTCACCTCAGGCATACCCTTGAACTCAGCAAGCTTACGCTTGGGGGTAACGCCGGCCTTCTTGAAGTGACCTAACAAACTCTTGCTGGTGTGCTTTTCACTCTTGTCGTCATAGGCAATCTGAACCGCCTCGTA
>SUZB01000020.1 GCA_015060115.1 Rikenellaceae bacterium | reverse complement strand
GTTTTATTATCTAACCTGAGTCTTTCTTTTATCCGTTAATAAGGTGCAACGAGTCAACCTATTTTAGGAAACGACAGAGAGGAGATAGAGCGTGGCGACTAACCTTAAGGTGGGTATGACTATCAAGGTTCTTGCTAACCTTACACCCCTTTTGCCCCTCAGAACCCTATTGCCCCTTGTGGCGTTAGCCCGCGCTCGGAACGAGCGCAACTCTAACAACTAACAACTAATAACTAACAACTACTTTCCAATGGTCTTTATTCGCTCCTCGAAGCTATCGCGATCACTCAGAGCGCTATTCTTGGTGCGGGCGCGGTAGTTGTAAATCGTATTTACCGAGTAGCGCAGTAGCGATGCTATGCGCGATGAGTCGTGGATGCCGAGGCGTATAAGGGCGAAGATACGAAGCTCGGTATTTAGTCTTTCGCCACGCTTAGGCTCGATATGAGCATCGGGCTTAAGCAGAGCGTTGAACTCATCGACAAAGTTGGGATAGAGGTTTAGGAAGGCGTTGTCGAACATCTGGTAGAAGTTGTCTAACTCCTCGTCCATAAGGCTTGATGATTGTAGCTCACGCTCCAACTCCTGAACCTTGCCCTGCGAGAGCTTACGGCGCACGCTACGCTGCATCGTGGTGAGCTTCTCGATATAGTCCGAGCACATCGAGAGGAAGAGGGCGATATACTCCTCTTTTACGGCATTTGCCTCGCGAAGGTCGCTATTCACATGCTCCAACTTATCGTTCAACTTCTGCAACTCGGTATTTGCCCCCTCGATACGCTCATTCATCTCACGAATCTTGCGTGAAGATTTCAGCGAGCGACGAAGAAGATATGCCATATAACAGCATATAGCAAGCAACAACACGGCAAGCACCGAGATTATCATTGCGAGGTAGCGCGAGTGAGCCTCCTGCCTCTCTAATGCCTCGTGTTGTGCCTGTTGCTTATTCTGATATGCTTTTTCTATTTCGGGTATTATCGCCGAAATCTGCCATGGGCGCAGCTTGGCGTTGTAGTAGAGGGCATCGTTGAGCGATATTGTTACATAGCGGAACGCACGCTCAATGTCATCTACCTCCAAGAGGTTCTGCGCAAGGCTACACAACGAGGCGTGGTCCTTGGTGGCGGTGCGAATATCCGATATTGCCGAGCGTGCAAACCACTCACGCATCTCACTACGGCGCTCCAACGCCTCAAGGATGCGGGCACGGTCGTATGCATACATAGCATACTCGTGCTCATCGGGGGTGTAGCCCTCCAAAAGCTCCAAGTTGAGCAACTCGGCCTCTGCCCAACGGCCACTCTCGGTGAGGTTGCGCAAAACTATATCGCGGTGCGTAGGGTCGCTCTCGTCAGTAATCTCAAGTATGCGGTTGCGGTAGTATGTTCGCTTTGCTGCCGAGCGGTTGCGAGCATCTTCATCACTTGTATAGTGCCAAAAGTCGGAGTGGAAGCGTTGCTGGGTATTGTAATAGCGCACCAACTGCTCGTGGGTAAGATGCAGGGTATCAATCTCTTTGTCGATAACATCGCCCGCTTCGAGGAACATCGCCGAGATTGAGTAGAGCATAGCGCGGTCGAGCTGGTCATCGGCAATAAGCCTCTTATCGCCAAGCATCGAAGATAGCTCATAACGGCGGTCGAGCATCTCCATAGCCTTATCAAACTGGAACGAGTAGTACTCCTCGTAGAGGCTCTTGTAGATATTGTAGCGCTGAATGGGCGACAATGTCTCTTGCTGAAGCATAGCATTGTAGCCCGCAATCTTCGTTTCACGAACATCTATATACTCTTGTGCGCTCTCCAACGCACGGTCAAGTTCTTCGAATACAGCATCTTGCGCCACTATGGCGTTAGAGGTAAATACTCCTGCAACAAGGAGCAATATCGTTGAGAGTAGTTTGGTAGTTTTCATAATGTACAAAGATAATAAATCTTTCGGACAATTGCAAACTGACCACTTTATAAATATACTACCGCGCTAATAATCAGCATATTTACCTATCTAATTTCCATATTATTGCCATATAACATAGGAAATATTGTCAATGTTTTGTAATTTTTTTTGTATCTTTGTAAGAAGTGAAAATAACTAAAATATAGATACTATGGCAATAAATATCGCAACTACACTTATCGTAGTCCTTGCAACGCTATTTAGCGGTTGTGGCAAGGAGCCCGCTTCGGCGCCTACCCCCAATGAGGATAAGACGACAATCGAGCTTAGGCAGACAAACGCCACCGACAACACAGTAGAGGTCGCTGTAACGCTAAAAAATGCAGACATCGCCTACTGTCTACTTCTCGATGCAGAGTCTCAAACACCCCAGCTTACTGCAATGACAAAGGGCACAAAGCTCACCGAGACAGCTACCCTCACCTTCGATGGTTTGGAGGCGGGCTACACCTACAATGTCTACGGCATTGCGGGTCGCAACTCGGTATATACCAATGTTGTGGGCATCGAGGTTAAGACATCGGGCGAGATAGACTACAACTTCCCCGAAGCGGGCGTTAAGGCTATCACGACCACAGCATCTAAAACAATGCTATTCAAGGATATCGAGGCAAGCGACACAAGCACCCTGCCCAATGACGCTGTGGAGATTAGCATCGACAACAGCACCCGTTATCAGACTATGGAGGGCTTTGGCCCCGCTATCACAGGCTCGTCGGCATACAACCTCTCGAAGATGAAGCCCGCCGAGCGTGAGAAGATTCTCAAGGCGGCATTCCACCCCACCGAGGGTCTTGGCTACAACTATATCCGCGTCTCGATTGGCTGCTCGGACTTCTCGCTTTCGGAGTTCACTTGGTGCGACAATGAGGGCTTGGAGTTCTTCGGCGTACACGACGAGGACAAGACCTATCTATTCCCCATCTTGCGCGAGATTTTGGCTATCAACCCCGATGTAAAGATTATCGCAGCACCTTGGACTGCCCCACTATGGATGAAGATTGACCGCTACTCTAACGAGCCCTACACAAAGTGGGCGGGTGGTAGGCTCAACCCCGAATACTACGATGAGTATGCCCAGTATCTTGTGATGTGGGTAGAGGAGATGGAGGCTAACGGCTTTAAGATTGAGGCTATCACACCTCAGAATGAGCCTCTGCACGATGGTAACTCGGCATCTACCTATATGTCATGGGAGCAGCAGCGCAACTTTATCAAGAACAACCTCGGCCCAGCCTTCGAGGCAGCAGAGCTCGACACCAAGATATGGATTTACGACCACAACTTCGATGTTACGGACTTTGTAAAGAATATCTATGCCGATAAGGAGGCATCGAAGTATGTCGAGGGCTCGGCTTGGCACGCCTATGGTGGTAGTTCATCGGCACTTGCACAAATCTACAAGGCCGACCCCACAAAGAGCATCTACTTTACCGAGCAGAGCATCGGTACTTGGTGTCCCAACTTTGGCGATAACCTGCTCTGGCATATCCGCGAGGTATGTCTCGGCACTATCAACAACTACTGCCGTGCCGTAGTGCTCTGGAACTTTATGCTCGATGCGGAGCGTGGCCCCAACCGCCCCGGAGGTTGCACCACCTGCTACGGATTTGTTGATTGCGATGGCTCGTATGCCTACAACACGCTCACCTATCGTAGCCACTGGTACGCCATCGGCCATATGTCGAAGGCGGTACAGCGCGGTGCTTGGCGCATCAAGTCGTCGGGTGCAGGCGTAACACTCTCGGCATTCGAGAACCCCGATGGCACGCTCTCGGCTGTGGTACTCAACGACAAGGAGGATGACCAGAGGGTTGTTGTACGAAGCCCCAAGGGTGATTTCGTCTTGACACTTGCCGGTCGCTCGGTAACATCTATTGTTTGGTAACAAACTGCAATACAACACTTTTATGTCGCTTTTTAGAGTAATTCTTTCGATACTATTTCCACCCCTGGCCGTTATCGACCAGGGCTGTGGCTCGTTTGTCATTGTCTTTCTGCTAACGCTCCTCGGCTGGGTACCCGGCGTATTGGCTGCGTTGATAATTTTGAATAATACAAACGAGCGAGGTTAGTAGGGAGCTTAGGGAGAGCGCGACCTTTATCGTTAAACTCAGCGCAAAATAGCGAATTTAGGGAAATTAGTGAATTTAGAGAAATTAGGGAGGTGCTACCGACATTTATCCCTAAACTCGTTACACTCCCTAAATTCATTAAACTCACTAATACATCCACCTACCCAATCCCCTCGACCTAATTTGTTGTCAAAAGGTAGTAGATACAACGCTCGGCAAAAATCCCGACGATGGGCTGTACTATGGCGTACTGCTCATTGTCGGGACTTTTTGTTAGCGGCAGGAGGTACTGCCTTTTCACAGCAAATTAATTTGGTGTCAAAAGTCGTGAGATGTGGTGCCAAATGAAAGAGCCTCGGATGGGACATACTAAGATGTATTTCCCATTCGAGGCTCTAAGTTTGGTGCCGCAGATTGCGGCTTTTCACAACAAATTACTTGAAGAGTAGTGGTACAAACTGCGAAAGATAAACTCTCCAATTGCGCCAAATATGTCCTCCCTCACTCTCGACATAGACATAGGGATACTCATTTTCGTAGAGTAGCTCACGGAAGCGGAGATTATCCTCGTACAAGAAATCGGTCTTGCCGATAGCTATCCAGTAGAGCTTAGGACGGGCTGCAAACTGCTTCTTTAGCTTACGCTCAAAGTCGCTATAAATAGCTGATTTAGAGCTATCGCCACGGAAGACAGCGGCAGAGAAGAGGCCGACATAGTCGAACATCTGGGGATTCTCCTTCGATATCTGCATAGAGTGGAAGCCACCCATCGAGAGGCCGGCAATAGCACGCGCCGACTTGCGAGATATGGTGCGGTAGCTCTTATCTACCCACTCGACAATCGAGGGGAACATCTCCTCGAATGAGCCATCCATCGAGCCACTCATATAGGGGCGCCACATACCCTCGCCCGAAAAGCCTGGGGCTGAGCGATGCTTGGTGCAACCGTTGGTCATCACCACAATCATAGGTTCGGCCTTGCCCTCGGCGATAAGGTTATCCATAATCTCCGTTACGCGACCCGTAGCCACCCAAGCCTCCTCATCGCCACCCATACCGTGTAGGAGGTAGAGCACAGGGTAACGCTCCGACGACGACTCATAGCCCGCAGGGGTATATACCACCATTCGGCGCTCCACGCCACCCGCAGGACACCACACTCGCTGCAAGGTGCCGTGCTTGACATTGCGTGCCGAGTAGAGGTTGCCACGCTCACCGGGAATGATGAAGTAGTTCATCTGCGAGCCTACATCGCGCATCATATAGATATTCGACGGATCACGCACATCGCGCATACCATCAACGATAAACGAGTAGAAATATAGCTCCGACCGCAAAGGCTCCGAGCGGAACTCCCACACGCCATTTTCGCCACGCACAAGCTCTGCCTCGCCAGCCACCATAGCCTCGCCGTGCTCCCACTTTAGCTTCACTTCGGGCAGAAAATCACCCGTAACCTTAACACTCTCTGCCTCAGGGGCAAACAAACGGAATGTTACCGAGCCATCGGCATTTACCTCTGGCGACTTTAGCCCCTCGCCCTGCCATAAATTCTGCTGTGCCGAGAGCGACATAACGCCCACGCATAGCACAACCACAATCGAAAATAGTCTCTTCATAATAAAAGCGATATTGGAGTCGTTTTACTAATATATTTCAAACAAAGGTACGAAATTTTTCCTATATTTGCCTAACAAATGGCATTGATTTAGCAAGAGAATGAAGATAGGCATAATTTCTGATACGCACGGCACATTCGACAAGGTGTTGCAAGATTTCCTACAGCCCTGCGATGAGGTGTGGTGTGCAGGCGACTTTGGCACTACGGAGGTTGCCGACAAGATAGCCGCGTTTAAGCCCCTGCGTGCTGTATATGGCAATATTGATGGCGAGATTGTCAGGCGTATGTATGGCGAATTTTGCTTCTTCGAGGTCGAGGGCGTCAAGGTGCTGATGACACATATTGGTGGCTATCCGCGCAAATATGCACCCAAGGCTCTGCAACATATTCACGGCGCACGCCCCAAAATTTTTGTTGCCGGACACTCGCACATACTGAAGGTTATCTACGACCCCATATACGACCTACTGCATATCAACCCCGGTGCTGCGGGCAAGTACGGCATCCACAAGGTGCGCACCGCCGTAAGGTTTGATATCGAGGCAGGCGAAATAAAGAATATGGAGATTGGAGAGTGGGAGAAGGGAGAGAGTTTTTAGTTATTAGTTATTAGTTGTTAGTTATTAGAAATAAATTACTTATAATGAGAAAGATTGCACTTTTGGTGATTGGTTTTGTGATGGGCTGTGCAGTTGCTACAGCGCAGGAGGTTGAGTGCAAAACATTTCACTATGCCACAACCGATGGTGTGGAGCTTTACCTCGACCGCCACGCCGTAGATATGACAACCGAGAAGCCCCGCCCCTGTATGATTTTTGTCTTTGGCGGAGGCTTTGTACGCGGAGAGCGCAACCACGAATACTACCACCGCTACTTCGAGCATCTGGCAAAAGAGGGCATCGTGGTAGCGACGATAGACTACCGCTTAGGTCTCAAGGATTTAGGCAAAAAGTCGGGCGAGAAGCTCGGAATTAGAGGTGTGATTGATGCGATGACCAATGCTGTGAATATCGCCTCGGAGGATATCTACTCGGCAACGCTCTTTGTGCTGGATAACGCCGAGGAGTGGGGCGTAGATCCCGAAATGATTATGCTTAGTGGCTCAAGTGCTGGTGCTATCGCCTCGTTGCAAGCCGAGTATATGCGTTGCAACGACCACAAACTGGCAAAGGTGTTGCCCGAGGATTTTCGCTACGCTGCCGTAATATCTTGTGCAGGAGCTATCTACTCTGCCGATGGCAAGCCTAAGTTTAAGAGCGCTCCCGCACCGATACTTCTCTTTCACGGCTCGTCGGATAGCAATGTACCATACAACCGAGCATCGGTCTTTGGCGTGGGCTTCTATGGCTCGAAATATATCGCCAAACAGCTCGACAAACTCCGCTCGCCATATATGTTCTACTCGGCAGAGTATATCGACCACTCGATGGCAGGCATACCGCTAATCTATCAGTGCGACCTTATCGTGCAGTTTATCGAGGATTATGTCAAGGAGGGCCGTAAACAGCGCACCGTAGTTGATGCCTCGCTATGGGACGGCGAGAAGCGCCCAACACGCTTTACAGCAAAGGATTACCTCAAGACAAACTACGCAGGAAAAGCGAAATAACGATGAGTGAGTGCCAGCCGTTGCTTGGCGCTCACTTGTCTTTATGGAGAGATAGTTATCCTAAAAATCTCTGCGATTTTTTATTTCGCCATTTTTTTCGTAACTTTGTCGCCCTATATGAAATATAGAGAACGAAAATGAATATACTACGAATAATCATATTGGGTCTGCTCGCCTTTATCGAGCGCAACCCTTTCCTCTGCTTCTTTCTGCTCGTTGTGGCGATTCTGGCACCTGCATTCTTCAAGGTTGTGGGCTGGATAATTTTGGGCATTATAGCCCTCTTTCTCCTTATCCTCGGCATCGGCTGGTGGCGTATGCGCAAGATGCAGCGAGAGCTGAACAACCAGTTCCGCCAAACAGCATCGGGCGCAGGCTTCAACTCTTCAGGCTCGGCAGGTGGCTTCAACGGCTTTGGAGGCTTCTCGACAGGTGGTATGACACTCGAAGAGCTTGTGCGCCAGATGCAGGCACAGGCAGATGCTGCAAAGCGCAACTCCCAAAACAACACAAATAGCCAAACGACGACAACGACCTCAGGCTCAACGCAGAAGAGGGTAAACGACAAGGTTGGCGACTATGTCGATTTCGAGGAGGTTGAGTAAGAAGATGTTTTAATTTTATTAAATAAGTTAAATCATTGAGGCTGACAGATGTTTCGGATTCTCGAAATAAAATTAAAACAGCTTCCAAAATCAAACGAAAGTAACCCAGATGATAAAACTTTTTGAACATATCGGCAAGTACTTTATGTTGCTTGCAAAGGTATTCTCGCGACCTGAGAAGGGGCGCATCTATCGTCGCAGAATTATGTTCGAGATGGAGGCTCTTGGCTTCAACTCTATCTCGCTCACGGCGATTATCTCGACATTTATCGGTGCTGTTGTGGCATTGCAGATGGCAATCACTCTTGAGTCGCCCTTTATCCCCAAGTTTATGATTGGCTACGCCACACGCGAGGTGATGATTCTTGAGTTTTCGTCTACGGTAGTGGCGCTTATCCTTGCGGGTAAGGTGGGCTCAAATATCGCCTCGGAGATTGGTACGATGCGTATCACCGAGCAGATTGATGCCCTCGAAATTATGGGCGTAAACTCTGCTTCGTACCTTATCCTACCCAAGATTGTGGCAACGGTGATATTCTTCCCCATCCTCACACTATTCAGTATCTTTGTGGGTATCATCGGTGGTTATGTCATCGCTCGTTGGGGTGGTCTTATGCTTCCGGGCGACTATATCGAGGGCTTGTTCTACTACTTCGAGCCATTCTCTATTACCTATGCTTTGGTCAAGGGCTCTGTATTTGCCTTTATCATAACATCTATCTCGGCCTACTGTGGCTACTACGCCAAGGGCAACTCATTAGAGGTGGGTCGTGCATCGACCCGTGCTGTGGTGGCAAGCTCCGTGACGATTATGATTTTTGACCTTATCCTAACACAAATTATGCGCGTATGATACGAGCCGACCATATATCAAAGACCTTCGAGGGTCGCACCGTGCTGAAGGATATCAGCGTAGAGTTTGACACAGGCAAGACAAACCTTATCATCGGCCGAAGCGGTTCGGGTAAGACCGTGTTACTCAAGTCTTTGGTTGGCCTGCACGATGTAGACCAAGGCAAAATATTCTACGACGATGTGTGCTACACCGACCTTAACTTCCGCGAGCGCAAGGCGATACGCAAGGATATAGGTATGATTTTTCAGGGTGGCGCACTGCTCGACTCATCGACCGTGAGGGAGAATGTCCGCCTACCCCTCGACCTCTTCACCGAGATGTCGGATGGCGAGAAGCGTGATAGAGTCGATTTCTGCTTGGAGCGTGTACGATTAGAGGGTGCCGACCACCTATATCCCTCGGAGCTTAGTGGCGGTATGGTCAAGCGTGTGGCCATAGCGCGAGCTATCGTGCTCAACCCCCGCTATCTCTTCTGCGACGAGCCCAACTCAGGCCTCGACCCGCAGACCTCGGTGGTCATCGACAACCTTATCCACGACATCACCAAGGAGTTTAATATCACGACTATCATCAACACCCACGATATGAACTCTGTGATGGAGATTGGCGAAAAGATTGTATATATCCACGAAGGCAACAAGTGGTGGGAGGGCACAAAGGATGACATCTTGCTCTCGGAAAACCGCGAGCTCAACGACTTTGTTTTCGCCTCTGCAATGGCAAAACGAGCAAAGAGTGTAGCGAAATAGTGCAAAATGTGCAAATAAATCGAAATTCGTTTGCTTTATCGACCAAAATTGCATAACTTTGTAAGGTTAAAACAATGGTTTCACGCCATCACATTTAGGACAAATTAATTCATTAACTAAAATAACAATACTATGTCACAGATTAAGATTGGTATTAATGGTTTCGGTCGTATCGGCCGTATGGTTTTCCGTGCTGCTTGCAATCAGGCAGATAAGTATCAGGTTGTAGGTATTAACGACCTTTGCCCCGTAGACTACTTGGCTTATATGCTTAAGTACGACACTATGCACGGCAAGTTCGAGGGTACTGTAGACTACTGCTTGGAGAAGAACACTCTTATCGTTAACGGCAACTCTATCCGCGTAACTGCTGAGAAGGATCCCGCAAACTTGAAGTGGAATGAGGTTGAGGCAGAGTATGTAGTTGAGTCTACAGGTTTGTTCCTCACCGCTGAGAAGGCTCAGGCTCACATCGCTGCAGGTGCTAAGTATGTTGTTATGTCAGCTCCCTCAAAGGACGACACTCCCATGTTCGTATGCGGCGTAAACACCTCGGAGTATGCTGGTCAGCAGATCGTATCTAACGCATCTTGCACCACCAACTGCTTGGCTCCTATCGCTAAGGTGTTGAACGACAACTTCGGTCTTGTTAACGGTCTTATGACTACCGTTCACTCAGTAACCGCTACTCAGAAGACTGTTGACGGTCCCTCTTTGAAGGACTGGCGTGGTGGCCGTGCTGCTTGCGGCAACATCATTCCCTCTTCAACAGGTGCTGCTAAGGCTGTAGGTAAGGTTATCCCCGCTCTTAAGGGCAAGCTTACCGGTATGTCAATGCGCGTTCCTACTCTCGATGTATCTGTTGTTGACCTTACCGTAAACCTCGAGAAGCCCGCTACTTACGAGGAGGTATGTGCAGCTATGAAGAAGGCATCTGAGAACGAGTTCAAGGGTATCCTTGGCTACACCGACGAGGCTGTTGTATCTTCAGACTTCTTGGGCGACGCTCGCACCTCAATCTTCGATGCTACCGCTGGTATCGCTATCAACGAGACCTTTATGAAGGTTGTTTCTTGGTACGACAACGAGTGGGGTTACTCAAACAAGGTTCTCGACCTTATCTCAGTTATGAAGGCTTACAACAAGTAATTTCTTGTGATAAGGGGTCTACTTCGGCCTCTCAGTCAGAAGCCCGAATGGGAAATACGCTTAGTATGTCCCATCCGGGCTTCTTCGTGTCGAGACCAAATTAGACCCCTTCTGACAAGAAATTGGCTGATTGCTGACTGGGTACAAGTTTATTAGGGAGTTTAGAGAGTTTAATGAGAGTAGGGAGCTTAAGGAATAAATGATGATAGCGCTCTCCTTAAATTCTCTAAATTCCCTAATTTCCCTAAATTCTCTAATGACTGCGCCTCTCTCTTTCTAAAATATTTGCATAATTAAAAAAATTTATTTAATTTTGTGTTGCTATGAGAGAGTTAACACATAACAACTACCTATTTGCGGCATCGGCGATGATGGCGCTTGAGCGTGTTATGTCTATGCGAATGTGCCGTTAGGCACTACTTATCCTTTGTGTGGATATGCTCCACCGCACCTTTACCTTACCTATATATATATTAATGTACGCACACCATAGTAGTGGGCGCACGGATTGATTTTTTGAACAAAACAGTTTGATAGAGATATGAGCACTAAAAAATTACACTTCGAGACACTTCAGATACACGGTGGCTATCATATTGACGCATCGCAGTCGCGAGGTATCGCCATCCACCCCACCGCAGCATATCACTTCCCCACTTGCGAGTATGCCGCCAACCTCTTCACCCTGAGTGAGCCAGGATATATCTACACCCGTCTGCACAACCCCACAACAGCGGCATACGAGGAGCGTATTGCAGCCCTCTATGGTGGCGTTGGAGCGTTGGCCACAGCATCGGGAATGTCGGCTATATTGCTCACCGTAACGGCATTAGCCAAGGCGGGCGACAATATCGTGGCATCGCCATACCTCTATGGTGGCACACACAATCAGTTTGTTATCTCGTTGCGCAATGTGGGCATTGACTGCCGTTTGGCCAAGAGCGACTCGGCAGAGGATATCGCCGAGCTTGTTGATGAGCGCACACGCGCCATCTTCGTGGAGTCTATGGGCAACCCCACCTGTCGTGTTGCCGACATTGAGGCATTGGCAAAGGTGGCTCACTCGAACAATATTCCCCTTATCGTTGATAACACCTTTGGTGCGGGCGGTTATCTATGTAACCCCTTTGAGTGGGGCGCCGACATCATCACCGACTCGGCGACAAAGTGGATTAACGGACACGGCACAGCTATGGGTGGTATCATCGTAGATAGCGGCAAGTTCGACTGGCGTGCTGCGGGCAAGTTCCCCGAAATTGACGGCCCATCTGAGGGTTATCACGGTCTCAACCTCTACGATGCCTTTGGCAATCAGTCATTTATCGTAAAGTGCCGTGTTGATGGCATGCGCGACTTCGGTTGCTGCCCCTCGGCATTCGATGCCTATCTTATGTTGCTCGGCTTGGAGACCCTCTCGTTGCGTGTTAAGCACGAGGTAGAGTCGACATACAAGCTTGCCGAGTTCTGCCGCAACCACCCCAAGGTGGAGCGTGTCAGCTTCGTTGGCTTCGAGGATCATCCGAGCCACGAGTTGGCAAAGAAGTACTTCCGCCACGGCGCTTCGGCAGTCCTCACCATCGAGCTTAAGGGCGACTTGGAGTCTACCGTGAAGTTCGTAGAGAGCCTCAAGCTATCGGGCAATATGACGATGATTGGCGACTCAATATCGGTTGTTACGCACCCCGCATCGACAACGCACAAGCAACTCTCGGACGAGGCAAAGCGTGCTGCCGGCATCACACCTACCCTACTGCGTATCTCGCTCGGTTTGGAGAATGTCGAGGATATCATCGCCGACTATGAGGAGGCACTGAGCAACATCTAACAATGAGCAAACTATATAGACATAACGCCCCCTTTAAGCTCGAATCGGGTGAGGTACTACCCTCTTTGGAGATTGCCTACGACACCTTTGGTGAGCTTAACGAGGCCAAGGATAATGTTATCTGGGTGTGCCACGCCCTCACGGCAAACTCCGATGTTGCCGACTGGTGGCCACACACGGTGGAGCAAGGCAAGTTCCTTGACCCTGAGCGCTACTTCATTGTGTGCGCCAACTTCCTCGGCTCACACTACGGCACGACATCGCCACTAACCGTAAACCCCGCAACGGGCAAGAAGTGGTACTACGACTTCCCACGCATCACGGTGCGCGATATGGTCGCCTGTCATCAGTTGCTCGCCAAGGAGCTTGGCATCGAGCGCGTTAAGTTGCTTATCGGCAGCTCGATTGGTGGTTTTCAGTGTATGGAGTGGGCGATTATGGAGCCTGAGTTTATGGAGAACCTCGCCCTTATCGCCACCACCACCTACTCCGAGCCTTGGGCGGCAGCATTTAACGAGTCGCAGCGTATGGCTATCCGCCTCGACCCTTCGTGGGGCGAGGAGAGGGACGATGCAGGACTTGATGGTATGGCCGTAGCACGCTCAATAGCCCTTATCAGCTATCGTGGCGGTGCGGCGTACAACGCCACACAGCAGGAGCTGAGCAACCCCCTTGAGGCATCATTCGACCGCCGAGCACATAGCTATCAGCAGTATCAGGGCGAGAAGCTACGCCGTAGATTTAATGCCCTGTCGTACTACCGCCTATCCGAGGCTGTAGACTCGCACAACATAGCACGCGGTCGTGGCACGATAGCTGAGGCACTTAGCAGGATTAAGGCACGCACGCTGGTTGTGGCAATCTCATCGGATATACTCTTCCCTGTCGAGGCACACACGCCACTTAGGGAGCATATCGCCGATGTGGAGTACCACCTCATAGAGTCGGAGTTTGGCCACGATGGCTTCCTTGTAGAGCACGAAAAACTAAATACTATTATACAGAAATTTATAAATAGGTAGAGATATGAAAAAACTAAACATTGGACTCTTTGGCTTTGGTAATGTAGGTCATGGTCTATACGATGTTTTGAAGCGCATCAACTCAACAAATGTAGCTATCAAGCGTATCTGCGTGCGCCATACCGACAAGGAGCGTGGTGTGAAGGCAGAGTTTACAACCGACCCCGAGGAGATCTTCGCTGACGAGGATATCAACCTTATTGTCGAGGTTATTGACGATGCCGATGCAGCATACGATATCGTTAAGCGTGCGTTGAAGAGCCGTATCCCCGTAGTGTCGGGTAACAAGAAGATGCTTGGCCACCACCTCCCTGAGCTTATCGACCTTCAGGAGCAGTACAATACTGCCCTTCTGTACGATGCCTCGGCTTGTGGCTCTATCCCCGTTATCCGCAACCTTGAGGAGTACTACGACAACGACCTCCTCTGCTCGGTAAAGGGTATCCTCAACGGCTCGTCAAACTTTATTCTCTCGAAGATTTTCAACGAGAATATGGGATATAAGGAGGCGTTGAAGTTGGCGCAGGACCTCGGCTTTGCCGAGAGCAACCCCACACTCGATATTGATGGCTGGGACTCGCTCTTTAAGCTTATCATCGTTACGGTACACGCCTTTGGCGTATATGTAGCGCCCGATGAGATCTTCACCTACGGTATCTCTACGATGAACGATGCCGATATTCGCTTTGCCAAGGAGAAGGATCGCCGTATCAAGCTTGTGGCACATGTCGAGAAGTTCGATGACCGCCTTATTATGTGCGTTATCCCCCAGCTTATCTCTCGCAACAAGTATATCTACAGCGTAGAGGACGAGTTCAACGGCGTGGTTATCAAGGGTCTGTTCTACGACAAGCAGTTTATGTTCGGTCGTGGTGCAGGTGGCCACCCCACCGGCTCGGCAGTGTTGAGCGATATCACAGCTTGTTCGTATAACTACCGCTATGAGTATAAGAAGCTTAACGACTCGGTATTGCCCAAGTATACCACCGACCATATCTTCCGTGTATACTTCCGCTATAAGACGGCAGAGCAGCGCAACCTCTTGAACTTCCTCAAGATTCGTGAGCAGTACTCTTCGGAGGAGTATAACTATATCGTAGGCGATGTCTCGGTAGCCAACCTCAAGGCACACCAAGAGGAGCTACGCACTACCGACTGCTTCGTTGCTGCCTATCCATTTGACTAACAAAAAAAAGCACCCTGCGAGGTGCTTTTTTTGTTAGTTGTTAGTTGTTAGAGAGCAGGCGTTTCGCCTGCGGGCTAAAGCCCAAGGGACAAAAGGGGGCATTAAAAAAGAGAGTTTAGAGAGTTTAGAGAATTTAGGGAAGTTAGAGAAGTTAGAGAAGTTAGGGAGGCGCTACCGACATTTATCCCTAAGCTCTCTACATTCCCTAAACTCACTAATAGACTTGCATCCAGTCTGCACTCCGCAAATTTCTTGTCAGAAGGGGTCTAATTTGGTCTATCGCGAAAGCAATCCCCCAAGGGATAGTACTAAAAGGTACAGCCCTAGGGGGATTGCTTTTGGGATAGGCCGAAGGAGGCCCCTTATCACAAGAAATTACTCCCAGCAAAGTATCTTTTTGAAGTCATACTCCTCAGGATTGGGGAGATATGCCTTCGCTGCCTCATAGTCGGCAGGTGTGATGTAGTGCATCAAGTTGTCGATAACCTGGTGAATCTTGTCGGCGTTGATGTCTACGAGGCGAGGAGGAATCTTGCCTGTCTCGGGATCCTGCAAATCCTTGAGGTAGAGGGGCGATACATAACCCTCCTGGCTGATGTATACCATACAGCCGGTCTTGCCCTCCGAGAAGAGCTTGTAGACACCCATACCGAGCTGTGAGCAGTATACAAGGTCGAAGGCGCAAGGAGTCTGGCAGCGTACCTCGTAGCCAATCTCCACAGGGCGCGACTTAACCTTAAGACCGAGAGCCTTGCAACGCTTCTCAAGCAAGGTGTTGAACATCTCAGCCTTAGATACCTTGCCAAGCTCGGGGTGGCCGTGGTCGTCATACGAGAAGTTGATACCCGACTTGAGAATCTCCTCCTGGTCGAGAGCGTGGAATACACCCTCAGAGACCATAGCTACACCATAGTCCATATTGATAAGCTTACGCTTAACGATAGCCGACACGATAAGGCTCACAATCTTGTCGATGGTGATCTTTGTCTTGTTGAACATCTCGGGAATGATGATCATAGGATAGTGGCAAGCCGATGCGATACCGAATGCAAGGTGGCCTGCCGAGCGACCCATCGCAGCAACAACAAACCAGTTAGCCGAGGTGCGTGCATCGTTATATACGGCACGACCGATTACCGAGCCGGCGTTCTTTGCCGACTGATAGCCGAATGTGGGCATACCTGCAGGCAAGGGAAGGTCGTTGTCGATAGTCTTGGGAACATGGATATTGGCGATAGGATACTGCTTGCGCTCCAAGAACTTAGCGATGCGGTTTGCAGTAGATGCGGTGTCATCACCACCTACGGTTACGAGCAACTTAACATTGTTCTCCTTGAAGAAGTCAAGGTTGAAGTTCTTCTCGAAGTCCTCATCCGTGGGCTTGAAGCGGCTCATTGTGAGGTACGAACCACCCTGATTGAAGATGTAGTCTACGCGGAACATATCGAGGTCCTCGTAGCGGGGATTGGGGTTGAAAAGGCCCGAGTAGCCATAATGCAGACCGATAACACGGTAGCCCTTAGCAAGGAAGGTCTTGGCAACAGAGCCAACAACGGTGTTCATACCAGGGGCAGGACCGCCACCTGTGAGAATTGCAATAGCCTCTTTCATAATGGTATATTTTAATAAGTTAATGTCTCTTGGTTTAATACCACAAAGATAATAAATTTTTTTATAAACAACAATTTTTCTCCAAACCTCTGTATAATATAATTAAAAGTTGTATCTTTGAGTGAGGAAATATCAATTTTTCAGGGTATGAGAAGAATTTTTACACTCTTTGTGGCGCTCTTCGTGGTCGCTACGGCCGATGCTCAAGAGCCTTTCAACGGTCGAATTACGAATATCGAGGGCAAAGGCATCAAGGCACGCATCGTGGTCAAGGATAGCGACAAGCGTACCTTTTCGGACGGCAAGGGTCGTTTTGGCCTTACGGACATCGAGGCCGACGATGTGCTGATGATTATCTCGCGCCGTGATACGATGACAATCCCTGTCGAGGGTCGCAAGAGTATCGATATTGTATGTCTTAGGGAGGGTGAAAGCTTTAGTTTCCGTGCCGAGGAGTCGGAAGAGCTGATGAACTATGGCTTCGGATATGTCAAGCGCCGTGAAAGCACCGACTACTCGTCAGGCATCTCTGGCGACAGACTGCGTGCTACGGGTGCAAAGAGCCTTGTCGATGCTATTCAGATGTGCTATCCCGGTCTAAGATATATCAATGGCGAGCTATGCCTCCTCACGCAAAACTCTATCAGTAGCTCCTCTTCACCTCTTATCCTATGCGACGGAATGGAGACTAACCTCGACCTTATCAGCCTCTACGATGTTAAGTCCGTAGAGATTATTAAGGGCTCGAATATGTATGGCTTCCGAGGTGTGAATGGCGTGATTCTTATTACAACTATGGATGCCAAAGAGGCTCTAAACAAGAGTAGATAGCTTATCTTCGGAGCGCAGTCTACTTCGTTCAAGGCAGTACGACAATTTGTCGTCAAAAGTCGTGAGAGGTGGTCTATCGCAAGAGAAGACCCCTTGGGATAGTACTGAAATAGTACTGCCCAAGGGGTCTTACCTTTAGAATAGGCGGCAGTAGATGTCCGCCTTATAATCGGAAATTACTTAGTGCGGTTGATATACGAGTTATAACGCCACTTAGCATTCTCCTCCGCAGCCTCGAAGAGCTGCTCTGCCTCTGCGGGGAAGGCCTTCTGGAGCGATGTGTAGCGCACCTCCTTCATAAGGAAGTCGCGGAACTTCGACCAGTCGGGCTCCTTAGAGTCCATAACGAAGGGGTTCTTGCCCTCAGCCTCAAGCTGGGGGTTGTAGTGCCAGAGGTGCCAGTAGCCACACTCAACAGCCTGCTTACCTACGGTCTGGGTGCGAGTCATACCGCCCTTGATACCGTGATTGATACAGGGTGCATAGGCGATGATGAGCGAAGGACCGGGGTATGCCTCAGCCTCCTTCAAAACATTGAAGAGCTGCTGCTGTGAAGCACCGATAGATACCTGAGCAACATATACATAGCCATAGGTCATTGCGATAGCACCGATATCCTTCTTGCGGATACGCTTACCTGCCGATGCGAACTTAGCAACAGCGCCAACAGGGGTAGACTTCGATGACTGACCACCGGTGTTAGAGTAAACCTCGGTATCGACGATAAGGATATTTACATCCTCGCCCGATGCCAAAACATGGTCTACACCACCGAAGCCGATATCGTAGCCCCAGCCATCACCACCGAAGATCCACTGCGAACGCTTAACGAGCCAATCCTTGTACTCAAGAATTGTGCGGCAGTAGTCGCAGTCGCAAGCCTCAACCAAAGGCAAGAGGCGTGCAGTAACCTCGCGTGAAGCGGCAGCAAGATGACGAGCATCAATCCACTCCTGCATTACGCCCTTAAGCTCCTCAGAGCAGCAGTTACACTCGGCAATAGCCTTGCGCATAACATCCTCCAAGCCCTGACGAATCTTCTCTACACCGACACGCATACCGAGACCGAACTCGGCGTTGTCCTCGAAGAGTGAGTTAGCCCACGCAGGACCCTGACCCTGAGCGTTGGTGCAATAGGGGGTAGAGGGTGCCGAGCCAGAGTAGATAGAGGTACAGCCCGTAGCGTTAGCAACCATCATACGGTCGCCAAAGAGCTGGGTAATAGCCTTGATATAGGGTGTCTCACCGCAACCGGCACAAGCACCCGAGAACTCGAACAAGGGCTGTGAGAACTGGAGGTTCTTAACAGACTTGGTCTTGTCTACATGCTCGGTATAGCCGATATTCTTGGTGATGTAATCCCAGTTCTTAGCCTGCTTAACCTGCTCGGCCAAAGGACGCATAACGAGAGCCTTCTCCTTAGCGGGACATACATCAACACAGTTGTTACAGCCTGTACAATCCATAGGCGATACCTGGATGCGGAACTTGAGAGTCTTAGTCTCGCCCAAGCCCTGCTTCCACTCTACGCCCGATGCTGCGGCCTGCTCCTCAGTAGCGAGGAAGGGACGGATAGCAGCGTGGGGACATACATAGGCACACTGGTTACACTGGATACAGTTGTCAATCTTCCACTCAGGAACAGAGGTTGCGATACCACGCTTCTCGTAAGCTGCGGTGCCGTTATCCCAAGTACCATCCTCACGGCCGTTGAATGCCGATACGGGGAGCATATCGCCCTTGAGGGCATCGATAGGCTTGCAGACATCGCGAACAAAAGCGGGAACATCCTGAGCTACCTCGTGGCTCTCGGCGCTAACCTCCAACTCTGCCCACTCTGCGGGAACCTCAACCTTCTGAACAGCCTCACAACCAGCATCAACAGCGGCGTAGTTCATATTTACGATATCCTCGCCCTTCTTGCCGTAAGACTTGTAGATAGCCTTCTTCATCTCCTCGACAGCCTTCTCGATAGGAATGATGTCGGCGATCTTGAAGAATGCAGCCTGCATAATGGTGTTGGTGCGTGAGCCAAGACCGAGGTCGGCAGCAATCTTTGTTGCGTTGATAATATAGAAGTTGATATTCTCCTTAGCGAGGAACACCTTCATGTGAGTAGGCAAAGTAGCCAAGGTGGTCTCAACATCATTAACAGAGTTGAGAAGGAACGAACCACCACGCTTCAAACCCTTCAACACATCGTACTTCTCGACATACGAGGGCACATGGCAAGCCACGAAGTCGGGAGTAGTAACCAAGTAGGGCGAAGTGATGGGGTTATCACCGAAACGAAGGTGCGACGAGGTGTAACCACCCGACTTCTTCGAGTCGTATGAGAAGTATGCCTGGCAATACTTGTCGGTAGAGCCACCGATAATCTTGATAGAGTTCTTGTTAGCACCTACAGTACCGTCAGAACCAAGACCGAAGAACAAAGCCTCGAAAGTACCCTCCTTAGCCATCGAGATCTCCTCGCCTACGGGCAACGACAACATCGTTACATCGTCGTTGATGCCCACAGTGAAGTGGTTCTTGGGAGTTGCCGAAGCAAGATTCTCGAATACTGCCAACATCTGAGCAGGTGTGGTATCCTTAGACGAAAGACCGTAGCGGCCACCGATAATCATAGGACGGTTCTCGCACTCGTAGAATGCATCGCGGATGTCGAGCAACAGAGGCTCACCATTTGAGCCGGGCTCCTTGGTGCGGTCGAGAACGCAGATGCGCTTAACCGACTTGGGCAATACATTGAAGAGGTACTTTGCCGAGAAGGGGCGGTAGAGGTGAACGGTGATAACACCCACCTTGCGACCCTGAGTACGGAGATAGTCTACGCACTCCTTGATAGTCTCGGTAACAGAGCCCATAGCGATGATGATATCCTCGGCATCCTCCGAACCATAGTAGGTGAAGGGCTTGTACTCACGGCCTGTGATGGTCGAAATCTGAGCCATAGCCTCAGCTACCATATCGGGTACTGCATCGTAGAACTTGTTAGATGCCTCGCGAGTCTGGAAGTAGATATCGGGGTTCTGCGCTGTACCGCGTGTTACGGGTGCGTTGGGGTTAAGTGAACGCTTGCGGAACTCCTTCAACGCCTCGCGATCGAACATTGCCGAGAGCGATGCCTCGTCGATAAGCTCAATCTTCTGAATCTCGTGTGATGTGCGGAAGCCATCGAAGAAGTGCACAAAGGGGATGCGTGCCTTGAGCGACACGATGTGTGCGATACCTGCGAGATCCATCACCTCCTGAACAGACGATGTTGCGAGCATTGCGAAACCTGTCTGACGCACAGCCATCACATCCTGATGATCACCAAAGATTGAGAGCGACTGCGCAGCCAAGGCACGCGCCGAAACATGGAATACACCGGGGAGCAACTCACCGGCAATCTTGTACATATTGGGCACCATAAGCAACAAGCCCTGCGATGCGGTGAATGTCGAGGTGAGTGCGCCACTCTGCAATGAGCCGTGAACAGCACCTGCTGCACCAGCCTCTGACTGCATCTCTACAACCTTTACGGTATCGCCGAAAATGTTCTTTTTGCCCTGTGCCGACCACTCATCAACAAGCTCTGCCATAGTTGAAGAGGGGGTAATGGGATAGATGGCTGCTACCTCCGAGAACATATAGGCGATATGCGCTGCGGCGTAGTTACCATCACAAGTGATAAATCTCTTCTCTGCCATATTACATCAAAAAATTATTAGTTTCTCATCTATTGGGCTGGCAATCGAAGTGCCAAACTACCCCTAAAGGGGTGGACTTCAAAAGCCCCTGAGTTCTCGTGGCATAAATTTATGATTGGAATAATCTCTGCCAAGAAAAAATCGGGGGCAAAGATAGGAATTTTAAGTGAGATATCATAAAAAATTCGATGTTAACTTTTTAACACTGCGAATTATGCACAAATTACTCTCAGCAACACACAGAGAGATTGGACTATATTACGCATTGAAGCGGGAGGAGAGTTGTTAGTTGTTAGTTGTTAGTTATTAGTTATTAGTTGTTAGTTGTTGGTTGTTAGAGAGTGTCATCTTGAGCGTAGCGAAAGATCTCAAGGTTTATTGATGATTGATACTCTTACTAACCGAGAGATTCTTCACTTCGTTCAGAATGACAAAGAGAGCAAAGAGAGTTGTTAGTTATTAGTTATTAGTTGTTAGAGTTTTTTAAGACGATAGGACAATAAGACGATAAGACATTAAGAAAAAAATGATACTCGACATCGTAATGGTCCTAAGGTCTTAAAGTCTTAATGGTCTTAAAAAAACTAAAGCAGGCGTTTCGCCTGCGGGCTAAAGCCCCAAGGGGCAATAGGGGTCGGAGGGGTAAAAGGGGTTGTAAGGTTAGCAAGAGTCATGATAGTTTTACCCACCTTAAGGTTAGTCGCCGCGCTCTAACTCCCCTTGTGCCACTTATACCTCTCGTGCCCCTCTGCTTTAGCAGGCGCTCGGAACGAGCGCAATCGATAGAGAATTTAGAGAAATTAGGGAGGCGCTACCGACATTTATCCCTAAGCTCTCTACATTCCCTAAACTCATTAAATTCCCTAAACTCATTAAATTCCCTAAACTCATTAAATTCCTAATAAAACTCCTCCCCACCCAGCACCCCACTCCCCCCCCAATTTCTTGTCAGAAGGGGTTAGCTGTGGCCTCGATAAAGAAATTGCCCTGGATGGGACATACTTGAAGTATTTCCCATTCAGGGCAATGATTGAGAGGTCGCAGATGACCCCTTATCACAAGAAATTATGCGCCGAAGTTATCAAAGAGAATATTCTCCGCAGGAACTCCGAGGCCATCGAGGAGGTTTACTACCGACTGTGCCATCATCGGAGGACCGCACATAAGGTAGATGATGCCCTCTGGCTCATCGTGCTGCTTGAGGTATGTCTCGTAGAGAACATTGTGAACAAAGCCTGCTACATAGGGTACGCCAGCCTTGTCTGCCTCGGGATCGGGACGGTCAAGTGCCAAGTGGAACTTGAAGTTGGGGAACTCCTTCTCGATCTGATAGTAGTCATCGAGGTAGAATGCCTCCTTGAGCGAACGAGCGCCATAGAAGAAGTTAACCTTACGGCCCGTCTTAAGGGTCTTGAAGAGGTGCATAATGTGTGAACGCATAGGCGCCATACCTGCACCACCACCGATGAATACAAGCTCCTGATCATCTGAAAGATTATCGGGAAGGAAGAACTCACCAAAGGGACCCGACATAATAATCTTATCACCGGGCTTAAGCGAGTAGATGTACGAAGAACATACACCGGGGTTAACATTCATAAAGCCACCCTTAGCGCGGTCGAAAGGAGGAGTTGCGATACGCACATTGAGCTTGATGATATCGCCCTCAGCGGGGTAGGTAGCGCAAGAGTATGCACGCACCTGAGGCTCAGGATTAACCATCTTGAGGTTGAAGACACCCATCTTCTCCCAATCCTCGCGATACTCAGGATCTACATCGATATCCTTGTAATCAACGGTGATAGCGGGAACATCAATCTGGATGTAACCACCAGAACGGAAGTTGAGGTGCTCGCCCTCGGGGAGCTTAACAACGAACTCCTTGATAAAGGTAGCAACATTGTGGTTCGATACAACCTCGCACTCCCACTTCTTGATAGAGAGTACCGATGCGGGAACCTTAATCTGCATATCCTCCTTAACCTTAACCTGGCAGCCAAGGCGCCAGCCCTCGTTGATCTGACGGCGGTTGAAGAAGCCACGCTCGGTAGGCAAAATCTCGCCACCGCCCGAAACAACCTGGCACTTGCACTGACCGCAAGCACCCTTACCACCACAAGCCGAGGGAAGGAAGATACCCTGCTCAGAGAGTGTATTGAGGAGGGTTGAGCCTGACTCTACCTCCAACACCTTGCCACCCTCGTTGATGTCAATCTTAACTGAACCCGACGAGGTAAGTTTTGCCTTCGCAAAGAGCAGCAATGCCACCAACACGAGTGTAACCACCATAAAGGCAGCTACCGCCCATAAAATAATGCTGAAATTCATATTCTTTACTCTTATTAAAGGTTACAACTGAATACCAGAGAAGATCATAAATGCAATACCCATAAGACCTGTGATAATGAAGGCGATACCGGGGCCTTTCAAGGCAGCAGGAACATGTGAGTACTCAATCTTCTCGCGGATAGCCGCCATCATAACGATAGCCAACCACCAACCAATACCCGAGCCAAGGCCGTAGACGATAGAGTCGCCAACATTGTTAATCTCGGTGCCCACCATCTGCTGCATAAAGAGCGAGCCACCCATGATGGCGCAGTTTACGGCGATAAGTGGGAGGAAGATACCCAACTGGTTGTAGAGCGAAGGTGAGAACTTCTCGACAATCATCTCCACCAGCTGCACGAAGGCAGCGATAACGGCAATAAACAAGATGAACGACAAGAAGCTGAGGTCCACACCCTCGGCCAACGCATTGGGAGCCAATACATACTGGTTCAAGAGGTAGTTGAGGGGCACGGTCATAACCATAACGAAGGTTACGGCTGCACCAAGACCCAAAGCTGTCTTTACGCTCTTCGACACGGCAATGTAAGAACACATACCGAAGAAGAAGGCGAACACCATATTCTCGATAAGCATCGAGTTAATAAACAAATTTAACATACGCTACCTCCTATTTTTCCTGTAAGTCCTTATTTATAGAGCGGTGAATCCAGATGATAACACCTACAATGATAAGCGCCATAGGCGGGAAGAGCATCAACGAGTTGTTGACATAGCCAAAGCGCGAGAGTACATCGAAACCGAAGAGTGTACCCGAGCCGAAAAGCTCACGGAAGAAGGCGACGATGACAAGAATCAAGGCGTAGCCGATACCGTTAGCGACACCATCAACGAATGAATCCCAGGGCTTGTTGCCAAGAGCAAAGGCCTCGACACGACCCATAACGATACAGTTGGTGATGATAAGACCGACATATACCGACAACTGCTTTGATACATCATACATATACGCGCGTAGGAACTGGTCTACAACGATAACCAAGGTAGCGATAACGACCAGCTGCACGATGATACGGATACGCGAAGGCACGCCATTACGCAAGAGCGACATAATAAGGTTAGAGAATGCGGTAACGAAGATTACCGAGAGACCCATAACGCATGCAGGCTCAAGCTTTACGGTAACGGCCAACGCCGAGCAAATACCCAAAATCTGAACGATAACGGGGTTGTTTGCTGCCAAAGGATTTGTAAAATTCTTGCTTAGTTTCATAGTTTACTCCTCCTCATTAATAGGTTCAACAATAGCGCTGCCATCGGCGGGATAGTCAGCCAAGTCGCAGCAGTCATCGCCACAAGCGAACTCCTCAACCTCCTGAGCACGCAAGAACGACTCGTACTTGCCGATAGAGGTCTGAAGCATCGCGTTTACGCCGTCGCAAGTCTTAGTACCGCCGGTGATGGCATCTACCTGATGCTCGTTCTGAGCACCACCCTTCTGCATGCGAACAGCGAACTCGCCCTCAGCATTGTAGAGAGCCTTGCCCGCGAACATAGCCTGAACACGAGGTGTTGCAATCTCGGCACCAAGACCGGGAGTCTCACCTGCGTGGTCCATAACGATACCGGTGATAACGACATTATTCTCGGTCTGCTGCAACGATACATAGCCCCAGATGTCGCCCCAAAGACCCTTACCTACGATAGGCAGGACATACTTGGTAGCATCGTCCTTACGCATACGGAAGATGGGAAGACCATCCTCGGCCTCAGACAAAGCCTTACGGTTGCCAAGAAGGTCGAAGACAGACTGAACGCCAGCTTCATCAGCAACAACGCCGAGCTCGCCACCTGTCAAGCGACACACATCAACAACCTCATCAAAGTTGGCATCAGCCTCGCCAAAGGCCTTCATAATAGATACCTTCTGCTCGTTAAGCACATTAGCATCCTGCTTAGGCTTGAGTGAAGTAGCCAAGAAGGCGAGCAAAGCACCAACGATCACCACCATCACAACGGTGTAGATGATGATATATACATTTGAATTCTTATTGATTGCCATAGCTCTCGTTATTTAACATTCTTAATTAGCTTCTTACGACGCGCAATGTTACGCTCAACAACGAAGTAGTCGATAAGCGGAGCCAAGGCGTTCATAAAGAGAATAGAGAGCATCATACCCTCAGGATAAGCAGGGTTAACGACACGGATGAGGACTGCCAAAGCACCCACCATCAAACCGTAAATCCACTTACCGGTGTTTGTCTGTGCCGAAGTAACGGGATCAGTAGCCATAAATACAGCACCGAATGCGAAACCACCTACCAACAAGTGGTAGTATACGGGGTACTCGGTCATACCTGCCAAGTCGAAGACATAGCCCATAGCCAAGCCACCTACGAATACAGACAACATAATGCGCCAAGAGGCAACGCCAGTGAAGAGCAACAACGCAGCACCAATCAAGATAGCGCAGGTCGAGGTCTCACCAAGTGAACCGGGCATAAAGCCGAAGAATGCGTCCAAAGCGCTCCACTGCATCTCGCCGGTAGAGCCAAGCTGCTCCAAGGCGGTTGCACCAGTCTTGCCATCGGCATACCATACAGCCTCACCAGACATCTGGGGAGTGTAGGCGAAGAATGCAAAGGCACGAGCCAAGAGTGCAGGGTTGAAGACATTCATACCGGTACCACCGAATACCTCCTTACCGATAATAACGGCAAAAGCGGTAGACAACGCTACGGTCCACAAAGGAATGGTAACGGGCAAAACCAAAGGAATCAAGAGACCTGTTACAAGGAAGCCCTCGTTGATCTCGTGCTTACGCTTCTGAGCAAAGGCGAACTCGATAGCCAAACCCGTAACATACGATACGATGATTGTGGGCAACGACTCAAGGAAACCATACCAGAAAGCGGGGAAAACGCCCTCGATGCCAGCCTGATAACCAACATTGTACATACCGAACAAAGTAGCGGGAATCAACGCCAACACAACGACAATCATAACGCGCTTGATATCGTTACAGTCGCGGATGTGAGCACCCTTCTTGGTTACGGTGTTAGGAACATAAAGGAAAGTCTCGAAACCCTCGAATGTCGAGTGCAAAAAGCCGAGCTTGCCGCCCTCCGAGAAGGTGGGCTTAATCTTATCTACAAAATTACGCAATCCCATAATTAGCTCTCCTTAATCATTAGGTTAATACCATCACGCAAAATCTGCTGCATCTCAATCTTCGAAGGATCAACGAACTCGCAGACTGCCAAATCCTCAGGAAGAAGCTCATAAAGACCAAGATTCTCCATCTTGTCAAGATCCTTCACCAAGCAAGCCTTCAACAGATAGCTAACATAGATATCCATAGGCAAGTAGTTCTCGTAGAGGCCTGTAACGACGAAGGGACGCTCGCCACCATTGAGGTTGGTATCGAGGTTGTACTCCTTCTTGGGGCAGAGCCACGAGAAGTAAGAGCGCGATACCGAGAAGCGGTGGAAACGGGGCATTGCCCAGCCGAGCAACTCATAAACATCGCCCTCAGGGATAAGCGTAAGAGCGTTAGCGTTAGCCGAGATGTAGCCATCTGCAGCGGTCTGAACGCCAGAGAGAACATCACCCGAGATAACGCGGGTATCTGCTCCAACCTTACCTACGATAGACTCTACCGCAGCACCTGAGATGATGCGCTTGTAGCCACACTTGGGAGCCTTTGTACCCACAACGGCGATACTCTTCGACATATCAACCTTGCCAGCGAGTACCGAGCGACCAATCATTGCAACATCCTGGATATTAACAGTCCAAACGATGTCGCCCTTGGCGATACGGTCGATGTGGTGAATCTGTACGCCCACATTACCTACGGGGTGCTTACCCGAGAATGTGTGGTACTCCACACCCTTAACCTCGGCCATGTAGCCCTCTGCGCCCTGACGAGCCGAGAGGTGCACCTTGCCATCAGTGAGGCGAGCCAACACTGCCATACCTGCCTCAACTGCCGCCTTCTCCTCCTTGAGGATGAAGTTGTAGTCGGGAGCCAAAGGTGCCGAGTCGAATGCCGACACGAAGATAGCCTTGGGCTGTGCCTCTGGGTTAGCAATAACGCCATAAGGACGCTCCACAATGCGAGTCCAAAGACCCGACTGAAGCAACATCTCAACAATTTCAGAACGCTCTGCCTTGGCGATGTCAGTCAGCTTAAGCGACTGAGCTACCTGCTCCTGGTCGGGCTCTACGGCAACATTAAGAAGCTTGCGCTTCTCGCCACGGTTGATGGCCGAAACCACACCGCTAACGGGCGAGGTGAACAAGATGCGGGGATTGTTCTTATCAAAGAACAAAGCCTGACCTGCCTCAACCTTGTCGCCAACCTTAACCAACAGCTTGGGCGTTACGCACTCGTAATCCAATGGGCTCACAGCATACGACTTAGCCATAGGAGCTACCTCCAAGACTGCCTCTGCCTTACCCTTCAGATTGATGTCGAGACCTTTACGCAATTTAATGTTTTTCGACATAAAAACTGTAGTTAATTGTTAGATAATTGTAATATTTTATGTTTGTGTTTCAGTATAACTTCTTCAAGTTGCACCTATTTAGAGTATAATAGGCGCACGAAGATACGACTTTTTTTCCATACAAGCAACCATTTGGAGTAAATTTAGCAATAATTATAGGCTACGCCTAAAATATGCAGAGGGGGCGCAACTCTCTTTGCTCTTTTATCTTTTTTTCTTACCTTTGTCCTATGGAGCATCGGTTTTGTGATATACACACCCACCACCCAAGCGTGGATAGGCTCTCGCCAACGATGGCGGGGGTGCATCCTTGGGATACGGAGAGGGGGCTAACTCTACCCGACTTCTCGACAGCCGATATGGTTGGCGAAACGGGATTGGACTTTGCCCGCAATATCGACCGCAAGGCGCAGGAGGAGCTGTTTCGCAACCATTTAGCCGTAGCCGAACAATTGCAAAAACCCGTTGTTGTTCACTCGGTTAAAGCATTCGAGGAGGTGATGCGCATCTTAGACGATTACGACCTAAGTGGCGTTCTTATTCACGGCTTTATTGGCTCAAAGGAGCAGGCCGAGCGGGCATTTAAGAGGGGTTATTTTCTCTCGTTTGGCACTCGCTCATTACGCTCGCCACGCACGGTAGAGGTTATTCGCCAAGCACCTATCGAACAGCTCTTTTTGGAGAGCGACGATGATGCCAACTGTGATATCGAGGCGCTATATCGGGCGGTTGCCGAAGTAAGACAGACGACGACCGATGAACTCCGCAAAGCATTGATTACAAACTATAAAAGACTCATTAGATGAATAACTGGCTGGAACGCACCGAACTCCTTTTAGGCGAAGAGAAGCTCGCCCGCCTTCGCTCTGCCAATGTCTTGGTTGTTGGCGTAGGTGGCGTTGGCGCATACGCTGCCGAGATGATTGTGCGCGCCGGTGTGGGGCGAATGACCATTGCCGATGCCGACAAGGTATCGGAGACAAACATCAACCGCCAACTTGTGGCGCTACACTCGACCGTAGGCTGTGAAAAGTGCGAGGTGTTGGCCGAAAGATTGCGCGACATCAACCCCGACATAGAGCTAAAGATGGTAAACCGCTTTATCAAGGACTCGGAGACAGATACTCTGCTCGACTCGGAAAAGTTTGATTATGTGGTAGATGCCATCGACACCCTATCGCCAAAATTGGCACTTATAAAGGGCGCATTGGAGAGGGGTATACCGTTGGTTAGCTCGATGGGGGCTGGTGCAAAGACCGACCCCACGCTAATGGAGATTAAGGATATAGCCAAAACGCACCACTGCCCATTGGCCCATATGCTACGCAAAAGACTGCACAAAATTGGCATAAAGCGAGGCTTTCGTGCCGTCTTTTCGCCTGAGCCCGTAAGAGAGGGTGCGATGATACTCTGCGAGGAGCAGAACAAGAAGTCGAATGTCGGAACTATCAGCTACATACCCGCCCTCTTTGGTATCGGTTGCGCCTCGGTGGTTATCCGAGATTTGATTGGCGAAATGGATTAACTAAAACTTAAAGATATGAATAAAATAGTTTTTTTAGATGAGTACAGTATCGCGGGTCGCGATATGTCGAAGGTAACTAAGCAGGGCGACTACACAGCCTACGAAAACACACGCAAAGAGGATGTCGTGGAGCGCTTGAAGGGTGCTACAATCGCCATCTCGAACAAGGTGATGATTGATGGCGAGGCAATGCGCCAACTCCCTGACCTTAAGCTGATTTGCGTTGCTGCTACGGGTATGAACAATGTAGACTTGGCGACGGCTAAGGAGCTTGGCATCGAGGTTAAGAATGCCGTTGGTTACTCTACCTCGGCCGTTGCTGAAACCACACTCGCCTCGGCGCTTGCCCTTGCCCGTCATATCGTCTATTTCGATGAATATTTCCACGATGGTCGCTATGCCAACGCCGACCGCGCCTTCTGCTTTGACAGACTCACATTCGAGATTCGTGGCAAGAAGTGGGGCATCGTAGGCTTGGGCAATATCGGTCGTGAGGTGGCTCGTCTTGCTACGGCATTTGGCTGCGAGGTGCGCTACTTCTCGACATCGGGTGCCAAGCGTGAGGAGGCATACCCCGCTATGGAGCTTAACGAGCTCTTGGAGTGGAGCGACATCCTCTCGGTACACTCGCCCCTCAACGAGCGCACACGCGGACTTATCGGCCGTGAGGAACTTAAGCGTATGAAGCCCTCGGCAATGATTATCAATGTTGCGCGTGGCGGCATTATTGACGAGGCGGCACTTGCCGAGGCGTTAGATAACGGCTGGGTATCGGCAGCGGCTCTCGATGTCTTCTCGGTAGAGCCTTTGCGCGAGTCGCCACTATACAATATCAAAGACCGCTATCGTCTACTCGGCTCGCCCCACAATGCTTGGGCAGCATCGGAGGCCATCGACCGCCTTATCGACTGCGTAGCCGAGAATATTCGCACATTCCTCGAAAAGTAGAAGAGTTGTTAGTTATTAGAGTTGCGCTCGGACGAGCGCAGAGGGTTTTTAGGACAATAAGACTATAAGACCATAAGACCTTACGGGGTCGGCTATCATTTGTCAAAAATCTAAAAACTAACAACTAATAACTAACAACTAAAACAATAAGGGGCAAGCACATCGCTTGCCCCTTATTGTTTATCTCCAATGAAGTTACTTGTTTTTGCGAGCCTCCTTACGCTCCTGCTTTCTTGCCTCGCGCTTAGCAATCTGCTCGGCACGCATATACTTGGGGCGACCGAAGTTGAAGCCCAAACCTGCGTAGACATTCAACGACTTCATATCGTAAGGAATCTTGATTGTATCGTCCCACATCACCCACTTTGTGCCGATGTAGTCAAGACCTACGAAGAGGTTGATGCTCTTGGGGTGGATATTGATGGCTGCACCAAAGACACCCGGCTTCTGGCGATTTAGGAAGGTGTGGCTAACGGTGGCAGTAATCCAGTTGAGAGGTCGGAAGTTTACCGATGCAGTAAGCTCGGTATAGAGGTGGCCACCATTGAACTTGCTGTGCGCCAAGAGGCCGAAGGCAATCTTATTGCGCAAGATATTGTACTCAGCACCAAGGTTTACCGCATAGGTAAGCATCGTAGAGTAGCCCTTGGTCTGCTTTGCGCCCTGCACAAACTCAAACTCCGTGGTCATATCCAACTCGTCAGCCGACACATTGTAGCCATTGAAGCCAAACTCACCCGTAGCCTCAGCCACGATATGAGTCTTGGGCGACCACTTGATAACGCCAAGGTCGGTGATAGCGGCACTTAGCTTGAGGTGGTCGTTAAGCAAGCGGAACTCAGCACCGAGGTCGAGGGCAACGCCATAGCTCTTGACATTGTTGAGCATATAGGTTGCCGACGAGAAGTTAAAGAGCTCTTCATCAATCTGTTCGCCAGGCTTTACACGCGACTGATCAACAAAAATCGCATTGCCACGAACTGCACCACGCAACTCAGCCGACACACCATCCGGCGAGACAACAGCCCTCATCTGGTCAATATCGGTATGAGCATTAACAAGACCCACTAAGAACTTAAATCTAAGACCTATGTTAATCCAGTCGCATACACGGAACGAGGTGCCGAGATATGTCTCCAAATAGGCGTTTGCATCAATCGAAGTGTCCTTCAAATCGTAGGTGCCGTTACCCAAGGTCTTAAGCACCGAGAAGATATCCTTCGAGAGGTTGACATTGGCATCTACGCGGGCATTAACACCGAGATTCCAATATATCTTCTTGGTGTAGAACGCCACCGAGAGGATATTGGTGTTGATATTGGCATTCAGGCGATTAACATCGGGCAGACGATTCAAAAACTCATTGGGCGACACCGAGTTATGCAATGCTGTAACAAGCTGGCCATCACGCTGATAGATAAAGTTATCCACCGATAGGAAGTTGTTCACCACATTGACACCTGTACCGCTCATCACGGGCATATTAAAGTAGCCACGAGTAGTCGTAAGCGCAGGGTTAAGCTGTGTACGGAAGTAGGTACCCTCCATAAAATATGAGGTTAAAGACTGCGCCGACGCACTACCTACACCCACAAGGCACAAGGCCGAAGCCAAAAGGATAAATATCTTTTTCATACTATTCTGCGATATTCAATAATTAGTAAATTACTACTCCTCATTCTCCATAAAATCACGAATGTCCACCGTTATGCCGCCATCGAGGCGTAGTTTTGCTGCAAACGACAACCACTGGTTCTCATTAACCCAAACACGCTCGGCAGCCTCACCCTTGGCACGCACCTTGAAGCGTAGGCCATCGACATGAGTAATAGAGGTGATGCTATGGTCGGCATCGAGTTTCAACTGCAACTCAAGCTCAGTTGTTGCTGGCTCAATGCCATCTTTCGATGCACGAATCTCGTTCTTACCCTCAGGCAACATAATCTGCGCATCGGTGGGCTCGCCATCAATATCGAGCGCTACAAGCTCCTCGATAACAAGGCCAAGAGGCAAGGTGCTCTGAGCCTCGGCAACGATAGCAATATCACCGACACGAATATCATACTCCTCAAGACCCTCCCAAGTCTCGCTAAAGCCATCAAGGGTCATTTCGAAGGTTACATCGAGGTCATCACGACTCTGCAAAGGCACAACTACCGCATAGTCGTAGTTGATAGACATACCTGCGGGAGAGGCATATACGGTGCTTACAACATCGGGGTTAGAGTTAAACTTAAGGTCAAGAGCCAACTTCTCGGGAACATCGCCACAGAGCAACTTCACAATATCCACCTCAACAAAGGTATACTTCTCATCGGCATAGTCGGCCTTGCGATCGGCCATAGCAAGCACGATGATATTCTGCTTGGGCGATACCTTGTCGTTCACGACATCAGCGCCACGCACCGCAACATCAGTAACCGATACAGCACGGTCGGATTGCGCTATGCCACCAATAACAGGGGTGAGAGTTGCCGATAGCAACGCCTCCAAAGGCATAGGATTGTCAAGCTCAACGATAACCGCAGGCGAGAGGCTCACTCCATTGATAGCGAGGTCAAACTCCTCGTCGCCATTTAGGATATTTATATCTTCCGAGAGCTCATAGCCGTAGTCTACCCTACCGCTAACCGACTTAACATCAATAGACATAGCCTCTATACCTGTAGTAAGGTTGAACGCACCGCCACTGTGTACAAGGTCCGCAAGGCGCACCTCGGTGCCCTTCTCAATCTTTGCAGTGATGGTGGGCGAGAATGCAACCTCTACTCGACCCTCCTCAGGCACAAGACCCTCCGAGCCAAAGTCGAGAGCCTCAACCGCAATAGCCACGCTACGGCGCAACTCCTTAAGGTTGGTACGAATGGTGTTGCCTTGAACATCTGCCTCGTTGCTCGATAGCTTAAGTGTCTCAGGCATAGTGGCCTCAACCTTAACCATCTCGGCTACGCCATCCGCAAGCCAATCAAGGCCCTTAACATATATCTCGGTATTGGCCTCCTTGAAGCTGATGTTGTTGATTGCCAAAAGCTCCTTCGGCAGACCCTCGATAACGAAGTCGCCACCCTCAGCCTCGATAGCATCGGCGAGCACCACCTCGTCAAGAACGATATCGGCATCCTTAACCACAAAGTCGGCATCTACCGAGAGCGTGGGCACGCTATTTAGCGTAAGCTCGCCCGCCTTTGTTGTCATCTCGAACGAGATATGATACTCCATATCCAACAACATATCGAGTTTGCCATCAACGATAGCTGTAACATTATCAATGCTTTCGAGGTAGAACACAAAGCTCTCCGAGGGCTGACCAGCAGCAAACTCATGCTTGATAACACTAAGCTCGGTGCCATCTATCATCGCGCCATTCTCGTCATAGACAACAAAGCCGGTAGGCGCCTTAAGCCACATAGTGATGCTACCGCCACCGTTGATGATGTTAAGGTCGTTGAAGTTTACCGTGAAGGTCATCTTCGCACCCTTATCGCCCTCCTCGGCCTCAAAATAGATGCGCTTGATAGACTCCACCTCTGCGGGCACGACATAGGAGATAGTCTCATTGGTGTAGTCCTCCTCGAAGCAGGTTACGGTTTTGCCTGCGGGGATAGATACAGCCAACGAGCCGAGAACATCATTATCAAGCTTACTGTCGATCTCGAACACCTCGCTAAGGTCGTAGCCCTGACCCAATAGCTCGTCAAGGGCAGGATATGCCTCCGACGAGATGTTACTAACGCTTGCCGGCACCTCGAACGAAGTGTCAAAGGGCTCGATATCAACACTCTGAGCCGCACCACCATAGGTGTAGGTGATGTTACCCTCCTCGTCAATCGTAAGGTCGGTGGCCTCCTCCATATCGAAGAGCTCCTTAATCGTTGTCTTCTCCATAAACGCCAAGGGGAGCACGGTTTCACCCTCGCCTACGGTCACCTCCAATGAGGTATCCTTGACCTTGAAATTTTCGTCTACGCAGGCCACCATCGCAACAAGCGAGAGGGCTACGAGTGAACGCAATAGATAGTTGAAAGGTTTCATATTTATGTTATTTAGTTGTCGTTTGGGAAACTGGATACTTTTCGCAGTGTAAAATTAAGAAAAATTTTCGGAACTACGAAAGAATTAGAGCGGAAAAAGAGCAGAGAGAGTTGTTAGTTGTTAGGGAGCAGGCGTTTCGCCTGCGGGAAAGACGAGAGAGACGAGAGAGACAACAACGAAGTCTAGTATCATCTTTCACTGTGGTCTCTATAGTCTCTGTGGTCTCTGTGGTCTCTGTGGTCTCTGTGGTCTCTGTGGTCTCTGTGGTCTCTGTGGTCTTTTCACTTAATTTCTTGTCAAAAGTCGTGAGATGTGGTGCCAAATGAAAGAGCCTCGGATGGGACATACTAAGATGTATTTCCCATTCGGGGCTCTAAGTTTGGTGCCGCAGATTGCGGCTTTTCACAAGAAATTACTTGTTGAGCTTCGCCCAAGTATCCTTCAAAGTTACCGTTCGGTTGAAGATAAGGTGGTCGGCAGTCGAATCCTTATCTACATTGAAGTAGCCGATGCGCTGGAACTGGAGATAGTCATAAGGCTTAGCATCAGCAAGATACTTCTCTACATAGCACTCCGAAAGCACATTCAAAGAGTCCTCGTTGATCATCTGCTTCATAGCCTCCAAAGCATCGCAACCCGTCTCCTTGCGGATTGCCGACATCTCGTCACGAGGATTCTCCACCTTCCACAAACGGTCATAGAGGCGTACCTCGGCCTTGATGCAGTGGTCGCAGCTCACCCAGTGGAGCGTACCCTTCACCTTGCGGTTGCTACCGGGCATACCGGTCTTGGTGTCGGGGTCGTACTCGGCATATACGGTGGTGATGTTGCCATTTTCGTCCTTCTCGCAACCAGTACACTTCACGATATAGGCATTCTTGAGGCGCACCTCCTGGCCGGGAGTCATACGGAAATACTTCTTGGGAGCATCCTCCATAAAGTCATCACGCTCCATCCATAGCTCACGGCTAAACTCGATGGTGTGGGTGCCCGACTCAGGGTCTTCGGGGTTGTTCACAGCCTCCATAGCCTCGACCTGACCCTCAGGATAGTTGGTGATAACGAGCTTTACGGGGTCGAGAACAGCGCTCACGCGCGTAGCACGCTTATTAAGGTCATCACGCACAGCACTCTCCAACAATGCCATATCGTTCAACGCATCGTAGGTGGTATAGCCAATCTTATCTACGAAGTTGCGGATAGACTCAGGCGAGTAGCCACGACGACGGAAACCGCAGAGTGTCGGCATACGAGGATCGTCCCAGCCATTCACCAAGCCCTCCTTAACGAGGATAAGCAGGTTACGCTTGCTCATAAGCGTATAGTTAAGGTTGAGCTTGTTGAACTCATACTGACGAGGACGCTCGTCCGAAGGATCAACACCCTCCTTTACCCAATCTACGAACAAGTCGTACAAGGGGCGGTGAGGCACAAACTCCAAGGTGCACAACGAGTGTGTTACGCCCTCGAAGTAGTCGCTCTGACCGTGCGCAAAGTCGTACATAGGGTATACCTTCCACTTATCGCCAGTGCGGTGATGTGGGTGATTTACAACACGATAGATGATAGGATCGCGGAAGTGCATATTCGAGCTTGCCATATCAATCTTGGCACGCAACACCATACGGCCCTCCTCAATCTCGCCATTTGTCATCTTCATAAAGAGGTCGAGATTCTCCTCGATGGGGCGGTTGCGATAGGGGCTATCGACACCTGCCTGTGTAGGTGTGCCCTTCTGCTCGGCAATCTGCTCCGAGGTCTGCTCGTCGATATATGCCTTGCCCTGCTTGATTAGGCGCACAGCGAAATCCCACAACTGCTGGAAGTAGTCCGAGGCGTAGTACTCAGCGCCCCACTTGAAGCCGAGCCACTCGATATCCTCCTTGATAGCGTCTACATACTCTACATCCTCCTTGGTGGGGTTGGTATCATCGAAACGAAGGTTGCAGACGCCACCATAGCGCTGTGCAACGCCGAAGTCAAGGCATATAGCCTTGGCGTGGCCGATATGTAGATAGCCGTTGGGCTCTGGCGGGAAACGGGTCTGAACTCGAGTTTTACCCTTGGCTATCGCCTCTTCGATAACCTCCTCTACGAAGTTCAACGACTTCTCCTTTACCTCAGTAGTAGTCTCAATTGCCATAATCATCTATGTTTTAATTACTTATTATTCTTTCCAGTTAGCAATTAGCAATAATCTCTAAAAACTAATAACTAAAAACTAACAACTAATTACTCCTCTTATTCAGCTTTATGCCGTAGTCCAAATCGACAACAAGTTGCAACCATTGTCGTGTGCCCCAGCCCCAGCCATCGGTCTCTAAGGTTATGCCAGCCTCGACACGCACCGTATCCTCAAAGAAGGATTGTGAATAGGACAAGGCCAACTGCTCGTATATGCCATTTCCGGTATGGTAGTAGGGCGAGCCGTGATATAGGGCATCGCCATACTTCGACCAGAAGGTCATCTGCTGACCACCGGCATAGAGGCGGTTGGCAAGCGTAACACCCCAACGGCTTATGGCGAGGTATAGTTCACCACCCGCAGGGAAGTGCCAGCCATCTTTGGCTATTCTATCACGCTGCAACGCCTGAACATACGACACCCTGACATCGAAGTCGAAGCCTCCCGTCGAGGGCTGACAGCCGATATAGGGTATCAAAAGCGCGTTATCTACCACGCCATCAATAGTTTCGGGGTTGTAGTCCTTGGCATAGTGGCCAAGCAGAATATCGTAGCCCACATTAAACCACTTGATAGGCCAGTAGCCCGAAGACATTAGCATAAAGGCTTCGCGTGTCTCGAAGTCGCGCATACCCGTATAGTCCATCGCAAACTCGACATACGAGCCATCAAACTTGGGATTCTCGTAGCGTGCCAAGACACCACCTATACGGTTGGCATAGTAGCGGTAGTCGCGGTCGAAGAACAAGGGCGACTGCAAGCCTCGCATCTCGCTACGGGGAAAGATGCCTGCAAAGAGCTTCACTCGCGGAGCACGATAGGCGTAGTATAGTTGCACATTGACATCCGACAGAAACTTCGATTTGTGGCCGAAGTCCTGCACAAAGTCGGCAGCAAACATCAGGTGGTTGTACTCTGCCCACTTTATGCCGATATTGGGCGTTAGGCGTGCACTGAAGAGTGTACCCGACTCGTCGAACGACATCGAGGCATATTCGCGATTGTCGAAGAGTGTTGTAAAGTCTACACCAAGCTTGAGCTCCTGCGCCGAAGAGGTATACCCCCCCCCAACGACAAGCGCCAAAATGGCCACGACATATCTCAAAACTCTCGGCATAAGGTTACGATAGAAAAACATTTGGCACAAATTTACGGAAAATATTTTTATTTGCTTAATTTTGTAGCGTAATAATTAAAAAAACTTAATATATAGTCGATATATATGCGTAAACTACTTAACGAGGAGCTTGGTCGCCCCACCCTTGAGGAGTGCGCCACACAGGATAAGTTGCCTGTAGTCATCGTGCTTGACAATGTGCGCTCGGCACAGAATGTAGGCTCGTTCTTCCGCACCGCCGACGCCTTTGGCATAGGCCGTATCGCCCTCTGTGGCATCAGCGCAACACCTCCCAACCGCGAGATTCACAAGACAGCCCTTGGCGCTGAGCAGAGTGTGGAGTGGAGCTACCACCCCACAACCTTGGAGTGCATCGAGAGCCTCCGCCAGGAGGGCTATCGCATCATCGCTATTGAGCAGATTGAGGGCGCTACAATGCTTAACAACTTCCGCGCCGAGAGCACAGAACGCTATGCTCTTGTCTTTGGCAATGAGGTAGATGGCGTTGATCAGGCGGTGGCAGATATTGTAGATGGCGCAATCGAAATACCGCAAGTAGGCATCAAGCACTCGCTAAATGTCTCGGTATCGGCAGGTATCCTTATGTGGGAGCTGTTTAGGCAGATGAGGTAGCTCGTTGCAATGATTCTCGATTTTCGGGTGCGAAGCGCCACCGATAGAGGCAAAGAGAAGAGCGACAACTTTTTGTTTAAGAGAATATTTTGTAGCAAAATTTTGCAAAAAAGAAAAATAGTCGTATATTTGCACCACTCTTTTACAAAAAGATGGTTTAAGGAGGGTTGGGTGAGTGGCTTAAACCAGCAGTTTGCTAAACTGCCGATATCGTAAGGTATCCGCTGGTTCGAATCCAGTGCCCTCCGCTTTTGAGCAAAATTTGCAGACGACCGCAAGGTCGTCTTTTTTTTGCTGTCTTAGGCCTATCCAAGCAAGCTTGCCCTGCCCAAGACAGCAAAAAAATCGCTGAGCGAAAGCGCAAATTTTGAGATGTACTGATTCTCACTTTAAGGCTGGTTGCGGGGATATGAGAGTGATTTATTGCTCGACCTGCGGTCTGCGCCTTTTTTTTATGGTATCCCCGCGAGCTTGGGCTATTGCCCTGCGCTTCGAATCCAGTGCCCTCCGCTTTTACAAATTCGCAGACGACCTTTGGGTCGTCTTTTTTTATTGTTGCGCTCCGAGTGAGTGTCTGCTAAAGCAGAGGAGCACAAGGGGTACAGATGGCATAAGAGGCAAAAGGGAATTTAGTGAGTTTAAGGAGTGTAGTGAGATTAGGGATAAATGTTGGTAGCGCTCTTCACTAATTTCTCTAAATTCCCTAATTTCCCTAAACTCTCTTTTTTAATGCGCTCTGCTAAAGCATAGGGGCACAAGGGTACAGAAGGCATAAGAGGCAAAAGGGAATTTAATGAGTTTAGGGAATGTAGAGAGCTTATGTCTTGTACGGAAAAAAGTTGACTCATAAAATAAGTAATTATGAGACGCGAACTACAAGCCCGTTATCTGTCCGA
>SUZB01000019.1 GCA_015060115.1 Rikenellaceae bacterium | reverse complement strand
ATCCACCGCCTCGCCCAAATCACCCGCCTGCATTTCGACTGCACCCCATCGGAACTGATTGAGAGGGTACAAAACGGAAAACGCCTCCATTCGCAATGAATGAAGGCTTCGGTTATCTTTTGTCTGTTTGTATGTATTCAGAGTATTTAAGTTTTATATTTCTGCCACAAATTTACCCCACGAATTTTCCTTTTTGGGGCTAAAAGTGAGCCTACTCCACCACAATAGCAAATGTTACCCTACCCTCCTCGTTGTGTTTTAGGCGAAGGGAGCCACCGTGAAGGCGCACTATTTGGCGAGAGATAGCCTACACCAGTAAATCGCTACTTATTAGGAATTGAAAGCTGAATCAATGCGGCGGTGATGATGGCGCCTGGGATGCCGACAAACATTGGTACAAGCTCGTTGCGTATGCCACAAAGCCATAGGGCTACCAATATCAACGCAGTGGTCATAAGCCCCCAAAAAGCAACTCGCCCTGTTTTCTTAGGATTCATCTTTTTGAGGTCGTTCTCCGACAGCACATTGATCAAATCGGGGCGAAATAGCACCAATACAGCACACAATGCAATAATACCTGCCACAAATAAAATTACCATAACAACATCAAAATCTCAGTTCGAATATCACTCCACAACAATAGCAAAAGTTACCCTACCCTCCTCGTTGTGTTTTAGGCGGAGGGAGCCACCGTGAAGGCGCACTATTTGGCGAGAGACGGCAAGACCGATGCCTGAGCCGTCGGTTTTGGTGGTGAAGAATGGCGTGAAGATATTTTCGGTGACCTCGGCTGGGATTTCCTTTCCGTTGTTTGTTATCTCTATTTGGATGCGCTCCTCTGCATCAATTGTTGAGCGGATTGTTATCTTGCGCTTGCAATCCTGCGCCAAGAGTGCCTCGGTGGCGTTTTTCAGCAGGTTAACCATCACCTGCGACATCAGCGCACGGTCAGCATAGAGCATCGTATCCTCGGGCTCGATGCTCACTTCAACCTCGATACCCTCGTGCGGAATGAGCGACAGCGACTCCGCCACCAACTCCGAGAGGTAGAACGGTGCTTTCTGCGGTGCAGGTATGCGTGTAACGGCACGGAACGAATCGACAAAGCGGAGCAGACGATCCGAGGTCGCGTGTATCGTTTCGAGTCCTTGTCGCATCGTCTCGGCATCGCCCGACGATGAGAGGAGTGTATGGCTGATAGAGGTTACGGGCGCAAGCGAGTTCATAATCTCGTGCGTAAGGATGCGAGTGAGTTTCTCCCACGACTCCACCTCCTTGCGGTCAAGCTCTTCGTGGATATTGCCGATAGAGATAACCCTCAACTGCTTGCCCTCAAACTCCATAGCCGAACAACTCAGCACCAAGTTCTGATCGCCAATCTCGGTAGTAAAGCGTGCTGTAAGTTGTGCACCCGGCTCGATACGGTGCATAGCCTCGCAAAGCTCCTCGCTCAAGATGCGTAGCTGGTCGATATGGTTTAGTCGCTCCATACCTATGATGCGGAGCGCCTTCGTGTTGGTCTGCGCTACCGTACCGTTCTCCATCACGGTAACGATACCGATACCCGCACACTCCATAATCAGCTCAAAGTATTTTTCTCGCTCACGAATCTGCATCTTGGCATTGTCCATCACCTCCTTGATGCGGTTGAGCGATTGATTTACCAAGGCGTGGCGTGTGATATTGGGATTCTCGGTAAAGCGGAATGAGTAGTCGTCGTTCTGCACGGCATTAAAGACAAACATCAGTCGCTCGACCAATTCGTTGTAGATACGGAAGAGTCGAAAGAGGCAGAAGATGATAATCGGAATGGTCGCTATAAGGTGTGCGTGGCGGTTGGTTGCCCACACATAGCCCGACAAGACAGCCATTAGTATAATGACCGCTGCGTATGCTCCTATTCTGCCGTAAGGTATGTTCTGCTGTCGTTTCACAAGCCGTAGCGTTTAATCTTGTTATAGAGTGTCTGGCGGGTGATGTCGAGCTGTTGTGCCACCTGCGAAAGGTTGCCGCCGCACTGCTCAATGGTGTTGGCAATAAGCTGTCGCTCCATCTCCTCGAGGGTTTGCGCCTCAGTTGCAGGGCGTGTGGCAGCGTGTAATTCAATATGCTCGGGCGCAATCATATCGCCGTCGCACATAATCACTGCCTTCTCTATGGCGTTCTGCAACTCACGGATATTGCCCTCCCACGAGTGCGCCATCAGCTTCTCGGCCGCCTCGCCCTGCAGAAGCAATCCCACCTTGTTATACTTCTTGCCGTAGTGCTCAATAAAGCGTTCTGCGAAGGGTACAATATCCTCCTTGCGGGAGCGCAAAGGCGGAATATGTATCTGTATGGTGTTTATGCGGAAAAGGAGATCTTGGCGGAACTCACCCTTTGCAACGGCATCGTGTAGGTTGCGGTTTGTTGCCGAGATAAGGCGTATATCGATAGGCTGCGCCTCATTCATACCAAGTGGCGTTATAGCCCTGTTTTGCAGCGCCGAAAGCATCTTCACTTGCAGGTGCAGTGGCAGGTTGCCAATCTCATCCATAAAGAGCGTCGAGCCACTTGCCGTCAGAAACTTACCCTCACGGTCGGTATGCGCATCGGTAAAAGCACCCTTCTTATGACCAAAGAGCTCACTCTCGAAAAGCGTTTCGGGGATAGCACCCATATCTATCGACACCATCGTCTTGCGGCAGCGTGCCGACTGGCGATGAATCTCACGCGCAAGCACCTCCTTACCCGTGCCATTCTCGCCCGTAAGGAGGATATTGGCATCGGTGATGGCCACACGCTCGACCATCTGCCTTATGCGCTTCATTTCCGCACTCTCGCCCCAATACATCTCGGTTTGTGGCTCGGTGGTCTGCTGCTTGGTTGGCTTCTTTGCCTTACCTTTGACTGCCTTATAGGCATTTTGGAGCGTGGCAATAAGCTTGGCATTATCCCAAGGCTTGACAACAAAGTCGAAAGCACCCTCCTTCATAGCACGCACCGCCAACTCGATATCAGCGTATGCAGTAAAGAGCACAACCTTTGTTTCGGGGAATTTCGCCAGCACCTCTTTAAGCCAATAGAGTCCCTCGTTGCCCGTATTTATGCCGGCGTGGAAGTTCATATCGAGGAGCACCACATCGGGAGCGGACTTCTGCAAGGTGGAAATCAAGGTGTTAGGAGATGGCAGGGTCAGCACCTCCTCAAAAAATGATTCGGTGAGCAACTTCACCGCCGAGAGTATCGAACGGTTATCATCCACGATTAACAATTTACCTGCCTTTGCCATTTTTCGCTATTTATTCGTTGAGTTTCGCCTCAATCTCTTCAATAGTTGGAAGTGAGCCTTTGAAGTTATCAGGTATTACCCTATTCAATTCGTATTCTGAAATTCCTATTGGCAATGTTGTTGAGCCTAATGCGTATTCTGCTACAAGGCTATCCTTAGTTTTACAAATCAGCAAACCGATGGTTGGATTATCCGCATCACTCTTTACATCTCTGTCGATAGCAGTAATATAGAAACCTAACTGTCCAAGATGCTCTGGCTTGAATTTCTCGACCTTCAATTCAATAACAACATAGCAACGCAGTTTCAAATGGTAGAAGAGCAAGTCAGCAAAGAACTCCTGCTCGCCAACTTGTAAACGGTACTGCTCGCCTACATAGGCAAAACCATTACCCAATTCCAAAAGAAATTTTGTGATATTGGTTGTTAAAGCCCTTTGCAACTCCTTTTCATCATAATTCTGGCGAATAGTCAGAAAATCAAAGTTATATGGGTCTTTCAAAGTTTGCTGTGCCAAGTCGCTAACGGGAGATGGCAACAATCTCTGAAAGTTTGTTATTGCTTTACCTTCTGTTAGATATAATTTTGTGTCGAGGAAATTCAACAGCATAGCTCGACTCCAACCATTCTCTATGGTTTTATTCACATAGAATAGTGCTTCGTCAACAGTTTTGCATTTTGCAATAATTTCTGTATGGTGCCTCCACGGAATTGAAAATATTGGCGATTCTAATTCCGCACCAAGTTGGTGTCGAATTATATCGCTTTGACTATAAAGTTCATAGAAGCGTTTACAGTTTCTTAAATTTGTAATGGAAAATCCCTTCATATCAGGGAATTCACTCTTTAGATCACTGCTTAGCAATTCATAAAATTTGCTCCCCCATTGCGCATCAGCCTTATGTGTAGCAATATCGCTACCCAAACGCCAATAGACTTTTAGCAATTCAGTATTAACCTTTACTGCCGCCTTTATTTGCTGACTACGGATATAGCTCTTTATCTCTTTAATCCATAGCTTATAGCTGTTATCGACTAACATATACGCCTCCAACTTTTTCAAAATTTCCTTCACAAAATTACATCAAAAACGCCGAGTGTCCAAACCTTTTACACCGATTGTCTAATTATTAGACACTTTGCAAATTTGCCATAAATCGTAAAGTGCTGACTATCAGCGTTTGGCATACTTTGGCACACCTTTGGCACAAAATCAAGCAGAAACCGAAAAAAGTATGAAACGATTGATTATGACCCTATTAGTGTCTAATTTTTTGACACTTGTGTGCGTAGCACAGCCCCTCACAATAGATGATTGTATGCGCTATGCCGTTGAGAACTCAGTTAGCGTAGGCCAAAAGCAGCTTGCCCACGACGATAGCAAGACCAATTACAGCGAGGCTGTTGCCTCCTTGTTCCCTGCCGTTAATGGCTCGGTGGGTGGTGCTATGAACTTCGGTCGTGGTATCGACCCAGCAACCAACGCCTACACCAGCGTTACCACATTTAATAATGCGTATGGTATTAGTGGCTCGATGCCCCTCTTCGATGGCTTGCAGGGCATCAACACCGTGCGAGCAATGAAGGTGGCACGCCAAAAAGGTGCTGTCGAAACGGAGATTGCCCGCGATGAGGTGGCTATGCAGACCCTCTCGGCATACATGGATGTAGTATATTACACCGAGGCAGTCAAGATTGCCCGCGAGCAGTTGGAGGCATCACGCAAGACTTTGGAGCTTGTACGCCGACAGGAGGAGCTCGGCACCAAGAGCGCAGCCGATGTAGCGGAGATTGAGTCGCAGGAGGCGAACTACGACTACCTTCTCACCACCGAGGAGAACAACCTTGCTCTTGCCTATATTAAACTGCGCGAGGTAATGAACTATCCGCAGGGCGAGAAGTTGGAGATTGTAACGGATATCGACTTGGAGGCGTTGCCTACTGCCACATCGGAGCAAGCGTTGCTCAATTATGCTTTGGCGAACAACCCCAAGATTATCGCCAGCCGCCATGCCACCGAGCAGAGCCGCCTAAACCTTGCTCGCGCAAAGGGCGCTTACTCTCCCTCACTCTATCTCTATGGCGGTTACAACACTTCGTACTATATCGACTTCGACAATAAGGCGGCTTACGACCCCTTTGGCACACAGTTCCGCAACAACCGAGGTGGATATGTTCAACTCTCGCTCTCTATCCCCATCTTTAATGGTTTGAGCGCACGCTCATCAAAGCGCAGAGCAGCCAACGCCTACCGCTCGGCACAGTTGGAGCAGGTAGCCATAGAGCGAGCAGTGGAGAGCGAGGTATCGCAGACCTGGCAGCAGATGCAGGGCTTCGGCAAGCAGTATGTGCAGGGACAGAAGAAGGTCTCGGCAGCACAACTTGCCTACGATGGTGCAGAGCGTAAATTTGAGAATGGCTTAATCTCCGCTCTCGACCTTCAAACCGCCGCCAACACCTTGTTGCAAGCCAAGTCGGACAAGCTCCGTGCACGCCTGCAATATATTGTCAAGAGCCGAATGGTTGATTACTACAACGGAATACCACTTATTAGATAACAGAGTACAGAGTACAGAGTACAGAGTACAGAGTACAGAGATAACAAATAAAACTCAAACAATATGGATATCAAACTTGAAAAGAAGAAAGGATGGCGTGCCATCTTTCAGAAGAAGAATCTGCCATACGCAGCAGTTGTGGTGCTGATTGGCTTTATCGGCTGGCTCATTTTGCGTGATAACTCCTCGACCTTGCGTGTCGATGCGGGGCTTGTCAATATCGCCACCGTTGAGCAGGGCGAGTTTAACGACTATGTTCGCCTGACGGGCTCGGTGCAGCCGATGACAACCGTCCAGTTGTCCCCTCTTGAGTCGGGTGTTGTGGAGCGCATCGTTGCCGAGGAGGGTACGCAGGTAAAGCGTGGCGATGTGATTCTTGAGATGTCGAACAACTCTCTTTCTATGCAGATTTTGCAGTCGGAGGCCGACCTTGCCGAGAAGCAGAATATCTTGCGTAACACAATGATTTCGATGGAGCAGGAGCGTCTGGCTCTGCGTCAGGAGAAGCTACAACTCGACTTGGAGGTGTCGCGATTAAAGCGTACCTTTGAGCAGAATCAGAGCCTCTATAACGACAAATTGTTGGCTCGTGAGGATTATTTGCGCTCAAAGGAGGATTATGAACTTGCTGTTGGCAGACGCAATTTGGTCTTAGAGCGTCAGCGTCAGGACTCGCTCTATCGCTCATCGCAGGTAACACAGATGGAGGAGAGCCTTCTCTCGATGCAGCGCAATATGGAGCTTATCCGCCAGCGTGTGGATAACCTCAAGGTTAAGGCTCCTATCGATGGCGAGGTGGGTATGTTGGATGCCGTTCTTGGTCAGTCGTTACAGCAGGGTGCAAACATCGGTCAGGTGAACGACCTAACGACCTACAAGGTGCAGGCGCAGATTGACGAGCACTATATTGACCGCATCACTACGGGTCTTGTGGCATCGTTTGAGCGCCAGGATACCCGCTACGAAATGCAGCTCCGCAAGGTATATCCTGAGGTGCGCAATGGTCAGTTTAAGGCGGATTTCCGCTTTGTGGGCGATGCTCCCGAGAATATCCGTAGCGGTCAAACCTACTACCTTAACTTGCAGTTGGGCGAGGCTGCCGAGGCAATTCTGATACCTCGTGGCTCGTTCTATCAGGCGACAGGCGGCAAGTGGATATATGTTCTCGACGCTACGGGCGAGAAGGCATACCGCCGCGATATTCGTATCGGTCGCCAGAATCCGCAGTATTATGAGGTTATCGAGGGCCTTCAAGTTGGCGAAAAAGTTATAACTTCGTCCTATGATAACTTCGGAGAGAATGAAGTGCTGATACTGAACAAATAGAGAACTTAAAGAGTTTAAGGAGGTTAGGGAATTTAGTGATTCTTCTCTCTAAACTCATTAAACTCCCTAATTTCACTAAACTCACTATTAAAACGACTTAGAGTTATGTATATTCGTAATTTTCTAACCCTGCTTCGCCGTTACACCACATCGTCTGTGCTAAATATTGTGGGTATGGCAGTAGCCTTTGCAGCGGTATATCTTATTGCCGTGCAGGTAAAGTTTGACCTATCATACAACCGCGTTATCAAAAACTCGGAGCGTATCTATCGCCTTGAATATCCAAACGAATCGGGCAATGGTCGTTGGGATATTTGGTGGAATCGCCAGATGCCCGATAAGTTGGTTTCAACCTGTCCCGAGGTTGAAGCAGCAGGCTCGATTGGTATGTTGGCACATTCAAAGTTTCAAGATGAGTACTCAATTGTGCGTAATGCTACCGTTGAGAACTTTACAATCAGCCTTGCAGGTGCCGAGCCTGAGGGCTTTGCAGTATTCCCATTTGAGATTGTGGCTGGTAGTTTGGAGGATTTAATAACTGAGGATGAGATGATTATCTCGGAGTCTACTGCCGAACGATTCAATCTGTCGGTGGGTGATGGCCTACACTATGGTCGTGGCGCTATGAGTCGTTCTATCCGAACAATCGTAGCCATCTACAAAGACTTCCCAAAGCCTTCATCTATCTCAATGCCTATGGGCTATGTGCTACTTGAGCCACAAGAGCAGGCTTATGAGGGTAATTGGCAGGATACATATTATGTTCGTCTTCAGAAGGGTGCTAATGTTGACGAGATAGAGAAGCGTATGTCTCAAATGGTTATCGACGAGGCTATTAAAAATGGAACTTCAGAGGAGGATTTGGCAGATGTACTCGCTTTAACCACTCCTAGACTAACGCCTATTACAGACCTCTATTTTATCGAAGATGCTTCGGCAGAGGGTATGCGTGGCAGTCGTTCTACGACCTACTCATTGATTGCCATTGCAGCACTTATCTTGGTGATTTCGTTTATCAACTTTGTGAACTTCTTCTTCGCTCTGATTCCGAATCGCATCCGAGTGGTAAATAACTACAAAATCTTTGGAGCGCCTACTTGGAAACTGCGCCTCAACTTCTTGTTCGAGACCGTAGGACTGATTCTCATTTCGTTGTTCGGTGCAGCAGTTATTGTGGTACTCTTTGCCGACACTCCGCTTAAAGAGTATATCTCGACTTCGGTTGCTATTGATGATAATTGGTCGTTGGCTGGTGCATTAACCGCAGGCGTTTTGCTCTTGGGCGTATTAGTATCGCTCTATCCAGCGTGGTACATTACAAAGTTCTCGCCAGCGTTTGTGATTAAGGGTGATTTTGCAGCATCACGAGCAGGTCGCATTCTGCGCTATACGCTTGTGGGTGTGCAATATACCATTTCGATTACACTTATTATCTGCTCGATATTCATCTATCGTCAGCACCAATATATACTCAACCGAGATATGGGCTTTGACCGTGAGAATCTACTCTCTGTGGAGGTGCCTTGGGAGGCGGTCAATCCTGATGTTGAAGGTTCTCAATTGGACTACACCAAGCGTGATGCACTCCTTGATAAACTAACTCAAAATCCACAAATCAAAGGCGTGGCATTTGGTGATATTCAATTGGTGAGCAATGCCGAAGGTAGTTGGGGACGACCATTGGAGAATGGCGATAAGGCTATATTTGCTATTCACACCGTATCGTGGAACTTCCTCGATGTAATGGGAATAGAGATTGTCGAGGGACGTGATTTCTTCCCATCTGACGAAGAGACCATTACGGGAGCAATGATTTTCAACCAGACAGCACAAAAGAAGTATGGGCTTACATTCGAAAGCAAAATGATGGGACACGTATATGGTTATAATGCCAATATCGTAGGATTCTGCCAAGACTTCAATTTCTATCCTGCATACCGAGAAATCGAGCCATTTGCCTTTTTGGTTTGCGGTCAATATGGCTGGACTATGCCTCGCCACACATATATCCGCACCACCGCAGGAGCTGATATTGCAGAGGTTAAGAAGTTCATCTTCGACACTTGTATGGAGGTCGCCCCTTATGCCGACCCCGAGAAGATAAAGATAGAGTTCTTTGATTACGAATTGGAGCTACTCTACCAGCGTGAGGACAAGCTCTCGACACTCGTTACCCTGTTTTCGTTCCTCTCGATTGTAATTTCGATTATCGGAGTCTTTGGCTTGGTACTCTTCGAGACGCAGTATCGCCGCCGCGAGATTGGTATTCGCCGAGTGCACGGTGCATCTGTTGGCGAGATACTCAGCCTCTTCAATCGCAAGTATCTCTACATTGTGGCAATCTGCTCGTCAGTGGCAATACCCGTGAGTTATTACATCATCGACCAATGGATGCAGCAGTATGTCTATCGCACGCCTATGTCGTGGTGGGTATATGCCTTGGCGGTGGGGGTAATCCTCGCTATCACGGTCGTAACGGTAACCCTGCGCTCGTGGAAGGCTGCAACGGAGAATCCTACAGAGTCAATAACAAGATAGAGAGATTAGTGAATTTAGGGAAATTAGAGAATTTAGTGAGTTTAGCGAAAATCCCTAATCTCATTAAGCTCCTTAAATTCCCTAAACTCCCTACAAAACAGAAAAACAATTTACAAACTAAATAAACAATTACAGCTATGTTAAAAGTAGAAAATTTACAGAAGAGTTTTTTCACCGAGGAGATCGAGACTGTTGCTCTGAACGGTGTATCGTTTGAGGTTAAAGAGGGCGAGTTTGTTGCCATTATGGGACCTTCGGGTTGCGGTAAATCTACGCTGCTCAACATCTTGGGCCTCTTGGATAATCCTACGGGCGGCTCATATCAGCTGCTCGACCAAGAGGTGGGCGGTCTGAAAGAGAAGGAACGCACCGCCTTCCGTAAGGGCAATATCGGCTTCGTATTCCAGTCGTTCAACCTTATCGACGAATTGTCGGTGGCCGAGAATGTCGAGTTACCGCTAATCTATATGGGCGTGAAGCCCTCGGAGCGTAAGGAGCGCGTAAAGAAGATGCTCGACCGTATGAACATCTCGCACCGTGCCGGCCACTTCCCTCAGCAGCTCTCGGGTGGTCAGCAGCAGCGTGTGGCTATCGCCCGTGCCCTTGTGTCGAACCCCAAACTTATCCTTGCCGATGAGCCTACGGGTAACCTCGACTCGAAGAATGGCCAGGAGGTGATGACTTTGCTCAAAGAGTTACATCAGGAGGGCACAACCATCATTATGGTTACCCACTCGCAGCACGATGCCTCGTATGCAAGCCGTACCATCTGTCTGTTCGACGGTAAGATTGTGACCGATGTAAAGAGTCATTTGTAATGAAATTAGTGAATTTAAGGAGTTTAGTGAGCTTAAGGATAAGTAAATCACTAAATCCCCTACTCTCCCTAAATTCCTTAGACCCACTATAAAATCCAGCCATAAGCATCCCAGGCTTGGGCGAGGGTGATACCTCCCCAAGCCACTAAGACAAAAACAAATAAAAATAATTATTAACTCAACGCGGTCTGCCCGCCCGAAGCCTTTTTTGATTTTAGGCGAGCAGATTTCTTCTCGACCGCAGTTCGGCGTGGATGGGACATAGTAGCCTATTTCTCATTCGCGACGGACAAGGAGAGGAGAAAAGTGCCGCATAAAATCGAAAAAGTATGAAAATCGCTTTCAAAAACTTTCTAATGACCTTGCGAAGATACAAGGTCGCATCGCTGCTTAATGTGCTCGGTTTGACCCTCGCCTTTGTGGCGTTCTACATCATCTTTTCGCAGGTATGGTACACTGTTACCTACAATCGCTCAATCGAGAACTCCGACAGAGTATTTATCGTTTCGCCACATTTCGGCATGCTCGATGAAGAGCGCAACTACAGCACCAATTCTCCCGCTATGGCGTTCTACGATGCTGTGGCCGCATCGCCAGATGTCGAGGCTGCGGCATCACTAATACCATATGCCGGCACTAATAAGGTATGGACAAAGGTTAATAACTACAACTATCAACTCTTCGAGGAGGAGGTATATATGGCTACTGCCGATATATTCGACTGCTTCGGCTTCGAGTGTTTGGTGGGAGATTTCTCGCGTATAAAGGAGCCTAACACGGTCGCTATTTCCGAATCAGTTGCCGAGAAGATGAATGTGGGTATTGGCGATGTTATCTATACACAAGCCGCCCGTATAGCAGGAGAAGAGCCAGAGGAGCTACCGTCAGTGGAGAATGTTGTCGTGGCGGTGTATAGCGATATGGACATCAATACTTTTCTGGGCAAGTGGCAGATTATTACCTATGATGACGGAGCATACACTACAACCAACAACAATTGGAACTACTCGAACTTCGTGCGCCTGCGAGAGGGTGCCGAAAAGGAGGCTTTCCTAAACCTATTCCAACACTACTACTCACAATGGTACTTCGCGCAAGTTGAGGAGTGGATAGAGTTGTGGCCCGAGGATGAAGATGAGATTAGGGATGAGGCTGAGAATGGTGGCGATATCCTCGATACTCGCCTCGTAGCTCTTGAAGATACCTATTACCGTGGAAACTTCCATGCTAACTATATCTTCGAGACGGGTAATAGCTCTGCGCCTATTATCCTTACGACCATTGCCCTCGTCATCGTTATCATCGCCTTTATCAACTTTGTAAACTTCTTCTTTGCGCTTGTGCCTGTGCGTATGCGTGCCGTAAATATCTGCAAGGTCTTCGGCGCAAGCCAGGGTACACTGCGTTGGAACTTCCTCTTTGAGGCTATCAGTTTGGTGCTTATCTCAATGGCTTTGACCTTCTACCTGATGATAGCCATTCAAGAGAGCTTTATCACCCAATATGTAACTTGCTCGTTGGCTCTTGGAGATAATATTCCGGTGATTATGATGATGGTAGGACTAATGATTATGCTTGCCCTTGTTGCTGCGCTATATCCTGCGTTTTACATCACCCGTTTCAATGCTTCATTGGGTGTTAAGGGTGGCTTTGCTCAGTCTGCAACTGGTCGTCGTTTGCGCTCTGTGATGGTGGGTGTTCAGTTCTCGGTAGCGATGATTCTTATCATCGTAACAGCGGTATTCTTCCTGCAATATCGCTATATGGTAAACTACGACATGGGCTTTAAGACCGACAACATCGTTACCTTTACATCGTTTGATATGACAGCTCACGCCGATGTGTTTACGGAGCGCATTATGCAGCATCCCGACGCAGAGGATGTAACATCGGGAAGCACAAATATGTTCCGTTGTAATAGCACCTCTGGCATGGAACACGATGAAAAAATATTTACGATTTATCGCCACTATGTGCGCCACAACTTCCTCTCTTTCTTTGACCTTGAAGTCGTTGATGGCAGCGGCTTTACGCCATTATCTGCCGAGCGTAAAGAACTCGTTGTCATGTCGGATCAGCAGGAGGATATAGGCACGGGAGTAGGTTGGATATGTTTAGAGGACTCTAATAAGACAGTAGGAGTAATCGAAGATATAGAGCTAAGTCCCATAAGTCAATCGGGGCACTACGATGTATTCTTCTGTGCTTCAGACGACCGTCTGCCACACTACTATGTTCGCCTTCGTGAGGGGGCTGATGTTAAGGCATTTGCCGACTATATTCGTGCTACTATCAAGGAGATTGTACCACGCGCCGACGAACCCGATCTATATTTTCTCAATGATTGGATTGAGGGTATGTATAAAGAGACCAAAAAGGTGATGGTCTTGATTGGCTTGTTCGCCGTATTGGCTATTGTTATCGCACTGATGGGAGTCTTTGGTATTGTGATGTTCGAGACGCAGCACCGCCGCTCGGAGATTGCTGTTCGTAAGGTCTATGGCGCAACGACACGCCAGATTGTCGAGATGTTGAACCTGCGCTATGTGTGGATTGTCGGAGGTTGCTTTGTGGTGGCAGCACCTGTGGCGTGGTATATCACCTCGCGCTGGTTGGAGCAGTTTGCCAACCGCATCGCACAGCCTTGGTGGCTCTATATCGCCGCCCTCGCCGTTGTCCTCGCCGTAACGGTCGGTCTTGTAACCCTCCGCTCGTGGCGTGCCGCAACCGAGAATCCTGCTGATGTGGTTAAATCAAACTAAGAGCCTATGTTCTGGAGAAACTTTATAACACTACTACGCCGTTATACGGCATCATCGCTACTCAACATAGTGGGTATGGCGATAGCCTTTGCTGCGGTATATCTTATTGCCGTGCAGGTGAAGTTTGACCTATCATACAACCGCGTTATCAAAAACTCGGAGCGCATCTATCGCCTTGAATATCCAAATGAGGCGGGCTCAGGTCGTTGGGAACATACTTGGAATAGACAATACCCCGACAACCTTGTTGCCTCTTGCCCCGAAGTAGAGGCAGCTGGCTCACTCAACATTGATGTGTATGTTTCACAGCGAGAGTATTCGCATAAGCGAAATGCTACAATCGAAAACATAACACTCGAAATTGCTGGCGCAGAGCGTGATGGTTTGGAGGTATTCCCATTTGAGTGGGTTGCAGGAGGTATCGAGGATTTTATCGATGTGGTAGACAACAGTAGTGCAAGTGTTCTTGTTATATCTGAATCAGCCGCCAAGCGTTATAACCTTGAGGTTGGAGATGGACTTCACATCGGTCGTGGCGCAACATCTAATGGTATTCGCACCATTGTGGGTATCTACAAAGATTTCTCAAAGCCTTCGTCGCTTGCTCATTTAGATGGTTGGTATAATCTATCCCATCAAGCAACGACAAGCGAGAACAATTGGACAGACCCCTATTATATCCGTTTACAGGAGGGAGCATCGGTTGAAGCCGTTGAGAAACAAATGCTTGACTTTGTTATTGAGGATAACCGCAAGTCTGGACTATCGGAAGAGGATATAGCGAACATAATAGACAGAGCGCAACCTCGCCTTACACCTATTGCAGATCTCTACTTTATTGAGGATGCGCAGCCAGAGTGGTATCACGGCAGTCGCACAACGACCTATACGCTGATTGCCATTGCTGTGCTTATTCTCGTTATCTCGTTTATCAACTTTATAAACTTCTTCTTTGCGTTGATACCGAGCCGAATCCGTGCCGTCAATAACTACAAAATCTTTGGTGCGCCGACAGCGAAACTGCGCCTGAATTTCCTCTTTGAAACGGTAGGTTTGATTCTCGTATCGTTGTTTGGTGCAGCTGTTATTGTCGTGCTCTTTGCCGATACGCCACTTAAGGAGTATATCTCAACTTCGGTTGCTATTGATGAAAATTGGTTGCTGGCAGGCGCTATCGCTTTGGGCGTGATTCTCTTTGGTGTGGTGGTATCGCTCTATCCTGCGTGGTATATTACCAAGTTCTCACCGGCATTTGTTATCAAGGGAGATTTCTCGGCCTCAAAGTCCGGTCGCATCTTGCGCTATACGCTTGTAGGTATACAGTTTACCATCTCTATTACGCTTATTATCTGCTCACTATTCATATATCGACAACATCAATATATGCTCTCGCGTGATATGGGATTCGATAAGGAGAATTTGCTTACAGTCGATGTGCCCTATGAATCTATCTCCAAATTCTCTATGAGTGGTGTAGAGCAGACACGCCGCAACGCATTTATTGATAAGCTAAAGGAGAATCCACAAATCAAGGATGTGGCTTTTGGTAGTGGTGTAATGGTAAGTGATGCTAACCTTGATGGAAACTTCCAAACCGTATCAGATGATGGTTCACTTATTACATTTACATCATACCCTGTATCGTATAACTTTTTGGAGGTTATGGGGATAGTTATAGTTGATGGTCGTAACTTCTCGCCATCGGATGAGGCATCTGAAACTGGCGCACTAATTTTCAATCAGAATGCAAGCCGTAATTTTGGACTTACGACAGATATGAGTCTCTACGGACACCTACATCAGCAAAAAACCAATATAGTTGGTATCTGCGAGGATTTCGACTTCCTCTCTGCACAACACAGCGTTGCTCCCTTTGCCTTTGTTGTCTACGGTAAGCGTGTTTATACCTTCCCTTGCCACGCCTACATACGCACCGTTGCAGGGGCTGATATTGCTGCGGTAAGAAAGTATATCTTCGATACAATTATGGAGTTCGCTCCCAATGCCGACCCCGAGAAGGTCGAGGTAAAATTCTTCGACAACGAGTTGGAGTTGGTGTATCAGCGAGAGGATAAGCTCTCGACACTCGTTACCTTGTTCTCGTTCCTTTCGATTGTGATTTCGATTATCGGAGTCTTTGGCTTGGTACTCTTCGAGACGCAGTATCGCCGAAGAGAGATTGCAATTCGAAGAGTTTATGGAGCATCGTTCAGTGGTATATTGACTCTTTTTAACCTAAAATATGTCTGCATAGTGGCTATTTGCTCGGCGATTGCCATACCGATAAGCTATTATGTAATTGATAATTGGATGCAACAATATGTTTATCGCATACCAATGTCTTGGTGGGTATATGCTGTGGCAGTTGCAATAATCCTTGCGATTACGCTTATCACTGTTACCCTCCGCTCGTGGAAGGCTGCTACCGAGAATCCTGCCGATGTAGTGAAGAGCAATTAAACATTGTCGCATAAATATGTAATATGCTAAAATTTATGCCCTTTTAACAAACTTTAACCTAACAAAATTTGGAAAATTCATGGGGGGGGTAAATTTGTAGGCAAATTTATTAAAAATAAGTAATATGAGTAAATTTTATATATTGATGGTGATATTGCTTATCATTGCAATAATCAACCTTGTAAGAGCGTTAAAAGAGAAGAGTTCTAAGGGCAAAGTATGGGGCACAACGATCAATACGATTGTCATTCTTCTTATTGCTATTGCCATAATCATCAGCTTTATACAGTAAAATTATATAACAAAGATTATGAAAAAGAGTTTAGTAATCCTTATTATTGCGCTATTCGTAGGTGCTTATAGTGCAGAGGCGCAGAAAACAAAGTACAGCTATTTCAAGCCTGGATATTGGGGCAATATAGAGCTCAATGGCGGAGCAATGCTTAGTGGTGGCAGCAATATTGGCTTCAGCACCGTACACGGTGGCCGTCTCGGTCATGGTGTAGCAATGGGTATTGGTGCGGGTCTATATCTCGATGTGCATGAGTTATACTATGTTTATAATGTTCCTATTTTCCTCGAAACCAAATACTCGCCAATGAAGAGTGGTTTATCACCATTCGTATCACTCCGTACAGGTTTTAGTATTACGGACTCGCTCACTACGGGATTTTACCTCTCGCCGGCAGTTGGTGTGGACTTACGACGCTTCTCACTATTCATTCGCTACGGCTATAACCTATTCCCAATGTCGGCAGATATTACCTTCCCCGACCTCGATATGAACATCAACACTAAGGCGTATCTTCACGCGCACTCATTATCGTTGGGCGTGGCAATTAATTTCTAATAATTGCAACTAAATAGGTAAAAACAATATACTATGAAAAGATTTATTTTGTGCCTTATGGCATTGGTTGTTGCGAGTATAATGACATCGTGCGAATTGGACATTGAGGTGAATGGAAAAGATGTAGAACTCTCGAACATCACGATTGAGTGTATAGACGAGACGACAATTAGTAACAATACAAGTGGAGATGAACCATTTACAAAGCACACATATCTATGTCGTGGCACTATCTGTGGCTATGACGGGGTGTGCTACATTCGGGTGTTGCACGACAATTTTATCGTGCACAACAATCACGAACTTATCATTGCGGGCGATGTTATGCCTTTTGAGTTTACCTTTGCTCCCGAATGGGAATACCTCGATGAACCATATCTCAACTTTATTATCGAGGTGTACGATGAGGATAACGACACCCTTCTATGCAAGACCACAGTTGTCGTAACTAAACATCCCGACGCACCAGTGGTAGAGCCAACAGATATAACATATAAGGAGTACACACTATACGGCTCGTCGTGCGATTGGAATTTGCCAGATGACTATAACAATGTTATTGTAGTCGATAGCGACGAAGAGCTTGCACGCTACATCGCATCTGAATCGGGAGAGAGTTACCCAGCAGTCGATTTCTCGAAGTACACAATGATTATAGCTCACGGCTACAGTCTGAATGGCATATCGAATAAGCAGATCGAGAGTTTCCAGAGTATCTCTGCCACCGAGATAGCACTAAACATAGCAATATATCAAGATATGACCGATGTGGTAGAGCCTTGGACTATTGCCCTGCTTGTCGATAAGTGGGATAGGCTATACAACATTGATCTAAGAGTCGTTTATCGAGATGTTATAAATTAGCATCGGGTAATCTAAGCAGATGAAACGCTCTATGCCACACTCATTACGATAAATGCTAACGACTATAAAATCCGTTGAAAATCTTACATAAATAGACGAAAAATCCCGAACTTTATGATTCGGGATTTTTCGTATTCTCACACTCTTGTGTCAGAAATATCATTTTTTTGTGGGCGTGGGGTCTATTAGAACGCACCATTCTTGACCTCAATATCAGATTTTTCTCAAAACATTTTTTCTATCTTTACTCCTTTGGCTCTAAGATGTCGGGGCGAAATTCGAGAATATCGCCGGTCTGACAATCGAGGGTACGACAAATAGCATCGAGCGTCGAAAAGCGTATCGCACGCACCTTGCCCGTTTTGAGTTTCGAAAGATTGACGACAGATATGCCAATGCGTTCAGAAAGCTCTTGCAACGACATCTTGCGTCGCGCGAGCATAACATCTAAATTGGTAATTATCATAGCTTTACACTTTTACAGGGTTGCATTCTCCTCTTCATTCAACATACGGGCTATGTTCATCAGCTCGGCAACGACCAACATAACTAATGGGATTACAATCGAATCGGTATTCAGCACATACGCACCGCCCATACCTTCGGGGCATAGCGCACCACAAAATTCTGACGCTACACTCGCCTCTAATGCGCCCCAATTAGACCATATTAGGCTACCTATGCAGTAGACAACCGCCATCACACGCACCATAACAACTGACTTGCGAGTGAAAAAATCGCCTGTGCGGAACCCTCGAATTACCTGATATACAATACCTAAAAGCAATATCGACAAAACGAATACCGCCACCATTGAGATACACAACATCACCTTACGCACACTGTTCGCTGGGGTGTCAATCACATAATCACCTTCGGTTGCGTAGATTAGATATTGCGATGGCTCGGCCACGATTGCAGGAGTCTCCTCTGTTGCTTCACGGAGGATGGTCGGAGCGCAGAACTGCTGCTCGCCCTCCTCAAGCATATAGCTTGGACGGCGAACATCCATCGTGCCGACAAGCGTAATCTTGTCGGTCGTGCGCCAATCCTCATCAATCACGACATGCAGGACCGAAAGAATCAAATCGGGTAGCAACATCAAGCATACCAAAACAAAGAGTGCAATCACTCGTTTCTGGGTGGATTTTGAAATCTTCATAGCAAAACGGTTTTTAATGGTTAATAATATTATTTCATTAATAATTTATCGTTAATCGTTATGCAAAAGTAATAACAAAATTCTAAAGTTGCAACTTTTTCATTAAATATTTAATGTTTATCATTAATTATATAAGAGTAAGAGCCTGTCTAACGAGTTTTTGTTAGACAGGCTCTTGCTATTAAATCAGGCCACATAGTAATCTACCCTCGAATTTACACACTACTCTGCGAGGGGGTGGCCATTGCTATAAAAGGATAAACATTTACTCAGTAGGAGGCACATCGAAGTCAATCTGATCAATGGTGAGTACCGTAACCTGCTGCCCGTTGTATGGCCCTGAGCACTCGGCACCGAGCAGGCGACCCTCGCTCTTTGAAAAACGGGCAACGATTCCGACCTTATCGCCCCTTGTGCTAACCGAGATCACATCGCCCTCCTCGCGGAATTTTAGTAGAATACCCGTTAGCAAAGCGTAATCCTTCAATTTATCGATCGTAGCGAACTTAGTGAGGTCGATTCCTCCGTAGGGTCGTTCAAGAACTAATTGCCCATTCTGGTAGCGTCGATAGCTCTTGCCGTCGTAGAGTTCCATAGAACTAGCCTTATCCTGCCACTTGATAGCCATCTTGACCTTCGAGTCCTCTTTGTGAATCTCAACGGTGCCTCGTATCTGAGTACCCTCGAAATCAATATCATAGAGTTCCCCGGAGTTCTTGTTCTCGGCAACATTTGCGGTAAATTGAACGAGGTAGTTATCCGATTCGAGCAGTTGAGTCATTGCTCGCTCAACGACCTCGCGGGCAGTGCTGGTCTGCACACCGCTAATGCCGATGACAACTGCCACTACTACCATAGCAGCAACGGCGCCAATGCGTACTGCCCGCCAGAGCAGGCGTCGGCGCGGTGCGGGTGCATTGAACGAAAGTGAGGAGGTGGGAGTGAAACGCGGAGTGAGAAGATTCTCAATGCGAATATCCGAGATGTTGTCTAAATTGTTGTTAGTCTTCATAATGTTGGTCTTTTTTTTACAGTGAGTTAAATCAGCCCACGCTTTTCGAGGGCTTCGCGCAACTTGTCAATGCCATAGCGAAAACGCGATTTGGCAGTTGTGAGAGGAGTGTTGCAAATCGAGGCAATCTCGTCAAATTGACAACCGCCATAGATTCGCAATCGGATCACTTCGCCCTGCTCGTCAGGCAGGAGCGCCATCAGTCGCTCGATCAATCGAAACTCCTGTTCGAAATCTTTCGGAGCGAGGTCGTCGCTACTCAATGTATCGAGCGTTTCGGTGGGCGCAAACTGTCGCCGCGAGCGCAAAGCCGAGGTGCAACTATTTGTCAATGAACGATAAACATAGCCTTTAAGGTCAGTAATCTCAGCTAATCGTGCGCCTTGTTTCGAGAGCCGCAGGTAGAGGTCTTGCACCACATCGTCAGCTTCGGTGGCAGACCCCAGCCGATAGCAGGCGTATCTAAACAGATGGTCGCGCTCGGACTGCATTAGCTCAGCGAGGCGGGTGAGTTGTTTGTTTTCGGTTGTAAGTTTCATAATTTGTTATCGTTTATTGGAAACGCGCTTCCGAATATACAACGCTCATAGTTCTAAAAAGACTTAACACACTCGCAAATTTATCGAAAAAGGTTACTCTTCACAAAGGTCTGCCATCTTTGGAAAGCGTACAACGGATTAGTGTGTAACAAACCGTCAATCAGCGCAATATACTAAATAAAAATAAAGCGATTTTGCGTGCAAAAGGTAAATCTTCTATTTGATAGCACATACTTTACCAGCAAAGTATGCTTAATACTATACCTAAATAGAAGATTTTAGAGATTTTATTTTAGGAAGAGTAGGAGAGGCAAGACATATAGGATATATCATACCCGACCTCGTAATGGTCTTAAAAAACAGCTCAGCTCGCTCCAAACTCAACTCTAACAACTAACAACTAATAACTAATAGCTAAAGCACTGCTTTTAGGTACTCGCCAGTGAAGCTGTCGGAATTTGTGGCGACATCGTCGGGAGTGCCCTCGGCGACTACCCTACCGCCACCACGACCACCCTCAGGGCCCATATCTATAATCCAGTCGGCGACCTTGACAACATCGAGGTTATGCTCGATGACGATTGCCGTATTGCCACAATCTACCAAGCGGTTGATGACCTCCAAGAGCTGGCGTATATCCTCGAAATGGAGTCCTGTGGTAGGCTCATCGAGGATATAGAGCGTGCGCCCCGTATCTCGTTTAGCAAGCTCCGAGGCGAGCTTTATGCGTTGCGACTCGCCACCCGAGAGCGTGGTGCAGGGCTGACCGAGGGTCAGATAGCCGAGTCCAACTTGTTGTATAGCACGCAGTTTCTGATATATCGAGGGGATATTCTCGAAGAACTCAACGGCCATATTTATCGTCATATTAAGCACATCGTTGATGCTCTTGCCCTTATACTTAACCTCCAGTGTTTCACGGTTATAGCGATTACCACCACAGGCACGGCACTTGACATATACATCGGGTAGGAAGTTCATCTCGATAGTCTCAAAGCCCGCACCCCGGCAGGTCTCGCAACGACCACCCTTGACATTAAACGAGAAGCGACCCGCCTTATAGCCACGAATCTGCGCATCGGGCGTAGCCTCGAACAGCTTACGAATATCGGCAAAGACATTCGAGTAGGTTGCGGGGTTGCTACGCGGTGTTCGACCGATGGGCGACTGGTCTACAACGACAATCTTGTCGATATGCTCCAAGCCCTCAACGCCATCGTAGGGCAGAGGCTGGTCGAAAGAGTGGTATAGGTGGCGCGAGAGGATAGGTCGTAGTGTGCCATTGATAAGTGATGACTTGCCCGACCCCGACACGCCAGTGACGCAGATAAACTTGCCCAGCGGGAAGCTGACATCCACGCCTTTAAGGTTGTTGCCACGCGCACCACGCAGAGTGAGTAGCTCGCCACTACCCTTGCGCAACGCTGTAGGGCGCTCAATCTTTCGTCTGCCCGTGAGGTAGTCGGCCGTGATGCTATCTGAACGGCAGATATCCTCAAAAGTGCCCTCGGCGACAATCTTTCCGCCACGCCTGCCCGCCAACGGTCCGACATCGACGATATAGTCTGCCGAGCGCATCATATCCTCGTCGTGCTCAACGACAATAACCGAGTTGCCAGCATCGCGCAGGCTCTTAAGCGACTCAATAAGTCGGCGGTTGTCCCTCTGATGCAGACCTATGCTCGGCTCATCAAGGATATAGAGCACATTGACTAACTTAGAGCCAATCTGCGTGGCGAGCCTGATACGCTGAGACTCACCGCCCGAAATAGTTCGTGAAGCACGCGACAAGGATAGGTAGCCGAGGCCTACGGCAACCAAGAAACCGAGGCGCTCGCGTATCTCCTTGATGATATCGCGGGCTATGGTCTGCTCCTTATCGCTAAGATGCTCCTCGATTGTGGACATCCACTCCGAGAACTCCTGTATCGACATTGCCGAGACATCGGCGATACTCTTGCCACCGATACGGAATTGCAGAGCCTCGGCCTTAAGGCGTGAACCACCGCAGACCTCACAGGGTTGCATAACGAGGAACTGCTCACGCCACTTTTGGCCACGCTTCGACTCCTCATCGACATTACGCATAATCCACTCCGAGAGTCCCGACCACTGCGTAAGCTGAGTGCCACCAAGCGATGAAAACTCCGAGAAATTGACCATCAGCGGCTCGGCATCGCCATAGAGGATAGCGTTCATTCCCGCCTCCGAAATAGAGTCCACAGGGTCGTCAAGCGTAAAGTCGTAGCGGTGGCCGAGCATCTCCAACAGCGCAAAGAGCATATTATTGTGATACTTGCCAAAGGGCTCTATGCCACCCTCACGCAACGACAACGAGCCATCGGGGGCAATCTTTCGCAGGTCGAATACCGCCCTCTCGCCAAGGCCGTTGCACGCAGGGCAAGCACCCTTGGGCGAGTTAAACGAGAATGTATGGGGCTGTGGCTCCTCGAATGCCGTGCCCGTAGTTGGACACATCAGGTGGCGCGAGTAGTAGCGCAAACCCTCAGTAGCGTAGTCGTAGAGCATCATCGTACCCTTGCCCTGACGCATAGTCTCCTTAAGCGATGTCATCATACGCTCACGGTGCTCCTCGCCAACGACAAGGCGGTCGATGACCATATCAATAGTGTGTATCTTGTAGCGGTCGAGCTTCATACCCGCCGAGAACTCCCTAATCTCACCATCTATGCGGGCATAGATATAGCCCTTGCGCGACATCGTCTCGAAGAGCTCGCGGTAGTGGCCCTTACGCCCCTTGACAACGGGGGCAAGAAACGCCACACGCCGACCTGCAAAGCCCGAAATCATAAGGTCGCAAATCTGCTCATCGCTATACTTCACCATAGGCTCATTCGTCATTGGCGAGTAGGCGCGTGAGGCACGGGCATAGAGCAGACGCAGGAAGTCGTTAATCTCGGTTACGGTGCCCACGGTAGAGCGTGGGTTCTTGTTCGTGGTCTTCTGCTCTATCGCCACCACAGGGCTAAGTCCCGTGATGCGGTCTACATCGGGGCGCTCCATAGTGCCGACAAACTGACGAGCATAGGCCGACAAGGTCTCCATATATCGGCGCTGACCCTCGGCATAGATAGTGTCGAAAGCCAATGACGACTTACCCGACCCCGACAGGCCAGTGATTACCACAAGGCTATCGCGCGGAATCGAGACATCCACGCCCTTTAGATTGTGCACCCTTGCACCCGTAACCTCAATACTCTTTCTTGCCATAGCGCATTACAAAAGTGCCGAGAGCATCGACTGCAAAGATATCCAACCCATAAGGTCGATAAAGAATACGACGATGATAAAGAGCGTAAACCAACGCACAAACTTAACACCCCACGACATAGCCCAGTGCGAAGCAAGAACAGCGCCAAGGATATTGCCCACGCCGTGCAACAAGCCCGCAACCCACTCTACCTGACCGTTGTAGATGAATACACCGAGCGCAAAGGGCGTAGAGAGGAAAATCACGAAGCCCTTGATGACATTCGCAGTGATTATATCGAGGTTCATCGTCCATATCGTGATAGCCAAAATCAGGAAGCCGAGGCCTATGTAGATGTAGCCACCGTAGAAGCCGATGATGAAGAACCATATATAGTGCCACCACCTAATTTGCAGTCCGTGGCCACCCGTAACCTGCTGGCGGTCTTTGCCTAAGATGAGGTAAATGAGGATGATGACAAGCACCACACTGAGGCATATCTTGAATATCGACTCGCTGACCTCGGTGGCAACCATAGCGCCGAGGATATTACCCAAGATAGCTGGTATAGAGAGCTTTAGGCCACTTCGCACATGCAACATACCCTTACGCAAGAAGGCAACCGTTGCCGATAGGTTCTGCATCAGCACCGCTATTCGGTTTGTGCCGTTGGCAATGCCTATTGGCATACCCATAGCCATAAACAGCGACATGGTGATGACCGAGCCACCACCGCCCAAGGTGTTGATAATGCCGACGATAACGCCCGACACCAACAGCAATATAATCTCATTTACCGACATATCTCTAACTCAAATTTATCGGCATCTGCCGACACATTAAACTTCTTACGAAACGAGCCCAACCCCTCCAAGTCCAGCTCCACGACAGCTACGCCCTCATCGGCTTCGAGGTCTACCGCCGTCAGACCGTAGTAGTCTACAACTGCCGAGTCGCCCGCATACTTCAACCCCGGCTCCTCGCCAATGCGATTGACACCTATGGCGTAGGCCTGATTCTCGATAGCACGGGCACGCAACAGTGTGCGCCACACCTCACGGCGAGGTGCTGGCCACAATGCCGAGAAGAGCAAGACATCGTAGTCGTCCTGCACCCTGCACCATACGGGGAAGCGCAAATCGTAGCAAATGTTGAGCATATACCTCACACCTCGCCACTCGACAACCTTGCGCTCACGGCCCGAAGAGAAAAACTTCGACTCGCCACCCACCGAGAATAGGTGTCGCTTATCGTAATACTCCACCTTGCCCGTTGGCTTTGCGAAGTACATACGGTTGCGAAAGCCCTCCTCGACCTTTACCGCCACCGAGCCAACGATAGCGGAGTCCATCTTGCGGGCAAGAGCCACCATCCACTGCTCCACCTTCCCACAGTCGGCAACCTCACGAGGGTCGGTAGCAAAGCCCGTTGAGAACATCTCCGAGAGCACGACAACATCGGCCTCGACACCCGCCAACATCTGCTCTATATCGCGCAGATTGCGCTCCGCATCGAGCCAGTGAATATCACGCTGAACAATTGCCACTCGTTGTCCCATACTTCCTACTTCGTTGCTATATAAAAGAGGTCAAAACACTCGTTATCAACCTTATCCAAATAGTAATCCTCCAAGCATATCGACTCCGTAAGTTCGGTATTTGCGCTATGCAGCCTACGCCTATTCAGCCTATTCATCACATCGTAGGGCAGTTGCAAAATCCAGCGTGGCAACCACCACTGCATACGCAGTATGTCGAAACGCATAATGCGCCTTACCGACTCGCGATTCTTCTCATAATAGCGCCAAACACGCTCATTGCCCTTGACACCAAGAGCCTCGACTGCCGAGAAATCGCCAAGCAGAGCCGAGAACTCCTCGGCCGTATACTCCCTCACATGCCAAGGGTTGCGTGTCAGCGACATCGGGCGATTGGGGGTGCTTACGATAAATTTGCCACCTGGTTTTAGCACACGGCGCACCTCGCCGACAAACGCCCTGTCGCGCTTGATATGCTCGATAACCTGAAACGACACCACGCAGTCAAACGACTCATCCGCGAATGGCAATGGTGGCACTGTAGCCTCACAAAACTCCACACCCCGAGGTAGGCTCTCGACCTCCGAGGAGCGGAACTTGTCGAGCGTAACGAAGCTCTCGGCCGAAGGTGCAATAATCTCGATGCCGTAGCCTGTGCCCGTGCCAATCTCCAGCACACGGCCACCGACACGGCGTGCCGCCTCGACATACGCAAGGCGTGAGCGCTGAAAGACGAAGTTGTCGCTACGCTCGCGCGACACTCTCTCTGCCGTTTGGAGTGCCATAGCCTACTTTATTCGCTCGATGCCGTGCTCAGTCTGGCGCACACGCCCCTGCTTGAGCAACATACCCAACGCACGCTTAAAGACCTTCTTGCTCATACCCGTGAGCTCAGCCACCGCCTTAGGGTCGCTATGGTCGTTCACCGAGAGCACACCGCCGTGCTCCGTGAGCAACTTTTCGAGGCGCAACACCGAGTTCTCGACCTCCGCCAAGCCTGTCTGCTGAAGGCTCACATCGATGCGGAAGTCCTCGGTAATCTTGCGCACCCAGCCACGACAGCTATCACCCACGGCAATGGGTCTAAATAGCTGATTCTTATATATCATCGCCCAGTGGCGGTTGTTGATGACCACACGATAGCCAATAGGCGTCTCGAAGGCAACAAACACCCTCACCTCATCACCCACCTTAACGGTCAGCGGATCATCGTTATAGACGAAGGGCTTAATCTTGTTGGTGGCGACACAACGCCCTGTGCGGTCGTCGATATACATATATACCACCGTCTTTTGACCTGCCACAACGCCACCCTGCTGGTTGCGGTTGGGGAGGAATAGTTGCTTGCCCGACAATCCCCAATCGAGGAATGCGCCGTGAATAGTCTTGTCTACGACCTTAAGTGCAGCGACCTCGCCCACCTTGATAAGGGGCTTCTCGGTAGATGCCACCAAGCGGTCTTCGGAGTCGTGGTAAACGAATACCTCGACCTCGTCGCCCACCTTCATATCAAGTCGTGTAAAGCGATTTGGAAGGAGCACCTCAGCCCCCTCGCCATCAGTGAGAAATAGTCCGTAGTCGGAAATGCGTGCTACGGTGAGCACCTGTACTTGTCCTGTTTTCATACTTCATTATATGTGTAGGGCGTAAAGGTACAAAAAAAAGAGCAAAGTTCAAAGAGGAAAGAGAGTTATTAGTTGTTAGTTGTTAGAGGGCAGGCGTTCCGCCTGCGGGCTAAAGAGGCTCATTAAAAAAGAGAGTTTAGTGAAATTAGGGAATTTAGAGAAGTTAGGGAGGCGCTACCGACATTTATCCCTAACCTCACTACACTCATTAAACTCCCTAAACTCCCTAATAAACCTGCATCCAGTCAGCAATCAGCCAATTTCTTGTCAGAAGGGGTCTAATTTGGATTATCGCAAAAGAATCCCCCAAGGGATAGTACACATTAGTACAGCCCTTGGGGGATTACTTTTGGGATAGTTCGAAGGATGCCCCTTATCACAAGAAATTCAGTAGGGTGTAGATGATATAACCCAAATAATTTCCCACCGCATAGCCCGCAAGACCATTGGTGATACCCACCACGATAACATCGCGATTCTTCATCGTTGCGGCAATCATAGGCACGCAGATAGGCGAGTTGATAAGCGTATTCGAGGTAATCACCGCAGTGTCGGCATCAATGCGGAAGAGGCGTGCTGCAAGGATAGTGGCAAAGAGCGAACCAAAGACGATAACAGCCTGAAATACAAGAATAAAGACACTCTGCTCCCAGTCGATAGACTTTAGGTCGGCCATCGTAGCCATCACAAAGCAGAAGATATAGATAAGGTACATACCGGCATCGTAGCTCTTATCCCAACTGCGCACCTCCTTCGAGAGAGTCATCAGCAGCGAAAGCGTTGTTATAGTGAGGATTAGCGTCACCATCGAGATACCATCGCCACCTGCAACAACCTTTGCCACAACCACCGAGATGCCCATCACCACTACCGAGGCAACGAGTATTTTCAGTAGCTGAGCCAGCACACCACGCTTGGCAAAGTCGCGGTAGGGGTTTTCGTCAATCTCAGCATCGACAACCTCAGATTGCACCTTGCGACCACGACCGCCCACAATACGGCGAGCAAGTGCCACACCGCCACCCATAAGGAACATAAGGTAGAAGAACGAGACTATAAGGTTGCAAGTCGATAGCATCACGAAGTTCTCGGTAGAGAGTCCCACCATCTGCTTTACGGCAGCGAGGTTGCCCGCACCACCGGTATACTGACCAGCAAGCGCAGCACCCATCTTTGGTCCCTCCACGCCAAGATGCTCGCCACAGACCAAGTAGCCGCCAATGACCAATGCCGCCACAGAGACAACGCCGGCGACAAGAGCACCAAGGCTCTCACCAAGCCTAAAGCGCTTGAAGTCGCAACCAAAGAGCATCATCGGCAGTGCCAACGGGATAAGCACCTCGGATACCGACTCTTGGAACGATAGCAACTCCGCACGCGCCTCAGCCACCGAGGGGAAGATGCCTATATTGGCGACAACAACGCCAAGGATATAGAGCGTGAGAACAACACCGAGTTTACCCAAAATCTTGATTTTGCGACAGGCATAGAGCACACCCGCAGGCGCCAAAAGATATAAAGCAATAAGAGATATTTTTGCTATCATAGTCCCATTCAAAAGGTTAACAATAGGACAAAGGTAGCAAAAATATCCCAAAAAGACCAAATGTATAGCAATAATTTACTTTTTACTGCTCTTAACTTCGAGTGTCAGACCGAGTAGCGAAAGGCGCTCTTGGAGCTTTGGCAACTCCTCCTCCATAAACTTCTGTCGCTCCAAATTTCGGATATGCTCCACAGCACCCTCCGAGACGAAGAAGCCGATGCCACGGCGGTTGAAGATGATGCCATCACGCTCAAGGTTCTCATAGCTACGCATCACCGTATTGGGGTTTACGCCCACCTCCGAGGCAAGCTCCCTGACCGAGACTATTCGGCTACCCTCGGCCCACTCGGTGGAGAGTATGCGCATAGCTATCAGTTCGTAAATCTGTCGCCATATAGGCTTATCATCAGAGAAATTCATAATATGCTAACTTACTTCAATTCAAACTTTCTAAGCATAAAATAGCCCGCCACCCACGCAACGGGGATAAATATGAGGTTTACCACAACGAGCACCGCCTCACGCTCCTCGGCGCTATAAATCTCAGCGAGTATGAGCTGCACAGCCCATACTACAGCAAGGGCGATGATGACGCTCACCAAAGGCTTATAACGGCTATTTACGCCCACCAGCACAAATAATGTTGCGGTAGAGATAAGACCCACCCACGAGCTTAAATCATCGCAGAAGAGATAGTGCGCCACCCACTCGTCGGACATATAGTGAGGATAGAGCCTATCGGCAATCTCCAACGCCGGGTAGATAGCGGCATAGTTGAGCACCACGCACCAGACCAAGGTATTGAGCAGAATAAAGCTATATCGCTCAAATACCGACACGGGGAGCGTAAAAGTCAATGTTGCCTGCTCTCTCTTCCACATACCGCGTGTTGAGAAGTCTACGACAAATACCAAGGCTGCAAGCATCACCACCGAGCTTGTGCTGACCGCCACCGCAGAGTCGCGCAACAACACAGCCACAATCAGGGGCAGAGCAAAGGTGGCCAAGAGAGTGGCTACATAGACAGCCTTTTTCTCGCCATAATGCTTCACATATTGCCGTTTCAGGCTAAGTAGATACCCTTTCATACCCTACCACTTCATTTGACGACGACGCAATGCAAGATAAGCAAACGCATAGATTACCACAGGTACCAAGCAGAAGAGTGTGATGCCCACAGGCTCAGGAAGATATACATCATCATACTGCAATTGGCAGTCGAAGTTCTCCAAAATCTCAACAACAGCACGACCCGTAATGGCGAGGAATGTTACAACGCCCGCAAAAGCACCGAGGTAGGCAACAAAGAGGTTACGGCGTGCCAAGAGGTTGATTAGCAACGACGAAGAGGCGATAATCTGCACGATAATATATACCGGCCACACAAGGAAACCATCGCTCAACAACTCCTCAAACGCTTCGCCAATCTCGCGCGAGTAGCTAAACGGATAGGCAACAACTATAGCCAACGATGCTGTGATAAAGCAAACCAACGGAAAGGCCACAGCGAGGTTGAAGAACATAAATGTCATTCGCTCCTCTGCCGACACGGGCAGGGTCATCTCCCTAATCTTCGAAGTGCGCTCACGCATCGAGAAGGTTGTGCGCACAGCAAAGCCGATTGAGCCAAAGATGTAGATTGCCATAGCAATACCCAGCACATCGTGCATATTGCGCGAAAGAATTGCGATAATCGCAGGCATAGCGAACATCGTAAACAACAGCGATAAGTAGTTCTTGCTCTGCGAGATGTAGTGATAGCGAGCATACTGCGCCACCCTACTTAATGAATAACCCTTCATAACTATCTCTCCTCAAAAATGGCAGCAATGGCGTTGCGGTTCGCCGTTGTTGCGTTAAACAAAAGCTCGATGCTCAGCTGGCTCTCCTCGTCATCGTTGTTAAGCATCACAGCCATATCGCCCTGAATGGTGCGCTCCGAATAGAGCACCTCGTCATCGGCCGTAGCCTTGCCAAACTTGAGCTTGGCGCTAATCTCGGCAGTTGTGGCATTGAGGGCTACACCCTGCTGGTCGAGGATTACGATATTATCCAAGAGTTGCTCGACATCTGCCACCTGATGTGTCGAGATAACGACCATACGGCTATCATCGACATAGCCGGCCAAGAGTCTGCGGAAGACACTCTTCGAGGGGATGTCGAGGCCGTTGGTGGGCTCGTCAAGCAACAACATATCGACATTGCAGGCCAAGGCAAAGGCGATATATGCCTTCTTGCGCTGACCCATCGACATCGAGTGCAAGCGCTCGGCGGGGTTTACCTGAAACTCGGCGCAGTAGCGGTGCATATCGTTGCGGTTGAAACGGGGATAGAATGGCGAGGTGATTGTTGCAAACTTATCGAGCGAGATATTCGGAAGGTCGAACTCCTCAGGGATAATCATCAACTCGCGGAAGGTCTCCACACGGCGCAATGCTGGGTCTATGCCATCAACACGCACCTCGCCCTGCTGTGGGCGCATAATGCCCGAAATGAGCTTAAGGAGCGTGGTCTTGCCGATGCCGTTGCAACCGAGCAGTCCGTGAATATGCCCCTTGTCGAGCTTAAGCGAGATATTGTGCAACACGGGGCGGAATGCAGAATACCCAAACGAAAGTGCCTTTGTAGTAATCATACCTATAGTAATTAAAAAAATTAGCAATGAGCAATAGTTTTTTAAGACGGTAGGACAAGTAAGACATGTAAGACGATAAGAAAAAATCCTAAGGTCTTATGGTCATAAGGTCATAAGGTCATAATGTCCTAAAAACTACCAACAACTCTATCTCTCCGCTGTATTAGTTAAGTAATACACTGCAAAGGTAGTGATAATTTCCAAACCTCCAAATTTTCACCCAACTTTTTCCAAAAAAAATTTTTCACTACCTTTGTCGTATGAACTCATCGATACGAGAACATATCAAAGATATGGTGGCGCAGTTGCCACACGAGCCGGGGGTATATCAGTTCCTCGACCGTAGTGGCAAGATTATCTATGTAGGTAAGGCAAAGGATCTGCGCAAGCGTGTATCATCGTACTTTGTCGAAAACCGCGACCACTCAGCAAAGGTCATCGTATTGGTGCGACAGGTCGTAGACATTCGCCATATCGTGGTGGGGAGCGAGCAGGATGCCCTACTCTTGGAAAATTCGCTAATCAAGAGCCTACAACCACGCTACAACATCCTCCTCAAGGACGACAAGACATATCCGTGGATTGTGATACGCAAAGAGCCATTTCCGCGTGTGCAGTCCACTCGTCAGTTGGTGCGTGATGGCTCGGAGTATTACGGCCCTTACGGCTCGATATCGACTCAGCGCAACATCCTCGAATTTATCCGCGATGTAGTGCCGCTGCGCACCTGCAAACTCAACCTATCGCCCGAATCCATTGCGCGAGGCAAGCACTCGGTATGTCTACAATACCACCTCGGCAACTGCAAAGGTGGCTGTGTGGGTGCTGAGAGTGAGGCGGAGTACAAGGAGCATATCGACCTTGTGCGCTCAATACTCAAAGGCGACCTTCGCCCCGTGCGCAAGTGGCTCGAAGCGGAGATGATGAGTGCCGCCGAGGAGCTTAAGTTCGAGGTTGCCGAGCGTTTCAAGCAGCGCCTACGCCTATTGGGCGACTACCAGTCTAAGTCGGTGATTGTGAGTGCCAAGATTGTCGATTGCGATGTCTTCACCATCCTCCCCGACGACGATGTCGCCTACTGCAACTTCCTACGCATACGCCACGGCTCGATTGTGGCGGTGCAGACCGTGAGAATGACAACAGGCGTGGAGACCACCGAGGAGGAGCTGCTATCGACAGCGATACAGCATATAGTGGAGAATATCGCAGGAGGCCTCGCCAAGGAGGTTATCGTGCCCCTTATCCCCTCGGCAGCGATACTCTTTGATGGCGTAACCTTCACCGTGCCAAAGCGTGGCGAGAAGGCCGAATTGCTGGAGTTCTCGCTAAAGAGCGCCCGCATCTACCGCGCCGAGGTGATGAAAAACCTTGAGATAAAGAACCCTGAGCGCCACACCGAGCGTCTTATGAACGCTATGCAGAGGGAGCTGCACCTGAAGCATCAGCCCCGCCATATCGAGTGCTTCGACAACTCCAACCTACAAGGCACAAATGCCGTAGCGGCGTGTGTCGTATTCCGCGATGGCAAACCCTCGCGCAAGGAGTACCGCCACTTCAACATCAAGAGTGTGGAGGGCATTGACGACTTCGCCTCGATGCGCGAGATTGTCCACCGCCGCTACTCTCGCCTCTTGGAGGAGGGCACGCCACTACCCGACCTTATCATCGTTGATGGTGGCAAGGGACAGCTGTCGAGTGCCTACGGCGTACTTAAGGCGTTGGGCATCGCCGACCGTGTGCCTATCGTAGGTCTTGCCGAGAGGTTAGAGGAGGTATTCTATCCCAACGACCCGCTACCCTACTACCTATCACGCACGGGCGAGCCCCTGAAGGTCATCTGCCATATTCGTGATGAGGCGCACCGCTTCGGCATCACCTTCCACCGCCAAAAGCGCAGCAAAAACTTTATAGTCAGCGAATTGGACAGCATTAAGGGCATTGGCGAGAAGAGCCGCACAGCGCTCCTCCGCCACTTTAAGAGCGTTGCCGCTATACGCCGTGCCTCGGTAGAGGATATTGCCACCATCGTAGGCGATGCTAAAGCGAAGATAATCAAGGAGGCACTAAAATAGAGGTACTCGGCTTTTGCCGAGTACCTCTATTTTAGTTGTTAGTTGTTAGTTTTTAGAGATTTTTTAGGACAAGTAAGACGAGTAAGACTAGTAGGACCAGTAAGAAAAAAGAGATACTCGACCTCGTAATGGTCTTAAGGTCCTAAGGTCTTATCGGTCTTAACCCCCTACGGCTACAAATATAGCGGAAAGGCCCATATATCGATTTCGCCGTAATATTCTCTATTTTTCTTGCCTACAACAACCATCTCTGCCTCCTCGCCATCAATCTTTAGCGTAGAGCCGAGAACAGGCTCGCCATAATACCAATCGAGCGTATATTCAAACTCAACAAGCCACTCTTTACCTCGGAAATTGATGGTGTAGCTACCCTTCTCATAGTGGTCGAAATCGCCAAAGCAGATGCGATAGGGATAGCAATAATCGGTATATAGTGCCAAAGGCTCCTGGGGCAACGCACGGGTTACCTCCTCATACTTATACTCCTTATCATTGTAGCTAATCGTAAAGTCGTAGAGAGCCTCGGCATCATTCGCAAAGATATTGTTACCCTCGCTATCAAAAACTGCGTAGGATGCCATAGGAAAGCCAATATCCCACACCATACCACCATACGGGTCATCACGGTTGAAGCCCACACGGATATGCTCGCCACTCTCCGTACGGTAGTCCATCAACAAGTAGTCATCGCCTATGCCTCGAATCTTATACTCCTGCTCTTCGCCCGATGCCGACACAACCAAGATACTCTTACTCTCGCGATTGTAACTCCATTGATATGTCGCTATCTTACGACCATCATCACTTAGCGGATTTGACACCACCTCGACCAATTCGCCACCCTCCTTGAAGTCAAGAAGAAGAGATGAGAAGTCGGTAACATACTCGACACCAAATGCAATATAGGGCTGCTTGATGCTCGACCAATCATCGTTATATAGGATATATGTATCCATCGACCAGAGGCCAAGAATAGCATCGGTAACACTCGCCGCATCGAAGTTAGCACTCTTATCGAGCATTCGCTCAAGAGTAGTATTAAGTGCTATCTCTTGCATAACGAGATAGTCCTGAGCAATATACGATGCACGATAGAAGCGACCATAGCTATCGTTCCACTCAAGCACCAAGTTATTTGTACTAAGCGCCTTGATTGTCGCCTTCATATAGATATGCTCTATACCGTTCCACTCATCGAAATGATAGCTCAATAAGGCGGCCGCCTCATCATAAGACCACTCACCCTTCTGACTAATCATCTTACCATCGCCATCGAGCGTGTAGCGCTTTGCATCACCTTCTAAATAAAAAGAGAATACAGGCGCAAAATCGCGCTTCCAGAAGGGCAAATCAAAGGGTCGCAAAATATCTGTTACCTTAGTATAATTGCTGTCGTAGCAACATACGGCATCGAGGGCCCAATACTCACTGAGCAACACCTCGATATTCGAAACATCGTAGCCACCATCGGTTGCAATCAGTTTCTCGAAGCGCTCTGTTGCCTCACGGCACTCCTTTCTACTATCAGTTGGGTAGACATCATCACTCTTGTGGCACGCACCAAAGAGCAACGCAGCAACAAGCGAAAGCAGATAAAACTTTTTCATAATATCAGTTTTTAGTTTTAATTTTTTGGACTTTTCCTACTGCAAAGTTAGGGCTAAATGCAGTGGTCGCCAAAAAATAAAGGGCCGAATTTTTCAAAATCGACCCTTGTAATTTATTGATTATCAACCAAATGAATGATTGAAATTTTCAGATTTTTCAAATCGCTGATTTTCAATAAGTTACAAACATCTCTTTAGAATAACTTATATTCCACTGAAAATCAGCAATTTAACGCCGCCCTCACCTAATCCATCGGCACAGCCAATGGTCGGGGGTACTTTATGGGCGAAGGTTTAGCAATGCGCTTAATGATCTTCGACTTCTTATTACCCTTGCCATCGTTAGGATCAGTAGGCTCGGGATTAGTATCTCCATCATTAGGATCGACAGGCTCAGGTGTAGGCTCTGGGGCGGGCTCTGGCTCTTCGCTATCGTCTTTGCCATCGGTTGTGGCATCATCCGAACTCTCAATCATAGGTTCGTCAAAGACAAACGCCTCCTTCTCGCAACCAACAAAGGCGACGGCGAGAAGCAAAACCAACAATATCGAAAATCTCTTCATAGTTATATTAACCTTATTTCACAAAGTTATGAAAAATATCTTAATCCGAAAGTGCCTGAGCGAGAATTTCGGCATCTTTAGCCTTAGAATTTAGGATTTTGCGCTTCAATCCATAACGCAGCTTCGACACCGTGATGGGGTCGCTGTCGATAAATATCGAGATTGCACGATTCGAGAAACCCGCATAGCTATATAGCGCAATGCTCACCTCACGAGGTTTAAGGTCAGGAATCTGCTCACGAAGACGCTGCATAATGTTGTTGCGATAGTGGTTTACGGCACTCTCCAACTCAGCCACACGGCGGCGACTATGCTTTAGCTCCTCGACAATATCACACATCTGGTCGTAGATGATATTCTTTTGGCGCGACGAGCCACTATGGTCGTAGTAGGTGTCGAGCAAGCCGTTAAGCTCGGCAAAGCGGTCGCGATACATCGAGCTAATTGTCTCGGTCATAGCACTATTGCTACTCTCAACCGCCGTCTGCATCTCCTCGACGATGGCGGCATAGCGCGAGATATCGGCATTCTTGAGCCTGATGCGATAGCGTACATAGATAAGCAGCAGAACGACCACTACGGCAAATACCACAACAAGCCATACGATGCGCTCGCGCGATAACTGCTCCTCACGAATCTTGCTCTGTAAACGGCTATCAAGCAACTCCACCTGCATATTAAGCACCGACCTATCGAGCACCTCGAACATCAACGCATCCTGAGCGTGCTTCGAATGTTCGTGATAGCGTAGCGCGACACGATAGTTGCCAAGGGTGCGGTGCGTAACATAGCTTGCATAGTTGATACTACCCTTGTCGGCATCATCGGCCTCAGATGCTAACTCTAAGGCCTTGACAGCATCATCGCTACGACCCTCCGAGGCCGAAATCATAGCATCGAGGCAGTAGAAGTGGCACTCATCAAACTGCACAAAATCCTCACTAACAATCCTTTTGAGCACCTTGCGACACTCGGCATACTCATCAACCTCGTTATATAGGTCTGCCCAAAGGTAGAGCGTTTCGCAAAGGAGCATTCTATCTTCGCACTCCTCGGCTATACGGCACACCTCGTCGAAACACGATTTTGCCGAGTCGTAGTCGCGCAAGCTGAGTGCCACACGCCCCATATCGAGCATAGCAAAGGTTGCGTGGCTCGGAAGATTTGCCCGCTCAAAGCACACCTTGGCCATTGCGTGCTCCTCGTAGGCGTTGCTAAACAGACACTCCACGCCATAAATCTCGCCCTTGGTACGATGCACAAGACCTTGCAAGCGTGGCTTATCTATATATTTGCATAGCTCCAACGACTTTTCCGCCTCCAACAAGGCATATAGCGCCTCAGCATTTTCGCCCTCGGCCTGCATCACCAAGGCATATTGATACATTGCACGGGCACGCTCTCTATGGTCGTTGCTCGTCAGGTAGTGGTCGAACAGCGGTTGCGCCACCTCCTCCCTATCGGGCAAGATGCGGTTGTAGTATAGCACCTCAGCCTCCACCAAGCGGTAGTGCGCCTTATCATCTTCACCCCTAACATTCTGAGGGTCAATACTCTCAATTAGCACAAGTGCCGAATCTGGCATCTCGCGTGCAATAGTCTCGGCACGGCGAATAGCCTCCTTGGTTGCTCTATCTGTCGAGCAACCCGCAATCACCAACGCAACACAAAGAGTTAATATTTTCAGTGCAATCCTCATACTTCACAAAGTTACAAAAAAAAGCTAAAAAAGCAAAATAGGAAAGAGAGTTGTTAGTTATTAGAAGTTAGTTATTAGAGAGCAGGCGTTTCGCCTGCGGGCTAAAGCCCAAGGGGTCTGAGGGGTCTAAGGGGTAAAATGGGCGCAGTCATTAGAGAATTTAGGGAAATTAGGGAATTTAGAGAATTTAAGGAGAGCGCTATCATCATTTATTCCTTAAGCTCCTTACACTCCCTAAACTCACTAATAGACTTGCTTCCAGTCAGCACTCCGCCAATTTCTTGTCAGAAGGGGTTAGCTGTGGCCTCGATAAAGAAATTGCCCTGGATGGGACATACTTGAAGTATTTCCCATTCAGGGCAATGATTGAGAGGTCGCAGATGACCCCTTATCACAAGAAATTATTTCACAAGAAATTACTTCATAAGAAGTTGATCAGGCGTAAGCCTCACAACCTCGCCGTCGCGGACAACGACCAAATCACCATTGTCGCGGCGCGTACGCTCGATTAGTCGGCGTTGTGCCAACAATATTCCCGCATCTATACGCTCCTGTAGCTCTCTTAACTCAAAATCACTCATACTCCAAAATCTTATTATAAGCTGTGGGATCGACAATCTCCTTAATCTCGCTCTTCGAGCCATAGGCAATCTTGCGCACGCCCTCGGCGGTGCTGTTGTCGTAGATTACCCAATAGTCGCAGATAGGCACATAGAGCGAGGTGAGGTTACGCATACTGCTCTCATAACGGCGGCGTATGGTGTTGGTGGGGATATTATGACCTCCGAGGCTCACGCGCTTTGCCACACGCTCGATTGCCTGCTCAGGGGTGGGCAGCCAGAAGTAGAGAAGCGACACAAAGTAGCCGCGCTCGTGGGCACGATGAACAAATTTTTGGTATGTGCGTGTTGAAAGTGTAGTCTCGAAGGCAAAATCGGCACCCTCCTCCAGTAGGTCGTTGATACGCTTAAGCATCAAGCGACCCGCCTCGATAGCCATACTATCGGGGTTGAAGGGCGAAAGACCGCGCGCTATCTCATCGGCATTAACAAACTCGTGGCAGTGCAACAACTCAGGCAACATAGTATATGATGCCGTGGTCTTGCCTGCGCCGTTACAGCCTGCTATGATATAGAGCTTCTGCATAAAACTTCGTCAGTGTTGCCACAAAGATACAAAAAAAAAGGAAAAGCACAAAAAATATGCTCTTCCTTTTTACTTTCGGCACCCTGCTACCAAGTTGTGTAGCGCTCGTACTTGTCAGCATAGATGCTCTCGACAGGGACAAGGATACCTGTTTCGTAGACATCGCCAAGTTCGGGGTTGTGTACCGAGTCGAAGACACGCATCGAGGCCGTGATATTGATATAGGCGTTGAACATCGGAGGGATAATCTCCTCGTGGTCGCGGATACGGCTACGCAGGATTTTGTAGTCCTCATCGAAGTTGGCACCCGTAAACAGAGCATCGTAGAGCTCGGTGTTGATATTCATCTTCAGGGGGTGGATACCCTCGACAAGCCTATCGGTATCGGGATAGTATTTGCGCAAGAAGTAGAAGAACATATTGCGAGCCTCGATATTGTATGACGAGTACATCGTAACCTTGCCCAAGAGGTACTTCACCTCGGGGTGTGTCTTGAGCAGCGCTCCGATGCCGTCCCAAAGGTTATCGAGGGCATAGATGCTCTTCATAGCATCGCCCGAACCACTCACAAAGGCACGGCCAAGTTCCAAAGTATGAGGAAGATACTCATCGCGGAACTGCTGGCTAAAGTTGAAGTAGTGCTCGGTAGATAGGTGCGCGGGCTGTGAGTCTCGACAGATAATAAAGCGGTAGCCACCGATAATCTCCTGAGCCACAGGATCCCAGGCTATAAGCTGCTCATAGCCATCTTGTGCCATATCATCGGCATCGACATCGAGTTCATTGCCCGAACCGCCACCGCCACTGCGGAATGAGAGCTCGCGCAGGCGACCTACCTCACGCATAAGGTTGGGTGATGACTGAGCATTAAAGATATATATCTCGTTGGCACCGTGTCGTGTAGTACGCAACATATCGAGCTTCGAAAGCTCATCAAGAATAACGGCACGGTCAATAGCGGGGATAATCTCCTTCATAAAATTGGGTTAGTTCTTCATTAAGTTTGGGTTGGTTAGCGCTCCAAGGCGTAGGCACGGTGGCGAATCTCCTTGCATATATCGCCACGACTGCCCTCAAGGGTTGCAACATCAATAGGTGCACCTACGCGGATATGGATATGGTTGCCACGCTGGCGGAACATCTCATCGACGAGCAATACAAGCTCCAGGTTCACATTTAGATGCAGGAAGCGACGCAGGCGGTAGATGCGATAGAAGCGCTTCGAGAGCGTACCCTCGACAAATACGGGTACTATCTTGCGGTTGTAGCGCAAAGCATCTTTTACAAAGTGGCTACGCCACTCGATATCCTGAACACGACCATCGATATAGCGCGAACAGAAGCCCGCAGGGAAGGTCAAGACCTGCTTTGTAGGAGAGCTAAAGGCCTCATCGTAGCGGCGACCCTTCTCGGCACTCTGCTTGCCATATTTGTTGATAGGAATCCATAGCGGCTCAAGATATGAGATATTCATCAGAAGGTCATTAACGACAGCACCAGCATCGCCAAAGCGCTCAATGAGTGCATCGACAAGCAACATACCATCGAGACCACCAAAGGGGTGATTCGATGCAAAGATATATCGCTCATCATCGGCAAGAGGTGCTGTATACTCTACCGTGTGGGTGACATTCAAAAACTCAAAGGCCTTCTTTAGGAACTCTTCGGGCGTTGCACCCTCGCAGGTGGCAAAAAATCCGTTGAGCTCATCCTGATGAATCAACTTTTCAAGAGGGCGAGAGATAAACTTAGGCAGACGACGACCAATGCGTTTGCTCAAAATCTCGCGAATATCCAAGTGCATAATTAGTAGTGTAATAACGGCTACAAAGGTACGAATAATATCCCAAACGGCTCAGTAGTATATATACCTATTTTTTCGACTTTCGGAACAACAATCAAGGAAAGCAAGCGATAAAAAGAGCAAAAAAAGGAGAGATTAGCATTTTTTTAGTTGTTAGTTGTTAGAAGTGTCATCTTGAGCGTAAGCGAAAGATCTCAAGGTTTGCACGAATACCGAACTTATTACTAACTCAGAGATTCTTCACTTCGTTCAGAATGATAGAGAGAGAGTTGTTAGTTTGAAGCGTGTTGAAGTAAATAAATGCAGAGGCCAGCTAATGTCTTAGCCAGCCTCAGCAAAAAACACTTAAATAAAATTATTTACTCTGCCGAGCCGTAGCCTGCAAATGGGTGGAGTGATACAACCCAGCAAGCACCATAGCGAGTGTTACCAGTAAGTTTGATTTCCGACTTTCCCTCGTCAATAGATACACTATACTCGTTCAAAAGCGGCGTTTTGGGCTCTGTTATTATGTCGTCCGAATCAGTAATCCATACACGGGT
>SUZB01000018.1 GCA_015060115.1 Rikenellaceae bacterium | reverse complement strand
ATTATCTCATAGGAGATAGATAAAACTTTAGCTGCTCAAAATCTTCAAAGAACTATATTCTAATTTTCATCAGAACTGTCATCACCAGACCGCTCATTTTTTAGAGCGGAAAAGCGGTGCAAAGGTAAGAACTATTTTTGAAACTACCAAATTTTTGGTAAACTTTTTTCAAAAAATCTTTTCTAAGAACCCTTGTTGCTTATCGCCGTTTTTGAGGCGAAAGCGGGTGCAAAGATAAGTCATCTTTTTGAAACCACCAAATCTTTTGGCAACTTTTTTCAAAAAACTTTTTCTAAGAACCTTTATTGCTTATCGCCATTTTTAGAGGCGAAAGCGGGTGCAAAGATAAGACACTTTTTTGAAACTACCAAATCTTTTGGCGACTTTTTTCAAAAAACTTCTAAGAACCTCTGTTTTGCGCTCCCAGCAAGGGTTTACCTCTCTGATTGCGGGTGCAAAGGTAGTGCTTTATTTCTATTCTCCAAACATTTTTACAATTATTTTCAAAAATTATTTAGATTTTTTAATAATATAAGAGTATACCTATATTTATATATATAATAGGGGGACACAGAAATAGCCGCAACCCTACACCAATAGGGGGCTATATCCAACAAAATAGCCGTATCGCCCACATTTTTGCGCATAGCATATCGTAGTTTAGGAAAATTATTCGTATCTTTACCGAGGTGAAGATGCCATATACCCAATGAGAGAAGAGAGAAACATAGCGCCACTACTACTTGGCGCACTACTTATCGCCAGTCTTTTGCTTGACTGGTCAGCCCTCGTATTTCCTATTGACATCTTCCGCTTTCCGGTAAATATTCTCTCGATGGCCTTATGGCTGGCCGTAACGATAGAGCTTTACCGCAAGAGGGAGAAGTGGGCAGCGAGTAGATTTATGCTCTCAGGGAGCGCCACTACCCTATCGTTTGTAGCGATGGTCGGCTTAGGCATCGTCTTCGGTATTCAGCTAACACCTGCAACAACATCCTATACCGCAATAATCGCCACACTCTTCCTAATGACCCACCTGTTGCTCGTTACCCTGCGTGGCTGGCGCAATGTGCGAGGTATCCGTTGGCGTTTCGTGGTAAACCACCTCGGCTTGCTTATCGCCATAGGTGCGGCCTTCTGGGGAGCTCCCGACAGAGAGGAGTTGCGTGCGGTAGTCGAATATGACAAAGTTACAACCGAGGCATACGACTCTAACGGGGCAATGCGTGTACTCGACAAGGAGATGCAGTTGGAGGATTTCGAGGTCGAGTATTACGACAACGGCACTCCTGAGCGCTACGAGGCGAGGGTACGCATCGGCGAGGAGCAGGCGACAATTCGTGTTAATAAACCCTACAACATATCGTTTTCGGAGTCGGCATACTTGGTAAGTTACGATACACAATCACCCGACGAGTGCCGTTACTGCATTGTCGAGGTTGTGCGTGAGCCGTGGCGATATGCGATAGTTTCGGGCATAGTGCTTATGCTCGTTGGCGCAGTGATGATGTTCTTAGGAGGAACAACACGCAAAAAGAGTTAGAGTGTATGGAGCTTGGTTGGAACATATTCCCATATATCGCCTTGGTGGTTGTGGCGCTCTCGCTATCGGGTGCGCTCCTCTCCATTTCGACTAAGGAGCACAAGGGCAAGGGTGCTATTGTACTCTCGGCACTTGGCGTGTTCGTTATGGCGTGCTTCATAGCGATGCTATGGCAAACGCTCGATAGGCCACCCCTCAGAACGATGGGCGAGACACGCCTATGGTACTCGTTCTTCCTACTCTTGGCGGGTCTTTTCACCTACATTCGTTGGCGCTATCGCTGGATAATGTCCTTCTCGACGATGCTTGCAACGGTCTTTATCATCATAAATATTGCTCGACCAGAGATACACGATGAGACGCTGATGCCGGCACTGCAGAGCGGTTGGTTTGTTCCGCATGTAGCGGTATATATGTTCTCATACGCCCTGCTCGGTTGCGCAACACTGCTCGCCGTATGGAGCATCTTCCGCCCCGACAGCAGGACAGATGATGCCATCGACCGTCTGCTATATGGCGGCATCGCCTTCTTCACAATAGGCATGCTCACAGGCTCACTATGGGCCAAGGAGGCGTGGGGCGCATACTGGAGTTGGGACGCCAAGGAGGCGTGGGCAGCCGCAACATGGGGACTCTACCTCTTGGCGATACATCTGCCGGGAAGACTAAATAGGGTGAGGTATGGCGTAATCATCGTAGCCTTCTTAGCGTTGCAGATGTGCTGGTGGGGCGTAAACTACCTGCCATCAGCCCAAACGAGTGAACACACATATACACAAAGCAGAGAGTAAAACCCAAAACTAATAGATATGAAAAAACTCTTATTTACACTTCTCATCGTTGCCGTAGGTGGCTTCATCGCCTACCGCGCAATGAACAATGTGCCCGACGAGGGGGAACCTATCGAGGCACGCATCGCCGCAATCTTGGAGGATGGTGGCTGTGTAAGCTGCCACACCGCAGCACCTGAGTTGCCCTTCTATGCCGACATCCCCGTAATAGGTGATATGGTGAAGAGGGATGCTGCTGACGGCTATCGTGTATACGATATCCAGCCTCTGATGAATGCACTCAACAGTGGCGAGACACCCAACCCTGTGGATGTCGCTAAGGTTGAGAAGGTACTCGCCGACAAGCGTATGCCTATGGCGAAGTACTACCTTGTACACTGGGGTAGCCAGACCACAAATGCTAAGCGAGATATCGCTCGCGAGTGGGCTATCGACTACCGCACAGCCTACTATGCCGATGGTCTTGAGGGTGAGCGTAGTGGTGAACCCGTGCGCCCCATCGCCGAGATTGAGAACATCGACGCACAAAAGGCTATGCTCGGCTACGCCCTCTACCACGACACTCGCCTCTCGGTGGACAACACCGTATCGTGCGCTTCGTGCCACGACTTGGCAACAGGTGGCGTGGATAACCACCAGTATTCGGACGGCGTAAACGGCCTCAAGGGTGGCGTAAATGCACCTACCGTATACAACGCCGTTTACAACTTTGTGCAGTTCTGGGACGGTCGTGCCGCAACACTTGCTGAGCAGGCTGCCGGCCCTCCGCTCAATCCTGTGGAGATGGCATCAACATCTTTCGAGGAGATTATCGCAAAGCTCGAAGAGGATAACCTTATGGTCGCTGCCTTCAACGGCATCTACGCCGATGGCATCACCGAGAAGAACATCACAGATGCTATTCAAGAGTTTGAGCGCACGCTGACAACGCCCAACTCTGACTTCGACAAGTGGTTGCGTGGCGATAATAGCGCAATCAGCGAGGAGGCACTGCGCGGCTATGAGCTCTTCAAGAAGTACGACTGCGCAACTTGCCACGCAGGTGCAAACCTTGGTGGTGAGACCTACGAACTTATGGGCACACGCCGTGATTATTTTGCTGACCGAGGCTTGGAGCTTACCGAGGAGGATAATGGTCGCTTCAAGGAGAGTGCCGATGAGCGCGACCGCCACCGCTTCAAGGTGCCCGGCTTGCGCAACATCGCACTTACCTGGCCCTACTTCCACGACGGCACACGCATGACAATGGACGAGGCAGTTAAGGATATGGCCCGCTATCAGGTGGATGTGGAGCTTAGCGATGCTGAGACCTCGGCAATCGTAGCCTTCCTGCACACCCTCACAGGTGAATACAAGGGCGAAAAGCTCACCACGCTCAACGAGTATGGCGTGGAGCATACCCACGATGATGACCACGACCACGAATAGAAAATAGCCCTTCGGGGCTATTTTTTTTGAGAGTTGTTAGTTGTTAGTTTTTAGTTGTTAGAGTTGCAGGTGTTCCGCCTGCGGGCTAAAGCGCCTCGTTGAGGCGCAGAGCTTAAGCTCCGTGAGACTGTGGGAAAGACGAGAGAGACGAGAGAGACGAGAGAGACGAGAGAGACGAGAGAGACGAGAGAGACGAGAGAGACAACAACGAAGTCTGGTATCATCTTTCTCTGTGGTCTCTGTGGTCTCTGTGGTCTATTCACCCAAATTTCTTGTCAGAAGGGGCATAATTTGGCGCTATCACGACAAATTAATTTCTTGTCAAAAGGGGTTAGCTGTGGCCTCGATAAAGAAATTGCCCTGGATGGGACATACTTGAAGTATTTCCCATTCAGGGCAATGATTGAGAGGTCGCAGATAACCCCTTTTCACAAGAAATTAGAGCATTGCTTTAACCTCCTCAGCTACACACTTGCCATTGTAACCAAACTTCTCATCAAGTACCTTGAAGGGTGCTGAGTAGCCGAAGTGGTCGAAGCCGTGAATATAGCCGTTGTTACCTACCAAATTAACAAGGTTGATAGAGAGACCAGAGGTCATACCGTAGCGAGGAAGGTTGCCAAGAACTGCCTCCTGATACTCCTTGGGCTGATCGCGGAAGAGACCCTCGCTGGGGATAGATACCACGCGGGTAGCGATGCCCTCCTCTGCCAAGAGCTCAGCGCCCTCAACGAGTGTAGCAACCTCAGAACCGGTAGCCACAAGGGTAACCTTTGCATCGGCATTCTCCAAAACCACATAGCCACCCTTCTCAGCTTGCATAGCCTCTTCACGGCGTGAACGGCCAGAGAGCGCGGGCAACGACTTGATATTCTGGCGCGAAAGGATAAGTGCCACAGGGCGTGTCTCCTCCATTGCCATCTTCCACGCTGCCACAGTCTCCTCAGAGTCGGCAGGGCGAAGAACAAGCATCGAGCGCTTGCCTGAGTGGTTGTGGAGGTGCTCCATAAGGCGAATCTGTGCCTCGTGCTCAACAGGCTCGTGGGTAGGGCCATCCTCACCTACACGGAATGAGTCGTGTGTCCAGATGTAGATAACCTTCTTCTCCATAAGTGCAGAGAGGCGAACAGCGGGCTTCATATAGTCAGAGAAGACGAAGAATGTACCGCAAGCGGGGATAATACCGCCATGAAGAGCCATACCATTCATTACGCACGCCATAGTGAGCTCGGCAACACCTGCCTGGAAGAAGTTACCAGAGAAGTCTCCCTTGGTAAAGGCCTTGGTCTTCTTGAGGAAGCCATCGGTCTTATCTGAGTTCGAGAGGTCGGCAGACGAAACCACCATATTCTCGACATGCTCTGCAAAGTAGCCAAGCATAGTTGCCGAGGCAGCACGAGTTGCCTGGTCGGGCTTAAGCTCGATTGCCGAGTAGTCGATTTCGGGCAACTTGCCTGAGTAGAAGTTGTCCATCTTCACGGCCAATGCGGGATTCTCCTTGCGCCAAGCAGCCTCGGTCTCGGCCATTTGCTTTGCCCAAGCACGCAACTCCTCACGGCGAGCAGCATATACCTCCTTAGACTCCTCGAATACTGCGAAGGGCTCATCGGGGTTACCGCCGAGGTTCTTGATGGTGGCTGCAATGTCGGCGCCGGCAGCTGTAAGAGGCTGACCGTGTGTCGATACCTGATTCTCGAAGCTTGTGCCATCTGACTTGCGTGCGCCATAGCCCATAATGGTCTTACCGATGATGAGGGTAGGACGCTCTGTCTCGGCATTTGCAGCCTTCAGCGCAGCACGAATCTCGTCGATAGACTGGCCGTTTACGGTGATAACATTCCAGTTCCACGCACGGTACTTCATCTCGATATCCTCGGTGTCCACCTCATCGCACTTTGTCGAGAGCTGAACATTGTTCGAGTCGTAGTACATAATGAAGTTAGAGAGACCAAGATGACCAGCTACACGGCCGACACCCTGCGAGATCTCCTCCTGAACAGCGCCGTCAGAGATAAAGGCGTAGGTCTTGTGTGCCATCCACTCGCCAAAACGAGCCACCATAAAGCGCTCAGCAATAGCTGCACCGAGAGCCATAGCGTGGCCCTGACCGAGAGGACCAGAGGTGTTCTCCACACCACGCATAACATCGACCTCTGGGTGGCCGGGTGTTACGCTGCCCCACTGACGCAACGACTGCAAATCCTCGGTTGAGTAGTTACCTGCCAACGAGAGCACCGCATAGAGCATGGGCGACATATGGCCAGGATCGAGGAAGAGACGATCACGGTGAGGATAGGCCATATTCTCAGGATCGTAGCGAAGGAACTCGGCGTAGAGCACATTGATAAAATCTGCACCACCCATCGCGCCACCGGGATGACCCGACTTAGCCTTCTCAACCATCGACGCAGCGAGAATACGAATATTATCCGCTGCACGCTGAAGTTTGTTGTTCTCCATAGTTTGAAGTAGTATTTTAATTTATGAATTAATATTTTGTTCCGCGTTCTTTGGGCTACATTGAACTATGTTCAATACATCATACAAAGGTAAGCAAAGTTTTGTGAAGAAGCGAGTATTTTGAGAAATAAATTTAAGATATAAACAAACACCCCTGCTCACCACAGATGAAGCAATGTATATCGACAATGCCCCTAAAAACTAAAAGTGGCGTCGGAAGAATCTAAAAAGACTAGGTCTATAGTAATAAGTGGAGCGATACTTGCCATAACTCGCTCGCTTGGTTTTCTGTAAATGTTCAGCCCTTATCTCCTCATTTTCGCCATTAGCAACCGCCGATTTAAGAATACGCATTATCTCCCACTTATCAGTAAAGGGTGCTGGCTCGCTACTCGCCAAAATGTTTTTGACAAGTTTTGATACGGCTCTTGGGTATTCTACCCAGCAATCTGATGGGACATTACTCAGTTCTCTAATTTCACTAGACCCATAAAATACAATTATTGAGTACATAGGAATATTTTTCAACTGTTCCGAGAGATTACGCAACGCCTTGATGTGCCCCTCATTCTGTTTAATAGGATTGTAGAACTGATGTCTTTCTCGCCCATAAGCCAAAATTTGAGTCCACCTATTGTTATCAGCATTGCCAAATATCCATCCGGCATAATCTTTTACCTCAAAGACAAAAATTCCAACATTAGTTGGAACAACCAAGTCTACTTGAGTGTATCCATATTTACTCGGAAGGTATAGGTCGTGAAATATTGTTGTTTCGGGGATGCCTGACTTTACAAGACGATATATCAAATCACGCTCAGAGCTTTCACCTCTCGAAAGTGATGTGATACGGCGAACTATTTTTCTCTTATCGTACCATTTGTAAATCTTAATGCATACCATTATGACTACAAAAGTCAATATTAAGAATCCCGCAATTCTTGAATTAATCATAATCAATCAGTTACAGAGTATACAAAGGTAAGCAAAAAAGAGCAAAGAGCAAAGTTTTTAGTTATTAGTTTTCTTTTTAGACCTAAGACCTTAGGACCATTAAGACTATATGAGGATTAGGATTACTAATTGGCACCAACACCTCTATCATATCGTCTTATCGTCCTAATAGTCTTAACCATCTTAATAAAAGCGCATACCGATAGCAGACCACAGATCTGCAACAAGCCCCTCCCTTTACAAGGGTAGGGGTTTGGGGTGGTCTGTATGTATAATAATAAACCGCATCCCAATTTGCACGACCGGACTCGAACTGCGTTCAGCAGGGCGAGAGCAATGGTAAGGTGAGCATACGACCATAGGTCGGAAAAGTGAATGGATAATACTGGGGGAGTTTACTCACCGAAGTATTATCCATTTGCTTTTCGAGATTGCGTAGCAATATGCTCACCGCAAAGTATTGCCGAGCCGCCACAGTCAGTGCGAGTCCCTTTAGACGCAAAAAAGCGACCCTCAACAGGTCGCTTTTGTGCGGATAAAGGGACTCGAACCCCCACGCCTCTCGGCATCAGATCCTAAGTCTGACGTGGCTACCAATTACACCATATCCGCAGGATCTTGCATCGGAACACTAAGCCTTAGTGTCGTTTTGCGGTGCAAAGTTAAAAAAACTTTTAGAATATATGCAACAATAGGGCAGAATAATTTTATTTTTTGTATTTTTGTATATTCATTGGGGGTATGTCTACCCGTTTTTGGTGCGCCCGCAGTGGAGAATTAGACATTTTTTGGCAATTATGTGCTTGCCACAAGATTTACTGAACACACCCTTAGAAGCGTATGCCGAAGACCATAACACTGGAGTTGTCGCCAAAGCAGGCGGCCGACGATAAGTTTTACATTGCGCGTGCTGCCGAGCGTCTCGGTATTCGCCAGAGCGACATAGCCCTTGCGCGTGTCGTGAAGCGCTCGATAGATGCCCGCCAGCGTATGGCGAAGGTGAACCTCACCCTTGAGGTCTACATCGACCAAGAGCCACAGCCAGAGCCGATGCACTTCGACTACCCTATGGTGGATACCGCCACAGAGGTTATCGTCGTAGGCTCAGGCCCTGCGGGACTATTCGCCTCGTTGCGCCTTATCGAGCTGGGATACAAGCCTATACTTTTAGAGCGTGGCAAGTCGGTGTTGTCGCGCAAGCACGACATCGCACAGATTAATCGCGGTGGCGAGATCAACCCCAACTCCAACTACGCCTTTGGCGAGGGTGGCGCAGGCACATTCTCCGATGGCAAGCTCTTCACACGCAGCAAGAAGCGTGGCGACTACAACAAGGCGTTGCAAACCCTTGTATGGCACGGTGCTAATCCCGCAATTCTGTACGAGGCACACCCACATATTGGCACCGACAAGCTACCTCGCATCATATCGAATATCTGTCGCACCATCACCGATCACGGTGGCAAGGTGCTCTTCGAGAGTTGCGTTTCGGGCTTTGTGCTCAAAGATGGTCGCATCCGTGGCGTGAAGGTGGGCAACGACATCATCGAGGGCGCTGCTGTAGTCTTGGCCACAGGCCACTCGGCACGCGACATCTATGAGTTGCTCTACTCTTCGGGCATCGCTGTCGAGGCCAAGCCCTTTGCTATGGGTGTCCGCATTGAGCATCCTCAGCGTCTGATTGACTCGATACAATATCACCGCGATGAGCGTGGCGAGTATCTCCCTGCTGCAAGCTATTCGCTTGTTAGTCAGGAGGCTGGTCGTGGTGTCTACTCATTCTGTATGTGCCCTGGTGGTTTTATCGTGCCCGCAATGACCGACACTACACAGTCGGTGGTCAATGGTATGTCGCCCAGTGGCCGTAACTCGGCATTTGCCAACTCTGGCCTCGTCACGGAGGTGCGCCTCGAAGATTTTGCACATCTTCGCGAGCAGTGGGGCGAGTTAGCGGGTCTGCGCTACCAGCAACTCTTCGAGCAGTTGGCAAGAGAGCATAGTGGCGATAGGCAAGTGGCTCCTGCTCAGCGTGTTTCGGACTTTGTATATGGCCGAGAGTCGCGCTCGTTGCCCCGCACATCGTATATTCCGGGTATCACCCCCTCGCGATTGGATAAGTGGATGCCTGAGGTTATCGCCTCGCGCCTACGCAGTGGCATCGCCACCTTTGGCAAGCGTATGCGTGGCTTCGTTACCGACGAGGCAATCGTTGTGGGCGTAGAGTCGCGCACATCGACACCTGTGCGTATTCCGCGTGATCCTGAGACACTTATGCACTCGCAGGTAGAGGGTCTATTCCCTGCTGGCGAGGGTGCCGGCTATGCGGGAGGTATCGTCTCGGCAGCTCTCGATGGCGAGCGTATTGCCGATGCCGTAGCCCGCTACTGCAAACATCACAACTTCTAAAACGAGATATTATGAGACGACTATTCACCCTCTTGCTTATTGCCACCTTGGCTGTGGCGTGCGCCGCTCCTAAAACGGTGAGCAAAAAAGGTATCGAAGACTTTGTGCGTGTCGATGGCGCAGACCTCGTTACGCCTGATGGCGAGAAGTTGTTTATTCGTGGCACTAACCTCGGCAACTGGCTCAATCCCGAGGGTTATATGTTTGGTTTCCAAAAGGTTAATTCGGCACACTTTATTGACGAGATGTTGCGTCAGGCGGTAGGCCCATCTGCTACGGATAGATTTTGGGCAGAGTTCAAGGATAACTATATCACCGAGGCGGATATTGCCTTTATCGCCTCGACAGGCGCTAACACCATACGCCTACCCTTCCATTATAAGCTCTTTACCCACGAGGACTATATGGGTCTTGCGGCAAATCATGATGGTTTCGAGCGTATGGACCAAGTTGTGGAGTGGTGCAGAGAGTATGGGCTATATGTAATCCTCGATATGCACGATGCCCCCGGCGGTCAGACTGGCGACAACATAGATGACTCGTATGGCTACCCTTGGCTGTTGGAGTGTGAGGCAAGTCAGGCGATGTTTGCCGATATTTGGCAGCGTATCGCCTACCACTATCGCAATGAGCCAGTAATCCTTGGTTATGACCTTCTGAATGAGCCTATTGCGCCATATTTTGGCGATGATGTTGCAGTGCTCAACTCTAAATTAAAGGCGCTCTACCGCATCGGCTTCGATGCTATCCGCAGAGCCGACAAACACCATATCGTAATCCTCGGTGGTGCGCAGTGGAACAGCAACTTCGAGCCTTTGGAGGATTGCAACTTCGATGAGCAGGTTATGTATTCGTGCCATCGCTATGGTGGCGAGCCTACGGCGGAGGCTATCGGCTCGTTTATCGCCTTCCGCGATAAGGTAAATCGCCCGATGTATATGGGCGAGATTGGCCACAACACCTACGAGTGGATGGCCAAGTTCTGCAAGACGATGATAGACAACAACATAGGCTACACCTTCTGGCCCTACAAGAAGATAGGCTCAAGTTCGTGGGTGGGCTTCTCTCGACCCGAAAATTGGGATAAGGTTGTGGAGTTTGCCGAGAGCCCAAGGGATAGCTATCAGGCTATTCGCGAGGCTCGCGAGAGGGCTGGCGGTAGCGCAACCCTGCAGGGCGCTATTGATGCCTTGACAGAGGCTGTTCGCTTCGAGAACTGCACCATCGACAAGGAGTATATCCTCTCTCTCGGACTTAATGCCGAATAACAAGCCGTGTCTGACCTCGCCATTATACTCACCCTCGCGGGATATGTCGCGCTACTCTTCTTCGTAGCGTGGCTCTCGTCGCGCAACACGACCACCGCAACATTCTTTACGGGCGGTCGCTCAACACCTCGCCTTGTGGCGGCTGTGGCTATGGTGGGTGCTGCAATGTCGGGCGTAACATATATCTCGGTGCCCGGCTCAGTCTTGACCGATGGTTTCTCCTACTTGCAGACCTGCCTCGGCTTCTTCGTAGGCTATGCCGTAATCGCCTTTGTGCTTATCCCGCTATACTATCGCCTCGGCGTAGTGTCGCTTTATGAGTACCTCGACCACCGCTTTGGCATCGTGGCACACCGCACAGGCGCCTGGCTATTCTTTGTAGCGAAGATTGCCTCGGCATCGTTGCGAGCCTTTGTTATCTGCGTGGTGCTACAAGGGCTGCTCTACGACCACTACAATATTCCGTTCTGGGCAAATGCCACCATTATGATGGCCTTGGTATGGCTCTACACGAGGCGTGGTGGCGTAAAGTCAGTGGTATGGGTCGAGATGGTCAAGACACTGATAATGAGCGCATCTATAATCTTGGCAATCATCTTTATTATCCGCGAGATGGGCTTTAGCCTCGGTGAGGCAACACGCGCCATTGCCGATAGCGACTACTCGCAGACTATGTTTACGGAGAATCCGCTCGACAGACGATACTTTTGGAAGCAGTTTGTTGCGGGCATCTTCCTTGTGGTGGCGATGACGGGCCTCGACCAAGATATGATGCAGACAACGCTTTCGTGTCGTAGTCGTGGCGATGCACAGCGTAGTATGATGACCTCGATAGTGATTCAGATTGTCGTCATCACGCTCTTCCTTGCGCTCGGCGCACTACTATATATCTTCGTACACGCGCGCGCGATAGATGCTCCCACAGGCGATATGCTCTTTGGCTATGTGGCTACGGAGTGTGGACTTCCCACCGCAGTAGGCGTGCTATTCCTCCTCGGATTAGTTGCCTCGACATACTCCTCGGCAGGCTCGGCACTCACGGCACTCACCACATCTTTTACGCACGATATATTGAGGGCTGAGCATCGCCCAACGGAGAAGTTGGAGCGTGCAAGAAGCCTCTCTCACGCTCTGATTGCTGTGGTGATGTGCTCGATAATCGTTCTCTTCCACCACTTTAGCCACGCAGGGGCTATCACGCTGATATTCACTATGGCAAGCTATACCTATGGCCCGTTGCTCGGTATGTTTGCCTTTGGCATCATTACACGCCGTATGCCCCGACCCGCCATTGTGCCTGTCGTTGCAATCGCCTCACCCATAATCTCTTATATCATCGCCTCGCACTCCGAAGCGTGGTTTGGTGGCTACGAATTTAGCTACGAGGTGATTCTGCTCAATGCTGTTCTGTGCTTTGTGGGACTGCTCGCCTTTAGCAAGCGAATGAGCAATGAGCAATAGTTGCAGGCGCTCCAATAGAGCGCAACTCTAACACCTCCCAACTACAAAGCCCGAATGGAAGATACGCCGAGTATCTTCCATTCGGGCTTTGTGCTGAGGCATCAAACAATGCCCCTTTTCATAGATTAGGCTCTTAAGAAACCAATACCGAAACGCTCAACTGCTGCTCTTTCGAGATCCTCACGAACTGAGGGGTCGGCAATAGAGATAAGGAGCTTGGCACGCTGGGCAAGCGACTTATTGCGAAGATATACGATACCGTGCTCGGTAGCGATGTACTGCGCCTGGAAGCGGGTGGTTACAACGCCTGCGCCCTTGGTGAGGGTAGGCACAATCTTCGACTGACCCTTATTCGTGATTGAGGGGAGTGCAATAAAGCACTTACCGCCCTCAGACAAGGCGCCACCATACATAAAGTCGTGCTGACCACCTACGCCTGAGAAGATGCGCTCACCGATAGAGTCGGCGCAAATCTGACCAGTAAGATCGACCTCGATAGCCGAGTTTACAGCCATCACGCTGGGGTTCTGACGAATATTCTGTGGATCGTTAGTCCACGCCACATCACGAATGACAACATCGCGGTTGCCATCGAGGTAGTCGTAGAGGCGCTGGCTACCAAGGCAGAGGCAGGCCAACGACTGACCGGGGTAGAGCTTCTTCAGCGAGTTGTCGATGATGCCCTTCTGGATAAGAGGCACTACGCCATCGGTCATAGCCTCGGTGTGAAGTCCGAGGTGCTTGTGGTCGTGCAGAGCATCGAGCACAGCGTTGGGAATACCGCCTACGCCAATCTGCAAGGTTGCTCCATCGGGAATCTCTGCAGCGATATAGTTACCGATAGCACGCTCAACATCGTTGGGAACAGCGATAGGAAGCTCCACAAGGGGCTCATCACCACGCACCATAGCATCAATCTTCGATACATGGATTACGGGATCACCGAAGGTGCGAGGCATATACTTGTTTACCTGTGCGATGATGGTCTTTGAGCACTCGGCAGCCGAGAAGGCGAGGTCGGCAGAGATACCATAAGAGCAGTAGCCATCCTCGTCGGGCTCCGAGACATTTAGGAGCGTAACATCCAAGGGCACCTGGCCTGAACGGAAGAGGAAGGGAATCTCGCCCAAGAATGCGGGAATGGTCTGAGCCACACCCTCCTTGATAGCGTTGCGCAGGTTGTTGGCAACGAAGAAGCTCAAGGGCTCGAAAGAGTCTCGCAACTCAGCCTTGGCGTATGGGGCATCGAAGCGACCGATAGCAAAGGCAGAGTATACCTTAACATCGCGCAACTCTGGGGCACGGTCGGTCATAGCCTGCACCAAGACCTCAGGGATAGATGTCGAGCCCTGAATAAATACCGAATCACCCGACTTAATAAGTTTTACGGCTTCTGCCGCACTAACTAATTTCATAGTTTTGTAAGTTTAAGAGGAGATGACTAAAAAATAGCCATCTCCTTATTTGCTAAGAGGTTGAATAAAAAGATGTAGTTTTAGGCCTGCGAAGCCCGAAAAACCGCAGTTTACTAAGGCGTAAATGAGGATTTTGAGGGCGAGCAAATTTGTTGTTAGAAGGCATTAGATGCTTTCGCTCGGCGAATTTCATAGCGATGGGCTGTACTTTTGGCGTACTGCCCATTGCTATTGATAATTCGTTAGAGGAAGGAGATGATGCCTTATCACAACAAAGAACGACAAAATACACTTTTTATTCAGCCTCGGTTAATATTAGTAATCTTGCGAGAACAGATGCAATCGCTTATCAAGCTCGTCGTACTGATAATCCGAAATCATCGACACACAACCGCGCAAGCCCTGACGGGTACTGCCCGTAGGTGCGAGTGTGATAGCCGAGATACCGTAGTAGATAAGCTTGTTGATAAGCTGCTCACCGGTCATATCCTTGTAGCCGAAGGTGAAGAAGAAGCCGTCCGACACCTCCTGATCGCAATCCTTGTCGTAGACGATGTGGAAGCCATTCTTTACCATAATCTCCTTTACGCGCTGCGCACGACGGGCATACTCGCGTGTGTGCTCCACATAGTTGAGCTTGCCGTCCGAAGCTGCACGGAACATCGCTGCCAAAGCATACTGCGTAGAGTGAGGAACACCCGACGAGAGCACATAGAGGATGTTGAAGATAAAGTTGCGGCGGAACTGACCATCGTTGCCATAGCGCTGTGCGAAGCCCTCGTAGCAACGGTCGGCAAGTGCGGGGTTGAGAGCAACCACAGCAACACGCTGACCAGCGTATGAGAACATCTTAGAGCCCGACAACAGGTGCATACAGTTGTTGGTGTAGCGAGCTACCGAAGGCTGATATGGAGGCTCGAAGGGCACAGAACGGTCCTCACGGAAGTCCATATTGAGGTAAGCCAAATCCTCGACAACGATAACATCGTACTTGGTAGCCATACGGCCGATAATCTCCAACTCCTCCTCCGTGAGACACATCCAAGTGGGGTTGTTGGGGTTAGAGTAGATCATACCGCTGACGCGACCCGACGAGAGCACCTCCTCCAACTTAGCCTCAAGAGCCTTGCCACGATAGTCGATAACATCGAACGACTCGTAGCGGATACCCTGCACCTTGCACTGCATCTTCTGTACAGGGAAGCCGGGGTCGATAAAGAGGATAGTATCGCGGTCGGCACGCATCTGGCTAAGAGCCGTAAACGCAGCAAACGCGCCCTGCATAGAGCCTACCGTAGGCACAAAGCATACGGGAGGAATATCGAGATTGATGAAGGCCTTAACGAAGCGTGATGCCTCCTTGGTCAAGGGCTCGATACCTGTGATAAGGGGGTACTTAGAGCCTACACCGGCCAACAATGCCTCGTGCTCGGCCTCGATACCAATCTGCTCAGCGGGAAGACCGGGCTCGCCAATCTCCATACGGATATACTCGACACCCATCTTGGCCTCGATATCCTTAACCACGCTCACAAACTGACGAATAGAGGCTGCACCAAGCTCCTTGGCATTGCGGAGACCATTGGCGATACAGATGTTATCGACGGTCTGTTTATCTAATGGACGCTCCATACTCTACTTCTTAATTGAGTTGTTGTAACCGGCACGCACAGCAGCGAGGTTCTTCTCGATAACCTCCTCGCCCTTGCGAGCAAAGATACGGCGGATACCTGCCTCAATCTTCTCGAACTCGATGTCGAGCATAGGGATAGCAGCACCCAACAATACCATATTGGCAGCCTGCAGAGGAGCACCTGCCTCCTTGGCCAACTCCTCGACATTGAGAGCCACGCAGTTGGGCAAAGCCTTGAGGTGGGCTGCCAACTCCTCCTCTGCGGGGTAGTTGGGGATATTTACAAAGGGGACATTCGAGGTAACTACCCAACCATCTTTCTTAAGGTAAGAGAGGTAGCGCAAAGCCTCCATAGGCTCCAACGAGATGATGATATCGGCACCACCCTTAGCGATAAGGTCAGATGCGATAGGCTCGGTAGAGAGGCGCAAGTTACTCTGAACATCGCCACCACGCTGGCTCATACCGTGTACCTCGGCCTGCTTAAGATTCCAACCCTCAGCCATGGCAGCCTCGCCGATGACCGTTGCAATCGACAGAATACCCTGTCCGCCGACGCCAGCTAAGATAATATCTTTTTTCATTGTTGTTTCGTGTTATTGATTAGCATTAAGCGGACTTACTCTTTCTTTGCTGCAGCGGCTGCACGAGCCTTGGCGTGACGCTTTGCAGTCTGGATACACTCACGACGAGGAATGATAACAGATACACCGTTGTACTCAACCTCCTCACGAATAGTATTCTTGATCTCCTCCATATTCTTGGGCAGAGGCACTACTACGCGAACATGGTCGGGGTGAACGCCCAAGCCACGGCAGATATCCTCCAACTTGCCTGTACCTGCAGAGTCCTGACCACCTGTCATACCTGTGGTGAGGTTATCCGAGATAACGACAACGACATTGGCGCGTGAGTTCACGCAGTCCAACAGACCGGTCATACCTGAGTGAGTGAAGGTAGAGTCGCCGATAACTGCGAATGCGGGGAACTGACCAGCATCCGAAGCACCCTTAGCCATAGTGATAGATGCACCCATCTCTACGCAGGCGTGAAGAGCCTGGAAGGGAGGCAAAGCACCGAGAGTGTAGCAACCGATATCGCCGAAGATACGGGGATTCTCGTACTCGGCAGCAACCTCGTTCAACGCCTTGTACATATCGCGGTGGCCACAGCCCTGACACAATGCGGGGGGACGAGCTACTACAAGGTCATCAGCCTCCAAGTTCTCCAAAGCCTCCATGCCGAGCGACTTACGAACAGAGTCGGGGGTGAGCTCACCTACACGGGGAAGATCACCTGTCAAGCGACCCTTAACAGCAACGGTCGAGGGCACGATAGCGCGTACCATCTCCTCAACAACGGGCTGGCCCTCCTCCATAACGAGGATCTCCTTAGCGCCATCCTCTACCATCTTCTCGATAAGAGCTACGGGCAAGGGGTACTGCGACACCTTAACCACGCTACGCTCCTCTGCACCCGCTACATTCTCCATATAGTAGTTATAGGCGATACCTGTGCAGATTACGCCAAGCTCAGGCTTTGAGCCCTTGCGGTAGAAGTTGTACTTCGACTCCAACGATGCCTTCATAAGGTCGTCCTGCTGCTCCAAGAGCTTCACATAGCGCTTCTTGGCGAATGCGGGGAGCAAAATCCATGTGCGTACATCCTCAGGACGGTTGATCTCGTTCTGCTTGCGAGGCTCCTCGGTTACATTAACAACGGCACGCGAGTGCGCCATACGGGTAGTAACACGCATCAAAACGGGGAGCTTAACAGCCTCCGAGAGGTCGAACGCTGCACGGGTCATCTCGTAGGCCTCCTGCTGTGATGAGGGCTCGAAGATGGGCATCATAGCGAACTTGCCATAGAAGCGCGAGTCCTGCTCGTTCTGCGATGAGTGCATCGAGGGGTCATCGGCAGCTACCACAACCAAACCACCATTAACACCGGTCATAGCCGAGTTTACGAAGGGGTCGGCAGCAACATTCATACCCACATGCTTCATACATACGAGGGCACGCTTACCCATATACGACATACCGAGAGCACCCTCCATAGCGGTCTTCTCGTTGGTTGCCCAGCGGCAGAAAATCTTGTCCTGAGCCTCGCCACGCTTCTCCTCGCGTAGCTGAATGAATTCGGTAATTTCGGTTGACGGAGTACCGGGGTATGCATAGACACCCGACAGACCAGAGTCGATGGCGGCCTGAGCAATGGCCTCGTCACCGAGAAGTAGTTTTCTCATATCATTAAATGTTTTAGGTTTGTCTAATTGCCAAAGTTACGAAAAATTTTTTGAGGCACGAAATTTTTTACGAAAAAAAGTGAAAAGAGTGAGAGTAATATGACCGAAGAGACCACAAAGAGCATAGAGACCACAGGGAAGATGCGGACAAGGCTTTTTGTGATACCCTACCTCTCTCTAATCCCTATGGACGCTTTGTTCTCTCTTTTCTCTTTGGTCTTTCGCTTACTCTGGCTGCAAGACAATTACCACCAGCTCGCTATCTCACCAATGCGGGCAACGCTATCTCTGAGAAGCGTTATATCGGTCTTATCAACAAACCTCTCAACAGCATCTATACCGCTGATATACTCGTGGTTACCAATGGTCATAAAGAGACCATCGGGGGCTGAAATCCTAAAAATGCTCATAAAGTCGTAATAATTAGCCCGTAGAGTGCTAATTATTGCGACTTTTTATTACCTTTGCATCAGATTAAGGTGTTCGAGGTGGCATCAGCCGCCAAGAATGAAAAGGGAACATCGGTGTAAATCCGAGACTATACCCGTAGCTGTGAGTTTCATTATGCTCCGTGCTTTCTCAATGGTCACTGCCCGCAGGGTGGGAAGGCCGCACGGAGGGAACAAGTCAGAAGACCTGCCTTTATCTGTTTTTAGATGCTTTCGGGAGATAGAGCGTCAAAGATTAAGTCTGCAAAAGAAGATAGATTTCATCTGCAACATTCCCCGCAAGTATCATAGGTGTGTAATTTATAAATTAATGCATTATGATACAGACAGTAGTAAAGAGAGATGGTCGCATCGTCGGTTTTAACCGCGAGAAAATCGCTGCAGCTATACGCAAGGCGATGCTTACGACCGAGGCTGGCGAGGACGAAGTTCTCGTCTATAAAATTGTTGACCGCATAGAGTTTCGAGGTAAGGAGCAATCTTCAGTAGAGGAGATTCAAGATATGGTCGAGTTGGAGTTAATGGCTTCACCTCGCAAGGAGGTTGCCAAGAGCTATATCGCTTATCGCGATAAGCGAAGCATAGCTCGTAAGGCAAAGACTCGCGAGATGTTCCTCGAAATTGTGGAGGCAAAGTCGAACGATGTAACGCGCGAAAATGCCAATATGAATGCCGATACCCCAGCAGGTATGATGATGAAGTTTGCATCGGAGACAACAAAACCTTTTGTGGATGATTATCTTCTGTCGGAGCAGACCTTGTGGGCGGTAAGAAATAACTATCTGCATATTCACGACAAGGACTACTATCCCACAAAATCGCTTACTTGCATTCAGCACCCTTTGGATAAAATCCTTGAACACGGTTTCCAGGCAGGACATGGCGAGAGTCGCCCGACAAAGCGCATCGAGACAGCATCTATAATGGCTTGTATTTCGATGGAGACCGTGCAGAACGAGATGCACGGCGGTCAGGCAATTCCAGCTTTTGACTTCTACCTTGCCCCATATGTGCGTCGCAGTTATATCGAAGAGGTTAAGACCATCGAGAAATTGACGGGTATTGACCTAAAACATCTCTACGAGGCCGAGATTGAGGATTATATCTATGGCGATTTGGATTTCTTGCAGGGTGATGTGCGTTTCAAGCAGCACGCTATCAACCGCACTATTAATCGCGTGCATCAGTCAATGGAGGCATTTATCCACAATATGAATACCATCCATTCGCGAGGAGGAAATCAGGTCGTCTTTTCATCTATCAATTATGGCACCGACACCTCTGCCGAAGGTCGTTGTATCATTCGTGAGTTGTTACAATCAACTTACGAAGGTGTAGGCGGTGGATCGACAGCCATTTTCCCTATTCAGATTTGGAAGAAGAAGCGAGGTGTGAGCTATCTGCCTGAGGATCGTAACTACGACCTTTACCAAATGGCTTGCAAGGTTGCAGCACGCCGTTTCTTTCCCAACTTTGTGAATCTGGATGCAACATACAATCATCATGAGAAGTGGCGTGAGGATGACCCTAAGCGCTACCAATATGAGGTGGCTACGATGGGTTGCCGCACCCGAGTTTTCGAGAATCGTTTTGGCGAGAAGACATCTATCGCCCGCGGAAACCTCTCGTTCTCTACAATCAATATCGTGCGTCTTGCCATAGAGTGTATGGATATTGAGGATAAGGCGTGCCGTATTGAGAGTTTCTTCGCCAAATTAGATGAGTTATTGGAGATTACCGCCAAGCAGCTTTGTGACCGTTATGATTTCCAAAAGACGGCTCTTGCCAAGCAATTCCCGTTGCTTATGTCGTCGTTGTGGATGGGGTGTGAGAACCTGAAACCTAATGATGTTATAGGTGGAGTAATCAATCAGGGTACACTCGGCATTGGTTTTATAGGTTTGGCCGAGTGCCTAATAGCCCTTACGGGCAAACACCACGGCGAAAGCGAGGAGGCACAGGCCTTAGGCTTGCGTATTGTTACCTATATGAGAGATAGAGCAAACGAATTCTCGGAGCGTTATCAGCACAATTTCTCGGTATTGGCAACTCCTGCCGAGGGCTTGTCTGGTCGTTTTACACGCATTGACCGTAAAAAGTTTGGCGAAATTAAGGGTGTAACCGACAAGATTTACTACACCAACTCCAACCACATTCCTGTATATTACAAGTGTTCACCCAAGCATAAGGCTGAAGTAGAGGCTCCGTATCACGAGCTTACTCGTGGTGGTCATATTTTCTATATCGAAATTGATGGCGATGCTACGCACAATCCTCAGGCCATTATGGATATCGTGGATTTGATGGATAAGTACGATATCGGTTACTCTTCGGTGAATCACAATCGTAACCGCTGTATGAATTGCGGTTATGAGGATGCTCAGCAGGAATTGGAGGTATGTCCTAAATGTGGTAGCGAGAATATTGATAAGTTGCAGCGTATTACAGGTTACCTTGTTGGAACAACCGAGCGTTGGAATAAGGCTAAATTGGCAGAGCTGAATGACCGAGTTATCCACAAATAGCATTCGCATCCTCGATATAAAGTATGGCACTTCAGTCGATGGTATCGGGCTTCGCACCTCGCTATATTGCGCGGGGTGCGAAAACCATTGCGTGGGTTGTCATAATCCGCAATCGTGGGACGAATATGGTGGCGAAGCCATTGAAATAGAGGAGTTGTTCCGATTGATAGTCGATGCCGATATGAATGTTACCTTTACCGGTGGCGACCCGATGTTCCACCCTGAAGGTTTTATTCAGTTGGCGCAGATGATAAAAGAGCAGACCGATAAAACAATCTGGTGCTATACAGGATACCGTTTCGAAGATTTGCTCAAGCATCCTCTTCGTCGCAAATTAGTTGAGTTATGTGATGTAATTGTTGATGGTCGCTATATCGAGGCAGAACGAGATTTGTCATTGCATTTTAGAGGAAGCCGAAATCAAAGAATCATTGATGTACCAAAATCACTTCAATTTAACAAAGTGTATCTGATAGAATAATCAAGGGTGATAAAAAAGTGAAAAGAGTGAGAGTAATATGACCGAAGAGACATCAAAGAGCATAGAGACCACAGGGAAGATGCCAACAAGGCTTTTTGTGATACCCTACCTCTCTCTAATCCCTATGGTCTCTTTGTTCTCTCTTTTCTCTTTGGTCTTTCGCTTACTCTGGCTGCAAGACAATTACCACCAGCTCGCTATCTGTGCCGATGCGGAAGGGAGGCCCCCAGAGCGAGAGACCTGAGGATACGATAACTTCAGAATTTTGCCATTTACGATGGCCGTGGCTCTGCTCAAAGATAGCATCAGTAAGCCAATTTATCGGCCACACCTGACCTCGGTGTGTATGGCCCGAAATATGGAGGTCAGCACCCAGCTGGGCGCTCTCCTCGATAGAGGATGGCTGGTGGTCGAGAACTACGACATAGGCATCACGCGGAGCAAGCTCCGAGAGAGGCTTACGCTCACCTCGCATTTTATCATCACGCCCCACGATAGCTATCTCGCCAACACGGGCAACACTATCTCTGAGAAGCGTTATATCGGTTTTATCAATAAACCTCTCAACAGCATCTATACCGCTGATATACTCGTGGTTACCAACGACCATAAAGAGACCATCGGGGGCTGAAATCCTATTTAGCACCTCCTCCATTCGTTGCTCCTCAACAGGGCGTACCGAGTTATCTATAAGGTCGCCCACGATAAGCACCATATCGGGGTTTTGTGCATTTATCAACTCCACATACTGCTCCAATGCCCTGCGGTTAGTGCCATAGCCGAGGTGCACATCGCTAATTGCTACGATGCGCTTAGGCGAACTAATCTTCTCGCTACTAAAACTATGCTCCACGACCTTTGGATTGCGGTAATGCACATAGCCGAGCTGCATTACGAATATGGTTAAAACAATGGCGATAAGAGTGCCATAGCGCAACGAGGGCACAACCCAATGCACGACATCAAAAAGGGTGATTGCAAGGATAGAGTAGAGCAGAAAAACCAACCATACCGAGCCTATATTAAACATCGCGCGCATAAGAGCCTCAGGCAACGCCACATTGCGAAGACCGATAGAGGCAAAGAGCATAAGAGCCATTGCCGAGATTGCCACAACGACCACAACACGCACCCAGACGGGCAACATATCCAGTGCAGTGAATATGCGCCAAGCAAGGAAAGCGTTAGCACCGAGGTAGACAACTAAAAATATGATTGCAAAGGGTATCACTCGCTACTCTTTTTTCGATAAGCCTCTCTTTTCTGCCTCCTGCTCCATAAGGGCATAGGCAGCATCGTAGTCGTTGGGGATAATACCATCGAGAATCGAGTTCTTGATAACCTCCTTAATTTCGCCAATAACCGACGATGGGGGCACTCCATATATCTTCATAATCATATCGCCCGTGATAGGTGGCTGGAAGTTACGCACTCTATCTCTCTCCTCCAAATCCTGCATCTTACGGCGCACAAGCTCGAAATTCTTGAGATAGAGCTGCACCTTGTTGTCGTTGCCGGAGGTGATATCCGCCTCGCAGAGCATCATCAGCTTCTCGACATCATCGCCCGCCTCGAACAATAGGCGACGAACAGCCGAATCCGACACCATATCCTCGGAGAGCACAATGGGGCGCATATGCAGAAAGACCATCTTCTGCACAAAGCGCATAGGCTCGTTTGTCGGCAGCTTCAGACGGCGGAATAGTTGCGGTATCATCTTCGAGCCAACGGCCTCGTGCTGATGGAATGTCCAACCGAGATTTCTATCGTATGCCTTTGTTACAGGCTTGCCTATATCGTGGAAGAGAGCTGCCCAGCGAAGCCAAATATCATCGCTCTTCTTCGCCACATTATCCAGCACCTTCATCGTATGCTCGAAGTTGTCCTTATGTGCGTGGCGACCTCGGCGCTCAACACCCGCCATACGGTCGAGTTCGGGGAGTACATACTTCAACAGTCCCGCCGAGCGCATCAGCGTAAGGCCGATAGAGGGCACTGGCGATGCCATAATCTTCGATAGCTCGACCGAGATACGCTCCTTAGTAATTATCTCGATGCGGTGCGCCTGAGCGATGATGCCCTCAAAGGTCTCGTCATCAATATCGAAGCCGAGTTGCGAAGCAAACCTCACAGCACGCATCATACGCAGAGGGTCGTCCGAGAAGGTCTTTTCGGGGTCGCACGGTGTGCGGATAATGCAATCCTCCAAGTCGTACATACCCTCGAAGGGGTCTACCAACTGGCCAAAGCTATCGCGGTTAAGCGACCACGCCATAGCATTTATCGTGAAGTCGCGACGACGCTGGTCGTCCTCCAACGAGCCCGGCTCGACCTGTGGGTTGCGCGATTCGGGCGAGTAGCTCTCCTTGCGAGCACCTACGAACTCCACCTCAGTGCCTTGCCAGCGCAACATCGCTGTGCCATAGGTACGATATATCGTAACCTTGGCCTGCAACACTCGGCCAAGCTCCTCGGCAACAGCTACACCGCTACCCACAACGACAACATCGATATCTGTCGAGGGGCGACCAAGGTAGTGATCACGGACATAGCCTCCCACCACATAGGCCTCAACGCCCAAGCGGTCTACAACTTCGCTGATATGCTGAAATATGGGGTGTGATAGTGGCATCGGCTACTTCTGCTGTGCGCGGCTGATGCAACGCTGATAAATAGCCACAGTATTCTCCAAGCCCCAGTAGAGAGCATCGCTGATAAGAGCGTGTCCGATAGACACCTCATCAACCCAAGGAATACGCTCGATGAAGTATTGCAAATTCTCGGTGTTGAGGTCGTGGCCAGCGTTAAGACCCAAGCCTACACGGCGAGCCTCCTCGGCAGCAGCGACATAGGGGGCAATAGCCCTCTCACGATCCTCGGCATAGCCTGCGGCATAGGCCTCGGTATATAGCTCGACACGGTCGGCGCCACACTCCTTAGCCGCTGTAACCATCTCAACAACAGGGTCTACGAAGATTGACACACGGATACCCACCTTGTGGAAACGGTCGGCCATAGCCTTCAAAAAATCACGATACTTCACCGTATCCCAACCTGCCGACGAGGTGATAGCATCCTCGGCATCGGGCACGAGCGTAACCTGCGCAGGGCGCACCTCCTCGACAAGCTCACAGAAGCTCTCGATAGGGTTGCCCTCGACATTCAGCTCGGTAGCGATATTTGCCTTAAGCTCGCGGACATCCGAGTAGCGGATATGGCGAGCATCGGGACGAGGGTGTACGGTGATACCATCGGCGCCAAAACGCTCGATATTGAGTGCTGCCTCCAATAAATTGGGCATATTTCCGCCACGCGAATTACGCACAACGGCAATCTTATTGATATTTACGCTTAACTTTGTCATATTTTTCCTATCTTTGGCATCATAATGATGCACCTTTAACAACTGCCTCCTGCAATAAAAATGCTCTCAAGTGATGAAAGCTGATTTCTTTATATTATCTTTGCTGTAGCAAAGTTACTATTTTTTTTTATTTCGCGGTATGAACATTATACTTTTTTCGCGCAAACAGGTCAATCACCGCCCCGAGCAACTTCGTTCGATGCTCAGCACGATAGAGTCTCTCGGCCTTGGCTACGCTATGAATGAGGAACTTGCATCGGTAGTTCACTCTCTCCTCGGCATCGACATCGAGGCGGAGAAAATATTTCATCATCTACCCCACTTCACGGGCGACGATGTAGTGGTAACCTATGGTGGCGATGGCACACTACTGGAGGCTGTCGGTATGCTCGGTGGCAGACCCACACCCGTAGTCGGCATCAACTGCGGTCGTCTGGGCTATCTCACGGCAGATGATGGCGATGGCATTGAGCTACTTTTTGTGCGCATCGCACACCGCGAACTGAGCTTCGAGCACCGCTCGATGTTGCGCATCGAAGGCGACTTCGTAGGCGACGACAACTGCCTTGCTCTCAACGAGGTAGCCATTCACCGCCACGGTGCCACGATGGTATCTGTCGAGACCCTCATCAACGGCAACACTGTGGCCACATATCACGGTGATGGCTTAGTCGTCTCGACACCCACCGGCTCTACGGCCTACTCACTCTCGGCAGGTGGCCCTGTGGTAGACCCTGCGTGCAGATGTTTTGTGCTCTCGCCTCTCGCGCCACACAACCTCACGATGCGCCCTGTGGTAGTGCCCGACAGCTCGCACATCACCCTGCGCCTCAACTCGCGTGGTGGCGAGGCCTTCCTATCGGCCGACAACCGCACCTTCACGCTCCACGATGGCGCTACCATAACCCTTAAACTTGCCACCGAGGAGCTAATTCTTGCCACACCACACAATAACACATTCTACGATGCGTTAAGAGATAAGATGATGTGGGGCGTCGATAAGCGCTAAGCTAAGCCCCTGCACCCGTTATCTCATAATAGACTGAAAAACAGCCTATTGCGACATTATCTCGCGCTCGTGCGTGAAATTTTCACGCGCCGAGTTTGCGTTTTGTGAATTTATTTGCTTACATTTGTCGGATATTATGAACAAACATAGAGCCATACCACAACATATCGCCATCATTATGGACGGCAATGGCCGCTGGGCAAAACAGCGCGGCAAGGAGCGTTACGAGGGACATATCGCCGGCGTTGAGTCGGTGCGTTCTTCGGTGAAGGCTGCCGTGCGCAACGGTGTCAAGTGGCTTACGCTCTACGCCTTTTCGACCGAGAACTGGGGTCGCCCCGCCGCCGAGGTAGATGCCATTATGGCGCTCTTCTGCAAAACGGTGATGGGCGAGGCCAAGGAGCTACGCGAGCAGGGTGTAAGAGTGAAGATTATGGGCGAGCGCAGCCGCTTCTCGGAGGAGGTACTTCAAATGATTCACTACATTGAGGAGACCACTGCTGATGCTGAGCGTCTTACGCTTGTTTTGGCATTCAACTACTCGTCGCGCCGTGAGATTACGCTCGGCGTACAGGATATTGCACGCCGTGTTGCCAATGGCACGCTCAAGGCCGAGGATATCAACGAGCAGACTATTGCCGAGAGTCTTATGACCGACCAGATGCCCGACCCCGATATGATTATCCGCACAAGTGGCGAGTGCCGCCTCAGCAACTTCCTGCTCTGGCAGTCGTCGTATGCCGAGTTCTACTTCCCCGAGACCCTCTGGCCCGACTTTACGGAGGAGGAGTTCGACAAGGCTATCGAGGTATTCTCTAAGCGCGATAGGCGTTATGGCTTGGTAACAGAAACGAAGGAGTAAATGATGAGATACGCAAAGATACTCTTTGTCGCCTTACTAGCGATTGTGGCATCGGTAAATCTGTCGATGGCGCAATCGACACGCTACACCATTGGCGATGACAAAAACAACGAGTTTGTCGATACGGTAGACTTCGACCGCAGTGCCCCAATACTCACCGAGAGCGACAACAAACTATACTACATTCGCCATATCAACCTTCACGGCGTAAAGTATCTCAACCACGACATTTTGAAGTCGTCAGCAGGCTTGATTGAGGGCGACTCTATCTATCTTCCGAGCAAGTTTATCTCGAACGCTATGCAGCGTTTGTGGGCACCCCGATACTTCTCTAATATTCAGATTGGCGCGACCATCGAGGGCGACTCGGTAGACTTGGAGGTCTTCTTGCGTGAGCGTGCCCGTATCCTCAACTGGAAGTTTGAGGGCATCTCGACTTCTAAGAGCAAGGACCTCAAAGAGGAGGTTTTGAAGCTAAGACGCAACACCGAGCTCTCGGACTATGTCATCGACAAGAATGTCAAGCTTATCAAGGAGCACTATGCCGAGAAGGGCTTCCGCACCTGCGAGGTAGATGTGCGCATCGAGAACGACACGACATACGAGCAGTGCGTAAATGTTACCTTCGACATCGACAAGGGCCCCAAGGTGCGTGTCGGCCAGATCAACTTCGAGGGCAACAACTCGTTTGAGGATAAGCGTCTGCGCCGCACCTTCAAGAAGACCCACCAGAAGAGCTGGATGTTCTTCCTCAACCGCAAGCTCAAAGAGGAGGACTACGAGGAGGATAAGGCGCTATTGCTCGATTTCTACAACTCGCGAGGCTACCGCAACGCCACAATCCTTAGCGACTCTATCTACTTCATTGACGATGAGACCCTTGGCATCGACATTCGCCTCTCGGAGGGCAACAAATACCATATCCGCAACATCAACTGGGTGGGTAACTCGGTATACTCTACCGAGCAGCTTGAGTCGATGTTTGGTGTGCAGTCGGGTGATGTCTACGACAAGAAGTCGATGCACAAGCGCTTGGGTATCGGCCGCGAGCAGAACCCTGAGGAGATGTCTATATCATCACTCTATCAGAACAATGGCTACCTAATGTCGCAGATTGAGCCCGCAGAGATCGTTGTAGGCCCCGACTCTCTCGACTTGGAGATTCGCATCTTCGAGGGTAAGCCCTTTACTATCAACGATGTCGGCATTTCAGGCAATATGCGTGTCGATGACGAAGTTATCCGCCGTGAGCTCTATGTTCGCCCCGGTGAGCTTTACAACCGTGCGCTCCTGATGCAGACGATGCGTACCCTTATGGGCATGGGACACTTCGACGAGCAGGCCTTAGCTCCCGACATCAAGCCCGTAAGCGACGAGCTTGTCGATGTCAATTGGCCCTTGCAGGAGAAGGCTTCCGACCAGTTTAACATCGCCGGTGGTTGGGGCTCTGGCACATTTGTAGGCTCGGTGGGTATCACGCTCAACAACCTCTCGTTGCGCAACTTCTTTAAGAAGGGTGCTTGGCGTCCCTACCCCTCGGGACAGAATCAGCGACTATCGATTTCGGGTCAGACCAACGGTACATACTACAAAGCATTGTCGCTTAGCTTCACCGACCCTTGGCTCGGTGGCAAGCGCCCCAACTCATTCTCTGTGTCGGGATACATCTCGGAGCAGAACAACGCCTACTATGTATGGCAGACCGCCTCGATGTACTACCGCTCGATGGGTCTTGCCATCGGTTTGGGTAAGCGTCTGCAGTGGCCCGACCCATACTTCACTTTCTATGGCGAGTTGGGCTATCAGCGCTACAACCTCAAGGGTTGGGACTCGTTTATTATGAACGAGGGTATCTCGAATACCCTGTCGCTGAAACTTGTCTTGCAGCGTTCATCGGTAGATGCTCCCTTCTTCTCGCGTTCTGGCTCGGAATTTACGCTCTCGGTGCAGGCAACGCCCCCATTCTCGTTGTGGGACGGCAAGAACTACGCCGACAAGAGCCTCTCGGAGCAGGATCGCTACCGCTGGATAGAGTTCCACAAGTGGTTGCTTAAGGGTCGTTGGTACTTCCCGCTATCGGCGAACCAGAACCTTGTCTTGATGCTTGGTGCCGAGATGGGTTACTTGGGCCACTACAACAAGAATAAGATTTCGCCCTTTGAGCGCTTCGAGATTGGTGGCGACGGTATGACGGGCTATAATATATATGGTGTGGACATCATCGCCCTGCGTGGTTACGAGGATGGTGCTCTTGACCCCTCGCAGTACTACTCTGTGGCATACAACAAGTACACCGTAGAGTTGCGCTACCCCATCATTCTTAGGCCAAGCTCATCAATCTATGTTCTCGGCTTCTTGGAGGGTGGTAACGGCTTCAACTCTTGGAAGGAGTTCTCGCCATTTAAGATTAAGCGCTCGGCAGGTATCGGTGTCCGCCTCTACCTCCCTGTGGTGGGTATGCTCGGCATCGACTGGGGTTATGGCTTCGACCCAGCATACGGCAAGACCAAGCCCAGTGGCTCGCAGTTCCACTTCGTAATGGGACAGCAGTTCTAATGATTAGTTGTTAGTCGTTAGTTTTTAGTTGTTAGAATTGATAAAATATAGCGTGGTGGCAATAATATTGCATCATTAAGCGCTTATATAGTAAGAATGTAAAACTTAAACTGGTTACAAATATGAGAAAGAGTCTGTTTTTGATGGCAATCGCCCTTTTGTCGGTAACATTTGTTTCGGCACAGAACTATATGGTGGTAAATAGCGAGAAGGTCTTTAAGTCGCTCACGGCATACAACAACGCCCTTGAGACCCTTGACGACCTCGCTGAGAGCTACCAGAACACCGTAGACCAGAAGTTTGCTGCTGTGGAGCAGATGTACAACAGCTATATGCAGCAGCGTGCATCACTCTCGGAGAGCTACCGCCAGCAGCGCGAGAAGGCTATCCTCGATGCTGAGGCCGAGGCTACGGAGTATCAGGAGAAGATTTTTGGCACAGATGGCACACTGATGCAGAAGCGCTTGGAGCTTATCCAGCCCATTCAGGACAAGGTGTTTAGCACCATCGAGAGCTATGCAAAGCGCTATGGCTACGACCTTGTTATCGACTCGGCATCTAACCCCACCCTCCTCTACAACTCCGAGAAGGTGGACTTCACCGACCGCATTATCGAGGCGTTGCGATACTAATTTATCGAAAACTATTGATTGAGTAACAAATAATTATTAAGGAATGAAGAAGATTTTGAAACTGACCCTTGCCGTAGCACTTATGATGTGCGCTACGGTAGCATCGGCTCAGAAGTTTGGCCGTGTAGACCTTGCAGCTATCGTACCCAATATGCCCGAGTTCAAGGAGGCGCAGACCAACCTTGAGGCCTATGGCTTGGACTTGCAGAACCAGCTTGAGCAGATTCAGGTGGAGTTCAACCAGAAGTATGCCGAGTACGAGAAGAATCGCGCAACCTACACCGACACTATCCGCCAGATGAAGGAGAGCGAGTTGCAGCAGTTGCAGCAACGCTTCCAGGAGTTCCAGCAGATTGCACAGCAGGACATCCAGCAGAAGGAGGCCGAGCTTATGGAGCCTATCTACAACAAGGCTAACGAGGCAGTTAAGGCTGTTGCCGAGGCTGGTGGCTATATGGCTATCTTCAGCACCGCAGGCGATATGGCAACCTCAGCAGGTTTGGCATACTTCGACCCCGCAGCGCTCACCGATATCACTGCAGAGGTAAAGAAGGGGCTCGGTATCGAGTAATTTCTTGTGAAACGGGGCATTGTTTGATGCCTCAGCACAAAGCCCGAATGGCAGATACTCGGCGTATCTGTCATTCGGGCTTTGTAGTTGGGAGTTGTTAGTTGTTAGTTATTAGAGGCGCTCGTTCCGAGCGCGGGCATAAATGCCCAAGGGGTCTGAGGGACAGCAAAGACAGCAGAGACAACAGGGACAACAGAGACAACAGAGATAACAGAGATAACAAAGAAAGGTGATACCCGACTTCGTTGTTGTCTCTCTTGTCTCTCTTGTCTCTCTCGTCTCTCTCGTCTCTTTCGTCACAAGGGGAGATAGAGCGTGATTGCTAACCTCAAGGTGGGTAAGACTACGAAGGCTCTTGCTAACCTTACCACCCCTCAGACCCCATATACCCCTTTTACCCCTTGGGGTGTATCCCGCAGGCGGAACGCCTGCAACTATTGCTCATTGCTCATTTTTTTGTATCTTTGTACTCCAAAGAGAGCATACAATGAACGAAGATATACTACAAGGACTTAACCCTGCACAGCGTGAGGCTGTTACCAACTTTGAGGGGCCCTCGCTAATCATTGCGGGAGCAGGTTCGGGCAAGACACGAGTGCTCACCACACGCATAGCGTGGATGTTGGCACACGGCGTAGAGCCACAGTCGATACTTGCCCTGACATTTACCAACAAGGCTGCCCGCGAGATGCGTGAGCGTATCGAGAAGCTTGTTGGCTCGCGTGCCCGCTTTATCCGTATGGGCACCTTCCACTCGGTATTTGCCCGCCTCCTAAGGGAGAATGCCGAGCGCATAGGCTTTCCGCAGAGCTTCACCATCTACGAGCCTACGGATGTCAAGAATGTAATCAAGTCTATCGTCAAGGATTTCAACCTCTCGGAGGAGCGCTACAAGCCACAGAGTGTCGCCGCCCGCATCTCGATGGCGAAGAACTGCCTGATAACCCCCGGAGCATATATCGCCAACGCCACACTGGGTGCCGAGGATAGGGAGTTGAAGATGCCTGAGGTGGGCGCTATCTATGGCGAGTATTGCAACCGCTGCAAGCGCAACGGTGCGATGGACTTCGACGACCTGCTGTTGCAGACAAACATACTTCTGCGCGATGCTCCCGATGTCTTGGCCGACTATCAAGAGAAGTTCCGCTATATCCTTGTCGATGAGTATCAGGATACGAATATGGCGCAGTATATCATCGTGCGCCGATTGGCCCTCAAGCACTCCAATGTCTGTGTTGTGGGTGATGATGCGCAGAGCATCTACGCCTTCCGAGGTGCAAAGATTGAGAATATCCTATCGTTCCAGCGCGACTACCCCACAACGAAGGTCTACAAACTTGAGCAGAACTACCGCTCTACACAGACCATTGTCGATGCTGCCAACTCGCTTATCAAGCACAACTCACGCCGACTGGAGAAGAAGTGCTTCTCGGCAGCCGACCACGGCGAGAAGATACGCTTGGTGCGTGTCTTGGAGGACCATTACGAGCCTATGGAGGTGGCGATGGATATCAAGGATAGGGCAAGAGATGGTGCCGAGTGGCGCGACTTTGCCATACTCTACCGCACCAACAAGCAACACGGCCTCTTCGAGGCGGCACTGACACGCCGAGGCATACCCTATCGCGTATATAAGGGTATGTCGCTATTGGAGCATAAGGATATTCGCAACCTCTTGGCCTATATCAGCCTTATCATCAACCCCAACGATGATGAGTCGTTTAAGCGTATCATCAACTACCCCGCCCGAGGCATTGGCGACACCACCATAGCACGCATCGAGCAGATAGCCAAGGAGCGAGGCACTTCGATGTGGCAGGCTATCGACGAACTGACACGCTCAACGGAGGTAAATGCAGTGGAGAAGGTCGTGGTTAAGAAGGTTTCGGACTTCGTTACGCTTATCAACACCCTCTCGTTGGAGCGCACGAAGCTCACAATCACCGACTTTGGCAAGGAGGTACTCGCCCGCTCAGGCATTATGCACCTCTTGGAGTCGGAGCAGAAGGTCGAAAACGAGACCTCGAAAGATTACCTCGAGCAGGTATTGGCGATGATGTCATCGTACGAGGATGAGTGCCACCGCGATATGGAGGAGGGTCTGCGCGAGGAGGGTGATGAGCCTACGATTGACGAGTGGATGCAGAACATAATGTTGCAGACCGACCAGGATAACGATGACGATGGCAACAAGGTAACGCTTATGACCATACACTCGGCAAAGGGTCTTGAGTACGACTATATCTATATCGCCGGTATGGAGGAGGGTCTGTTCCCCTCAAGCCGCTCGGTGGAGTCGTTGGAGAGTATCGAGGAGGAGCGCCGATTGATGTATGTGGCTATCACACGCGCCAAGAAGGCGGCAATGCTCTCATTCTCAGAGACACGCCGTGTTTGGGGCAAGACCGAGAATACTCAGCCAAGCCGTTTCCTCAAGGAGATAGACACCGAGTATCTCGATGCCAACTTCGACATCGAGGAGCTACACGGCCGCAACCGCTGGGAGCGCATGGTAGAGGATAGGCCTCAACGAGAGAAGCCATCGTTCGAGGCGCTACGCAACCGCTACGATATTCGCCGTGGCGGACAGTATAGCAACCGCCCTGCTGCCGACCGTCCCAAGCAGAGCCCAAACCCAGATATTATCACTACGCCAGCGCCCCTCGACCCTCGCCGTGCCGGTATGCGCTCGGTGGGCGTAAGAGCCTCGGAGAGTGCCACAAACGGCTCAGCATCAACATCCTCAACGCTTGGTGCTTGTGCCTACAAGGTGGGCGACAGAGTCAGCCACCCCAAGTTCGAGAGTGGCATTATCGAGCGTATCGAGCCTCTCTCGACAGACTACAAACTGGTTGTTAAGTTCGATAAGTTTGGCTCAAAAACCCTGCTTGCCAAGTTCGCAAAACTAACCAAGGAGTAGCCTATGCGCGAGATTACGCTATCGGTCGTTATGACCACCTACAACCATGAGCGCTATATCGCTCAAGCCATCGAGAGTGTGCTGATGCAGCAGACCGGGTTCGGTGTGGAGATTGTTGTGGGCAACGACTGTAGTAGCGACCGCACGCAGGCAATCGTCGATGACTACCGAGCACGCTATCCTGAGTTTATCCGAACGGTAGATAGCCCGGAGCGTGTGGGCATGAGGGCAAACTACCGCCGTTGTGTCGAGGCGGCCGAGGGTCGATATATTGCGATGCTCGATGGCGATGACTACTTCACGGCATACGACAAACTACAAAAGCAGGTGGAGCTACTTGAGCAAAACCCCGATGTAGGCATGTGCTACACCCGCTCACGCCGTATCGACCAAGATGGCAACACGACAATTTACCCTGAGGGCGACTGCCTAACCTCGTTCGAGGCGATGCTCAGGCGCAACCCTGCCGAAAACTGCACTGTGGTGGCACGGCGAGAGCTTGTGTTGCAATATTATAGCGAGGTGCGCCCTGAGGAGCACCCCGAATGGCTCACCGATGACCTGCCGATGTGGCTGTGGTTTGCGGCACGTAGCCGCTATATGGCACTCGACCGCCCTACGGCCGTACACCGCGTACTCAGCCACAGCGTAAGCCACAACCCCGACTATCGCAAAAAGCTACAATTCGTGGACTCATTGGCAGATATAAGCCTCTGGTACGATGAGTACTACAACTCTTCGAAGCTACGCCACGAGCTCCTCGTAGCAAAGCAAAACACCGCACTCTGGTTACTATCCTTCAACGGCTCGGCAGGCGAATATCTCAGCCGTTGGTGGAGCGATATTCGCTCAGAAAAACGACTAATAAGGAACATTGCCTCATACGGCCTCTTCATAAAGAAGATTGCGTGGCGTATGTGGCGTAAAAACGACAAACAATGACCACCAAAGAGCGCTTCAAGCGATGTATAGAGTATTTTAGCAAGACGATGCCTGTGGCAGAGAGCGAGCTCGATTATAGCAACCCCTTTGAGTTGTTGGTTGCTGTTGTGCTCTCGGCACAATGCACCGACAAGCGAGTAAATCTCACCACACCTGCACTCTTCTCGGCATACCCCACAGCCGAGGCTATGGCCGAGGCTACAGAGGAGGATATCTACCGCTATATCCGCTCGATATCCTACCCCAACAACAAGGCTAAGCACCTTGTGGCACTCGCCAAAAAGCTCGTCGAGGAGTTTGGTGGCGAAGTGCCCACCGACCTCGATGCGTTGCAGACCCTGCCGGGCGTAGGGCGCAAGACTGCGAATGTCCTCGGCGCGGTACTCTGGGGCAAGGAGGTGATGCCCGTAGATACGCATGTCTTCCGTGTGGCAGCACGCATAGGCCTCTCGCGCAACGCCCGAACACCGCTTGCAACAGAGCGACAATTAGAGGCGGGATTTCCCTCGGAGCTACTCCCGATAGCCCACCACTGGCTGATACTTCACGGTCGCTACACCTGCATAGCACGCAAGCCGAAGTGCGACAAGTGTGGCCTTACCGATATATGTAAATACTACAATAGCAACAAATTATGAGAAAGCTAATATCTGCCGTTATCGCCATTTTTGCCCTGGCTTGCACCTCGCCCTATATCCCCGCGATAGACAACCCATCGTACCCCACCGATGAGGACCTCGATATCATCGCCTACATCGACAAGCGCCTTGAGGAGGAGTATTATTGGCTCGATGAGGTCGTGGAGAAGTCATCGTCGTTCAATCGTCGCCTAAAGTGGGAGGAGTATCTCGATAACTCGCTGCTTAGGCTTACGACAAATGCCGATGATGGCCACATAAACAGAGATGGCTCACGCTCACTCTACTCCTATATCCGCGAGGTGAACAACGCTACACGCGCCGAGGTAAATGGCTTCGGCATCGCACTACACTACACCATAGCCAAGATTTCGAAGGAGGCCGACTACTACGGCTTCGTTGTCGAGGATGTCTACGATGACTCGCCAGCCGAGGAGGCGGGCATCAGGCGTGGCGACCTCATAGTGCAGATTGACCAAGGATATATCACCCCGAACAACTACCTATCGCACTTCAACTCCATAGAGAGCAACACGGCCACAGCGCTCCGTCTCCGCATACTACGCCAAGTAGACAACGAGGAGTTCGAGGTAAGCCTAAAGAAGGGCAGCTACAAGGAGAGCCCTGTGGCATACTACGATGTCCTCGACATCGAGGGCCACGACCGCAAAATAGGCTATTTAGTATACACAGGTTTCGAGTCGGAATATGATGAGGAGCTATTAGCCGCACTCAGCGACCTTGCCACGATGGGAGCCAAAGATGTTATTCTCGACCTGCGCACCAACGGCGGTGGCTCGTTAGGCTCGGCAATAAAGCTCTCTTCATCGTTGCTTGGCTCGGCATATGCCACCACGCCATTCTGCATCGTTGAGCGCAACCCCCGCAACACAAGTTCCAAGACCGTCGAGGAGTTCTCGTTGGAGGATACCGGCATCTCGTTGGCTATCGACCGCCTTACGGTCATCGCTTCGGGATATAGCGCCTCCGCCTCGGAGATTATCATCGAGGGTATGCGCGGCTTGGATATCCCCGTTACGGTCGTGGGCAGCACCACCGAGGGTAAAAACTGCGGTATGGATGTTACACGCCGCACCATAGGCTCTACATATTTAGAGTATGCCCCCATCACCTTTATGTGCCTCAATGCCAAGGGCTTTGGCGGTTGGGGCGAGGGCATCGTTGCCGATATAGACCTCACCTCGGACAACGAGATTGGCGTCTCGGATAGTAGCTATCCCATACCTCGCACCGAGTGGGGCGACACGGCACACGACATCGGCCTTGTGGCGGCCATCGCCTCGCTAACGGGCAAAAAGGTTTCAACATCTGCAACCCGCTCAATAGCCCTCGATAGCGACCTCAGCCCTGCGATCTTGATTGAGCGCCCCACGCAAGGAACACGACTCTATAGATAATGAGAGCATAGATGGATGTAGTGGCAATATTGTGTACCATAAGGCCATAATGCCCGCTATACTTTTATCCCCTTTCTCAAAAAATTTCCACTAAAATTTTGGAGATTGGGAAATTATCTCTATATTTGCACTCCGATTGGGTATAACCCATTGAAATGGTCTGATGGCCGAGTGGCTAGGCAGAGGTCTGCAAAACCTCGTACAGCGGTTCGAATCCGCTTCAGACCTCACTAAAACAGCGTTAGAAATCACTCTAACGCTGTTTTTATATTATTTTGTCATACATTTGTAATACTGCGTAAAGTTACGGCACTCTTTCAATTCCCGAGAGAGGTAAGAATTCTTGTGCCATATATGACAAAAAAGGACTAGGGGTGACCTAATCCTTCTGCCATATTGTCAGCGGTTAACAATATATTACGCCAAAATTCTAACCATTAGCCTAAATTATTTCATTGGCACGCCTATTGTGTTGGCTGTTTTGCATTTTTTGTTTAACACATAATAAGTTAGGAGGTGCTTATGACATAACTAGACAATGATTAAAGAGATGGCGGATTGCCAAACCCTGAAAAACGATGGCTATGGGGTGTGAAATACACATATATTTCATTTTAGCGGCGCAAATATAGCAATTCGCCTCAAATTCCACAACAAAGTGGTGCAAGTTTTATGCCGCACAAGCCATTATAAGTACATTAAAAATAGAAAGAATATGGCTTATTTAGTAAAAAAGATTAATAATACTATATAAAAGCTGTGCTTTGCTAACATTTCGTTGAGTATCGTTAGCAAGCAAATCGTACAGATTAAGTATGTATTGTTTGGTCAGTTCCATAAATCACATACAAATATACAAAAAAGAATTATAATTAACTAATCCAAACGAAACAAAGTAAAAATAACAGACTATCTAGCATACATTCAAACACAAAATAATGGGGTTGCCTAACAAGTCCTCAAAAATGGCCCCCGTTAGATGCACTTCTGGCGGGGGCGTTAGAATTAGACTTGTTAGACAGCCTCATGTGCAGATAAATATAGCCTTATCAAACGGCTTATTTTAATTACTACTTTTATTTGTTCTTTAGACTCTTTGCCTTATTGTTAAGCGACTGCGTCTCATAAACTCGGACTTGTTCGACGATGACGGCCTGATAGAGGATAGTTTGCTCGTACTCTTATACATCACTCCGCATCGGCTTGATATGATCAGCATTGTGGTTGTTTGGAATTTTCGCTGCTATATTCTTATCTTATTTTTACTTATCGCATTATAGTTTCAGTGTTGATTTCTTCGGTTTCACATTTCTTTGTTTTCGTTTGCGCTCCTCGGTAGCGACAGCCATAGCCTCGGCGACCTGATTGAGTAGTGCTGTAACTCGGGCAAGATGCTCTTCGGGCGATTCGCCTGCTCGGCGTTGCAGTTGTGTTGCCGACAGCTTTATAGGCGAATCCATAGGCGGAAACAGGATAGCCCCATATGCTCCCATATTAGCGCCCTCCGATACATTTGGGTTATTATCGCCAAACAAGCCCGAAAATGCAGAGCGATAGTTGTCTGCAGCCATCTTCATCCTCTTGCCAGGTGTTGGTTGTTGCGATATTCGCTGCTGAGTTTGGACAAAATGGCGGTTGAGCTTAGAGTAGCTAAATGCCTTATCGACCTTCAAGCTGCTGAAAGTATAGCCATTCTTGGTGAACTTCACTCCCTCAATAGTCGAGGTTAAGCCTTTATGCTTAAACTCGGTATTAATGCCCTGTTTGCGTAACGCTGTAGTTAGGTCGTTCCAATTGCGACATCTTGGCAAAGCGTTACAGATAGCATCATAAATCTCATACTTCGTTTTATCAGGTTCGCGCAGTCTATAGCGTTTAACATTCTCCTTATTCGGAGCTATATAAAGACCATATTTATCTGATAGCTCCCTGCACACTTTTGCATTCCGCACTCGCTCATTCTTGTCGGAGAGGCGCTTACCATTTCCATCAATCCGATTAAGGACAAGGTGCAGATGAGGATGCTCCCTATCGTGATGGCGAACTATCAGCACTTGTGTATTACCATAACCCATACGGCGAAGATACTCATCGGCAATCTGCATCATCATCCTATTCGTAAGTCACTCTTTATCCTGCACCGAGAAATCAAGCGAAATATGGGCTACGGGCTTGGCAATAGGATTAAGTGATGCTTGCATACGAAAACTATCAACTATATGGTCAATGCTATCGTTTCTCAGTCCTCTACCACCGAGCGGCTCGGCATCTGGCTTCTGCAACACATAATTTACCACACCACGAAAATCTGCACCTTGTACTATCTTACCTATCATCTTTTATGCGGCTTATCAGGTCATCAATCTCGCTTGCTAAATTGAGGTACTCTGTTCTTATGCCCACATAGCCTGTGGCATTAGCCTTGCGAGAAATTTGATTAAGGTTATTTGCCATACCAGTCAGTTTAAGGATATGCTGGAGGTGCTGTGGGCGCAATCGCTCACGCACTACCGAGGAGGCTGACGCTCGGCGCAGATACTCGCTCAAAGTAACACCTGCTCGGCGAGCCTTCTCCTTTAACGAAAAGTACTCTTTGGTTGCGAAGCGCACCGTAATTTTATACTTGCGTTTTTCGGTTGCCGCCATAGGTGGGCGACCTTCATCATTACGACTCTTGATTGTTCTCATAGTGGTTACAGTTTTAGGTTATTATTTAGGTTAGACCATCGGGATTTTACAGTTTCTGTCCGACAGAAACACAAACTTGCTCCCCCTACATCTTAAATCCTCGTTTCTGTTTCGCTACAACCCGTTTTTGAGGTTGTTGTAAGCGCAGATAATCATTCAAATCCTTATGCCTACGATAAAAATCCGATTGGTTTATAACTTTGCTTTGGGGGCATAATCGCTCTATCTCGGAGAGTGCTTTTCGCCCTGCATCATCGTTATCCAAGAAGGTGTAAATGCTACTATGACGAGCCAAGAACGGCACTGCTTTTTGCACATTGGCAACCGAGTTTAGTACTACGATATTACAAGTCGGAGAATCGTTTCGCTTGATGGTTAGATACGAAAGAAGGTCCATAAAACCCTCGAAGGCGAGTGCCTTATCGCTACCATTGTCTATGGTCGTAATATGCTTCGGTGTGCTACACCCTTTGAATCTCTCAGAGCGCAGTTCCCAACCGCCATAGTTGTTGCGAAAGCCAATGGCAAAGTAGTTACGCTCGCCAACCGAGTAATGTACCTCTCGACAAAATTTCTTGGCAATAGAAGTGTCGATGGCGCGGCTGTCGAGATAGTTCACGAGCGCTGGGTGGCATAACGGATAGTTGCCTAATACCTGCAACCTATTCGGCAAAGTGTATAAAGTTTGCGAAGTAACAAGGGTTGAAGTTAAAATATTGTCGTTTCGCAATCTCTCCACTGCCTGCTGAAAGTTGCAGTTCTCTATCTCCATCACAAGGTCGATAATCGAGCCACCACGACCTGTACCGAAGTCATACCACAGGTTCTGCGCGTAGTCCACCTTGAAGCTCGTATCCTGTTCCTCACGAAGCGGTGAAAGATAGAATCCATAACGAGTATTCTCCTGCTTGGGCACGATGCCTCGCTGTGCCAAATAATCGCGTATCGGGATAAGTTTAATGTCTTGAATTGTTCTCATAACTACATAGTATTACTATGAAAGAAGAATATATTTCTCTTTCACTGATTATCTTTTTATGGGGATGATTTGATTGAGAGCCGCCTCTACATCACTCTCGCGAAAGAGTACACGCCCACCGATTTTGTGAGCGCAGATTTTGCCACGATTAACCCAATCGGAGAGCGTTACGAGCGATATGCGTAGTCGCCGCGCTGTCTCCTGACGAGTGAGGTATTTAACATCTGATTTTTGGCGCAGAGGTCGCAGCTGCTGCAACTCGTCGCGCAGGGACTCTCGTATCATTTCCGAGAGCTGGTCGGCGGTCAAGCCGTTGAGATAAATTTCCTTTGCCATAGCGTTTTACATTTTTGTTACGCTGCAAAGGAACGGCTTTATTTTCGGCTACTAAAACCGTTTATTTCGTTACTTGGCTATGACATTTGATGACACATTTGTGCCTATCTATGCCAATAATTTTGGATGAGACTTGAAATGGTCACAATGTGTCATCGTATGGCACCTTGTGGCATAGTTGGCACAGGTTTGTAAAGGTATAAAAATATTTTGCAAAGAAAAGAGGCTGACTAAAAAGTCCGTAAGGACTATAGTCAGCCTCAGTTGTGTTTAATTGCGAGTAAATTTGCTCAAA
>SUZB01000017.1 GCA_015060115.1 Rikenellaceae bacterium | reverse complement strand
CCGATGCAGAATTTGGAGAAGATGGATTGGAGGATGTCGTCGGAGGTGATGGCGCCGGTGATTTCGCCTAAGTGGTGGATTATCGTGCGGATATCCTCCGAAATAAGGTCGGCAGGGAGATTTCGAGTTAAGGCGCTCATTGCACTCTCTAATGCTGTGTGAGCAGCAGTCAATGCTTCGTAGTGGCGCATATTCGATACCACAATGTCGTTGGCTCGAAGCGTTGAAGTGTTTGCCGTTGAGCGCAACATTGTGCGTAGCGCATCAATGCCAATGCCCTGTTTTGCTGACATTTGTAGTGTATTCGCGGGTAGAGCCTTAGTTGAATTGATGCAGTCTATCTTATTGATAACCTTGATGTAGTACTGTTCGGTATTTAGCTCTATATCCTTAAATTCAGGGGACTCTGCCGATGCGATATGTACAACTATATTAGCCTTGTCTATTGCTCGGCGTGTACGCTCGATACCCATCTGTTCGAGTGTGTCATCTGTTGTTCGCAGGCCTGCCGTATCGACAAAACGGAAGCGGATGCCATCAATAATAGTAGATGCCTCGATAGTGTCGCGTGTGGTGCCTGCAATATCCGAGACCATAGCTCTATCCTCCTCGATAAGGGCGTTTAGCAGGGTGCTTTTGCCCACATTCGGCTCGCCAACGATAGCCACGCTTATGCCACTTTTGAGTGCATTGCCCAGTGCAAACGAGCCACGCAACGACTCTATCTGCTCGCCAATGCGCGAGAGGATATCGTTCAACTGCCTACGGTCGGCAAACTCAACATCCTCCTCTGAGAAGTCAAGCTCCAGCTCCAAGAGAGAGCATAGGCGTAGTAGTTCTTCACGCAGTTCGCCCAATTTTTCAGAGTAGCCACCACGCATCTGTGTAGAGGCAACGCGGTGCGACCAGCGAGAGTCCGAAGCGATAATATCTGCCACAGCCTCAGCACGGCTCAAGTCCATCTTGCCTGTAAGAAATGCACGGCGTGTAAACTCACCTGCCGTAGCCATCGTGGCGCCATAATCAATAGCGAGTCTTAGTAGGGTAGCGGTGATATACTCCGAGCAGTGAAGTGTGATCTCCACCGTATCATCACCCGTATAGGAGTGTGGCGCACGGAAAAGGGCAACAACAACATCGTCAATGGTCTGTTCCTCCTTGTCAACCACACGGCCATAGTGCAGAGTATAGCCATCGGCATCTGCCAAGCGCTGACGACCACGAAAGAGCCTATCGGCAATCTCGATAGCACGACTGCCACTTAGGCGAACGACCATAACAGCTCCGCCCGATGCAGTGGCAGGGGCGATAATGGTTGTTGAAGTATCCGTAGATGTGATATTCATAATTAGTTGGCACTTACCCTAATACGCTGGCCAATACGCAGTGTGTTGGCATTGCGTATTCCGTTCCAATTCATCAGCTGTTTTACCGTCTTGCCATAGCGACGAGCGATAGCACCAAGCGTCTCGCCCTTCTTTACGGTGTGGTACTTTGCAGGGGGAGGAGTGCTCTTTTTCTTCTCGATATTTTCGGGCACGAGGTACTCCTTAAGATATATTGAGTCCTTGGCGTGTATAGCCTCCTCGTTGGCAATAAAGTCGGTAAGGCGCTCAGTGGGGAGTGTCAAGGTGTAGCTCTTGGTCGTGGCAGGGATAATCTGCAAGGTGTACTGCGGATTGAGCATCTTCAGAAGCTCAAGGTCTACATCAATAGTCGAAGATACCTGCTCAAGGTGCAGAGGTCGGTTAATCATCACCGTATCTACGGCCAATGGCATAGGTGGTGTGGTGTACTCTACGCCGTGCGCCTTATGATAGGCAAAGGCGTATGTTGCACCCATAAAGAGGGGAACATAGCTACGAGTTTCACGCGGTAGGTTGTAGTATATATCCCAAAAGTCGCCTTTATAGCTTTCGCGGTTGCCACCTGAGCGTGTGATGGCCTTATTTACATTGCCCGGTCCGCAGTTGTACGATGCAATGGCTAAAGTCCAGTCGCCATACATATCGTACATATTCTTTAGATACTTGCACGCTGCGCGTGTGGCAAGCAGAGGGTTACAGCGCTCATCGACCATAGAGTTAATCTCCAAGCCGTACTCCTTGCCTGTGCGGGGCATAAACTGCCACAAACCCTTAGCGCCAGCTTTTGATGTGGCGAGAGGGTTTAAGCCCGACTCGATGATGACCATTGCACGAAGCTCGACTGGAAGGCCTGCGTTTATCAACTCCTCCTCAATCATCGGGAAGTAGTGGTAGGCATACGACATCTTCTCGGCATAGCCAGCCGAAGAGAAGCGCTCAATAGCGGTGCGCACCTCGTGGTTGTAGTGCATAGGCACGGGCGACATAAGTGCGTTTAGGCGAGCAATATAGAGCGAATCAGCACTATCTGACTTAGGGTCAATGGCCTCGGTAACATTCAAAAACTCATCAAAATAGCGCTCATAGCTCGCCTTGGTGGTGGTTGTGCGCCACATAGCAAGAAGAGAATCAATCTGCTGAGGGGTATTTTGTCGAGGCTCTGATAAATTCTCAACAGCCACCTCTATGGCTTCTACAATCTCCTCGCCACGCAACATGCGAATACTATCCTCCTTAGCCTCAATCTCTTCGGGCGAGGTGTACTCCTTAAGTTGTCGGCGCTTCTTGGGGCGTTTGTCGTTGTCGAGAGCATAGGTAGGCGCAATAACAATAATGGCGCATACAAGCGCTAAAAGATATCGAAAAATGGAAATCTTCATTGGTTTAGAATTTCAAACTCATATTAAAGCCAAGGGTAGGTTTAGTGCCTACGGCTGTGTAATCGAAGTAGGGCTCGACATTCATCGTAAGGTCGTCAGAAATGTCGTAGTCTTGAAGATGTGCATCGACATGGGCATCGATAATCTGCAATAGATAGACACCCGCTGTAAGCAGAATACATAGGTCGCGGTTACGGCGATAGCTATCCTTTAGATTTTTGAGGAATGTTGAAGAGTAAGCACCACGAAACTCATCCGGAGCACCATTAGGGTAGTTACCGGGATTTTTCTCGTAGTCGGCAAGTAGGGTATACGCCGTCTTAAATCGTTGATAGCCTCGGTTGTTCCAGTCGATGGTGTAGATTGTCGAGGCAAGACCTCCAAGAACGATAGGCACACGCCAATAACTCTTGTTGTAGACCTGACCAGCGCCAGGGCAGATGGTCGAGAGTGTTGTCGCCTTCTTTACATGCGACACCTCGTTGGTGGCATAATTAACCGCCGCATCACCAATAAAGTAGATGTATGATGCAATCGCCAAACCTGCATAAATCTGTCGTCGGGTATTGTGGCGAATCATCTGTGTCTGAATCTTATCGAGCTCCTCGGTGCGCATATAGCCATGATCAATAAGGTATTGGTCGTACTGCTTTTTGAATGGCTTGTACTGCTTATTCTCATATACAAACATACCGATAGAGGCGCCTACAACAGGGTAGAGCACACCGAGTTTCCAATACTGCTTATTGTAGATTTGGCCAAAGCCGGGCAACGGAAGTGATAGCCAGCACACCTTCGATAGACCCATTGAGTCGCTGATAAAGGGTTGGCGCACCTCGCCACGCTTATTTAGACGAATACGCTTGCCATCGGGCGATATGCTATCGCCACGGCTGGTGCGGACTGAGTCGCGGTGGGCACGCTGTGCTACAATCTTACGCACAGAGTCGCGCGACTGCTCTGATAAAGAGGCGTAGTTCTCATTCGTTAGCGAGCCAAGCGAGTCAAGGAAGTGATAGTAGAGCGAGTCGCGGCGTGCAGCACGCTCGGCAGCCTCACGACGCAACTTCGCCGAGTCGATAGGCACTAAGCCACCATTGTTGATGGTGCGCACATTGCCACGCAGACGCTCGCGGCTAAGGTTTATCTCCTGAGCCACGACATCGTCGCCCGCAATGACACAAACCATCGCGAGGAGCAACGCTACTATGACCTTACTTAGCTTCATTCCACCAAATAACGCTTTTTGTTGTTACTTTATTTTGGCAAGGCGCTTGATAAGTTGCTCAACCTCCTGATCGCTCTCGCACTCAATAGTAATACGGCTACCGCCACTCTTGGTGCGCTTGATAGAGAAGCTCTCAGAGAAGAGTCGCTCCAATACCTCAACGAGGCGGTTGTATGATTCGGGATACTCCTCCTCTTCCGTAGCCACCTCTGCGGGTTTATCGGCGAGTTTCTGCGCCAATGCCTCGGCCTGACGAACAGACAGACCACGCTTTACGCACTTCTTCAGCGCCTTGAGCTGATTCTCCTTGTCGATGCCAGCAATAGCCTTGGCGTGGCCCATAGAGATAAGACCCTCTTTGAGCGCCAACTGCACCTCTTCGGGTAGGCTCAACAAACGCATATAGTTGGCCACCGTAGAGCGCTTCTTGCCCACCTTCTCGGCCATAGCCTCCTGCGTAAGACCACACTCCTCGATCAAACGGCGCATACCGAGTGCCACCTCTATGGCATTGAGGTCTTGGCGCTGGATATTCTCGACAAGAGCCATTGCGTGGAGGTTCTCGTCATCGACATCGCGGATATAGGCGGGCAAGGTCTCAAGACCTGCCATCTGCGATGCACGCCAACGGCGCTCACCGCTGATGATAGTGTAGCGACCATTCGCCTGCTTGCGAAGGGTGATTGGCTGAATAACACCAAGTTGTGATATTGATGCAGAGAGTTCGGCCAATGCCTCCTCGTCAAACGATACACGGGGCTGCTGGGGGTTGGGGTCGATAAGCGTGATTGCCACCTCTGCCATCTCGGCCATAGGCTTCGACTGCTGAGTGGCGTTGTCGATACCGAATAGGGCATCAAGACCTCTGCCCAAACCTCGTTTAGATTGTGTTGCCATATTGTGATGTTACTTTTTTCTGTTTCGTTTCAAAAACTCGCGGGCAAGGTTTAGGTAGTTTACCGATCCTGATGCCGAGGCATCGTAGAGCATAATGGGTTTGCCGTGCGAGGGTGCCTCACCCAAGCGGATGTTACGCTGAATGATGGTGTCGTAGGTGAGTGCTCCGAAGTGCTCGCGTACCTCGCTGACGACCTGATTGTTGAGCCTATTACGCATATACATCGTGAGCACAAAGCCCTCGATGTCGAGCGATGGATTAAGGCGGCTCTTAATCATCTTGATGGTATTGAGCAACTTGCTAAGACCCTCCAAAGCTAAGTACTCGCACTGCACCGGCACAAGCACCGAGTCGGCAGCTGTGAGAATATTGACCGTAGTGAAGCCCAGCGATGGCGAGCAGTCGATAAAGATGTAGTCGTAGTTGTCCCTCACCGAGTCGATAATCTCCTTCATACGGTGGTGGGCGCCCTCCATTGTCGAGAGCTCAGCATCGGCAGCCACAAGGTTGATTGACGATGGCAATACCCATAGCTTCTTGATATCTTCGGAGTGGAGGATAACCTCCTCTGCACGCTTATCGCCCAACAAGCACTCGTAAGTGCCCGCCTGGTTGATATCGAAGCCAAGGCCCGATGTGGCATTTGCCTGAGGATCGGCGTCGATTAACAACACCTTTTTGCCTAAAAGCGCCACGGCAGCTGCAAGGTTAATCGCCGTAGTTGTCTTACCTACACCGCCTTTCTGATTTGCCAATGCAACAACTTTACCCATTTTAACTCTATCTTCTTACTATATACTTATCTTTATTAACGGACAAAAATAGTAATTTTTATCGGATTTACCACCTCTTTTCAATGAAATTTACCTATCTTTGTTTGAAATTTGTTTTACGACCCATAGGTATGAAAAGATTACTTCGCATAACACTCCATATTTTTGCATTCGTTGCTATCGCATTGCTCTCTTCGGTGGGTATCACTCTTATAGCTCGCTCGATGGGTATCTCGACTGCCGATAACGACTTGGCGTTTGCTGTTGTTAATGTCGCCATTTCGCTTACCTTGTTGATATTACTATCTCTCTATGAGCGTGTTGTGTGTGGTGATTTGCCCTCGGTAGGATGGCGAGGTGCGGGTTTTAATCCCACAAAGGTGCTGATGGGTGTCGTTCTGCTCGTGGCAGCATCGGTGGCTACATCGCCACTTGCCGAGTGGCTCGATAACGATATTCGTAGTTTCCCCGATGGAGAGTGGACATTGGTCGTAGCTGTGGTTGTTGCGCCCATTCTTGAGGAGCTAATCTTCCGTGGTAGGCTTATCTCTATCCTTCGTCGTGAGATGCCCTTGTCGTTAGCCGTAGTCGTATCATCGCTTATCTTTGCTGCAGCTCACGGTAGCTTTGTTGTTGCTTTAGATGCTTTCATTGCCGGATTGATACTCAGCTACTTCTATATTTCGACTCGCTCGATAATAATGCCAATAATCCTGCATATTTGCAACAATGCTGTGGCATACTCTCTCACCGTTCTTTCGTATCGTGGCGAGGGTATTGCCGACATATTCAGCTCATCGTCATCGTTCCTTATTGTCTATGCTATTTCGTTGGTGATTGTGGCTCTTGGTTTTGGCAATATTATCCGTTTCTTCTTCAAGATTGACACCACCCACAAAGATGACCTCGCCAAAGAGATTGAGGCAGAAGAGTAGGGGCTAAACAAAGAAAAAGGAGATGGCTAAAAAGCAAATTAGTCATCTCCTTTAGTTTTTAGAGGTTGAATAAAAAGATGTAGTTTTAGGCTTGCGAAGCCCGAAAAACCGCAGTTTACTAAGGCGTAAATGAGGATTTTGAGGGCGAGCGTAACGACAAAATACACTTTTTATTCAGCCTCTTCGATACCGATAGGTATTAAAGATTAGAGCAATGCATCAATCTTAGCCTTGATCTGCTCCTTGGTGCCAGCGCCTACATGCTTATCAACCTGCTTGCCGTCCTTAAGGAAGACGATAGTAGGAATGTTACGAACCATGTACTGTGCAACAACATCGTCGTTAGCATCTACATCGCACTTGCCGATAAGAACCTTGCCCTCATACTCCTCAGCAAGCTCCTCAATGATAGGTGAAATCATGCGGCAAGGACCACACCATGTTGCCCAGAAATCGATAACAACGGGCTTACCCTCAGCCAAAATCTGCTCGTAGTTCTCCTTTGTAATGTTAAGTGCCATAATAAATAATGTTTTAAAAAGTTATAAATTAGTGAATTAGTTAAGTTTATCTAATGTAAACGATTATATGCTTATTGTGTAGTTTAGTTCGTTTAGCTCCAAGAACTCCATAAACTCCGTTGTGGGCTCTATGCGGAACTGCTTCGACTTAAGCTTTACCTTAATATCCTCGGCGTAGTCGTGTACCGTAATGCCAACATTTGTCTTGCCCGGAGTTGCCTCGATGCGCTCTTGAAGCATATCGGTAAGTGTGGTCGAAATCTCGTTTATATCCAAGTCAATGCGGATATTAGAGATGCTCTCAGCAACCTCGGCAAGGTGCTGAATCGACACTATCTTAAACTCCAGCTCTGCAGGCTCGCGATAGGGGCGGGTCTGCACACGGCCACGGATAAAGAGGAAGTTGTTTACCTCAATCATAAGGCCAAACTTCTCGTAATCCTTGCTAAATAGCGTGAACTCGTGGCCTGTCTCGTAGTCCTCCATCTTAAAACGAGCATAGCGGCGGTTATCCTTCGTTACCAAGTTCGTAACATCGGTAACAATGCCCGCAACTGCTATCTCCATACCATCGTAGGGCTTCAGGTCGTCGAGATGGCCAAGTTTCGCCTGACACATCTTACGCAGTATGAAGCCAAAACGGTCGAGAGGGTGTGATGAGAGGTAGAGGCCGATAACCTCGCGCTCGCGGTTAAGTATCATCAGGTTATTCCAATCCTCGGCAACGGGGACTCGCGGTTGCTGAATAGCAAAACCTGCATCCATCGCCATACCAAAGAGGCTCTGCTGAGCATTCTGCTTATCCTGCTGAACGCGCTGTCCATAGCGGATAAGTTGCTCAAGGAAGGCTACACCACTCTGGTCCTCGGCAAAGAAGCGCGAGCGGTTGAAGTCGATAAGCGAGTCGAAACAGCCTGCGTTGGCCATATTCTCCAAACACTTACGGTTTACAACAGCGTAGTTTACACGCTCCATAAAGTCGTAAATCGACTTATAAGCGCCATTCTGCTCTCGCTCCTTAACAATGCTCTCCGATGCCGCCTCGCCAACACCCTTGATGGCTGCCAAGCCAAAGCGAACATCGCCCTTCTTGTTGGTCGAGAACTTCACCTTTGACTCATTGACATCGGGGCCAAGCACCGCAATACCCATGCTCTTGCACTCGGTCATATAGGTCGTAACCTGCTTAATATCATTAAGGTTGCGGCTCAAGACCGTTGCCATATACTCCGATGGATAGTGCGCCTTGATATAGGCTGTCTGGTAGGCAACCCACGAATAACAAGTGGCGTGCGACTTATTGAAGGCGTACGAAGCAAACTTCTCCCAGTCGGCCCAAATCTTCTCCAACACCTTCTCGTCGTGGCCATTGGACTTACCACCAGCGATAAACTTGGGTTTAAGCTCGTCGAGCTTCGACTTAATCTTCTTACCCATCGCCTTACGCAATGTATCCGATTCGCCTCGAGTGAAGTTACCCAACAATCGCGAGAGAAGCATCACCTGCTCCTGATAGACCGTAATACCGTAGGTGTCCTTCAAATATCGCTCCATGATGGGGATATCGTAGACGATAGGTTTGCGCCCGTGCTTACGGTCGATAAAGTCGGGGATATAGTCCATCGGGCCAGGTCGATAGAGAGCATTCATCGCAATCAAATCCTCGAATGTCGAGGGTTGCAACTCTCTTAGATACTTCTGCATACCCGGCGACTCAAACTGGAAGGTGCCGATAGTGCCACCCTTGCAGTAGAGCTCGTATGTCTTTTTATCGTCAATAGGTATATTGTCGATGTCAATCTTTACGCCGTGAGTTTGCTCAACAGTCTCGACAGCATCTTTGATAATCGAGAGGGTCTTCAAACCGAGGAAGTCCATCTTGATTAGTCCGGTATCCTCAATTACGGAACCTTCGTACTGCGTAACGAGCATATTCTCGCCAGTCTCCTTATCGACAGCGGTACTTACAGGCACCCAGTCGGTGATATCATCACGACAGATAATAGTACCACAGGCATGCACACCCGTACCTCGGACATTACCCTCAAGAATCTTCGCATACTTAATCGTATCGCGCATAGCGGGGTCGTCAGACTCCTCGGCAGCCTTCAACTCGGGAACAGCGTTGATAGCATTCTTAAGGTTAATCTTCAGAAGCTTATCCTTATCGTTGGGGTCGGGAATACGGTCGGGAACCCACTTGCAGAGCTGGTTTGAAACGGGGATAGGCAACTTCTGCACACGGGCGACATCCTTTAGCGCCATCTTTGTGGCCATTGTGCCGTAGGTGATGATGTGCGCCACCTTCTCCTTGCCATACTTCTGCGTTACCCAGTTAAGCACACGGCCACGACCATCATCATCGAAGTCGATATCAATATCGGGCAACGAGATACGGTCGGGATTTAGAAATCGCTCAAACAGCAAGTCGTACTTAATGGGGTCTATCTGCGTGATACCAAGGCAGTAAGCCACTGCCGAGCCTGCAGCCGAGCCTCGACCCGGGCCTACCGATACATCCAACTCCTCGCGGGCAGCACGAATGAAGTCCTGCACGATAAGGAAGTAGCCCGGAAAACCCATAGTCTTCATAATATGAAGCTCAAACTTTAGGCGTGTCAGGGTCTCCTCGTCAAGCTCCTCGCCATAACGCTTATGAGCGCCATCCATAGCGAGTTTTGCGAGGTAGTCTGCCTCAAGTTTTATACGATATAACTTGTCGTAACCTCCAAGTTTATCAATCTTTTTCTTAGCATCGCCCTCCGACATCACGACATTGCCATTCTCATCGCGTGTAAACTCATCGAAGAGGTCTTGCTCTGTGTATTTTTGGCGATAGCCCTCCTCGGTGCCGAAATCCTCTGGAATGGCAAATGTGGGCATAATAGGGGCGTGGTCGATAGAGTAGCTCTCGACCTTGTTGCATACCTCGATGGTGTTGTCTAACGCCTCGGGAACATCCTCGAAAATGGCAGCCATCTCTGCCGTGGTCTTCATCCACTCCTGCTTAGAGTAGAGCATTCGTTTTGGGTCATCGAGGTCTTTGCCCGTGCCAAGGCAGATAAGGCGATCGTGAGCCTCAGCGTGTTCCTCCTCCACGAAGTGGACATCGTTGGTGCAGACGAGCTTAATGCCATACTTGTCGGCATACTGCTTAAGATACTCATTGACCTTTAGCTGCACATGGTATGCCTCGTGGTTGGCACGCTCAACGGTTGCTTTATGGAGTTGAAGCTCAAGGTAGTAGTCGTCGCCAAAGATACTCTTATACCAACGGATAGCCTCCTCGGCCTCCTCGAACCTATCTTCACGGATATGTCGTGGCACCTCGCCACCAATACAAGCCGAACAGCAGATAAGACCCTCGTGGTACTTCTCAATCTCCACACGGTCGGTACGGGGACGCATATAGAAGCCCTCGGTATAGGCCTTCGATACAATCTTGATCAGGTTCTTGTAGCCGGTCATATTCTTGGCCAACAAGATAAGGTGGTAGCCACTCTGGTCGCCCTTGCCATCTTTGTTGAAGAGGCGGCGGTGAGCCACATATACCTCACAGCCGATAATACCCTTGAAGTCAGCCTTGGGTAGACTATCAAGCTCGGCACGCGCCTTGGCCAACGCAGCCGATGCATCATCGCCCATCTCTTCGGCCGAAGCTGTACCACTCTCCAAGCGCTCAACAAGTGCTGTAAGCGACTTAATCTTATCGCGTCGTGCGCCATTCTTCTTGTTTACATAATTGAAGAACTCCTTGACACCGAACATATTACCGTGATCGGTAATGGCGATGCCGGGCATGCCGTCAGCAATGGCCTTATCGACAAGTTTTGGGATACTTGCCTGGCCATCAAGCAGTGAATACTGCGAGTGAACATGTAGGTGTACAAACTGACGCATAACGATATAAAATTAAGTGTACAAATATAGCGATAATTTTTGTGATAAAAAAAGTATGATGATTGCTTTTTTAAGGAAAAAAGTGTTAACTTTACAAAAAACTTAAAACTATAACGATTATGACAGAGAGTGGTGATACATTGAAGCGTGTACGAGAGTACAGTAGCCCCGTAGAGGCTGAGGTGGCTAAGTCGGTATTGGATAGCGCTGGCATAGAGTCGGTTATCCATGGCGAGTTTATGTCTTCGATATATGCAACGGGGGCATTTCCCTCACGCCTGATGGTGCGGGCAGAGGATTACGATGAGGCTGACAAAGTGCTTAGCGCTGGCGATATGTAAAAAAAAACGAGGCGGTTGCCTCGTTTTTTTTATTTCCAAAGATGCCACGATGCTATGGCTTGTGTCTGTAACATCATTATGCCTCCCATCGCAGATGCCCCTTGCTCCTTGCAGCGCTTCAGGAAGAGCGTCTCAGCCGGGTTGTAGACAAGGTCAAAGGCCTTGTGCTCAGCACTTATTGCCGAGTAATCAATCTCAGGAGCACTCTCTACATCGGGCGCCATACCGAGGGGTGTGGTGTTGATGATAATCTTATGCTCTGCGATATCCTCAGCCGAGAGCTTTGAGTAGGTTGTATCGCCCTTTTGCTCATCGCGCGAAACGACCGTAAAGCTAACGCCATATTTGCGTAAAACATACTGAACAGCCTTCGAAGCACCGCCCGTACCAAGAATCAAAACCTTTGCTTCGGGTGCTATATCGAGCCAATGCAACGATGCCTCGATGCCTGTAATATCGGTGTTGTGGCCAACCATCTTACCATCACGGACAACAACACAGTTTACAGCGCCAATTGCCTTAGCCTCCTCTGAAAGCTCATCAAGATAGGGGATAACGCTCTCCTTATAGGGAATGGTAACATTGAAGCCCTCAAGCTCACGCTCCTTAACCAATGCCGGGAGCATCTCAATCGACTCAATCTCAAAGAGGTTGTAGTCTGCATCTATCTGCTCGGCTCGAAACTTGCCGTTAAAGAACTTTGCCGAGAAAGAGTGTCCGAGGGTACGGCCGATTAGTCCAAAGTGTCGCATACTGAAGCCTCCTCCAAAGTTAAAGAATTCTCTTCCGCAGTTTGGCTATCAGTCGCTACAACCTCCTCGATAGTAGCCTCCTCTGCGCTCTCCTCCTCGCCACTGCCAAAGAGCCAAAACGCAAGAGCCGTAAAGCCGATAAGCATCACAGCAAGCAGCGTTGCTAATAGGTTGAAGTATTTGTCGATAAAGACCTTGATAGGTGCGCCAAACTTCCAGATAAGCCAGCCGATAAGGAAGAATCGCATACCGCGAGCAACAACCGAGGCAATCATAAACATCGGGAAGTTGATATTGAACATACCGCCAGCGATAGTAAAGAGCTTAAACGGCAGTGGTGTGAAGCCCGCTGTAAAGACAATCCAGAAGTTGAAGCGGTCGTAGAGGTTACCTACATTATTGAAGCTCTCAACGCTAAATACATGGTCGTAGAAGAAGTTGGCGATAGCAGTAGGGTCGCCCGCAGGAGTAATCCACAAGAAGTGTCCGATGCCGTAGCCAAGCGCAGCGCCCAACACCGAGCCGAAAAGACATAGTGATGCAAAGCGGAACGAGCGCTGTGTTGCACCAATGCAGAGTGCAATAAGCAGAATATCAGGCGGAAGGGGAAACCAACTTGCCTCGAAGAGTGCCATAAAAAATAGAGCAAGCCAACCCCATTTGCTGGCGCTCCAAGATAATACCCAATCGTATAATTTGCGTACCATAATTTGCGTATTGTTTAATCCGCGCAAATGTACGATATTTAGTCGAAATACGCAACAATTCCTCCACCAATGACCAAATTTTTACGGTAGAAGACCAAAGGTTGACCTATGGCGGGTGCCCAAGCAGCATCTTCTGAAGTTACTTTGTAGCCACCCTCCCAGCGCTCAATATTTACGGGCTTTTCGGGGTTGCGGCCGATGCCACGAATCTTAATTGTGATGTCGTTGGCCGTTAGCAACTCGCTTTCGGATACGATATTACACTCGTTAATATAAAGCGTATGTTTATATAACTCATCAGCCTTTCCGACAACGACACTATTACGCTCGCCATCTATCGAAAGCACTCGATATCCCTCAGGAATACCCTCACCTCGCCTCTGCCCTGCGGTGTAGAGCGCTATGCCGTTGTGGCGAGAAAGTACCTGCCCAAGGCTATCGACAATGTCTCCTGCTAAGAGCTCTCCGCATCGCTCGCGCAAAAAGTCGGAGTAGTGCCTGCCACCAAGAAAGCAGATGCCCATACTCTCGCTCTTATCCTCAAAATTTTGCTTCACATCGCTCTTGATTTTCTCGCCCATAGGGGTTATAGCACGGCGCAAAATATCTTGAGATAGACCCCAAAGATAGTAGGATTGGTCTTTTGTAAGGTCGGCACCTTGGGCTACATAGTATCGGTTGTCGTGCTGCTCGATACGAAAGTAGTGGCCTGTAGCTATATTGTTGATATTTAGGCTATCTGCAACCTCGGAGAGTATCGACCACTTGATATGTGTGTTGCATCGGGTGCAAGGCGCTGGTGTACGACCTGCGATATACTCTTGGCAAAAGTAGTTGATAATATCGCTCTCGAAGCGTTGGCGGGCATCGTATCTCATCCACTCAATGCCCAATGCCTCGGCTGAGCGTTGAGCCCTACTTATCATCGCCTCATCGCCCAAGGTGTCTATGGTGAGCGCAACGACCCTCCAACCCTCATCGCGTAGGCAACGGGCTGCACTCTGGCTATCTATTCCGCCACTAAAACCGAGAACAACACTCTTCATATTACAAAAAATTGCCTGTCGAACCGTAGGGTAGGACAGGCTGTGTGTAAAGCTATAAATTATCGAACTCTTCGTCGATTTTTGCTCGCTCAAGTTCGGCAAAATACTCTGGCTTATGCTCCTTGATGAAGTCTATCATCTCGGTAATGCTCTCCATAAACTTGCCGAAGTCCTCCTTGTAAAGGTATATCTGGTGGCGAGAGAACGATGAGCTGCCATCGTTGTTGGTGCGCTTGCGCGACTCGGTAATGGTTAAAAAGTAGTCATCACCGCGCGTAGCCTTAACATCGAAAAAGTAGGTGCGCTTGCCCGCTCTCACAGCCTTGGTCGTTATCTGTTCGCCATAGTCGTCATGGTCACGACGATTGTTGTTGTCGAATGCCATAAATAAGTTTGGTTTAGTAATATTGGGATTTCGTTGAACGAAGATAGATAAATTTTCTTTATCAACCAAATATTTCTACCAAAATTCTAATATTCTACAACAATGTGTTGCGTATAAGCTCCTCATCGTTGGCAATCGCCATAGCTTGACGCATCATTCTGTCAAAACGGATATCATATATATAATGTCGTGCATGCTCCCCATAAACAGACTCGGCTATCGTTGCCAAAAGCATCGCTTCGATAAACTCTCTCTCTCGATCGGAGAGTGTTTCGACCTCTATCTCGGCATTGTGATAGAAGATCTCTTTAAGTTCGCTTGAGAGTAAGAATTTATCGTTAAACGCCTTATAGGTAGGCCATTGCTTGATGATGCTCTCGGTGGATACTCTGTCGAGAATATCTATCGCAGCGTGTTCGAACTTTGATTCGTTATAGGCTTTAATAAGCGCAGGTGAAAGCTCTACACCATCAATGTCAATGTAGATGTCGGGTGTAATACCGCCACCGCCATAGACCTTTCGACTACGCTTTAGGGTGCGGAATAGCAACTCATCATCGTAAGGAATGGAGTCGGGGTGCATATAACGCATTGTGTCGTGCATATACTCCTCTCTATCGCCCATAGAGTAGGGGCGTTGGATAACTCTTCCCGAAGGAGTCTTGTAGCGGGCAATCGTAAGACAGACACCCGACCCATCTTTAAGGTCGAGAACTCGTTGTACCAAGCCCTTGCCAAAGCTGGTATGGCCCACAACAACGCCTCTATCATGGTCTTGTATAGCCCCTGCAAATATCTCGCTTGCCGAGGCTGAATTTTCGTTAATTAGAACAACGAGCGGAATATCAAGCAACGGACCATCCTTCTTCTTGTCGTAAATAGTCGTATTGCCACGACCCTCTGTGCTGACTATAACATCGCCCTTGCGGAGGAATAGCCCCGTTAGGTCAATTGCCGAGGTGATAGCGCCACCTGCATTATCACGCAGGTCTACAATAAGGCTCTCAATATCGCCAAGTGCTTTGTAAGCAGAATAAAACTCCGAGGCAACAGGCTTCGAGAATGTCGATACCGAGATATAACCGATATCGCCAAGAGAGAAAGCTGCACTTATAGCGCTACTTTCGATATTATCGCGCTTAAGAGTGATACTCAAGGGCTTATCATTGCCACGACGAATGACACCAAGGCTGACATCTGTATTAGGCTTGCCTCGTAAAAGAGTGGCGACACTATCGGCTGGGATAGCGATAATTGTGCGATTGTCGATTGAGATAATACGGTCGTTGGGGAGAATCTTTGCTCGCTCGGCGGGAGAGTTTGCGAGCGTAGTGCGCACAACAAGTGTGTCGTTGTGCATAAGATAACGAATGCCGACACCTGCAAACTCACCACTTAGGCGAGTGCGTAATGCCGACATCTCCTCCCGTGTCAGGTAGCTTGAGTGTGGGTCAAGCTCCTTGATAGTAGCAATGATGGCCTCTTCAACCAACGGCTCAAGAGGTACATCATCTACATAGTTGTTGCGTATTTGCTGATATAGATAGTTGAGCTTCTGTATCTGCTGTTGCTGGCTAAGTTGTGCCGACGCACTAAGGCAAGTGGCAACTAAACCAACGATTAAGATAACGAGGCGTTTCATCTATATCTTCAGTCTTTTACAGGCACTCTACAAGTTCGTCAAACGAGAGCTTTGTCTGCTCACCTGAGCGCATATCCTTCAATGTTGCGCAACCCTCGGCTAACTCCTCCGAGCCGATAATCACAACATAGGGTATCGCACGGCGGTTGGCATACTCCATCTGCTTCTTCATCTTGCCCTGATCGGGGTATATTTCGGCAGCTACGCCCTTGTCGCGAAGGCGAGAGATAAGGCGCATAGATGCGGTCTGCTCTGCTTCGCCAAAGTTTGTAAAGAGTACCTTGGTTGAGCAAGCCAACTCCTCAGGGAAGAGGTTGAGACCGAGCATCACATCGTAGATGCGGTCGGCGCCAAACGAGATGCCGACACCCGACATTCCGGGCATACCAAAGATGCCGGTAAGGTCATCGTAGCGACCACCGCCAGAGATAGAGCCAATCTGGAAGTCGTTGGCCTTAACCTCGAAGATAGCACCCGTATAGTAGTTCAGACCACGAGCCAACGAGAGGTCGAGTTCGGGGATAAGAGCGATGCCCAAAGCCTCGACATTGTCGAAAATTGTACGCATCTCCTCGATACCCTTGGCGCCTGTTTCCGAAGTACCAATAACCTCGCTTAGCTTGCTGAGTTTCTCAGCATTTGTGCCGCTAAGCTCAAGGATAGGTTGAAGCTTGGCGATAGCCTCATCATCGATGCCACGCTCGCGCAACTCAGCCTTGACATTGTCTAAGCCAATCTTGTCGAGCTTGTCGATAGCTACCGTGATATCAATCATCTTGTCGGCGTGACCGATAGACTCAGCGATACCGAACAAGATTTTGCGGTTGTTCATCTTAAGCGTTACCGAGATGCCGAGCTTCGCAAAGACACGGGCAACAATATCTACCAACTCTACCTCACTAAGGAGCGACTTTGAGCCAATAACATCGACATCGCACTGATAGAACTCACGATAGCGACCTTTTTGAGGACGGTCAGCACGCCATACGGGCTGAATCTGATAGCGCTTGAAGGGGAAGACAATCTCGTTCTGGTGCTGCACGACATAGCGAGCAAAGGGTACGGTAAGGTCATATCGTAAGCCCTTCTCCGAAATCTTTGACGCCTGACGCAACTCCTCCTCCGTAAGCTTTGCGCCATAGTCGCCAGAGTTCAAAATCTTGAAGAGGAGCTTATCGCCCTCATCGCCATACTTACCCAAAAGGGTAGAGAGGTTCTCCATCGAGGGTGTCTCCAACGGAGCGTAGCCAAAGAGGCGGAATACGCTCTTGATGGTATCGAAAATGTAGGTGCGGCGCATCATCTCCTCAGGTGAGAAGTCGCGCGTGCCCTTTGGAATTGAAGGTTTCTGTGCCATAATCTATTATGTTGCAGATGATTACTGCTCTGCCAAAAGTTTCTTATACTTAACTCGCTTGGGTGTTGTATCCTCGCCCTGAGCCTTCTTCCAAGCCTCGTACTCCGAGTATGAGCCCTCATAGAATACAACCTTCGAGTCGCCCTCAAACGAGAGGATGTGTGTTGCGATACGGTCTAAGAACCAACGGTCGTGCGAGATAACGACAGCACAACCTGCGAAGTTCTCCAAGCCCTCCTCCAACGCACGCAAGGTATTGACATCAATATCGTTGGTAGGCTCATCAAGCAACAACACATTACCCTGCTCCTTGAGTGCCAAAGCCAAATGCAGACGGTTACGCTCACCACCCGACAATACACCACACTTCTTCTCTTGGTCGGCACCGTTGAAGTTGAAGCGACCTACATAGGCACGAGCATTAACCTGACGGTTGCCAAGCTGAATAAGGTCTGAATTCTGCGAGATAACCTCATAAACGGTCTTATCGGGGTCGATAGACTTGTGCTGCTGGTCGACATAGGCGAGCTTCACGGTAGGACCTACACGGAAACTACCCGATGTGGGCTCCTCCAAGCCCATAATCATACGGAATAGGGTGGTCTTACCTGTACCGTTAGCACCGATAACGCCCACGATACCTGCGGGTGGCAACGAGAACTCCAAATTCTCATAAAGCACCCTGTCGCCAAAGGCCTTTGTTACACCCTGAGCCTCGATAACGACATCGCCCAAACGGGGGCCGTTGGGGATATAGATCTCAAGCTTCTCCTCGCGCTCCTTGGTGTCGGCATTCATCAACTTGTCGTAGGCCGAAAGACGAGCCTTTGACTTAGCATGACGGCCCGAGGGCGACATACGCACCCACTCCAACTCACGCTCCAAGGTCTTGCGACGCTTGCTCTCCTGCTTCTCCTCCATAGCCATACGCTGGGTCTTCTGCTCCAGCCAGCCAGAGTAGTTACCCTTCCAAGGAATACCCTCGCCACGGTCGAGCTCAAGAATCCAGCCTGCAACATTATCAAGGAAGTAACGGTCGTGCGTAACGGCAATAACCGTACCCTTGTACTGCTGAAGGTGCTGCTCCAACCAGTCGATACTCTCGGCATCGAGATGGTTGGTAGGCTCGTCCAAGAGCAGAACATCGGGCTGCTGCAACAAAAGACGGCATAGAGCCACACGGCGGCGCTCACCACCAGAGAGTACATTTACAGGCTGATCGCCATCGGGACAGCGCAAAGCATCCATGGCACGCTCCAAAACGCTATCAAGCTCCCAGCCGTTTACCTGGTCAATCTTCTCGTAAAGCTCACCCTGACGCTCGATAAGGCGTGCCATCTCGTCATCGGACATAGGCTCGCAGAGCTTCATATTGATATCCTCGTACTCCTTGAGAAGTGCTACGGTAGATGCTGCACCCTCCTCGACAATCTCCTTAACAGTCTTTGTGGGGTCGAGCTGTGGCTCCTGCTCAAGATAACCTACGGTGTAGCCGGGAGAGAATACCACCTCACCCTGAAAACTCTTGTCGATACCTGCGATAATCTTCATAAGGGTAGACTTACCCGAACCGTTAAGACCGATGATACCAATCTTAGCGCCATAGAAGAACGAAAGGTAGATGTTGTTCAAAATCTTCTTGTTGTTGTTGAGCACCTTGCTCACACCAACCATAGAAAATATAATTTTCTCGTCTGCCATATTGTGTATAATTTATTGTTTCTAAGAATAGTGTGCAAAGATAGCAAAAAATATACGAAAAAGCAAATAGCCCCCGCCATTCGGAATTCAGTCTCTCTCTTTGGCTTGTAATTTGCTAAAAAGAGGATTGGTAAAATTAATCTATCGTATTATGAGAAACACACTTAAAGGAACTCTTACGGAGGAAAATCTATTAAAGGCTTTTGCTGGCGAGAGTCAGGCACGCAACCGCTACAACTTCTTTGCAAAACAGGCATCTAAAGATGGCTACGAACAGATTGCCGCTATCTTCAACACCACAGCCGATCAGGAGAAGGAGCACGCCAAGCGCTTCTTCAAGTTCTTGGAGGGTGGTAGCGCAACCATTCATCACGCCACATTTCCTGCGGGTATAATCCTCTCGACCAAGGAGAATTTGATTGCGGCAGCCGAGGGCGAGCACGAAGAGTGGGAGGTGCTCTACTCCTCGTTTGCCGAAACGGCACACGCCGAGGGCTTCCAGAAGATTTCAGCCGTTTTTCGCTTTGTAGCCGAGGTGGAGCGAGAGCACGAGCGTCGCTACTTGCGCCTATTGAGCCGATTGACCGATGGCGACTTCTTCCGCCGTGATGGTGAAATCATCTGGCAGTGTCGCAATTGTGGCTATATCGTGCGCGGTGCAATTGCCCCGAAACAATGCCCATCGTGCGACCACGAACAGAAGTATTTTGAGCCTATGGCCGACAACTATTAATCAAAAGAAAAAGAGGGTGTTAAGCCCTCTTTTCTCAATTCGTTTTTAGGTGAATTAGCCAATGCTTATTCCGCCAATGCCACTCTGCATATCGCCGAGGATTGACTCGTCAAGCGTGCCCGAAATCATTATCAAGGCAACCTCATCGCCTTCTGTTACAAAGACGATAATATCGGCGATTACCTCGCCATCACGATTAGCAAGTACTCTGACACGATTATCCTTTTCGGCCTGAATATCCACTAAGCTCTCAAGATTTACGCCTTTAAGCGCCTTGTCAACCTGCTTTACAATCTTCTTGCTTAGGTCGGCGGTTTCGCTTTGAAGGATAACGAGCGACTCAATATCCTCGATATACTTATTTGCGTCAGCACCTGCTGCACCAGCCTGCGCCTTGAGCATCTCGCCCGTAAGGTTTACAACTGTAACACCCTCGGTTGTTGAGTAGTTGTCTACAATTTTGTTCAACTCAGGAACTGTTGCCATTGCACCAAGTGGCAAGAGCATAGCAATCAATACGATAAACTTTTTCATATAAACTCTGTTTTAGGTATTTAGATTAATGGTTTTTACTTTTTTGGGTGGCTAAGTTTTGCTATTTCGCCAAGGCGATTTTCGGGTATTTTGCCACTCATTGCAGTTACGGCATAGCCTTTGGCTTTACCCTTTGTGATGATGATTAGTTGCGTGAATACGCCTCCGCTCTTTACGCCGTAGACCTCGTGGGTCGTCTTCTCCTCGTCGGTTTTGACAATAAACGATGCTCCTAAATCTCGGATAATAGCCTTTAGTCGAGTTTCAAGAGTGGCAAGATATGTGTTATCTTCCGATACTATCATATCTATATGGTCAAGCATCTCGAAAGTCGCTCTTTGCTCTTTGGGTGCCATCTTCGATGCCATACCGAGCATAAAACTACCAACGCTTTCGTACTCAACTCCCTTCTGTCGTTTGGCCTCCTTACCAAGCTTCTCGATGGCTGGAATCTGCGCAGATGCTAACATTGGTAATAGTAATGCATCAGCAATATAAATCTTTTCATATAAACTAAATTATTGCTACATATCAATTAGTGATATTGCCTCATTCAGCGATAGATTATTGCCAGTAACTCGGATTGCAACACCCTCCTCAGACGATATTGTCAGCACAATCATCTCGCTAATCTTACCACCCTCCGAACGGCTAACAATCTTAACCATCTCGCCACCGCTGTTTACGGTCATCAACACGCTAAACCCCTCGGTGGCAAGCGCTACATCCTCTCTGAATGTATCAATGAGGCCTTCGCTCTCTACCGATACCACGAGCACACTATCCATTCCCGACTCCACACCCATACTGCGCAACATCTCTTTCTCCATTACAATTGTTGTGCAATCTTGCATCGTTGAGTACTTCTCCATAAGCTTGTTAAAGCTTGTGGTTTGGGCTATTGCCGATAGTGGCAAGCACAAGATTATGAATAATATAAACCGTTTCATCTTAACTAAAATTTATATTAGAAGAAGAGACCTATACCTGCCGATAGACGATTGCCACCAGGGCCTGTGCCTACCTTGAACATCTCCATAAACGAGTAGTTTACAAAGCCATAGAGCTTACCCCAGCCGATGCGTGCCGTAGCACCCACCTGTACCGGATTAAGGGTTACTTCGCCCTCAATAGAGGTTCTGGGCTTCTTATAAAAGAGCTTTGAGTTTATGGCGATATCGAGGTTTACGCCCGCAGCAATAAAGAACTTACGGCTAAAGTTATAGTTTAGCAAAAATGGGAAATGTAGGTAAGTAGCAACAAGTTTCGACTTCTTGATGTTGCCATCAAGCTCGATAGGGCGCATAATGCCACCATCATACTTCATCGAGTATTTACCCGCAAACTTGTAGTTCTCGATAGCGAAGCCCACTGCCATATTGAAACTCAATGAACGACTCTTGTTGAGTGCGACACTCATAGTTATCGGGTTAAGAGCGAGATATGTCGATTTGCGACTAAATGGCAACATTGCAGCCTCCTCTGGCGTGTATAGGTCGTAAGATTGGTTGGCTAAAGTATTAACACCCAACTCAAAAAATGCTATATGGTCGGTCTTTGTAGCTCCAAAGCTCTCGCCGTATGCCGAGAAGCCAATCTTGCTATTCGACTTTTGAGGTACAGCGGGAACAGCCTGGCCCTCGTTGTTGATTGAGAACATCATACCCGCCACCGAGAGGTTAAGGTTGCCATCTTTCGACGATACATAGTCGCCACTATCGTTTATCGCTACCACACCATGCTCTTGCGCAGAGAGGCCAGCAACAGCGAGGGTAAAAATTAGAGCCAAAGAAAGAAACTTTTTCATATAAATTTAGGTTTAGTTAATCAATGCTACTACTCTGTTTTGACGATTTTTAACTTTTCAATCTTTGCCATAGCCAAAGCCATATCATCAGCCACTCCACCAAGCACTCTATCCATCTCGGCACGCGCTATAGCCTGATCGCTAACAAGCTCTCCGTTGATGTGGCAGATAATCGTTGGCGACTCTACAATCGACTGCTCGCGATGGTTGATGCCTAAGAATATGCCGAACACAGCACACGCTGCGATAGCCACAGCCGCCACTCTGCCAAGCCAAACAACTCTGCGAGGTGTAGTGGGGTGAACGACTTCCACTGGCGAGGTTGTTTCGTGGAGTGATTCCATTGCTCCAAGCATCGTTTTGAGTGCTTGAAGCTCACTATCGAGGTTGTCGATAGAGCGCAAAGCCTCCTTTAGCTCCTGCTCCTCAGCGCGTGAGGTAATGCCATCGAAATACTTGTCGGCTAATATTTTAACTCTATTCAACTCCATAGTTCATTAATTTCAAAACTTGTTCTCTCACACTCTTTCGTGCTCGCGACAGATTCATTCTTACACTCGTTGCGTCCATCTCCATAATCTCGGCAATCTCCTCGATTTCGTAACCCTCGACATCGCGCAGATGGATTGTTAAGCGCTGTTTTTCTGGCAGGGTAGCGATAACCGCCTTTGTTTGTTGTGTGATATCCCTCAGGTCGCTACCATCGCCAATGCCCTCACGCTCAATTACGGGGCTATTGGTCGAGGCTTGTCGCTCCCTCTGGCGAAGTCTGTCGATAGCGAGATTGCGAGTCATTCGGCAGACATAGGCCCGAGGGCGCTCTTCGAGGAGCACCTTGTCGCGGGCCCTCCATACCCTCTCGTATATATCCTGCGTTATATCTTCGGCCTCGGCCTGCTCACCTACAAGGCTGAGTGCCATGCGGTAAACGCTATCCTTAACCTCCGAAATTAACTCGGTGTATCTCTCTATGATACTCTTCACAACTTACTCTTTTGTTATCTTCTTTCACCTATATAACGAATAAGGGTGGCGGAATGTAACATCGAAATCGAAAAAAAGTTACTTTTTCTCAAAAAGCTTACCCTCAGGGCGTGCAGGGAACCAACCACGCTGAACTCTGCGGCGCTGCTCGAACAACTCGCCAATGCCCCATAATGACGATGCAGACCACACGGCAAGGAGCGTAGAGAGCAATATCTGCTCGATAAACAGCGATGCTATGCCCGATATGATGCCGCTAATGAGGAATACCCACCATATCTTCACGCCAAAGTAGTATTCGCCCTTGATGACGATAGGGTGGAAAAGACCGATAATAAGAAATGTGGCAATGCCAATAACCAAACCAGTAAAATGTAGACTCATAATAGTTATATTTTATTTATATATGGGTACAAAGGTATGAAAAAATCGGCACCCTGAGAAGAGTGCCGACCTACCATAAATGATAGTTTTAGAAGTTATATTGCAACAGGAGGTTGACGCGATTGGCGTGAGCCTTATCTTTATTCATATTTTCGCGCATACCACGAAGGTACTCCAACGCTACGGTAAAGTTAGGCGTAATATTGCAGAAGGCATTACCAAAGATATAGCTACTACGGTGATACTGGTCGTCGGCTAAGTAACCCTTGTCCTTGTCGAGATTGACCATCGAGTAGCCACCAGCCAACCAGAATACGCCTGGAACAATGTTAATCTGGGCTGCTGCCTGCCAACCCCACATAGGCAAGGTAAGGAGCGAGGTAGGCTTTTCGGGATTGTAGATAAAGTCGTATGGCGCACCAGTAAGCTCCTGAATATAAGGTGTAATGCCCTTGCCATATACACCATTCATATAGATGTCTACCCAGCGAGTGATGTCGATATGGCCACTAAGTTGAACGCCCCAACCAAACTGTGTGGTGTTGTCGTTATCACCCTTGTCGTGGAGGTACATATCGCGGAAAACGGCCGATGCACGCAGGTGGCTCGACTTGTTCTCGCCCCAGGCATACTGCAGATAGGCGATGCCATCGGGCACACGCTGAAGTATAGGGGCGAAGTTCTCGCCATAGGTGGCATTCACCGAGGGCATCTCGGCGGCAATCCCCAAGGTAAGGTGGTTACGCAAGAAGCTATGCTCGTAGCGAATCATCTGGTTAAACTCGAAGTTATAGGCATTAGGGCCCTCAAAGTCGATTGTTTGCGGTGCTGCCTCCAAGTCGCAGAAGGTTGTTACATCACGACCTACGGTAAAGCCCTTTAGCTGTACATAAGCTGACCTAAGTCGCGGAATATAAGAGAATTGGTTACCTCCTCGGAAATCCATATCCGAATATACAACCACACGACCAAGGGTCTTGCTGTTGATGATCGCCTTCATAAATAGGCGAGAGGTTGTAGCATCCATCATCACACGCTGACGATTGGCGTAGGTTGTGGGCGTAATGTCGTAGGGAACGAAGTCTATATTGCCCACAGCACCCATAAAGTCGTAGCTTGTGCGTAGGCTGACACGGCCACCAAGAGCCAACGAGAACTTGTTGTTTCGTGTGGCGAAGATAAACTGAGGATTTTTAAGCTGCGAGAAGCCACAACGGGCAGTCTCGGCGTAGTCGTCAATAATCTCTTGGCGAGTAGCATCGGCATCATACTCCTCCGTAACCTCACCGCGTGCAATCATATAGATTGTTGGTGTGTACTCCGTTACCTCATAAAAGGTTGTTTGCGCCTTGCCTGTTACGATGCCCGCAAAGGTCAAAAGTAGCGACAACGAAAAAAGTCTAATTGCTTTCATACTCTTTTGTTTTTGGTTAAAAATAAAGTTTACGCCAAGGCTAAACACAACTAATATGCCAAGGCTAAGAGTATGGAGCAAAGAAAACCTGCATAACCGACCTTTGTAGGGCAATTATACAGGTTTAGGTAAGGCGATATAATGGTTTGTTAGTTATTCGTTTAGTTCAAGCCATCTAAACTCTTTTTCATCTATCAAAGCGATTATCTCCTCGATGCGTTTCGAGGCCTCGGTTAGGCGGTCGTAGGCCAATGAGCCAGACGAAAGCTCCGTTTCGAGAGTCGTTTTCTCCCCGTTCAGGCTCTCCAAATCTCTCTCCAACTGCTCCAACTCTCGCTGCTCCTTAAACGACAACTTACGCTTCGATGTGTCGTGAGAGCGCTGAGGTTGTGGCTTCTGAGGTGTAGAGGCACGCTGTTCGCTACGCTCCATTTCCTCCTTCTCCTTGATATATTCGCGATACTCGCTATATCCACCCACAAAGTCCTTAATACGGCCCTCGCCCTCGAAGACAAAGAGGTGATCAACGGTCTTATCCAAGAAGTAGCGGTCGTGCGAAACGATAAGCAATGAGCCCTTAAACTCGCGGAGATACTCCTCTAAGACATTGAGTGTCATAATGTCAAGGTCGTTGGTAGGCTCATCGAGGATAAGCATATTGGGGTTGCGCATCAAGACCGTAAGAAGATAGAGACGGCGCTGCTCGCCACCACTGAGGATGTCGATGCGCTTGTTGAACGACTCGTGCGGAAAGAGGAAGCGGTTGAGCATCGTTGTAGCTGAGATGGTCGAGCCATCTGCCGTGCGTGTTACCTCTGCAATATCCTGAACACACTCCAAGACAGTCTGTCCCGCCTTGAACGATATGCCTCGCTGGGTGTAGTAGCCTATTTGCAGGGTTTCGCCACGCTCAACGAGGCCACTATCAGGCTCTAAATTACCTGACATAAGGTTAAGAAATGTGCTCTTACCCACGCCATTACGGCCAACAATGCCGATGCGCTCGCCTCGGGTGAACTTATACGAAAACTTATCAAGCATTCGTCTCTCGCCAAACTTCAAATCCACATCCGTGCAGTCGATAATCTTGCGACCAAGGCGGGCTTGTCCGACATTTATTTCCACATTGTCGGTACGCAGACTTACCGAAGCCTTGTCCTTAAGGTCGTAGAAGGCGTTGATGCGATAGCGTGCCTTGCCTGTGCGTGCCTGAGGCGTCGAGCGTATCCACTCCAACTCTCGGCGTAGCAGGTTGCGCGACTTGTCAATCTCGGCCTGCATATTTAGGTAGCGCTCCTCGCGTTTCTCTAAGTATTCGGTATAGTTGCCACGATAGGTGTAGAGCTTACCGCGATCTATCTCCATAATCGTATTGCACACGCGGTCAAGGAAATAGCGATCGTGAGTAACCATCAGAAGCGTGCATCGTGAGCGCTGAAGATAGCCCTCCAAATACTCGATAATATCGATATCGAGGTGGTTGGTAGGCTCATCCATAATCAGAAACTCGGCGTTCTGCAACATCATACATGCCAACGCTACACGCTTGGCCTCGCCACCCGACAGTTCACCCATAAGCTGGTCGGTGCGCTCAATCTTCAGTGAGGAGAGCACCTGGCGGATATTCTGCTCGATAGACCAGCCGTTGGAGGCATCCATAGCGGCAATAGCACGCTCCAAGCGCCCTGTATCGCCACTCGCCATAGCCAATTCGTACTCTCTGATTGCTGGCGTGAGGTCGCTCATATGCGAATAGACCTCCTCGAAGATTGTGCGCTTGGGGTCAAACGCCATATTTTGGTCGAGAAAGGCTACGCGAATATCCTTCATAAACTTCACCTCGCCACCTCGGTCGGAGTGCTCAACACCAGCCAAAATCTTCAGCAACGATGACTTGCCAGTGCCGTTAGGTGCAACCAAGGCAATCTTATCACCTTCGTTGATATTGAAGCTAATATCGGAGAACAGAGTGCGGTCTCCGTAGGACTTTGAGATATTCTCTACTTGTAGATAACTTGCCATATACTCAGTGGCTTATATATTTAGGTCAAATGCCATACGCTCGCCACTATCGTAGCGCACAATTCCGCGGTAGCTAAATCCGAGCTTTTGCATCATCTGCAACATACGGATATTGCCTCGGTGGGTGTCGATGCGAAAGGCGCTAAACCCAACTTTGCGGGCTTGCTCTGCGGCATAGCGCATAAGGCGATAGGAGATACCCTGACGGCGACAATCGCCCGAAACGCAGAGGCGGTGAACGACAACATAATCTTCGCCAGTCGTCCAAGTCGATATCTGTTTGTATGCCTCCTCGCCAGTGAGGACAATAGCCGCATAGCCAATTGGCGCATCCTGCTCATTGCAGGCAACATAACCTACGCCCTGCTCAATGTCGTTCTCAATGGCCTCTACCGATGGGTAGCCATCTTGCCACTGGTCAATACCCAACTCGGCCAAAGCACACTGCGCACTGCGGACAATAGACATTATCGTGGGAATATCCTCTCGTATAGCTTGGCGTATCATCTTTTGCTTGATATAATACCTATTTTACGGCGAATAATCAGCACATTAAATGCTGTGATTGTGATACTGATAGCGATACCTGTAACAATTGAAACAAGGGCAGAGCTACTAACCTCGATACCGAACACCTCGCCAAGATAACCAAGGTATTTGGCACGGATAAGCAAGGTAACAAGTATGCTAACGACAAATATGACAAGGTTGAGCGATGCTGTGATAAGGTTGTAGGGCTTGGCGATATGCTTCGGGGTGTAGCCGATAAGCGAGAGGTTGCGTAGCTTCTCGCTGTTCTTCTCGATAAGCAGGTAGATGCTCAGCGTAAGGATAAATATCGACAAAAGGCTGAAAATAAGGCCTATAAGCACGACTACCGCAATGCTTAGTTGAAGTAGGAACAGTGCCTTACTACTCTCAGCAGCTCGCTCCTCGGCTTGATAGCCCATAGCATCGAGATACTCCATAACCTCAGGGTCGCCAGGGTTCTGCACCTCGACAATAAGGCGCGACACCTCGTTGCTGGCTGTGTCAGCATAGCGCTTGTTGGCCCACTGCATAAACTCCATAGGCACAAGAATGGTGTTGAGCCTATCCGAGAAGCCTACAACACGGGCAGGGAGATTGTCGCGATAGCCATTGCCCGAAAGGCGAATATCGAGCTCTACGCTCTTGATTAGCGCCTCGGTAATCTGTGGTAGTCCCTGCGTCTGGCTAAAGCCAAAGTTGTAGAGATTGAGGTAGTTGCGAGGTATAATAATAGGTATCGAACTTCCGATGCCCTCGAAGTGCCACTCATCCGTCTCGACATCTACAAACTTGTCGTCTACAGCCTCAAAGAACATCATCGTGGATAGCTTACGGCCGTTGAACATAACACTGCCGTAGACCTCGTATTGCGATGATAGGAACTCGCCAAGGTCGATAACAAACTCCTCATTACGAAAGGCTTCAACCTCATCACTTGTAAACTTGGTTGAGCTTATGCCTACACGCTTTACGGGCTTCGTAACAATCATATAGTCGTTGCCGATAAGCGACTTTTCGCCGGTGAGCATCGGGCGCACATCGCCATAGAGTTGCACACCCGTGAGCATAATAATCATACCGATAATGCCCGCAACAACGAACACCGAGAACTCGCCAATACTGATATGTTGGCGAAGTAGTTTCCAGATTAGTTTCATAGCTTCAGTACCTTATCGTAGTTCATATCTATATGGCGACCTATCGAGGTGGCGATAATGCCAAAACCTTGATGGCGTTGCTCCTCCAAAATCATATCGCGCATAGTGGCGCTATTACGCTCATCGAGATGCGAAATAGGCTCATCAAGCATAAGAAAGTCGATAGGCTGACATAGCGCACGGATAAGCGCAACTCGCTGTTGCTGACCGAATGAGAGGCGGTCAATTCGAGTGTTTAGTTTATCTGCAATACCCAGCTCCTCGAAGCGTTTCTCGATAGTCGCCCTATCCGAGAAGTGGGTGATTTGGCTCTTTATCTCGACATTCTCCAAGGCGGTAAGCTCGCCAAAGAGTTTTAGGTCCTGAAAGAGTATGCTAATCGACCTTTGACGAATAGCCGACCACTCGTCAAGTGAGAGGCCACAAATATCGCTGTCGTCAAACAATATCGCACCCTCGTAGTCGTTGCGCTGGCCATAGAGATAGCTACACAACGATGACTTGCCCTTGCCCGAATCGGCCTCGATAAGGTAGCTACGGCCACGCTCAAAGGTCAAGTCGCGAAGCCATATATCCGACGATATATCGCTCTTGCGATCGGCAAAGATGCGAGGCAGAACGTTTTGTAACTTAATAGTTTTCACTGCGGTAACTAAACTACATTTGAGATGCAACAAAGAGCTTGATATAGGGCATTACGACATCGCTAATCTGACGCAAGGCATTAACATTCTTGTTGTCAAACACCCAAACAATCTCGCCCGATGTTGGGCTTGTAGCGCGAATATAGAGGTAGTCGCTGAGCGTAACAATCTGCTCGGCAATGGTGTCGGCAGGCTCGTCCATTCCCGCAAGTGTGAGGGTGAAGAGGTCGTTGATAAACTCGGTGCTCACAATCTGCTCGATATCGACCAAGATAGAGCTACCATACGAGCCCTTGACAACATCTGCCCAACGAGCCTCCTCGGCTGAGGGCTCTTGCCTAGCAAGTGTGGCATTTACGCCCGCAAAGAGGGTGTTTTCGCCCTGACCAAGGTTAAGGCGCATAGTGCGCGAGAGAGGTAGGGTATAGTTGCCATCGGCTGTGCGAGTGAGGAACGCACCACCGAACAATGCCACATTGTCGATGATATATCTATCCTTTACATCAGCAAGCATAATAGCCTCGACGTTAGAGGGTTGGGGGTTGCCACGATATATCACGCCATCGAGAGTGTTGAGCGCAATCGTGATGTCGCCATCAATAGAGCTAACGGCATCGGTGGCGATTGCCAAGCCCGCCTTGAACTCGTTGGTATCCATACCGAGCGATGCGATAAACTCCTCGGTAAACATCTCGTTGACAAACGACATCAGACCCTCGCCATTGAGGCTAAGGTTGATAAGCGCAAGGGTCTCTTTGGGTAGATATTTGAGGTTGTTGGCATTAGCCGGCTTTAGCCAGTTAAACTTCTCAGCATCAACGCCCTCGACCTTGCTATCTAAAACGATTTTTCCATTCTCGAAAGCCATACCGAGAATGGTTGATGACCTCTCGGCCAACGATGCACGATAATTGGCGATATAGCCAATCATCTTCTGAGCCTCAGCATCGCCATAGATGCCCGCCTCGGCAAGCTGTTTGGCGTACATCTTCTCATATATATCCATAAGTCGCTGATTGTCGATATAGAGGGCAAAATCACGCTCCCCGAAAGGCTCTAAGTCGGCCAATGGAGAGCTTAGCGCATCATCTACAAACGACTTTAGGTTGTCGGTATTAACGCACACAACCATACGGCTTTTGTTGTAGCCAACTAAAGTGCCCTCCTCACCTAAATCGACATAGCGGTTATCGCCCTCACGGCTGAGCGCGAGAGGCTCCTCGCCCTGCTTTTCGAGATAGTCCGATATGGTAGCCACAAGCCTATCTACGCTCTCGGCATCGTGCACCTCGACAACGGCAACGAGGTCTGCTTTCTCCTCGGTCTCATCGAAATTTATTAGCGCATAGGCGGGTTTCGTAAGCGACAATCCCGAATTGTCGAGGTCCGTAACAACGCTCTTGAGGAACTCCGAGTTCTCGGCCGACACCTCCGAAGATGCCGTAGAGGCCAACATCAGGCGGTTGGACTCGGTGATTTGCTCCAATACGCCACTCTTTTCAATAAGCTGATAGCCATTGAGATAGACAGCAAAATCTGATGTAATAGGCTCTCGCTTAGGCTCAGATGAGCAGGCAACGACAGCAACTACCGCAACCACAACGAGAAAAAGATGTTTGATAAAGTTGTTCATATCTTTATAATTTTACGATTTAATCAAAGCATTGACTTACAAAGGTAGTGTAAAAAGATGAAAAATGAAAGAGTAATAATAAAAAAGCGTAAAGAGAGAGCATAGATGCTATCACGAAGCTTAATATAACATCTAACAACCAGCAGCTCCAAAATTAGGTATCTTTACCTATTGGTAAACGGAGAAAAAATGAGTAACTTTGCGCAATTATTAAGTTGATATGAAATAATTACAAACTTAAATATGGAAAATTTCAAGCCTACAAAGTACACCCTAAAGTGTGTTGCAACTGGTCGTGAGTTCGACGATAGCGGTTGGATTTTAGATGATGCCGAGTGCAAAGCGCCCTCGTTGGTGCGTGCCCAGTACGAGAAGAAACAGATTGAGGTTAAGCCAGATAGCTATGGTCTCTACAAGTTCTGCGACTGGCTTCCCGTAAAGCGTATGCTCAAAGGCTCGTCAGCTCCCGTAACCTACAAGAGCGAGGCCTTGGCTAAGCACTTAGGCTTGGATAATCTATGGATTACACTCAACGGCTACTGCCCCGAGAAGGGTGTTAAGATGTCCACTTGCTCGTTCAAAGAGACCGAGGCATACACCGTATGTGCCCGCATTGACGACAAGGAGGAGCGTGTAATGGTCGTTGCATCAGCTGGTAACACTGCTCGCGCCTTTGCTAAGGTCTGCTCCGACAACAATATCAAGCTTCTGTTGGCCGTACCCTCGGACAACCTCGATGCTTTGTGGTTTACCGAGCCTCTGAACGACTGCGTGAAGCTTATCGCTTGCGACAAGGGTGGCGACTACTTTGACGCTATCAACCTCTCGAACCTTGCTCTCAAGTCGTCGAAATTCTATGCCGAGGGTGGCGCAAAGAATATCGCTCGCCGTGATGGTATGTCTACCACCGTGCTTTCTGCCGTTACGACCATTGGCCGTATTCCCGACTTCTATTTCCAGGCCGTAGGTAGCGGCACCGGTGCTATTGCTGCATGGGAGGCCAACCAGCGCCTTATCGAGGATGGTCGCTTTGGAGAAAACCTTATGAGACTTATCGTCTCGCAGAATGCGCCCTTCGTGCCTATGTACGATGCATGGGTGGCAGACTCTCGCGAGATGTTGCCATACGATACAAAGAAGGCTCGTCGTGATGCTGAGATTATCGATGCCAAGGTACTCTCTAACCGTAAGCCTCCTTACTCATTGGCAGGCGGTCTGTACGATGCACTAAAGGCCACAAACGGTAATATTATGGTGGCTACGAATGCTCAGGCTCGCCGTGCTCGCAAGCTCTTTAAGGAGTTGGAGGGCATCGACATCTACTCTGCACCATCGGTGGCTCTATGGTCGTTAATCAAGATGGTCGAGGCAGGCGAAATTAAGAAGGACGACTGCGTGATGCTCAACATCACAGGTGGTGGCGAGGAGCGAGCAACGCAGAATAAGGAGTTGTGGTATCTGAAGCCAAGCAAGGTCTTCTCGCTTACGCCCGATGTAGATGAAGTAGTTTCGTATGTCGAAACACTCTTTTAGTTGGTTAATAAGTAATTAAGATAGAAATATGTTATATCCTATAAAATTCAAGCCCCGCATCAAGGAGCGTATTTGGGGTGGTAAAGTAATCCTCGAAAAGAGGAGCAAGGCTGCATCGCGACTGCCAAAAGATAAGCTCTATGGCGAGAGCTGGGATCTATCCTCTGTAAAGGGTGATATCTCGGTTGTTGCCAACGGCATGCTCAAGGGCAACAACCTTGAGGAGATTATCGAGGTCTATATGGGCGAGTTGGTTGGCGAGAAGCACTTTGAGCGCTTCGGCTTGGAGTTTCCGTTGCTTATCAAGTATCTCGACTGCAACGACAAACTCTCGGTGCAGGTGCACCCCGATGATGCACTTGCCGAGGAGCGCCACCAGAGCTACGGCAAGACAGAGGCGTGGTATGTTGCCGACTGCAAGGAGGGCGCTGCCATCTATCTTGGCTTCAAGGACTTGACAATCACACGCGAGGAGTATATCGCTGCCGTCTCTGAGTCGCGATTGGCCGATTTGCTCAACCGCGTAGAGGTTAAGAAGGGCGATGTATTCTTTATCCCCGCTGGCACTGTTCACGCCCTTGGCGCAGGTATTCAGGTTGTCGAGGTGCAGCAGACTTCGGATGTAACATATCGTATCTACGACTGGGATAGGGTAGATGCTTCGGGCAAGGGCCGTGAGTTGCACACAGCTTTGGCTGTTGATGCTATCGACTTCGAGGCCGATGCAGACCTTCTGCGTAAGCCCTACAATTTGGGTTCAGGTGGCGAGACCAAGGTTATTGACTCTAAGTTCTTTACAATGACCATGCACGATGTCGCCGGCCACAAGGAACTCGACCGCTCGGCTCTTGACTCTTTCGTTGTCTATATCGCTCTCGAGGGCTCGGTACGCATCATTGCCGATGGTGCAGAGGAGAGCTTGGCGGAGGGCGAATTGGTGCTTATCCCTGCCGAGTGTTGCGATATTGAGTTTGAGGGCAACGCCAAGTTAATGGAGATCTATATCCGCGAGTAGTATGATGCCCCAGATGCAGATGGTGATTATCATGGAGAATTCGCTGAGCGCTATGGCTCTGCGCTCTATTCTCGTGGACATCACCCCCGCATCTGTCGAGGTTGTGTCGTATGGCTCGTTGGCCGAATATCTTGCCAACAAGGGCGAAGCGCAGGCTGCACACTACTTCGTCTCAGCATCTACAATTTTCCACAATAGCGACTATTTCCGGGCTGTTATGCGTCGCACGATAGTCTTTGTGGAGGGTGAGGCATCAACATTTGTTCAGTCCGGCTTTCATACTGTCGATATAACTGGCTCTGAGCAACATATAGTGCGCTCGTTGCTTCAGATACACCAAGCGGGACACCCTCACGGCAACCACCCTGCAACAAAGAGCGAGAGGCCTCAGCTACTCTCGGCTCGTGAATGTGATGTCTTGGCACTGGTAGTTAAGGGACACATCAACAAGGAGATAGCCGATATGCTGAATATATCGTTGGCGACGGTAGTATTTCACCGCAACAACATCTCTGAGAAGCTCCAAACGCGCTCTATCGGTCGTCTTACGATATATGCCGTGCTGAACAACATCGTATCGCTTACAGATATTTAATATAGGTATAACCTAAAATTTCCCGAATGTCATAAAGCATTCGGGATTTTTATTACGATAAAGACAAAAAAAGTATGGTTATACACTCTTTATTACAAATAAATATGGTATATTTGCAGTGAGGACTTGGATGAGACTCAGTACAACAGATAGAGAAAGGCGCCCGAAAGATATTCAAGCGCCTTATGAGGAGTGACCCCGAAAGGATTCGAACCTTCATCGTAAGAACCGGAATCTTAAATTCTATCCATTGAACTACAGGGCCATGGTGCAAAGATACTCAAATTTCGTAAATATGAGCTATAAATATGACGAATAAGTATGCAAACTGGGAGCGATTAGAGAGTGTTATTCGCTGGGCGAATATGACGACAAACTTCTTCGCCATATATATAGGTCTAAATCGTGCCGAGAATCTCTACCACATAAAGCGAGGTAACTATGGTATCTCGTTTGACCTTGCAGATCGTATCGTAAAATGCTTTCCTGAGATTAATCGCACATGGTTGCTTACAGGTGCAGGAACGATGCTTAACAGCGAGTTAGTTGCCGGTAATGAGATAGCATACTACAACGACGAGGTGGAGAATATTCTTCCTGATCTAAAGCGTTATAGCCCCATAGCCAACATCTGCTTGCCATCAATTAGTGGCTGTGAAATTGTTGCGCGTACCTACCAGAGAGCTATGTGTGAGCCTACATGCGCCGTAACAGAGCTATTTCTCAAAAGGGTAGAACTTGACGAGATTATCCAGGGCAACGAGTATGTTCTTGTCCTCAAAGATAATAGTGTCATTTGGCGAAAGTTGCGCCTAACAGCCAATGAGCAAGAGTGGCGTCTTGTTGCACGCAACCGTGATGACTTCGAGGATATTATTATTACCCAAAAGAATATCGCTCAGGCCTGGAGAGTTATTGCTAAGACAGCTATTATGTCAAGCTAAACTATAATAAAGGCATATTAACTAATTTATATAACACATCTGAAATAATTAAATATAAAATACAATGAACCTGTTGAGTATAGTATGGAATTTTGACCCCACATTCATTATGCTTGGCGACTTGGATATTCGCTGGTATGGTCTTATGTGGGCTATTGCCATTCTTGCTGCCGAGCGTGTATGCTACTTCACCTTTAAGCGTGAGGGGCTGCCATCGCGCACCTTGGAGTCGGCATTTTTGTGGATTGTTCTCGGCACATTTATCGGTGCTCGCGTTGGCCACTGCCTCTTCTATGAGCCAGAGGTGTATCTACCCGAGCCCTGGCGTATTATCACCGATATTCGTGATGGCGGTATGGCGAGCCATGGTGCAACCATCGGTATTATCATCGGCATCGTAGGCTTTGTTCGCCGCAACCATCTACCTTTTGTATGGGGTCTCGACCGTATCGCTATCGTTGCTCCGCTCAGTGGTGGTATCATCCGCCTTGGCAACCTATTTAACTCAGAGATTGTTGGTTACGCTACCGACCTGCCGTGGGGCTTTAAGTTCGTGCGCCACGATGCTCGCTACGAGTGGTATCAGTATGCTGGCGATGTACCCGATGCAATTATCGAGCAGATTCCCGCACGCCACCCGACTCAGCTCTACGAGGCACTCTGCTACTTTATCACTTTTGCCGTTCTTTTGTGGCTCTACTACCGCAAGGATGTGGGTCGTCGTCGCCCCGGTCTGCTCTTTGGGTTGGCGATGATTGGCATCTTCCTTACACGCTTCTTTATCGAGTTCGTTAAGGAGCGTCAGGTGGATTTCGAGAGCACTATGTCGCTCGATATGGGTCAGTGGCTCAGTGTACCCTTTATTTTGCTCGGCATTGTCTTTATTATCGTGTCGCTTAAGCGCCCTGCCGTTACGGATGTAAATGCCGTTGCGGAGTACGCTAACAAGATGTACCGCGAGGAGGATAAAAAGAAGAAGAATGGTAAACGAGGTAAATAAGCTGATTTACAACACTCTTGCGGAGCATAATGCCGTTGTTCTTCCTCGTGTCGGCTCGCTTGGCGTGGTTCGACGAATGGCCAAAATGGAGGGAAATAGGGTAGTTGCACCCACCTTTGCCGTGGAGTTTTCGAGCGCTGAGGAGGGTGTGTCACTCTGTGATGTTATCGCATCGGTAGCCAATATTTCATCGTCTGAGGCCGAGGATATATATCTTCGATGGTTGGATAAGGTGAAGGAGGGTAATACGCTGACAATTAGCGGTGTGGGTACGCTTCGTGATAAGAGCTTTGTTACCGATGCGGAGCTATTGAAAGCTCTCAATCTTGCCGATAAAGCGCCTATCAAGATTCATAGTCGTAGCCGAAAGCCATACTTAGCGATTGCTGCCGTTGTGGTCGCACTCTTGGGTATTGGTGCATATCTATTTTTGGCAAACGATAGGGTAGCGAGCCCTGTACCTGCCAAGGTAGAGGTTGTTGCTGATATTCCTGCACCAGCACCTACGGTAGTGGAGGTTGCAGAAGAGGCGGTCGTTACTGAGTCTGCGCCTCTAAGGTGGATAGATAGAGATGATATTCGCCACTGGGTCGTTGTCGGTAGCTACTCAACAACGGAGAATGCCGAGCGTGCTATGGAGGATATTCTAAGGCGTCAGTATGCAGAGTGTTGCGATATTTTGACACTTGGTAAGATGTATGCCGTGGCCGTTTATGGTAGCTCGGATAAGGCAGATTGTGAGCGATTTGTGCGCGATAATAGAGATAAGTTCAAGCAGTCGTGGGTGCATACTCCAAAACGCTTTAAGTAACCAATCCTAAACAATGATACAACAACTACTTATACGCCTTGTCGATTGGTTGTATATAACCCCATTTAAGCGCCTTGTTAGCCGTGATATCTTTGCTTATGGCCTTTGCGGTGGCGCTAATATGGCGCTTGATACGCTGTGGTATTTTGTGATTTATCACTATATCGTGGCCGAGCGATTTATCGACCTTGGCGTCGTTGTTGTCTCACCACATATTGCATCGCTTATCGTTGTTTTTCCGATTACTTTCTTTACAGGTTTTTGGCTCAACCGCAATGTTGCCTTCCGTGCTACGGAATACAAAACAAGAGGTCAGCTAATTCGTTATGCCTTATCTGTTCTTGGCTCTATTGCGCTGAACTATCTCTGTATGAAACTTTTTGTCGAGCATCTCTATATCTGGCCAACGCCCTCGAAGATGCTTACAACGGCCGTATCTGTCGTATATAGTTTCTTGGCGGCTAAGTACTTTACTTTTCGCCCTCGTTCTCAAGCAGAGGCCTAAAGATAAAGAGATAGCCAACGAGCACAACTACGGCAACAACAATCTCGTAGACGAGAGAGCCGTTAAGCAGAGCCTCTGCGCATTTGAGTTGTACTTCGTTGATATTCTTCATAGTTTTTTCGTTCTCTAGCTTAATCTCATTTAATCCAACTTAGCCCCAATTAGTACTACCACTTCCCCATACGCGATTTAACATAATGTAAATATTACGACAAAGCGCATAGACAACTATAAAGATAGTTGAATAGAAGAGAGTTGCGATTTTACGGGGGGCAATACGAGAAAGAACGAAGTTATGTTAAATATTACCTCTTGAATAGCCAAATGATGAATTTGACAAGAGAAACGACTACAGCAACATATATTAAAATATGCACTATCAAGAGGAGAACGGTCAACATAATACCCTAATTTTCCGCAAATATAATACTTTTTTTTAAAAAATACTATTTATAGCCGTTTTTTCTTGTACGAGGTGTAGGATTTTTTGAGGGGTCAAGAGGTACAAAAGTAGATACATTACCAGTAATGCTACGCAAAGTATCTGCATAAACAGTACTAATAGCATCAAAAAAATCTAAGGGATTTTTGAAAGGATTGCCTGACATTACAGTCTTCCAAGCATCATTAACAGCATCTGCATACTCCTTAAGAGCTACCTCAGTTAATCCAAGCTGATTACCAATATCTAAGGCAGTCTTTCGGGCATCGAAAGTACGAACTTTCTCACTAAAATCACGCCTCTGGTTTTCAGTCATAGCCTGATTTAAGAAGAACTGAGATTTGCCAACCTCTTGCTGAACTTTAACCAAGGCATAATCAATGGCTGTCTGCTCTATACGGCGCTGAATTTGAGAGCGGTAGTCATCATTTTGAGCACTGAGCAAATCTTTACGGCCATCTCTTAAAACTCTACTATCTTCAGCAAGCTCATCATTAAGCTGAGCATCTGACATATGAGCAATAGCAGAAGCACGATTATCAGAGATACGAGACTCAGTTTCCTGAGTAGACAACTCAACAGGACTACGAGAAGTACCATAAAGCTGAGATAACTCACGCCATTGGGCCTCAGCTTGTTCAGCATCTACAAGGCCTAAACGCTCAGCAATCTTAAGGTTAATTGTCTCCTGAAGAATTTTATCATTTTCTGATTGAGTTTTAGCAGTAGCTGCATTAATATTTTTTACCTCAGCTAACTTCTTAACGGAGTCAAGAGGGTCAGGTAATTGAGGAGTTGAAGCCATTGCACCAGTACCAGCAGAAGCAGCAGGCTCTGCACCAGTCATCTGATAAGGATTTAGACCAGCAGCTAACATACGCTCTTTCATAGCAACAGGGGTATTATAAGCATTTTGCATATGCCACATTTTTTCTTGCCAATCACGCTGGTCACGAGCATTTTTTTGAGATAGATAATTCTGAAACAAAGAACTACCTAAAGAGGCACCATATCCAAGAAAATCAGAAGCTGCGCTCTTCAACTTATCAAGAATAGGGTCAACGACTTTAGGCGATTGTTTATATTCCATATTGTTCTAATTTTCTAATTTGTTAAAAGAGGGGGCGACGATGCGGTACGCATCTCGCATATATATTCAAGTCGGATATGCGCGCCCCCAGAAAATTGTTCTAATTTTCTACTCCATCAGTAGCAACCTTTTCAACTTGCTTAGTGGATGCACCAGCTCGAAGCAGAGCATCAGCAAGCTCAAGTTTATCTACATCTTGACGGAAAATATCGGGTACATCGCCGAAACATTCGTCAAAGATACCAGTAGTAGAAGAGACACCATCAACGATGCCTGACTTAACCACATCAAAATGGTCTTGAGCAGGACGATAGATAGTCTCAGTATCAGGTAAAATAGGCTGTACCGAACGGATTAGACGCCTATTCTGAGGTACAAACTTTTTCATGTCAGAAACTCATAAAACGGTGAGACAAAGGCTGATACACGTGATATTCGTGCTTATAGAAAGTTTGGATATTATCCAAACCTTGAATGTTAGCAAACACGTGGTTGAAATCCTCAGGCTTTACATAGATGTCAAGGATATCCTTGAAAGCATCAGAAGAAAGCTGTTTAGGATTAAGAGGGCGAGCGGAAGTATCGCTTGGAGCTTTATTAAGAAAATTAATACCGATACGGCGATGAAAAACCCAATTGCGATACGAATTTTCGTCAACCATCTGGCCAGACATAACAGGTGCAGTAGACATATATTCCCACCAAGCAGGCTCCTGAGCATACGCTACATTATACTCAGCAAAAGTAATGCCAGGAGGCAGAGTGTTAAAGTCAGGAACATACTGCTCGACAATATGTCTGACCTGCTTGTCCTGGAACCCATCTTTGTCAAAAGCGGGATAATACAAATCACCGAGAGAGTCCTTATCAAAGAGAGGGTCATAGCCCTGATAGTAGGACACAACGGGCACAATCCACTCAAGAACCATAAAGTAGCCAGGCTCTTTAGCAGTGAACTTAACAAAAGGAGTGTTATCCTGGTCCTTAGGGCGAAGCTTACCAGTAACCATACGACCAAAGCCGATAGAAGCACGGCTACCAAGGTCAGTATTAGAGTCAACAAGACCGTTTGAGTCAGGAGATTGAACCGTAGAAATTACATCGTTGAAATACAACTCAGTAGACACAGCACCGAGGAAAAGAGGCTTTGTAAGGTTCGTAGGCGGAGTGATACCATACTGAGCATCAATAAACTCAGAATAATCCGAGTTCTTAAAGATAGTACGGCGGATAAAGTTCTGCACACGCTCAGCGTGGTAGAGCTGGTCCATAGTAATGACACCACCATCGTCAGCAACAACACGAGCAGTAGAACGCTCAAACTCTACATTCTCATTACTAAGGAAAGCAGTGAAATAATCACCTTTGTAAGTCTGACGAAACTCTCCATAATGATTGTCGTTAAAGGCAACAATAGCAGTACCTTCAGCAGGCAAATCTTTCATAAAGTTCATAGACTTAGCTGGAAAAGCACGGTTAGCAACACCACTACCCATAGTATAAAGAGATGCAAGGGAAGAAGTAATGTTGAAAGAGGCACCATCAATGGGATAAGTGGAACCAGCTTGGCGGACACTCTTAAAGAAATTGTCAAAAGCATCACGAGTGATATAGTTATCGACTGCTTCTTGGGTAACAAACTCAGGCTCGAAGTAATCGAGAGGTCTAATGTTCTTACGAGAGTAACCCTTAACACGGAGAGGCGTAGACTCAACCTGAGAGTTCAGAACAAAGTGCCTAACAAAGTCGATATAACCGAGCAAAGGAATAGCATTCTTGGCAGGTGGTCGCTTTGCATTAACCGAGGCAGCTAAAGCAAAACCAACAGGCTGAAAATAAGGAGCCCACATACGCAACTCAGAAAATATTGAGTTAGCAGGAATATAAGGAAGACCAGCACCGTGTTTGGTCATCATAGGGGTAGCAGAATTACCCTGAGTTGTACTATAAACACTATTATAGTCAAAGTTGATAACTGGGAAACTATAATCGTGTTTAGATGCTTTAACCTGCACACCATCACGGAGAGCAGGAACATACAACTGAGTAGGGATGAAGATTGCACACACCGTAGCCTTTGCAGAACTCAAAAGAGGAGTAAGAGTAGGATTTGTAGAATATGCACTCTTAAAGTCATACTCTACAGTGGTACCAGCAATAACCTCACGGACAAACTTAGGGCGAATAAAGCCCCAATCATTAGTACCTACGTGAGGGCAGTCCATAATCCAATTAGCACGCTTAGGGTCAGAGGCCTTAAGTTGTGCAAGATATTCTACAATATTATTTGCCATAGATAGATTTGTATTCTAATCTTATCAATTCACATTCAGAAAGATAGGCAGTGTAGTCATCAAACTGCCTAGTACCTATAAAATAGGGAGGGTCAGGTATCACATCTTCAGACTGATTAGCAAAGTAGTCATCTTTCAAAGACTTTAGCTGTTGCTCATCAAAAACCTTTTGACGAAGATACCGAGGAAGAGAGCGAACCTTACCAGTAACATCGAAAGCAAGCGGAAAAAGAACCGACTGGTTAGTATGAATATGAATATTAGGTTCTACATATTGCTTACCAAGGCCAGCAGACACCAAAACCAAAGGCCAATTCTCAGGAGGTATAACATTGGAAATTACACCTTTCTTACCTTTGGTAACATATGAGGTGCAATAAGATATTCTCTGAGAAAGAGGTCTATTAGGGTCAGAGTCAACACCAGCGATTTTGACAAAGCCATAATACCAAAGATTATAGAAATCGTTAGGAGGGACATCAGTGTTAATGAAAAAGCCGTGAAAGTGCAAACGATTAAATTTATCACCTCGCTCAGTGACTAAAAAATGGCGGACACTTTTACCGTACTTCTTACGAACACGCTCAAGAAAACGGCGAACCATAATTTTGAGTTGTGATTTTTTCTCCGTATAAAATTTATTCTCAATGGTAAGAGTTACAAAGTAGGTTTTTTGTCGTTCAGCTTTACTTAAAGAGGTTAACTCGTGGATAAGACGAAAGCGCCAGGCACTCATATATTTGCGAAAGCAATTTATACAACGGCCACAATCGACATTAATATAATAGTCAGGCTTCGGATAGATGCCATCACGGTCATTATATAACTTATAATGAGAATAAGGAGCAATTTTCTTATAATGAGGGTTAACGACTCTTCTGCCTATTAGACAAGCCATCGAAAGTAGTCCATATTGCGTACCACATACGCAATGTGAATATTAAACCATCAAGAAAGCGACCACCATAGAGCCAAAGGTTAACAAAGATTATCAAAGGCCTGAGATGGTGATTACTTAGCCAAATAGATGTACTTTCACAACGGAGGTACAAGCTACGAAGATTTATTTGTTGACGCATACGATACGAATTTAGGAGAAAACGCACACGCATAATGCGCGCGCGAAATCTCCTAAAGATTATAGTTAGACTTTTTTCTGTTTAGACTCTTCGAGAGCCTTATCGAGGTGCTCTTTACCAATATTGAGCAACCAGCAGAGGAACGACTTAAGAACGCTCACAAGCGTCTGTTTCACACTCGGCTTCATAATCGGGGAGCGTAGCGATAAATTTAGACTTAATCTCATCGAGAAACGATGAAAGCTGAGAGTTCAACTTCTCAAGCTCATCAACATTGCGAGTCTGAGAGAGGAACTGAATATGTGCCTCGAGGTCAGCCACATTACGATTTACTGCATTGAGAGCAGTAACCTGGCGATTATACGCCTGATAGGTCTTTTTGTTCATAGTGCTTAAGTTTTAATTAGAAAATGGTATTCACTTTTGGTCTTTCTTCTACAACTCTTCTAGCCATACCCTTTAGACTGCAAAGTAAAGCCATTAACATCATAGCCAATGGCGAAATTTCAAAAAATCTCCAACCCTCTGCAAGGGTAGTATTTTTAGAATTTTCTTATTGTCTCTGCCTTATAATGTCTTATATAGCAGTCGAAAGGGCAAGGCGAGAAGAGAAGTAAAAAAAAAACCAATCGTTCATTTTTTGTTTAATTGAAAGAGCTTCAGCTCAAAAAAAAGTAAAAAGTTATGAAACGAATTACATTCCACAACAGAGCAACCTACAAAGGGCTTATTGATTGGAAGGACTACATAGACTAAAAGTCTATATTACCAGTAGGAGACTTAAGAGGGGGGAATGCGTTGGGCATTTCCTCCTCAAATGTCATTAGAGCACCTTGATTACCGAGACGTGAGAAATCATAAGCGATATGATAGAAAGTATCATACTTAATGAACTCACAAGGATAAGAAGACAAAATAGCTTTATCAAGCGTTTTCTGCTCATCTTTATCAAGGTTCATAATAGACACATCGGCAGCACTACCGATACAGTGAAACGAGGTCTTAGAGCCACCTACAGCAGAGTTGACAAGCCTATCACGATAGGCAGAGTTGATATAAAGAGGCTTACCAACAATATTGCGAATATACTGGAGCTTATGAGACAAGGAACGCAACCGGGCAAGATTATTGCCGGTGGCCTCGTTCTTAAATCCAGTATTCGTAGCGGTTAGCTCTTTATAAGAAAAATTTGGCGCAAATCCATACATAAACGAGTAATCTTAATGTAAATATTACGACAAAAGAATAATATTAGGGTAGTGCCACCCTACAAGATTATATTAGCGCTCTATTGATAAAATCACTTTGATTTTATACCTTTGCATCTGCAAACCAAATTGAAGCAAAATGAATATAATAATTCTTATAATATTACTTCTGATACTCGGACACTTAATCACAATTCCCATTTATTTACTTTGGAAAATGATTAGGCGTAAATAAAATAAACTATCAAATGGAGACAATACTTATCGTTGCCGCGATTGCTTGCGGTGTTATCGGTTTCTTGGGCGCTGTAATTCCTGTGTTGCCCGGCACGATACTTTCGTACATAGGCCTGCTATGCGCCTATTTTCTCGCAGACTCCGACATCACCACCCAAATGCTAATATTTTGGGGCGTTATATCGTTGGTTGCCGTTATCCTCGACTATATCCTACCTGGCTATATGTCAAAGAAGTTCGGCGGTACAAAGAAGGGAATCACCGGTGCTACGGTTGGCGTATTCCTCGGTATGTTCTTTGGTCCTATGGGCATTATCCTCGGCCCATTTATCGGTGCTTTCGTTGGCGAGATGATGAACGACCACAACTCTACGGACAAGGCGCAGAAGGTTGCCATAGGCTCTCTTTTGTCGTTCTTCTTGGGCACTGGTCTAAAGCTTATAGTGGGCGGTTTCTTGCTCTACTATATTATAGTTGCAGTAATATAAATAATTGATATACAATGAGAAAAATTCTATCATTAGCACTCCTGTGTGCTACAATCCTATCATCGTGCAACCGTGCCGAAGATAGCTATGTTGTGCTTATCTCAAAGGCTGTTGAGAACGACACAGCTTGGATTGGCGTTGCCAACAACCTCTCGATGAAGCACGATGCCGAAATCGTGGTTTACGAAGAGTCGCCACGCGATGTTTTCGATAAGCTCAAGGAGCTCAACCCTCGCTATGTCGCCATTGTCGAGAAGCCCGAAAATATCGGCCGCGACTATGTTATCGATATGCACCTTATGAGCCGTGATATCGACGAAGATATCTATGCCGACTTCTTCTGGGGCATTATCACCGGCTATGATGCCGAGGCTGCAATGCGTATGGTAGATAACTCTACCGAGCCTCTGGTTGTAAAAGATGCTGTTGCAACGATTATGGAGCTAAACTCAGCTAAGTGGTTCGACAACTACGCTTGGGTAGATGACCACACCAGAGGCCTTTGGGGTGAGAAGCGTGGCAGAGATGCTGAGATTAAGACCGACACAATCACCAAGGAGCAGGTATTGCGCAAGTTTACAGATATTTACGAGGCTTTCGACCCCGACTTGATTGTAACCGCTGCTCACGCCACACAGCGCAACTTGGAGATGCCCTACTCGCTTGGCAACCTTAAGCCTCGCGATGGCAAGCTCTATGCCGAAGATCGCTTTACGGGCGAGGAGTGGGACTTGAAGGAGAGCGGCAAGCGCCGTGTATATGCCGCTGTGGGTAACTGCCTTATCGGCGATGTAAACAACACCAAGGAGAGTATGGCTATCGCCTGGATGAATGGCTCTAATGCGGCTACGATGCTCGGCTATGTGGTAACTACTTGGCATGGTCGTAATGGCTGGGGCGCCTTGAAGTATTGGGTTACCAACCCTGAGCGCTACACCCTTGCCGAGGCTACATATATCAATCAGCAGGACTTCCTGCACCAGCAGAACGAGTGGTATCCCTCGCTTATCGACGAGCGCTACCCCGACTTCGAGGATTCGGAGTTCGAGACTGCCCCTGCACACCTTATGGAGGTGCTTGGTCGTGAGCCCTCGAATGACGAGCTCGGATTCTGGCACGACCGCGATGTTGTGGCCTACTATGGCGATCCCAAGTGGGAGGTACGCCTACAAGCTGTTGATGCAGAGATAGGTTACAGCGTTGAGAGCGCTATGCGTGGTGATAAATATGTCGTTACGGTTAAGACCTTCGACAACTTCAGCCTTGAGCGTATGAAGGGCGATAAATTCAAGCAGGAGCATGTCCTCGACCTACCCTTCTCATATATCTTCCCCAAGCGCCTCGTCAACCCAACACTTGCCGAGGGTCAGGCGTGGGATGCTGTGGTCGATGAGAACTTCTTGTTGGTCTACAATGCCGAGTTTGAGCCTAATTCAATATATGAGATTATACTTGATGTAGAGTAGCCTAATTCGCAGTAAGCTAAAGGAGTGTGGGTCATCGGACTCACACTCCTTTAGCTTTAACTACCCCACTCTAATATAGATATTCGATTGGTTGCAATGCAATCTTATCGAGCGGAAACGCCTCGTATTTCACCTTCGTAAAATCAATGTCCCGAAGGTCAATACAGCGAATTGTCGAGTTATACGCAGTCTTATAATATATCGTTCGCGCCGTTAGGTCAATCGCTGATGTCCAATGTGTTGCGCTTGGCAGTCTCTTCTCGTTTGGTGCCTCGATGGCTATCGGTACATCGAAGTTGTTGAGCAGATGAAAGGCCTGTAATATTGTGTCGAGGCCATCGTCTAACTGCGGTGCAGTATTGCGAAAGAATGCAGCACGCACAAAGCGTGATGGCGATGTAAAATCACCCGGCAAGCCACGCATCGCTGAACTACCACCCAAGGGTTTGAGCACTACCCCACCAAGGTTGTAGTTATCGGCACTACCCGGGCGTAAATTTACATAGTTGCTCAAATTTGCCAAGTGCCACTCGAAGCCCGGTGCATTGGTCAGTACACCTACCGTGTTTTCGTAGAAGTGCGCCTTACCACCGACAATCTCCATCACCACCTGACGCCCCGATGGCTCTCCTATTCGCCAGTGTACCACAGCATTAGGTTCAAGACCTACAATGCGCACACTCTCCACACCCGCCTTTAGCTCCTCGATGGTCGCAAACTGCGTAAGCATCCATTGCACCACCTGCAAGTCGGCAAGCGTTGAGCTATTCCGCTTGACATCGTAACCAAGATAGTCGCCATAGTCGGGGAAGAAAAAGAGGCCAGCGGATAGACCCTTTTCATTGATGCCCTCGGCAATAAACTCCTTCTCCACGACCGATAGTCCGACAACACCATATCGTGCCGTAAACTGCAAACCATTTGCACCGGTTGGCGTATAGGATTGCAACTTTTCGCCACGCGGGATAATCACATATTCGCTCTTTAACTCGCCATACGCCCACTCAATTGTTCGTGCCTGCACATAGGAGCTATCTGCAGCCATCAGCGATATTCCCGTACACGCCACCGAGGCCTGAGCGCCACCCACCAATGCGGCAGTGCCCAAAAGAAAACTTTTCACCTTGCTAATCATAATTTATGCTGTTTAATTTCACCCCGACAAAACTGCATAAATCGCACCAGAAAGTGAAAATGGGTATTGTATAGATTAAAAGATATTTATAAATTTGCACTGCAAAGTTACATATAATTCGTTGAATTGAGAAATTTGGGGCAAAATAATTGGCAGACAGGGGTTTTGTTAAATTCTGATTTTTGGAGGAATGCCAGCAAAAACCAACGTAATGCCAAGTTGTTCCAAAGCTGAGTAACCTATCCGT
>SUZB01000016.1 GCA_015060115.1 Rikenellaceae bacterium | reverse complement strand
GTTTTATTATCTAACCTGAGTCTTTCTTTTATCCGTTAATAAGGTGCAACGAGTCAACCTATTTTAGGAAACGACAGGGCTAAAGCCCAAGGGACAAAAGGGGTCTAAGTGGTAAAAGGGGTGCATTAAAAAAGAGAGTTTAGGGAAATTAGGGAATTTAGAGAAGTTAGTGAAGAGCGCTACCAACATTTATTCCTTAAGCTCCCTACACTCCTTAAACTCACTAAATTCCCTAATAAAGCACCTACGGCTCTGCACGACCAATTTGTCGTCAGAGTGGTGCTAATATGGCGCTGACACGAGAGAGGGCGGATGGGACATACTGTGCGTATTTCCCATTCGCCCTCACGACTGAAGCGTCATAGTAGCGCCGCTATCACGACAAATTAATTTCTTGTCAGAAGGGGTTAGGCTTGGCCTATCGCAGAAGAATCCCCCAAGGGATAGTACAAAGAAGTACAGCCCTTGGGGGATTACTTTTGGGATGGGTCGAGAATGACCCCTTATCACAAGAAATTAGAAGTGGAAGGTGCAGGTAACACCTAAGTTTGCTAATGCGAGGTCGTTGAACTCAGCCTCTGACCACTCCTTAACATAGCCGATACGAGGGCCAAATGAGGGTGTCCAATCTACTGAGAGGCTTACGGGGGCATTGTTGAATGAGATGCCGAGGCGTGCCATACCTGCAAGACCTACATAGGCGAAGTGTGCCTTACCGCCGACATTAACACCTACACCGGCATCGAAGAACCAACGACCAGCCTTGGGTGTCCAGTCCATATCGAGGATATGCCAGTTGTAGAGGAGTGTGAAATCGGCACATACGCGCGACGAATTAACATTGATAGTGTTCTCGGTGGCATGAGTAACGGTAACTACGGGGTTAATCCACGATGCACCGAAGCGTGCCTCAAGGTAGTTGTCGTTAGAGAACTTGAGCTGTGCTACGGCCTGTGCACCAGCGCCTACACGAGCGCCCAATGAGAACTCCTGAGCTGATACTGCGCTGATAGAGAGTGCAGCAACAAGAATAAGAAATAGTTTTTTCATAGTTGATGTTTTATAGTTTTTTGGTATTTGTAACACAAAGGTATAAATTTTTAGTAAAAGAGCAAAGGGGAAAGAGAGTTTTTAGTTTTTAGTTGTTAGAGAGCAGGCGTTTCGCCTGCGGGCTAAAGCCCAAGGGACAAAAGGGGTCTAAGGGGTAAAAGGGGCGCATTAAAAAATAGAGTTTAGGGAAATTAGGGAATTTAGAGAAGTTAGGGAGGCGCTACCGACATTTATCCTTAAGCTCTCTACATTCCCTAAACTCATTAAATTCCCTAATAAAACTCCTCCCCAGTCAGCACGCAGCCAATTTCTTGTCAGAAGGGGTTAGGCTTGGCCTATCGCAAAAGAATCCCCCAAGGGATAGTACAAAGAAGTACAGCCCTTGGGGGATTACTTTTGGGATGGGTCGAGAATGACCCCTTATCACAAGAAATTAGAAGTTGTAAGTGCAAGTAAGACCAACATTAGCAAAACCCTTACCCCACGCATTACCAAGGAAGAATACGGTAGGACGATAGTCAAGTGAGAGGGTTACGGGCTTGTTGAAGCGGATACCGAATGCAACATTACCTGCAACACCTACCTGGAATGCCTTCTCCCACAAACCGAGCGATGCACCCACACCGGCTGAGAGGAACCACTTACCTGCGTTAGGAGTCCAATCCCACTCGCAGCAATTCCAGTTGTAAGTAGCATTACCGAAGAAAGAGTTGCCAAAGCCATAAAGACCACCATTTACCTCAAGGTAGTTCTTAGCTGAGAAGTGGCGCTCATACTGAATCTCTGCACCATTACCGAGGCGGAGACCGATAGAGTTCTTATAGTCCTGAGCAAAAGCAGAAGTAGCAAAAACTACAGCAACGACCAAAAGTAAAATTTTCTTCATAATAATTTGATTTTAGTATTAAAAAATAGATAATATTTTCTCCGTTACGAATACAAAGATAACATTTTTTTTCTGAACATCAAAACGATTTCAACGGAAACAGCATATAATTCAACGAATAGTTTTCGTCAAAATGTCCATTTTTATGGTCATTAGCACCACTCGCTGAGGGCTAAATATTTTGTTTTGTGGTAAATGGCTCAAGCTCAACAAAGTTTGCACGATTATCCATATCGACAACCTTGATACACATCGTATACGAGGTGTTATACTTGAGGTAGTCCCAACGATAATCTACCTGCGACTCAAGGAACTGACGCATAGAGTCGTGGCTCAGAGCAGGTATCAGCGAGAGCATACACTCCTCGTATGACGAGTAGCCCGCCATAGCATACTTGCCATCTTTAATCTCCTGGAGGTTGGCCGTCTCCATCATCGCCACATAGCAACACCACACATCATCGCCCAATGTGCAGTCGAAGAGGATGTCGTTGATATTTATCTCCTTGATGTCGATATCGACAGTTGCCGAGCCTGCAGCCTCTGCCTCGGTGCGCACCTGCACAATCTCCACACCACCGAGGAGGTTATTCTCCTGACCGTTGCTATAATCCATCAGGGCCGCAAGGATAAGGTAGTCGGTAGAGGAGCTTACATTCATCTGATATCCAGGCACATGCTCGCACATCTCGCCATTACGCCAGTCGAAGGTGAGCGTGCCTGAGAGCATAAAGCCATAGGTTACAACCCACGCACCGGGGTTTGATGCTGTCTGGTCGTAGACACGCTTATCCACCACCGAGCAACGCCAATACTGACCCTCTTCGGCATTGATTCTAAACTTGAACGAAGTAGAGCCTACCTCCAATACCTCGATAAGCTTCTTGGCACCTTCATTGTCGCCCTCAGGAACCGAAGCACCAGACATAAGGCCGTTGTAGAGGCCCTGTATGCTTCGCTGTGTGCCGTTTTCATCGTAGGTAAGCATCATATATACAGAGTAGTAGCCACCTACAACATCTACCGTTACATAGCCATCGGTGAATAGGTAGCCATTCTCATCGGCTACACCCTGAGGCACATATCGCGATGTCTCGTTATGAATCGTGTATGGGTCGTAAGAGTTACCAAGCGCATACTGACCATAGGGCAGATAGCTCGACATTGTCTCATCGAGGGTGTAGAAGTCCAAGATGATACTGTCGCCATTGTCGCGCACAAAGGTTACATAGTAGTTGTATGGCTTATACCAACGACCATCCTGAGTCTTTACAATCGTGATATTCTCAACACCATCAATATCGGGCAACTCTGTATTGGTGTTGTCATCGTTGTTGTCGTTGTTGTCGTTGTTACCGCCATTGCCACTACCCTTCTCAGTTGTGAACTTTACGGCCTCCGAGAGTGCCTCACCAACGCTATTTCGTGCCGCAGCGATTACATAGTATGTGGTCTCAGGCTCAAGGTTCGTGATTTTAATACCGGCATTAAGCTCCTCTACAATATCGCCTTTTTTGAACACATCATCTACCGAGACAACATCGCCATCGTAGAGCATATAGGCATACTCATCGGCATTTCGTGCCTGTATAGATATTGTCGCCGAGTCGCTTCCAACCTCGATAAGTGTGATGTTCACGGTAGGTGCTACATTGTCGGTGTTCTTATCGCAACCCGCAAGAGGCAACAGTGCCAAGATAGCCACTACAACAGATTTTAAGAGATTTTTCATATTTCTAAATGTTTGAATTACCTACTAACTAAAGGGATATTCTATAAATAAATATACAGTTTGCGTTCCGAGAAATTTTTAATTTCAGTCGCTATTGAATCTATTTTGGCAACTTTCTCATCTCTTCATTAGTTACAATACCCGCATTGCACCTTCAAAATCGACTCAACTTGATTTATAAAACCTCCCTAAAGTACAAAGATAAGCATTTTTTTTAATTAGCAATACTCTTGGCATAAAACTTAGTAGCGCCACTATCACAACAAATTTGTTGATAGAAGGCTGCAGATACAACGCTCGGCAAAAAAAATGCGGATGGGCTGTACAAAAAGTACTGCTCATTCGCATTTATTTTTGTTAGCGGCAGTAGATGTCTGCCTTATCTCAACAAATTACCTTTTGGTTTTATAAAAAGCTTTGTACGACCCACGAGCCATCTTCTGCAACTTATTCTTAATAAGGTTCTTGCGGATAGGTGCAAGGTGGTCGGTAAATACCATACCCTCGATATGGTCGTACTCGTGCTGGATTACACGCGCGGGCTTTCCGGTAAACTCCTCGTCGTGCTCAACAAAGTTCTCGTCGAGGTAGCGCATATGAATAGATACAGGGCGGCGCACATTCTCGTGGAGTCCGGGCAACGATAGGCAACCCTCCTCGAAGAGTGCTGTCTCCTCCGAGCGCTCATAAATCTCGGCATTGATAAATACCTTGCGGTAGTCTGCCAACGAGGGGTCATCCTCACCCCAAGGTGTGCAGTCCACGATAAAGAGGCGGATGTTCTTGCCAATCTGAGGTGCAGCAAGACCTACACCCTCTGCCTCGGCAAGGGTTGTCCACATATCCTCGATCAGTTTCTTAAGTTCGGGATAGTCCGGAGTGATATCTTCTGACTCGTTACGCAAAATCTGCGAGCCGTAAATTACGATTGGATAAATCATACCAATTAGTAGTAAATAATGAATAATTAGTATTGAATAATAGGCTTTTACATTCCTACTGATGCCATATAGTCTTGCAGGATTATTGCTGCCGAGACCTTATCTACCAGTGCCTTGTCGCGGCGTGCCATCTTGCCGATGCCACTCTCGCGAATTGTGCGTTGCGCAAGTACCGAGGTAAACCTCTCGTCGTATGCCACAACCTTCTTATCGGGGTAGGCGTGGCGCAGACGACCCATAAGGGGCTGGATATAACGCATCGTCTCAGAGGGCTCGCCACTCATCTGGCGGGGATGTCCCACAACGATTGTCGATACCTCCTCGCGCTTGAAGTAGTCGGCGAGGTAGCGCTCCAGTTGCTTGGTCTCGACCGTCTCCAAGGGCGATGCTATGATGCCCAGAGGGTCGGTAACGGCCAAACCTGTGCGCTTCGTGCCGTAGTCTATGGCTATAAGTCGTGGCATACTACATAAAGAGTTTGCCTATCGCATAGCCAATGCCATAGCCGAGAACGAAGCATAGAGCAATGATAGCAACTATCACTGACCACTTGCGCTTTACGGTAGGTCTCTCTGACATAGCCTAATTATGCTTTAACCTTAGCGAGAAGGTGGCGCAACGCAACCTTGCTATCTACCAGCTTGTACAACTCGTCGATAGCTACGCGCTCCTGCTCCATAGTGTCGCGGTGGCGCACGGTAACGGTGCGATCCTCCAAGGTCTGGTGATCAACGGTAACGCAGAAGGGTGTACCGATAGCATCCTGACGACGGTAGCGCTTGCCGATAGAGTCCTTCTCGTCGTAAGCGACATTGAAGTCGAAGCGGAGCATATCGATAATCTCGCGAGCAACCTCAGGAAGACCATCCTTCTTAACAAGGGGCATAACAGCAACCTTGGTAGGTGCCAAGGGTGCAGGAATACGCAATACTACGCGCTCCTCGCCATTCTCCAACTTCTCTTCGCAATATGCCGCCGACATAATCTGCAGGAACATACGGTCAACGCCGATCGAGGTCTCGACAACATAGGGAACATAGCTCTCGCCACGCTCAGGGTCGAAGTACTGAATCTTCTTGCCTGAGAACTCCTGATGACGACCGAGGTCGAAGTCGGTACGCGAGTGGATACCCTCCACCTCCTTGAAGCCGAAGGGGAAGTTGTACTCTACATCGGTAGCTGCGTTTGCATAGTGGGCAAGCTTGTCGTGGTCGTGGAAGCGGTAGTTGTCATCACCGAAGCCGAGAGCACGGTGCCAAGCCATACGGGTGTTCTTCCACTCATTCCACCACTGCATCTCGGTGCCGGGCTGTACGAAGAACTGCATCTCCATCTGCTCGAACTCTCGCATACGGAAGATAAACTGGCGAGCTACAATCTCGTTACGGAAGGCCTTGCCAATCTGTGCAATACCGAAGGGGAGCTTCATACGGCCAGTCTTCTGAACATTGAGGTAATTAACGAAGATACCCTGTGCGGTCTCGGGGCGGAGGTATACGGTATTGGCACCATCAGCCGTTGAGCCCATCTGTGTCGAGAACATAAGGTTGAACTGGCGAACATCTGTCCAGTTGCGAGTACCCGAGATGGGGCACACAATCTCGCAGTCGAGGATAATCTGCTTGAGCTCCTCAAGGTTGTTGGCGTTCAAAGCCTCGGCAAAGCGGGTGTGAACAGCCTCCATCTTGGCCTTAATCTCCTGAACGCGAGGCGATGTAGCGAGATACTGCTCCTCGTTGAAGTTCTCCTTGAAGCGCTTACGAGCCTTCTCTACCTCCTTCTCAATCTTCTCCTCCTGCTTGGCAAGCCAATCCTCAACCAAGACATCGGCACGGTAGCGCTTCTTCGAGTCCTTGTTGTCGATAAGGGGGTCGTTGAAGGCACCCACATGGCCCGATGCCTCCCATACGCGGGGGTGCATAAAGATTGCAGCGTCAAGACCTACGATATTCTCGTGGAGCTTAACCATCGAGTCCCACCAGTAGCTCTTGATGTTGTTCTTAAGCTCGACACCATTCTGACCATAGTCATATACAGCGCCAAGACCATCATAAATCTCGCTCGAGGGGAATATAAAGCCATACTCCTTGCAGTGAGCGATAAGTTTCTTGAACAATTCTTCCTGTGTCATAGTATATATTAATTTCGTTTATCTCTTAAGTGTTATATACCAAAGGCATAAAATCGCACAAAGTTAGTGTTTTTTGCTCAATTTTCAAACTGACAAGAGCACTATTTTAGCTCCCCTTGGCCTCGAAACGAGTAGTGGTCGCCACGGGCAATGACGATATGGTCCAAGAGGCGAATATCGAATAGGCGGCACGCCTCATCAACACGCTCCGTGAGGGTGCGGTCTTGCGAGCTTGGCTCGGCACTTCCCGAGGGGTGGTTATGCACCAAGACAATCTGCACGGCAAGAAGCTCTATGGCACGCTTGAGGATAAGGCGGTAATCGACCACCGTAGCCTGCACACCCCCTGAGCTAATGCGCATACGCTCAATAAGTTTGCCCGATGATGCGAGATACAATGCCCAGCACTCTTCGTGCTGCAAACCACCGAGCACAGGTCGCATTATGCGCACTACATCCTTATCCGAAGATATAATGTCGACAGCCGTAGACTCCGCCACCGCCTCGCGACGCCCCAACTCCAGAGCAGCCTTAAGGCGCGAAGCTCGCATAAGCCCCATACCCGACATCATACGCAGACGGCTCAAATCGGTAGCGAGAAGGCTATGTAGTGAGCCCGCCACATTCATAAGGTCGGCAGCCATCGCGGGGGCCTGTTTGTCGTTAGCGCCATCGGCAACGACAACCGAAAGAAGCTCCTCATCTGTGAGTGCCTCAGCACCACGCGAGTGCAGTTTATCGAGGGTGTTCTTCATAGTAATGGTGGTTAAATCATACAAAGGTAAGGAAAAAAGAGCAAAAAGGGCTTTAAGGGGTTAGTTTTTAGTTATTAGTTTTTAGTTGTTAGTTTTTAGTTGTTAGAGTTTAGGACCAGTAAGACAATAAGACTATAGGACAAGTAGGACTTTGTGATACCCGACTTCTTATCGGTCTTAAGGTCTTAAAGTCCTAATGGTCTTAAAACTCTGCGCTCCAACGGAGCGCCACTAACAACTAAAAACTAAAAAGAGCGGTTGGGTAACATTTTATCCCATCCGCTCTTTTACTCACTCAATTACAGGTACTTGTCGTAGCGATCCAAAATCTTAGCACTACTCTCATCGTTGAGTGTCTGTGGCGTGCCCTGCGACACTGAGTAGGCAGCGTGCTGCTCTGCCTCCTTCTTTGAGTCGCCAGTGCCATGACCTACGGCTATACCATCGATATACACTACCGAGTAGAAACCGGGGTGTGAGGATGCCGACGAGCGGTCGTGCTCGGTGCGGAACTCAATGGTGTAGTGCTTCTTCTGACACCACTCAATAAGGCGGCTCTTGAAGTCGGTCTCAGAGCGGAGGATATCATCGAGCGAGAGGTAACGACCAAAGATGTCGTTGATAAGCAAACGGTTAGCAAAATCGTAGCCCTGGTCGAGGTAGATAGCACCCATCATCGCCTCGAAGGCATCGCCATAGATATGCTTCTGCGACATATTGCCTACGGCATTAGATATTACATAACGGTCGAGACCTATCTTCGAGGCTATGGCATTGAGTGATTGGCGCGACACAATCTTCGAGCGAATCTGCGTCATAAAGCCCTCATCACGGTCAGGAAACTCGATAAACAAAAAATCCGAAGTGATACTCTCGATAACGGCATCACCCAAGAACTCTAATCGCTCGTTGTTGATGTGGCTGCCATCATCCAACTCCACAGATGCCGACTTATGAATAAGGGCGAGTTTGTAGAGTTCGATGTTGTGAGGCATAAAACCAAACATATCGTCAATAGCGACATAGAAAGCCTTATCGCGACCAAAGCGACGACGCAAAGGACGAATCAAAAAATCGAACATAATAAGGAATGTCCTATAAATTAGTAAAGGTATTACTTCTCCGTAACCTTACGGAAGATGACTGTCGAGTTATGACCACCGAAACCAAAGGTGTTGCTCAATGCCACGCTGACATCACGCTTACGCGCAGTGTGGAGCGTAAGGTCGAGGTTGGCAGGAATTGCGGGGTCGAGGTTCTCGACATTGATAGTGGGCGGAATGGTGCTACGAGTGATCGCCATAATGCAGGCGAGAGCCTCGATGGCTGCAGCAGCGCCCAACAGGTGTCCCGTCATCGACTTGGTAGAAGAGATGCTGATTGACGGGAGGTTATCGCCAAAGACGCGGTCGAGCGCCTTAAGCTCGGCGATATCGCCCAACGGCGTAGAGGTGCCGTGAACATTGATATAGTCGATATCCGAGGCCGAGAGCTCTGCATCGCGCAAAGCCTCCTCCATCGACAATATAGCGCCCTCACCCTCGGGGTGGGGAGCGGTCATATGGTGAGCATCGGCAGACATACCGCCACCAACAACCTCACAATAGATCTTTGCACCACGCTTCACGGCGTGCTCATACTCCTCCAAGACAAGAGCACCTGCACCCTCACCCATAACGAAGCCATCGCGGTCGCGGTCAAAGGGTCGTGAGGCGTGCTCAGGGTCATCGTTGCGCGTTGAGAGCGCCTGCATAGAGCTGAAGCCACCAACACCCGCCTGAATGATAGGAGCCTCCGAGCCACCCGTAACGATAACCTCGGCCTTGCCCAAGCGGATAAGGTTGAAGGAGTCGATAATGGCGTGGTTAGATGATGCACAAGCCGAGGTAACGCTATAGTTGGGGCCCATAAAGCCATACTTCATAGCGATATGACCTGCGGCGAGGTCGGCAATCATACGAGGTACAAAGAATGGACTAAACCGAGGGATTTCTCCTCCCTTGGCATAGTCCATTACTTCGTGGTAATAGGTATCGATACCGCCCACTCCCGAGCTCCACACAACGCCACAACGACGACGATTTACATCGTCGCCAAGATTGGCATCATTAACAGCCTCGGTGGCTGCCACAAGCGCAAACTGCGCGAAGCGGTCATACTTGCGAACCTCCTTGCGGTCGAAGTATCGCTCCCATTCGTAATTTTTTACTTCACACGCAAAGCGCACCTTGTAGTTGGATGCGTCGAAGTTGGTGATAGGCGCTGCACCCGAACAACCGGCCTCAAGTGCCGAGAAGTACTCCTCAACATTGTGGCCAAGAGGGTTGATAGTGCCGATGCCAGTAACTACAACTCTGCGCAATTCCATCTTTGGTACTCGCCTTAGGTGAAATATGGAAAGGTCTATTACTTGTTAGCCTCGATGTAGCTGATAGCATCACCTACAGTCTGGATCTTCTCTGCCTCAGTATCAGGAATCTGAAGATCGAAAGCCTTCTCGAACTCCATAATGAGCTCTACCTGATCCAAAGAGTCTGCACCAAGGTGTGCGGTGAAGCTTGCTTCGGGTACTACCTCTGACTCCTTAACGCCCAACTTGTCAACGATGATCTCGACAACTTTTGACTGAATTTCTGACATAATAAATAAGTTTTAGTTAAACATTATAGTAGTAAATTTCTCTCTACTGTAATAAATTTTTCGCAAAAAAATTCTTTGCGACGATGCAAAAGTAACACTTTTTTTATTATCTTTGACATTATCTCTAAAAAATTTTAACGACGACTTTTTAACGATATACCTTAAAACTATAATTTACAGTAAGTTATGAACCTTTTGCTAATTTCCAATTCCACCAATGCGGGTGAGGCCTATTTGAAGTATCCCATCGCCGAGATCGAGAAAACTCTTGCTGGCGTAACCGAAGTAGTATTTATCCCCTACGCTGCCGTAACCTTCTCTTACGAGGAGTATGAGCGCAAGGTGCAGGAGCGTTTCGACGAGATCGGCATCAAGGTGCGTTCAGTACACCGTGCCCTCAACAAGCGCAACTTTGTTCGCCACGCTCAGGCTATCGTTATCGGTGGCGGTAACACCTTCGCACTTTTGAAGAAGATGCAGGAGGAGGATTTGCTCGATGTCATCTTCCGTCGCGTGCGCGCAGGCGTACCTTATGTAGGTTGGTCGGCTGGTAGCAATGTTACCTGCCCCACTATCTGCACTACAAACGATATGCCCATCGTTGAGCCTTACTCGTTCCGCGCTATCGGCCTCGTTCCGTTCCAGATTAACCCTCACTACCTCGATGCTAACCCCGCAGGCCACGCAGGCGAGACCCGTGAGCAGCGCATCTTGGAGTACTTGGAGGCTAACCGCAGCCGCTATGTCGTAGGCCTACGCGAGGGCTGTATGATTCGTATCAAGGATGAGAATATTGAGCTTATCGGCTCACGCACTATGCGTATCTTCAAGAAGGGCATCGAAACCTATGAGGTTAAGCCCGGTGATGATATTTCGTTCCTTATTAAGCGCTAAAGCGACATATTCCGATGAGCGGTCTTACGACACAGATAGGTAACCGTGGCGAAGATGCTGCTGTGGAGTGGCTTCGTGAGCGAGGCTACTACATTGTCGAGCGTAACTGGCGAGCAGGCAGCTACGAGATAGACATCATCGCCCAGCACTTCGACACGATGCATTTTGTGGAGGTCAAGACCCGCCATATCTCGGGTTGGCAATCGACATTCGACAGCATCAACGAGCAGAAGCGACGCACAATGCGCCGTGGCGCAATGCTCTACCGCCAGATACACCACCTAAGGCACATCATACAGTTTGACCTTATCTCGGTGGTGGTCGATGATCATGGCAACTCTTCGATAGAACTTACCGAGAACATACTTTAACACTAAGGGTGGCAAGTGCCACCCTTAGTGTTAAAGTTTTTAGTTGTTAGTTGTTAGAGTTTTTTAAGACCGTTAGGACTTTAAGACCTTAGGACTTTACGAGGTTGGGTATCATTGTGTCTTACTTGTCCTATCGTCTTATGGTCTTATCATCCTAATATCTCTAACAACTAATAACTAACAACTAAAAACTAACAATTTTCTTTGCATTTTTAATAATTATCACTACCTTTGTAAGGTGCAGAGGGTGCGCCCTCTGATATTACATATTATGATGAAAGTGTATTAGCTTTTATCCTTGAACTGAAACCTAGGAAATTTCATTGACACAGGGATAGCAACACACTCGTCACTTCGTATTGTTACGCCTGGGGGTATTATACCCTATGCTCAATACGAGTGTGGGGTATTGTTTATTTGTTGTCAGTGCTTCCTAGGGCATCAGTTCAGATAAACTAATCATCTCCACACTTTCTTTTTATATTAAGCTTCTACTATCGGAGATGAAGTAGTAACTAAAATGTTAGCATTATGAAAAGGTTGCTATTTTTATTGTTGGCGTTTGCGGTAGCGGGCGCAACAATGTCTTGCGAAAAGGAGTATTTGCCCGCAAGGGACAATACTAACGAAGATGTAAGTAACCCTACACCTGAGAACTCAGGCGTAAAAAGCGAAATATTGGGTTACTGGACAGTAAAGGCTGAGTCTGAAGCATACGACTTTGTCAAAGAGTCGTCTTTATATTTCTGGGAAGATGGCAGCGGATACCTTGCAAATGACTCATCACGCCTCGATGGAAGCTTTGTAGGACTCAATCGCAGCGGGTTTGAGTGGAAAGTAGAAGGCGATAACCTGTACTTGACATACCCCAGAGAAGAGCCCATAATGATTACTTATAGTATTGAATACAATACACTCACATTGGTAAGCGAGGATAACGGTGTTAAGCATGAAACGATTTTTAACAAGCAGAAGGAGGCAGACCATCGCTTTATGGGTGATTGGGATATTACTAAGAAGGTAGGCGATAAATACCACAATGAACATATCGAATTTGTGACACCTAATGATTGTTTTACTTACTATGTTGTATATACAGATCTCAATCTGCCACCCACTGAACAAAATGCACATCCTGTATGGTACAAGTACGAATTTGACAACAACACCATTACGATGACCAATGTTCAGTATGGTGGAACAAGCAAGAGAGAGTACAAAATCGAGGGTACTAAACTATATCTCAATGGAGAGTGCTATTCAAACTTCAAGAAAGAGAATGGCTTCTAAAAATAGCTAAGTTTTAGCATTTACGGAGATGACTAAAAACAAATTAGTCATCTCCTTTAGTTTAAGAGGTTGAATAAAAAGATGTAGTTTTAGGCCTGCGAAGCCCGAAAAACCGCAGTTTACTGAAGCGTAAATGAGGATTTTGAGGGCGAGCGTAACGACAAAATACACTTTTTATTCAGCCTCTTTTTAGTTGTTAGTTGTTAGTTGTTAGATTGTTTTTAGGACCGTTAGGACTTTAAGACCTTAGGACCTTACGAGGTCGGGTATCATTGTGTCTTACTCGTCCTATCGTCTTATTTGTCCTACTTGTCCTAAATGCTCTAACATCTCTCCTTCCTTTTTTATTTTTTAGGACCATTAGGACTTTAAGACCTTAGGACCTTACGAAGTCGGGTATCATTGTGTCTTACTCGTCCTATCGTCTTATGGTCTTATCATCTTAATATCTCTAACAACTAACAGCTAACAACTAACAACTCCCATTGTTCTTTCAGCATTTTTCACTATATTTGCACAATGTAACATTTAGACAATGGGTCGCGATAGTTCATCTTGCACAAAATTGCGCTGGTATCAGCGCATTGCCGTAGAGCTTCTCTGGGGTATCTGCCGTATCGTGGGCTATACGCCACGATGGTTTCGTTTCTACTGCTTGCGCCCATTTCTTGCATCTATATTCTGGCTTATCCGCTATCGCCGCAAGGTCATCTTGCGCAATCTGCGCAACGCCTTTCCCGAACTTAGCGAGGGGGAGCGTAAGCGCATAATGCGTCGCAACTACCTCTTCCTTGCCGAGATTGCCGTATGCACCATTATGCTCGCCTCGGTAAACTCGAAGCGTGATGGCGACCTTATCACCTGGCCAAATTTCGATGAGCACCAGAAGCAGACCAATGGCCGAGACTGGATAGCTCTCGCCTCGCACTACGGCTGTTGGGAGTACTTTATGCTATATTGTTGGATCAACCCCAACTGCCGAATGTTGGGCGTCTACCACCCCCTGCGTAGCGCCATCTTCGAGGAGCTATACCAGCGCTTCCGCAACCTCGCATCCAATATCGACCAAGTGGCGATGAAGAACTGTATTCGCCACTATATTCGTCATCGTGGCGAGGAGCGCCCTATCGCCCTTGGCCTTATCTCCGACCAGAGCCCCATTCTCCGCCCCGATACGGAGTGGATAGAGTTCTTCGGTCAGCCCACAGCATTTATCGATGGTGGCGAGAAGATAGCGATGAAGTTTCGTATACCCGCCTACTTCACCCGCATCGACCGCGTGGCGGTGGGTCGCTATGCCGTAACTTTCGAGGAGGTATTCGATGGCGAGGAGCAGGTCGAAGAGTGGGAGATTACACGCCGCTATGCCGAGCGTCTGGAGGCTATGATACGCCGTAGGCCGGAGCTATGGTTATGGTCGCACAACCGCTGGCGCCATACGCCCGAAAAACAGGCAAAGCGTTTTGGAAAATCGACATTGAAAGAATAAGATGGATATTGTAATTACATTTGTTAATGGCCTTGACCCCGTATGGCAGAGGGAGTATGAGCGCCACACCAACACCCCAATTCTCGAAAAGCGCTTTCGTGATTGGGGCACACTGAAGTATCTTTTTCGTGGCATCGCCAAGAATATGCCCTTTATCCGCAAGGTGCACCTTGTGGTATCTGGCGAGAGTCAGGTGCCCGAATGGATTAACCGCCAGGAGGTAAATATCGTTCTGCACAAGGATATTATCCCTGCGGAGCATCTGCCGACATTTTGTAGTAACACCATCGAGTTACATATGCATCGCATTGAGGGGCTTGACGAGGAGTTTTTATACTTCAACGACGACATCTTCCCGATGCTAAGGTGCGAGCCCACCGACTTTTTCCGCGATGGCAAGGGCATTATCGGTATGAGTCGCCATTGGTTTGCCCCCGATATGTTTAAGCGCATCTGTCGCAACTCCGACCGTGCAGCACGCAAGGCTCTCGGCTTGCGCACTCCACTCTATTTCCTACGCCCACAACATATCTGCGCACCAATGTTGCGCAGCGAGTCGAAGCGAGTCTACGACATCTTGGAGAAGGATATCCTCGCCTCGCTCACCTCGACACGCACCGAGCGCAATATCACGCAATACCTATTCACCGATTTTCTCTATTTGCAGGGTCGCATCATCGCCCGCCGACAGCCTCGCCGCCACTTCTCGGTAGGCATCGCATCGGCAGAGAAGATTTCTAAATATCTGCTCAACCCCGACCGTAAGTTGGTCTGCATCAACGATGTAAAGCTCAGCGAGGAGCGCTACGAGAAGATACACTCGGCACTCCACAACACCTTCCAAAAGGTATTCCCCGAAAAATCGAAGTTTGAGAAATAACAGCAATGGAGATGGCTAAAAGATTAGTCATCTCCATTAGTTTGATGGGTTGGATATAGAGCCCCCGATATTACGCAAGTTTGCCTGTCGCTAACTCACTCTTCAAAAACGAATAGATATACTGAGTACTCTGAAAATATAGGCCTGTTGCAGGGTCGCACAATTTAGTGTATGTTTCAGACCCATACAATGTATCAAGAGCCTCGGCAATACCCATTTCAAAGTCTTTCGCCAACAACTCTGCTAAATCGGCAGCTATAGCCTCTTTCATATAATTAAAGTCGCTGGTTGTCATAATCTCACGAGGTATTTAATGGCGGTTTCTGTACCAAAGAAATATTGATAGGTGATGCCCTTCATATATTTCAAACGATTCAAAAACTCCGCCTTATCAATAGTTCCATCTTTGAGCTTGCGTATCTGTAATCCTACTTTGTCGTTGGCTATCGGACCATATACGATGTCGTATTGCTCAACATCTCGACCTTCGCGGTTGGCAAAGACAAAATCCGCCCACTCCTCCGAATACTCCTCAAATATCTTTGTTCGGAGTGATTCGCTATGCATCAAGGCGTTGTCAAATTCAAATCGTGTTACGACAGACTCACCACCCAACAATTGCGATTTGAAGTTTGCCATTTGCATGGCTTGCTCCTCACTCTCCGACAAATAGAAACCCTTGCCAAAATCCTTATTGGGTTTTGACTTTTCAAGGTCTATCTGCTCGATAGTCATATTTGAGCCGTGATAAAGAATCATAATTTGCCTCCCGCTTTACGACAATATAGAGCTACACTCTCTACTGCCTCATTGAAATCAAGCGTATGTATAATGCCATAATTCTGCTCAATAAAGGAGACACCTTTATGTACACGAATATATCGGTATGCCTGCTTTTCGGACAAACCAAATCGCTTGGCAAATTCATTTACCAAGGCTATGATATACTCTATTATGTCGCGAATGTTATAGTTCATTATATTATACAATCTTGCTTCTATCGCAAAGATAGTGCATTTTTCTTGAATAGTAATCTATCTTTTAGACAATTTTATATAAATGTGTGGATAATTTCGGGCTGAATAAATGAATTAGGCTACCCCGCAAGGTAGCCTAATTAGTTATTTGAACAAGCAATATATCTTTGTTATCAACTGCGAGAGCAACCACACATCGGTCTTGCGGTGCATCTTAGCCTTGCGTACAGCAGCCGCCAACCAAGGGTACTGCTTGAAGAGGTCGAGGCGGTAGAATATCGAGTACCAGCCCGCCTGAATAAGCATATCATCGAATATCACCGCTACGGGGTTCTCCTCCGTGGGCACATCCTTGTAACGCTCGTAGAGGTCGAGGAAGTTTAGCGCATACTCTCTCTTGCGCTTACGGCGTTGCTGGCCTGTCAGGGCGTTGGGGTTACCCTTGCGGTAGTGGTAGAGGTACTCCTCAAGGTGCACGATAGATGATGAGTAACCCACCAACTGCGACATAAGGTAGCAATCCTCGGCATAGCCATACTGCGGGGTATAAATGTTATGCTCCTTATATAGGCTATGTCTAACGCACTTATTCCACACGCTGGCATAGGAGCGATGGTTGTACATATTGCGGACATACTCCCTCTGAGCATCAACAGCATAGTCGCGCTCGCGCTTCGCCTTGCTCTTCGTGGGGTACTCCTTATAGAAGTCGAAATAGACAATATCGGCATCCGTAGCCTTAATCTTTCGGGCTATCTTCTCGATAGCTCCCGCCTCCAACCAGTCGTCAGAGTCGGCATGGTAGATATAGTCGCCCGTAGCATTGTCCAAGCCCGTGAGGCGTGCAGCAGGAAGACCGCCATTCGCCTTATGCACGATCTTGATTTGGGGCTTGAGGTGCGCATATTTGCGCTCGACGAGCTCCTCCAACAGCTCCACCGAGCGGTCCAAAGTTCCATCATTCACGAAGACGAACTCAATATGTGGGTAGCTCTGCGAGAGTAGGCTCTCGGCAAAGGCTACGATATATGGCTCAACGCCATACATCGGGGCGATAACGGAAATTAGGGGCGACTTCATCACTTACTTAAAGCTATAGCCTCCGCTAAGCTCCAATACAGAGCCATTGACAAAGGCGTTACGAACACAGAACATTACGGCATCGGCTACCTCGTCGGGCGATGCAAAGCGCTTAACGGCACTCTTGGCGTAGATATTTTGGCGTATCTCGGCAGGCTTCGATGCTTGCCACTCGGTCTCGACAAAGCCCGGAGCGATGGCATTCACGGTGGTATCGGTAGCCTCAAACGACTTAACAAGGTTGAGCGCAAGGGCGTGTACCGCCGCCTTCGACACGCCATAGGCAAGCGATGTGCCGTGAGGGTGTACGCCCATCAACGAGCCGATAAATATGATACGGCTATTGTGCGGTATCGCCTCGTAGAGGTCGCGGATAAGGTAGAGGCTGCTATTGAGGTTTACCTGCATAGTGCGCTCCCAATCCTCGTCCGTGATATCCTTTAGCTCACGGCGTAGCGTGGTACCTGCGTTGCAGACGATGCAGTCGATATGACCTTTTTGGAGCATTTTGCTTGCAAACTCCCTCATCGCCTGCTTATCGCTCTGGTCGGCACGCACAACCTCGAAATTGGGAGATATGCGCCTTAGCTCCTCGCGACAAGCCTCAGCCGAAAGCTCATCGTGGGCATAGGTAACGACCACGAAGTAGCCCTCCTCCAAGAGTTTACGCGCCACTGCAAGGCCTATACCCTTTGTAGCGCCAGTAACTATCGCATTTTTCATAGTTTGAAGAAATTTTTGCGCTCGGCGAACTGCTCCATGACATAGGCCATAGCGATGCTCTGCTGAGGTGTGAGGCGTGCCGAGGTCATACGGCGATTGACGATGCAGGCGACAAACTCCTGAATCTCATAGCGCAGGCCGTGCTCGTCCCACTTATAAAAATACTTCTTATTCTCGTTCTGGTCTTCGTAGCGAAGCTCAAAATAGTCGGTCTTCCACCACGGCGAGGGAACATAGGCATAGCCCTTTGTGCCTGAGATAACGAGGTTGCCCTCGGTCTTTACGCCCAAGCCCAACTGGAACGATGCCACAGCGCTCTCGAAGCGCATAATACCTCGCGTATAGACATCTACGCCATCACCATTTAGACGGCTGTAGATATTGATATTTTCGTACTTCGTGCCCAAAAGGCGCATAATGGGCAACAAGGGGTAGGAGCCCATCTCATACAGCGAGCCACCCGCCTCGTTGGGGTCGAGCTCACGGCGTAGCTTATCCTTACCCCAAAGTTTTGACTCCGAGGCATCGATGCCCACCACATCGCCAATAAGGCCACTCTTGATAAGCGTAACGAGGTGGTTAAACGCTGGGCAATAGGCCGTCTTGTTGGCCTCCAAGAGCACCACACCCTGCTCCTCGGCAATGCGATATAGCTCCTCGGCCTCAGCGCCACTAAGCACCATAGGCGTCTCGCACAACACATGCTTGCCATGCTCCAAGGCATACTTCGCCTGTGGATAGTGCTGCAAATGGGGAGTTGCGATATATACTGCATCTACCCTTGCCACCAACTCCTCGAAGCTCTTGGCGATATATGCACCCTCAGGGGCTATCTCCTCGGCAGCCTCAGGCTGAATATCGTAGAGCGACTCGATATGCACAGCATCGACCTTGCTACTCTCCGCGACAAAGCGCTTGGCGATACGGCCACAGCCCACAACGCCAAGATTTACGACAATCTCGCTCTTGGCACGCAACATCGTCGATGACACACCCTCTGTGCGGGGAAGATAGACCACCTCGCAGAACTCGCTGAGGTAGTCGAACTTGCCCTCCCAGTCGGAGCCGATAGCGAAGATATCGACATCGTATTTGAGGATATCATCAATCTTCTGACCCACATAGTCCTCGATGATAACCTCGTCTACAAAGCCCGTAGCCTTGACAGCCTCGACACGCTCCAAGACATTGTTGCGCACATTGAGCTTGCCACGCTCCCTATCGAAGCTATCATTCGTAACGCCCACGATAAGGTAGTCGCCCAAGGCCTTTGCTCGGCGTAGGAGGTTGATATGGCCCTCGTGCAGAAGGTCGTAGGTGCCGTATGTTATAACCTTTTTCATCGCTACACTCTTTACTATACTCTTGGTTCTCCGTAAATCTCCTCGACATACTCCTCGGAGTGAATACTCTGGCGTATTGCCTCGTCAGAGGGCAGTCGGCGCCAATCGCCATAGACATTCGTAAGATAGGCATCTACATCCTTGGGTGCAGGGAAGCGATGACCCTCAAACTCGATGGTCGTAAGCGGGAAGGTATCCTTCATATAGAAGGTGTGCTTAGCCCAGCCAGTACCCATCTGGTAGTGGTACTCGCCCTTGGGATTATAGAGGCCTACAAGGCGCAAGATGGGGTTGATGATACCCAAGCACAGCACCTCAACAAGGCGAATAAGCGCGTGGCGCAACCAGCGACACTCGACATAGATTGTCGGGTATTGCAGGTTCATATATGTAACGCGGGCAGCGCGTGCCGCAATATAACTCGTCTTTTCGATGCAGAAGATGTCGATAAACTGCCCCTTGAAATTGAGGTACTTGTAGCGACCACCGAGGATGCGCACCTCGCCTTTGCGCTTACGGAATTTGCCAAAGGTATTGACATACTCTATATCGCTACGCATCGACTGATATACATACTCCTCGCTCTGCATCTTGTGAAGCACTCGCTCCAAACGGCGGTAGTCGCGCTTGAGCATCACGATGTCGATATCATCGTCCCAAGGGATAAATCCCTTGTGGCGGGCAGCGCCAAGCAGTGTACCGGAGCTTAGCCACCACTGAATATTGTTCTCCTCGCAGATTTTTGCCAAATCGAGAAGTATCTCAACGAGTTCGCGCTGGGTAGAGCGCAGTTTCGAACCTTCGGGGCTATAACGAGCCTTAAGTTCATCTTGTTCAATCATATAGGGTTAATCTTCATTAGGGTTCTTCTTCGAATATATCTCCTCGATATATTGTGGGCAGTGTATCGCATCACGAATCTGCTCATCGGTAGGTAGCTTACGCCAATCGCCATAAACCGTACTAAGATAGGCATCTGTATCCTTTGGTGCAGGATACTCCTTACCCTCGAACTTTGCACTACCCAGCGGGAAGGTGTAGCGAGAGAAGAAACGATGGCGACCCCAACCCGAGCCAAGCACATAGTGATACTCACCACGAGGGTTGATAAGACCCACGAGGCGCAAAATGGGGATAATTATGCCAAGGCAGAGCAAGTTGACAAGCAAAATCAAGGGTCGGCGCAACCACGCCCAACGAATATAGGATGTCAGATGCTGGAGGTTGTTGTAGATAATGCTCGATGCTCGCGCCGCAAAGTAACTTGTGCGCTCGATAGCAAAGATGTCGATAAACTGACCCTTATATTTGTAGTAATGGCTACGGCGGTGTCCCTCATCAACCTCACCCCTACGGCGACGAAACTTCGAGAAGAGGTAGACATAGTCGATATCGGTCGTCATCGAGTGGTAGACAAAATCCTTTAGCTCGGCCTTACGCATCAGCCTATCGAAACGCTTGAAATCCTTGCGGAGCATCACGATGTCGATATCGTCGTCCCACGGTATAAAGCCCTCGTGGCGGGCAGCGCCAAGCAGTGTGCCTGAACTTAACCACCACTGTATGTTGTGCTCTTTGCAAATTCGCGCCACCTCGTCCAATAGCTCCAATAGCTCCAGCTGGTTACGGCGCAAGGCCGAACCATCGGGATTGTATCGCTCACGAAGAGCCTCTTTATCGAAGTCGCGCATTAGCATAATAATAGTAAATTTAGGCAAATTTATAAAATTTTTCTCACAAAAAGAACAATCCACCCCCTTTTTCTCTTATTCCCGTGTAGAGTTTTCGCACATCACCACACCAATAACCCTTTTAGTGGATTTTTACACCAAAATTACTTATGTATAAAATTATGTTTTTCAGCATCTTAAATATACTGTATCGAAAAAATTGAGGCACCCGTATGGAATTTTAGAAAAAATTACTATCTTTGAACTATAAATGAGAAGAAACCCTATGGAACAGAAACGAACACCCAGAGACCACTCCTTCCTTTTGAAGGCATTTCGCATATATTTGCAGTATGTAAATTCGGGTCTCTACTTTCGCAAGGAGCATATCATAGGTTTGGAGAATGTACCTGTCGATGGCACACCCTGCGTGGTTGTATCCAACCACCAGAACTGCCTGAACGACCCCCTATGTGTCTGCCTTAAGCTCACCGACCGCCGTATGAACTTTATCGCGCGTGCCAATGTCTTCAAAAACCCTGTGTTCAACAAGGCGTTGCGTGCAATGGGACTACTTCCCGCCTACCGTATGAGCCACGAGGGGTTCTCGGCCATAAACAAGAATCGCTCAACGATGGATGCTGCAGGTCAGGCACTTACCGATGGTGAGACCTTGATGCTCTACCCCGAAGCCGACCATCAGGATAAGCGTTGGTTAGGCACATTCAAGCTCGGCTACCTGCGCATTGCCTTCGATGCTGCCGAGAAGATGAACTTCGAGCAGGATGTGATGATACTACCCTCGTGCAACCACTACTCGAACTACTTCCACGCCCGCACCGATATGCTTATCAAGTTCGACCGCCCCATATCGCTCAAGCCCTACTATGAGCGTTACAAGGAGTCGCCACGCGAGGTGATGGTGGAGGTTAATGAGTTGGTGCGTAGCAAGATACAGGCCCTAATGCTCCATGTCGAGGATTTGGAGCACTACGACCAGATTGACTTCCTACGCGAAACGGAGTATGGCCGATTGTATGCTCGCCGAAATGGCTTTAAGCCCAACTATCTACCCTCGCGCCTACTCGCCGACCAGCAGTTTGTCGATAAGATGCAACGCGCATCGGAGGAGCAACCCGAAGAGATGGAGCGCATCTACGCCGATGTCAGGGAGTATGCCTTGGGCATCAAGCACCTCGGTATTCGTGATTGGCTCTTTAGGCGCAACCCCGGCCTGGGGGCAGCCATTCTGCGTGGCTTGGGGCTTATCATACTTCTGCCCCTCTTCATCATCTCGATTATCCCCACTTGTCTGATGTTTATCATTCCCAAGATTTTCATCAACAAGCTTATCAAGGATAATATGTTCATCAGCTCGTTCAATATTGGCGTGAGCGCCTTTATCTCGGTGCCCATCTGCCTCGTTATCCCCGTTGTTTTGCTGTGGGTATTCCTAAACTTCTGGTGGGCATTGGGCTACTTTGTCGCCTTCCCGCTGATGTTTATCCTTGCGTGGAACTATATGCGCCTATTTATCAAGTTCGTAGGTACTTGTCGCTTTATTCGCCCCAAGAACAGACAACGCATCAAGGAGTTACGCGAGCTAAGAGGCTCTATCTACAAGCGTCTTGACGCAATATTGGGCTAACTATGACTAAGTATCGCGCAATAATAATCGGAACTACCTCAGGCATCGGCCTTGCCGTCTCTCGCCAAATAGTGCGCCTACACGGCGGCACCTTGCGCCTCAAACACAACAATGAGGCGAGGGAGACATTTGCTGTTATCGCGGAGTGATATTCAAACTGAAATTTTGATGCTGTTATGGTAATTTTATTTGTGGCAGGTATTATTGCATTGTGTGCTGTATTGGTGCTATTTCGCCCCGATTTGATCAATGTGTTGTCGGAGACCGACCTCAAAAAGATGAATCCTAAGAAAACAGGACGAGTTGCTTTTTGGGGTCTTATGACCACCGCGTTGATATTGGTAGCCCTGTGGCTTTGTGGCATACGCAACGAGCTTGTACCAATGTTTGTAGGCATCCCAGGCGCCATCATCACCGCCGCATTGATTCAGCTTTCAATTCCTAATAAGTAGCGATTTCGGCGTAGGCTATCCCTTTTGCAGGTGATCCGCTATCTCTCGCCATAGTATACCCATAGGCCCAACAAGCGCCGTAGTCAATAACAAAAAAGAGAACCCAAACAGAGTTCTCTTTTTATTCAGCCTCATTACTATTAATTATAGCTTATCTCAATAGAGTCAATCTCGCCCAACTGCTCAATCTTAAATCCTATTGGGCCAGACATATCGAACAGAGCCTTATACTCTCCCTCGGCTTCGTAGCTATGCTTTATGCCCTCGCGATACTTCTCCGCTGAGCCATCGCCCCAGTCGATAGTGCCACTAATATTGCTACCCACCCATTGGGGCGAGCCGAGAGTTATGCCACTATGACCCACCAATAGCTTCATATGTGGCTTAGTAGCGGGCTCTTTAACCGTAATCGTTATCTCGCTATCGCAACCAACAGCAAATATTGCAATAACAGCCAACATCATCAACTTTCTCATAGTACGGTCTCATTAAGGGTAAACATAATGCTCTTACTCTCGCCATTGCTACGCTCGAGGTAGATGGTATAAGCGGTGTCGTGTCTAAGGTAATAGGTGTCTATAATCATCACACCCTCGCTACACTCCACACCACTCGTTATATCCTCGTTGAGCAACATAAGTGTAGCCACAACATCGCTCTCGAAACGAAGCTCCACAACACCTCTATTCCTATCGAACTCAAACGATGTGGTATCGCCAATAGATGGGCGCTTCAAGACCACCTCCCAGCATACGCCCTCTAAATATGGCATCATTGGACTCCAAGACTCGCTACCGCTCACACGATAGAATACTCGCAACCTATCGCCAGCGCATATCTCATCCTCGATAAGTGCCGAGAGCTCACCAGTGGTGTTAGCATACCCCGAAATTAGCGAGAATGGCACTGCGGAGGTTACCCACGACTTGAAGTTGCCATCAATATCGCAGTGTCCAACACATAGCTCTCCCTCGAAGTCCACCACAGATGGGTTAGCAATCGTGATATTGTCGATAGTGAACGGCTCACCACGCACAAACTCCTCGGTCGTAAGCTCCAAGCCTTCGCCGTAGAGATAGAGCCAATTATCAAATACGCCATCACGCATAGGGTACAAACCGAGGTATGCCCACTCATTGGTATCGAAGACATAATCGTTAAGAACCAGCGCATCGAGCTTAAAGAAGCCATCACTTGCGCCTCCCCATCCCCAATTTACATGGAAATAGTCGTTGGCATCAACGCCATCGAGCACAAAGGCGTGGCCATCCACCGAGGCGGTATAGCCACTATAATAGACTGGTCGGCCTCGCTCTATCTCGTTGCGCATCATATTATTCCAACTCTCCAACGAGAAATTGTCGCGCATAAGATAGTGGCACAACGGACTATAACCATAGTTCTCATACATCGCTACGGCATCGGGAAGCGCACCTGTGCCGTCCCAACCATAGTCAGCCTTGAACGAGTGTCCAAGGTCTGCCATAAGCACAGCTACGGCATTTGCCTCGGCGTCATTATACGCCCCCTCAATATAGTCCATAAGCATATTATCCCAGTCGTAGGCGTGGTTAAGGTCGCGCGAAGACACCTCGATGCCCTTTGTCATTGTGGTAAAGGGCTCGGTTACTCCTGTGGCCGCCTCTGGCCAGCGGTAGTAGTGCATAATAACAGCCATTGCTGTCTGCGCACACCCCGTAAGACTACGATAATCGCCGTCCATAGGGCAATAGCGGTTGTAGGGCTCGCCCTGACTCCAACGCGCAGTATTAAGCATTATACTCTCCTTAGCCACAGCAGGATAAGCCCACTGAGCCACTGTCGAGCTATCGGCATAGATGTTGTTTAGGCGCACATACCTAACGGCGCTATCCACATATCGAAACCAGCCCTCCAAGGCGGGGTGCATAGAGTGGATATCGGGTGCAGGATAGTCAAACGAGTAGGCCAAGATAGGGGCTAAGGCATCATCACCCGCGACGACTACAAAGCCTCGACCCGACTCCATAGCCACAACATAGAACGATGGCGCATCGTTGCCCGAGCGCGTAACAGCAAGGTTATTGCTATCCCAAGCGACCACAATATCGCCACCGCGTGTAACACTGCCCAGCACACTCTGCGCCACTTGCAACGCTGAAGCTGGTGTTACCTCATCGGCTGCAACCCTGCCGGTGGAAACAACGGCGAGAAGCAGTAATAACAAAATTTTTCTCATATACCTTAAAAAAAGGGGTAACTTCCAACGCGGAAATTACCCCACAATCACTCTTATTAGGATTACAAGAAGGGAACAACCTCCGCAGAACGGGTTGTTGTTGCCTCAGCGATAATCTCCTCAGGGATAGTACACTTCTCGTAAACACCCGTTACATCGGCGCTATCAACGAGTGTAAGCGTATTATCCGACTTAACGAACTTATACTCCGAAGCCCACTTTGTGCCATCGGCGTAGGTGCCCTTCAAGGTATCACCACTAATGGTATAGGTGCCAGCGAAGAGTTCATAGTCCAACGACCATACCTGCTGATAGATAGCAAACGAGCCATCGGCAGCAAAGCTTATATATACATTGAACTCAGGGGTCTCCTCATTCCAGCTGACAAGTACCCACTCACCAACGACAGCATCATTATCGCCACGATTATTGTCCTTATTTTTGCACGCTGTCATCAACACAAGCGAGAGAACGACAAGCGACAATATCTTCAAATATCTCATATTTCGAATATTTTATGCGTTAGACATTACTTGATTACAACCAGCCACCAGGAATGATAGGAGCACCTGTACCCTCGTCGAGCTTAACGCCGGGACGAACAATCAAAGCGAACTCCTGCTCTGCCTCCATACCACCGGTAATCTGGCCACCACCAACGGTATTGCCACCTGCAACATACTTAAACTTCACAAGTGCCGAGCCGGGCTTGGTACAAGTAATAACAAGCTTGCTACCCATAAAGCGACAGTCGGTGATACCGAGCTTCTCCTTAACCTCATCAGAGATCTCCGACTCAAGCATCTTAACCTGAACACCGCCATTGCCAATGTGGTTGCTGATATCGAGAATAGCCTGCTCACCAAGGGGTAGAGGGATACAAGTTGTGCCACGCACAGCCATCAACACGCGATAAGCATCGATAAGGCCAGTACCCATCTTGTTGTTGTAAGATGTAAGGTTTATTGTGCCATTTGTGCCGTAATTAGCCTTTGAACCCTCAAACTTAAGGCCCGAAACAGACGAAACGATGATATCCTTAAGCTCAGGAAGTGTAAGCACGATGCCGTTGTCCGCAGCGTAAGAGATAGCCAAGGCTGCAATACCCGATACATGGGGGCAAGCCATTGAGGTACCCTGCATAAAGGCATACTTGTCGCCAGGAAGTGTCGAAGCTACACAACCGGCCTCAGAAGTTGAACCGCTCTTACGATAGTACTCACCACCGGGAGCCGAGACATTACAACCACGGTCGTAGCAAGTGTAGTAGGTAGGATTAGCATCAGGACCGATAGCCGACACAGCAATAAGCTTGTTGTAAGCAGCAGGATAGCCAGCCATAGCCTTGCCATCGTTACCCGCAGCAAAGATGATAATACCGCCCTCAAGATTGGGGTGATTCTGCTTTGCCATAAAGTACTCGAAGGCCTTAACCTCTACGCTTGTTGAGCCACTCTCGAACATATTGTCGTTGGCAATCTGTCCAGCCTCGAAGCCCCAAGAGTTCTGCAAGACACAAGCACCACGGTCGGCAGCATACTCAACAGCAGCAGCCGTAGCACTAACACCGGCAGCATTACCACCAGAGATAATCTGACAAGAGATAAGACGAACACCATCGCCATTACCCGAACCACCAGCAACACCCGCTACGCCGATGCCGTTGTTATTAACAGCGGCAACAGTACCTGCAACATGGGTACCATGACCAGAGTCGCCATTGCGAGTCCAAGTTATACGGCCATTATCTACGAAGTTGTAGCCATAGACATCGTCTACATATCCGTTGTTGTCATCATCAACGCCCTCCTCACCATTAAGCTCTGCCTCGTTGGCAAGCATATTGGGCTGAAGGTCCTTGTGAGTGTAGCATACACCCTCGTCAACGACAGCTACGATGACATCGGGACGACCTGTGGTAAGCTCCCACGCGGGGAAGAGGTTGATGTCGGCACCAGCCTTGGCATTGGGGAAGTCCACACTGCCATCGTTGTTGTAGTGCCACTGCTTAGGAAGCAGGCTATCGTCAAAGGGAACCTCCTCTGAACGAGTAGCAGCCATGGTTGCGGGGTCAATCTCCGACATTGTAACATTGGGGCGAGCAACGCGAGTTGAGAACTGCACACTCTGCACATCCTCGCACTTAGCAAGACGCTGAGCCACCTTGTCCAAGTCGGCATCTGCGGGGAAGTAGACAGTAAACCAGCGATGCATACCGAGCTGACGCTTAAGCTCAGCATTAACCTTGAGGTTGAAGACGGGCTTAACATCCGTAGCACCAACCTCCGAAGCGAAGGTGTCGATAGAAGCGACACCCGAGCGAGTTGCCGACTCGGCAAGAGTAAGCTGCTCGGCAGTAGCCTCATCAACATAGATAACCAACTCGCCAGCGACAGCGTTTGACGATGTGTTGATCAACTTCTTGGCGATAGTCGCCTCAGGCGACATCTGACCACCCTCATCAACAGTATCGGTAGCACACGCCACAAAACCGATAGCCATCAATGCAAGAAGAAAAAGTTTTGTTTTGTTCATAAAGTTATAGTTAATAAGTTTTAATATCCTATAAGCGCAGTCTATTTCACACTCTCTCAAGATGCAAATATAACGAAAAAATTGTGGAATAGAAAGAATTAAGCGAAAACTACAAAAAAAGTTTGATAAATTGCACCCATAGGGAGGCTTGGTGGACAATAGATAGTGAGATTGGGGCGCAATTGGTCAGGAGATTGTGGCGGTTAGCAAGCCACGCCACCTTTTCTAAGTTCGATTTATGGCGACAAAACAAAAGAGATGACTAAAAAGCAAATTAGTCATCTCCTTTAGTTTAAGAGGTTGAATAAAAAGATGTAGTTTTAGGCTTAAGTTCCTTTTCACCGCTCACGCTCGGCATAGTCTGCAAGCAGCCTCTGCCCTCGCTTAATCGCGGCGCTGCGAAGCCCGAAAAACCGCAGTTTACTTAGGCGTAAATGAGGATTTTGAGGGCGAGCGTAACGACAAAATACACTTTTTATTCAGCCTCGACCTATAGCGCCGATATAGCGCCACTATCCTTTCAAATTACAAGAAGGGGATCTCCTCAACTGAACGAGTGCTCAAAGCCTCCTCCTTAACAATTTCGGGGATAGTGCAAGACTCGTAAACATACTTTACAGGGTGCGCATCCTTGCTATTTAGAGTCATAGTCTTGCCATCCTCGGTAATGCCACCTGTGTAGGCGCACTTCCAGTCGCCACCATCAAAATAGTTACCCGAGAGGGTGTTACCATCGACCATATACTCACCCTCGTAGAACTTAAAGTCCACGCTATAAACCTGCTGATAGAGAGCAAATGTACCAGACGAGAAGCTGATATAGACATTGAAATCTGCTGGCACGCCATCTACCGACACAAGTTTCCACTCCTGCTCAATCTTGTCGAAACCACCAAGCTTAGGATCTTCACCACCTGGGCCGGGCTTCTTATTACATGCAGTCATCGCCAAAGCAATCAACGCTACAAGCGACCAAATCTTCAAACTTTTCATATCTCGAACAAATTATTTCGTTAGACAATATTACATCCAGCCACCGTTGTCGTTAGAGTCGCGAACAACAAGGACAATATCCTTCTCCATAAGCTTACCGCCAGTAGTGTCACCAGCACCTACGGCATTACCACCAGCGATGTACTTAGCGGTGATTACGCCGACACCAGCATTATGGCAGGTGAGATATATCTTGCCACTGAAGTAGGTATCACCCTTGATATCAAGACGATTGCGAGTCTCTGCGGGGATAACATAGTCCGAATAGCTAGTTACCTTGATATTGCCATCGCCAAGGAGTGAGCTAACATTGATCTCTACCTCCTCGCCAACATGTGCAGGAATACACAATGCACCACGCACGCTCTGGACAGCCATCAAGGCATCAATCTTACCAGTACCCATCTTGCCCTTGTAGCTATCAAGGCCCATATTATAACCTGGATGATCGCCATAACCTTTCGTTCCCGTGAGTTTATCATCTATATTACGCACTGATGATGTGATAATCTCGTAGAGCTGAGTATTTGTGAGTGTAATACCATTCTCGACAGCGTATGACACTACCAAGGCAGCTATACCTGACACATGAGGACAAGCCATAGAAGTACCCTGCATATAGCCATAGTCTGTGCCGTACTTATTACCGCTAATTGGGTCAATAGTCTCGGCAGGGAGAGTTGAGAGTACACAACCCTCGTAAGCATATTCATAAGAGGTTAGACCTGAAATCCAAATATCACCACCAGGGGCAGCCACATTACAGCCATAATTATAGTTGGTGTATGTTGTTGGCAAGCCATCTGGAGCATAAGCTGTTACGGCAATAAACTCGTTGTAAGCACCTGGATAGTCGGCAGTTGCCTTAGCGTCGTTACCTGCAGCAAAGATAGCTACATTACCCTTCATTGCAGAGCAGCCACTCTTAGACACAAAGTAGCGAATAGCAGAGAGCTCAACGCTATAGCCAGCCTGGTAGTCGCCATCGGTCATTGTCTGACCTGGTTTCAATGGGTAGCCCCAAGAGTTCTGGAGGATACAAGCGCCATTGTCAGCAGCATACTCGATACCCTTGGCATTAGCTGCCAACGATGTGTTTCCATCGCCATCAAAGATCTGGATAGACATAATACGCACACCGTCGCCATTACCCGAACCACCAGCAACGCCTGCCACACCGATGCCATTATTGTTTACTGCAGCTACAGTACCTGCCACATGGGTACCATGACCTGAATCTCCGTCCCAATACGGGATGCCATTAGGGTCGGTCTTCCACACACCCTTATCCCAGGTGATATTACCATTAGCCTGAATGCAGTTATAGCCGTGAGCATCGTCAACGACACCGTTGCCGTCATCATCGACACCCGGCTGACCACTCTTCTCGGCCTCGTTTACCCACATATTTGCTGCCAAGTCAGGGTGGTCATACTTTACACCCTCATCAACAACTGCAACGATAACCTGATTGTTACCAGTGGTGTGCTTCCAGGCAGCAAAAGCGTTGATATCCTCGCCACGCTTAGCAGTTTTGTAGAGCGACTGAAGGCCCTGATTGTCGTAGTGCCACTGAAGCTCAAGCATAGGGTCGTTGAATGGCATATCGCCCTCAGCTCGCGTTGCAAAAGACTCAGGTACGGGGTGGGCACTAACCTTTGGACGAGCCAAAGTGGTAGAGTACTGTACACGCTTAACCTCCTTAGCAGCAGCAAACTTCTCGGCAACAACCTCGATGTTAGCCTCCTCGTCGAACTTCGCTATATACCAACGGTGCAAGCCGTAGGCACGCTTCTCGTCGCCATTGATAGCCATATTGAACACAGGCTCGATAGATTCAGCACCAAACTCCGAGATTGCGGTGTTGAGAGCATCGCTACCTGAGCGTGTTACCGACTCAGTATTAGCCCACAAATCTGCGGTCTCCTCATCAACATAGAGGATAAGCTCACCTGCGACAGCATTCTCCGAGGTGTTGATAATCTTCTTGGCAGCAACAATCTCAGACTGAGCGGTAGGCTCCGAAGTGAGGTCCTTAACGCAAGATGATGCGAAAAGTGCAACCAAGGCAAACAATAAAATTCTACCCTTATTCATAGTTATTAAAAAATTAAAAATATTCGTACTTTCTCAAGATGCAAATATAACGAAAATTTTCAGAAGAGAAAACATTTAAGTAAAAACTATAAAAAAAGTTGCATATATGCAAGGAGAGATGTTAGTTATTAGTTTTTAGTTGTTAGAGATATTAAGATGATAAGACCATAAGACGATAGGACAACAGAGACAGCAGAGACAACAGAGACAGCAGAGACGCAGAGATAACAGAGAAAAATGATAGCCGACTTCGTTGTCGTCTCTTTCGTCCCTTTCGTCCTTTCGTCCTTTCGTCCTTTCGTCTCTTCCGTCCCTTTCGTCTCTTTCGTCTCTTTCGTCTCTTTCGTTTAGCCCTCCGTACGCCTGCGCACTACCCTTCACCACCCAAAGGTGCGAACACAAAAACAAGCGGCCCACCCCGAGGGGCAGGCCGCAATAGTATTAAGGTGTTCTATGGTTTAGAACGCGAAAGTTGCATTGCTAACATACTCACGAACAACCTCACCGTGGTAAGGCTCTGCCTTGATTGTTGATACGGTGAAATCAACCGCAACACCAAGCTGAAGCTCAGCACCAAGGCTCTTTACAGAAGCCTTAACTGCAGCAGTCTCAGGCTGCTCCTCCTCGGGAGTCTCCTCAACTACTACATACTCAAGCGTAGCCTCAGGTGAGAAGTAGAAGTCATAACCTACTAATGACTCATCCTCGAGAGCAAAAATCAAGCTTGCAAAATAAGTCTCAAGACCTACAAGCTTATCACCCTCGAATGAGAATGTAAGGTCAGCAGGAGTATTCAACTCAGCATCTGATGCAGCATAGTAACCAAATGCCTGAGTCTGTGCCTTATCGTAGTAGAATGTGTAAGTGTTGGTGATTAAATCCTCTTCATAATTCAACTCAAAACCATCGAATACTACAGCACCATTCTCAGCATCAACCTTACCAACGAACTGGAAGTCCTTGATAGTAGCAAGAACCTGATTAGCTTCGTAACCACCACCAAGGTGGAAATCCAAAGCATACTCCTTACCATTAAAGGTGTCAGAGAGGCTGTATGAACCAAGAGCAAAACCAGTAACATTAGGCAACTCCTTCTCTACATAGAATACCTGAGTATCACCATAGAGAGTCTCGATAGCAACAATCGCACATGAGGTTGAACCTGAAGCCATGTTATATGGACCCATAACTGCTGAACCATAGCCCTTCTCAGGGTCATAGCTCTTACGTATTGCGTCAATAGCACTCTGGAAGTCTTCACCATAGCCTGCAACAAGCTGCTCGGGAGTCATACCACTGCCAGCAACAACAGCGGCGTCGCCAATCCAAGCCTTGATAGACTTCATCTCATTAGGGTTGCCAACAATACCAAGAGCTACAAAGTAAGCCTCTGGGAACTGCTCCTCATACTTCTCATCGCCGGTAAGATTGAAAACAGAATCGTATAATACCTTGAACTCTGCCTTAGGAAGCTCACCACCACCCATATGGAAGTAGAAAGGATAAACGATAGCCTCATCAACCACAGCCTCATCAGCATAAGGAACTGCTACAACAGTGTAGATACCAGCGGCACCAAGGTCGAGAGTCCATGCAAGCTCATCAGCCTCAGCCTCATAGATAGTGATATCCTCACTACCCTCAACAATAGCTGCGATTGTATCAGTTGCATCTACTACATTACCATCGAGGATAGTAAACTTGTATGACTGAACATCAGAACCAACAGCAAACTCAAGAAGAGCCGAAGTTGTTACATTGTCAGACTCAGTTACCATACCTGCATAAGCAGCCGAGATAGAGTAGTCCCTAATGCTGTAGCCAGGAAGAGCAAGAGCAAACAAACCGTTCTGGTTAGCGTAGTTACCACGACCATCAGGAATGTGCCACATGATAGACTGGGGAGTAGTGAACCAGAAGACACCCTCCTCGAACTTACCGTACAAAGGAGTGTTCTGGTCAGCATATACGGTAGCAAGATAGAAATCCACAGGACCGCCAGTACCTACATCGAGCTTAAAGCCAAGTGGGCTTGAAGGAATCACAACATTACCGTTCTCATCCACAACGAACTCAACATAGCCAGGGCCAGTGTAAGTCATATCCTCAGGCACACCACCGATGATGTAGGGACACATAGCCTGGCTATAAGGCTCAACCATACGATAACGGTTAGGCTCAAGCTCGTGCTGAACAACCTCAACCTCAACAATTACGCCCGAAGGACCGCCATACAAAGGTGCGAGGAAGTCATCACGATAGGTACCCTTACCCAAAGACTTCCAAGGCTCAGGGATAGCGAGTGTGAACACTGTGTTAGAGACACCATAAAGAGAAGCATCGGCCTGGTCAAGCTGAATACTAAAGCTGTAAATAGCACCAGCTACAAGCTCTGAGCTATCATAGCCAAAGATGATAGATGACTCCTCAGCGCCAGCTGCAAAATCAACATTTACAGTAGCACCACCCTGTTCATTAAACTCAGTGCCCTGAACGGTGAACAAACCACACTTATCAATATCCTCAATACGAACTTTGACAGACGCGGCCTCGGTAGTCTTAAATCGCTTAACAACAATCTCCGCCTCGGTACCATCCACAGCAAGGTCTACATGCGAGGTGTCGGGAAAATATACACCCATACTTGCATCCTGCACGCCAGGTGTCCAATCGGCGTGCTCGTGCTGACACGAAGCAAATGCCAAAACACCTACAATGGCAAGGAGCAGATGTGAAAACTTAAATTTTTTCATATTTTTACTTGTTTTTATTTAAACCTTAGTTGAAAGTAACACCATTAGAGGGATCAGGATTGTTCGCCTCGATACCAAGATTCATATCTGTCTCACCCATAGGGATACAGAAGTTCCACCAAGGTACACGACTAGTAGTGTTGAACTGGCTCTTCTCATCGAAGTTAGTGCCAGTGTACTTACGCTTGATACCCATACCAAGACGCTTCATATCATACATAATGATACCCTCAGCCCAGAACTCAACACCCTTCTGGAAGATAATCTCCTCAAGCATACCATCATAGTCAGCTACAGGGCAAATGTAATTGCTGTCGCGATAAGACATAAATGACATGAGCTTCTGCCAAGCAGCATCAACACCCTGAGTATGCAATGTAGCCTCCATATCAATGAAGTACATCTCCTCAAGACGCATCAATGGCAATGAGATAGCAGCAGCCACCATATTGTCAGTACGGTTACCAGAACCGGGACGATACTTGAAGAATGTGTAAGGTGGAACACCTTCAAACTCGTCAGCACTCATCAAAGTGTAGTTCTTGAACTGCTCATAAGTAGTATCAGGACCCTTCATGATCTTCTTACGAATATCAGCGTTACCAAGTTTGTCATAAACACGGTTAGGCACACCAGGGAATACGAACAACGCACAATAGCTCTCGATAAGCTCGGGAGAGAAGTGTGCAGGGTGGTTGTGAAGGTTAGAATTTACTGTATCTGATGAGTAGATCTGTGCCAGAATCCAAGATGGAACAATAGTGTTAAAGGCATTATTAACATTTGTCCACTCTGCCTCTGTCATCACATAACCACCGTGCGCAGCGATAGTCTTCTGAGCATACTCCGAAGCCAAAGTATATGCAGCGTTACCCTCGGGAAGCTCACCATTGAGACCATCATCGAAGCCACCCAACCACATATAGGCACGAGCGTAAAGACCGTAAACTACAGCCAAGTTAATCTCAGATGCGTTAGCACGATTGAAATCCTTCAAACACTCCTCAGCATCTTTAAGATCAGCTAAGATACGAGTGAACATCTCCTCACGAGTAAGACGAGGATTGTTCTCAGCCTTCTCAGCATCATGAACAAAGGTCTCATCAATATAAGGAACAGTCTTGCCAATAACATCGCGAGAATAAAGCTCGTCGTTGTAGTTAGGAATATTGGGAGCATCAGAATACATAGGCTCAAACAAACGAGCAAGGTCGAGATAGAACATTGCACGATATGCCTTTGCGGTACCACGGTAGAAAGCTAAGCTCTCCTCATCGCCCGCAATATCAATAATCTGATTACACTTTCTGATCTGTGGATAGTAACGCCACCAAACGAAATAAGACATAGTACCACTAGGGCCATAACCCTGACCCCACATAGCCTGATTGAAGTGGTTGTAACGGGCATCACCCATATTTACAATCCAGTCTGTTGAGTAGTCAAGGAAGATACCCATCGAGAACTGTCCGTAGTCGCTATGCATATCAGAGCTGTAGCACATTCCAAGCATACTTGCGTTGATACCAGGAAGCAACTTTTCAAGAACAACCTCTGTATCTGCAGCAAGCATCTGGCCCTCAGTAATATTACCAGTCTTGGGGAATGTCTCCTTGATACATCCACTTAGGGCAAATGCAACACAGAGTGTTACAGCTGCCAGTGAGAATATATTACGTATTTTCATAATCTTGTACATATATTAAATTAGAATGTAACGGTTACACCACCAGTAATAGTACGGATAGGTGAATAGTATGCTACACTACCACCACGGGGGTCAAAGCCCTTTCGTGCTGACCAGTACCAAACATTATCACATATCGCGTATACACGCAAGTTCTGGATATGACCCTTAAACCACTTAGATGGGAAGGTATAACCAAGGCTAATATTAGAAATATTCAAGTAGTTAGTGCTGATGAGGAAGCGGCTTGAAGTAGCTGCATTGTACTCATCACCATACTGGAAACGAGGAATGTCTGAATTCTTGTTCTCAGGAGTCCAAGCGTTCAACAAGTCGAGGTGATAGTTCTCACCAAGGCTGGTAACATGGGGTGATGACATATAGCTTGCATAGGTACCATCAATAGTCTTACCACCAAGCTGGTAGTCAAATGCTACAGAGAGGTCGAAACCATAAGCATACAAAGTTGTGCCGAAACCACCGAACACCTTTGCCTGAGTGCAAGCCATAAGCTTACGGCTATCAACATCACCACTCATATCGTTCTTGTAGTCGCTGGTCGTACGCCACTCACCAGTAGTCTCGTCCTTCTTCCACCACATACCTTCACCGGTCTCAGGATTTACACCTGCCCACTCGTGGATATAGAGAGTACCCAATGGAAGACCCTCGCCAATGAAAGTAGTACCGTTGATGAAACCTGCGTGACCATCAACAACACGATCCTCGCTTGATTCGGGCAAATCCAAAACCTTATTCTTAATCCAAGTAAGGTTAGCATTCAATGACCAAACAACATTCTTTGAACGGATGATATCGCCATTCAAAACAACCTCGATACCGGTGTTAGCCATATCACCGATGTTGCTCCAGTAAGAAGAGTAACCGTTAGATGGAGTAACAGGAACAGAGAACAACATATCAGAAGTAAGACGATAGAAGTAATCAACGCTACCGCTCAAACGATCATTCCACAAACCGAACTCAATACCTGCGTTGATATTTGTGTTAGTCTCCCAAGTGATAAATGGGTTACCCTTACGAGCAAATGAAATAGCGAACTCGTCCTTACCATCATTCTCTACAACATACAAATCGGTATACAAGTAATCACCAATCTGGTCGTTACCCTGTGAACCAATAGAAGCCTTGAGCTTAAACATATTGAGTACAGGAGCATCGAACCAAGATTCACGGTTGATAATCCAAGCACCACCTACTGACCAGAAGTTACCCCAACGGTGATCGGGATGGAAGCGAGATGATGCATCACGACGGTAAGATGCCGATGCAAAGATACGGCCATCATACTCGTACATAGCACGGAACAAATAACCCTCATTAATATACTCTGAAGTAGCAGAATTTGACGCCTTACCGTCGATGATAGCACCACTCAACTCAAGGTTATCTGTAGAGTAAATCTTGTTAGCAGAAGCTGAAAGAGAATAAGCAAGTGCATTGTAAGTCTCGTGTCCGAGCAACAAGTCGAGCTGGTGCTGACCATATGCGCCAAACGCCTTCGAGTAGGTCAACAACTGCTGCAAGTTATAGTCGAATGTACGACCGTGATACTTCGAAACAAAACCACCACGAGTAGCGAACTGACCATAGTAGGGGTTGAGCAATGAAGTCTGACGAGTCTCATCGATAGTAACCGAACCATTAATAGTAAGTTTAAGACCCTCGCAGAAAGTGATATCAGCAAAACCATTAACCGAGACTGCATTACCCTCGTTGATGTTCTGGTTCAACCAAAGAAGCTGCAATGGGTTAGCATCAGAAGCTGTCTGAGTCTTCATACCAGTGTAAGTACCACGACCATCGTCGTAGATAGGCCACTTCTCATCGTACTTCTTACCAAAGTAGCCGTGTCCTGCACGGTTTTCCTCGTACATGATATTACCCTCACCATCACGAATATAGAGAGGATAGATAGGAGCCATATCAGCAACAAGGGTAAATGGGTCAGAAGTAGAGCCATCGCCCTCTGACATACCAGAGCCACCATCCCAATAGAAGTTGGTGTAGCTCATATTAGCACCAATCTTCAACCACTTCTTTGCCTGGTAGTCAGCACGCAAACGAGCTGTATAACGCTGCATGTTTGAACCATCAACGATACCGGTATTGTTCAAATAACCGAACGAAGCGAAGAAGTTTGACTTTTCTGTAGCTGCAGAAACTGAAAGGTTGTACTCATGACGGAATGAGGGATTGTACATCTCATCGTACCAGTCATCAGGAGTAACCCAATAGTCCTTGCCGTTTGTTGTAACCTTGCGACCGAGAGTAGCGTTAGGATTGATCTTACCGTTTGCACCGATAAGAGTCTGGCCAGCAGGAACGGTGTAAACATTGTAACCTGTACCCTCATTATCCGAGAAAAGCCTTGAAGAAGCCTCAAAATGAGCCGATGCAGCATCAAGACCCTTTGATGACATATAGTAATTCTTCAATGCAGAGTAGTGCATCTCGTAGTACTGACCTGGATTGCGAGTGTAGTCATAAAGCTGACGAGCAGCTGAATTAACACCCCACTTAGCGTCGAAGTTAACGCGAGCATCACCAGCCTTTGCACGCTTGGTGGTAATCATAATAACACCACCAGCACCACGAGCACCATAAAGTGCGTTAGATGCAGCATCCTTCAAGACGGTCATAGTCTCAACATCGGCCATGTTGATGTTGTTCTTGTCGCCCTCATAAGGCACACCATCGACAACCCACAAAGGATCGCTACCTGCGTTGATAGAACCGATACCACGAATAGTGATAGATGGCTCCGAACCGAGCGAACCCGAGCCCATTGTAGTTTTGAGACCTGCCACCTTACCGGTAAGGGCATTAGCTACATTCGAAGACTGAGTCTTCGCAAGGTCGTCTGACTTGATAGTAGTAGCAGAACCGGTAAATGCCTCCTTCTTGGCAACACCGAACGCCTGTACTACGACCTCCTCGATCTGCTCTGAATCAGCAACGAGGACTACATCAACAACTGTGCGACCAGCAACAGCAACTGTCTGAGACTGCAAACCGAGGTATGAGAATACCAAGTTAGCATCAGCCGCAGCTGCGATCTCATAATAACCGGCAACATCGGTAGTAGTACCACGAGTAGTACCGTCTACTACAACCGCTGCTCCGATGACCGGCATACCGGTATCATCGGTTACTGTACCGGTAACACGCTGACCTTGAGCAAAAGCGCCGAAGCTGCCCAAGAGCAGAGTTGCAACCATTGATAGTACAACTTTTTTAACCATAAGCATTAGTTTTAGAAAATTAGTATAAAGTTATTAAGTTTGTTTCTTCTACCCTACGCCCATCATTGCGTCCCAAATAATCCGTCTAATCGGCGCATAGACGAACCGAGAAGACACAGTTAGGGCATAAAGTTAATGCACAAAGATAATCCAATAAATTGGAATAGCAAAAATTCCCCAGCCTTTTTTGCACAAAAAGCGATAAAAAACGAGAATTTTTGCACTTTTCAGCACCTCGACAACCATATATAAAGAAATTTTCGGTGGCTGACACTGACCAAGTTAGATAAAATTATGGGGGCTATGGCGGAGGTCTAATTGCATAAATATCCGATATTCCGTTTTTTTTAATAAATCCTCGTTTTCTCCTTCCCAGATGAATTTGTGGCAAAAAAGTGGCCACGATGTTGCATAAAATAATTTTTTATTTAACTTTGCACCGCAAATGGTCGGATGTAGTCAGCACAACGCTCTCCGAAAGTGGAGCAAACGACTTTTTTGCCGAATCATCATTATGAACCTGGTGCATAAATAGCACCCCTAAATCCCTTTTGAAATGAAGCGACTGCTTTTGATTGTCGCACTGCTCCTTGTCGTGGCAGTGTCGACTGCTCAGGTTACCACCTCCGCTATTCGAGGACAAGTAACCACCAACGACAACCCCCTGCCTGGTGCAACCATCGTTGCACTGCATACACCCTCAGGTAGCCAATACTCCACTACCACAAATGGTGAGGGATACTACACCATCAGCGGTATGCGCATCGGTGGCCCCTACGAAATCACAATCTCATTCCTTGGATACGACACTGTCAAGGTGGTGGGCTATGCCCTTGCACTTGGCGAAACTGCGGTTTACGACTTCACGCTCAACGAGCAGAGCATCGACCTTGAGGAGGTCTATGTTGTGGGTGCAAGTTCGCACTCAAAAGAGGGCTATTACAACCGCACGCAAATGGAGAAAATACCCTCTATCGACCGCTCGATTTACGACCTCACAAATATCCTTTCTTCGGCCGTTAGTCCCGCCTCTGGAGGCATCATTTTGGGCGGTCAGAGCACCCGCTATAACGCCTTCTCCATTGATGGCTCACCAGCGGCCGATATCTACGGGTTGGGAACTACCGGAATGACCGGCTCACTAACACGCGCCAACCCTATTCCCATTGATGCACTCGATGCCGTAACTATCACAACCTCAACGGTTGATGTTCGTCGTAGTGGCTTTACTGGAGGTAGCATTGATGCCGTTACTCGCTCGGGCGGCAACGACTTCCGAGGCTCGGCATACACCTACTTTAATAATGAGCATTTTTGGGGCTCTACACCGGGTCGCGACATCGCCTCTCGCACGCACCTTTCGGAGCAGATGACAAACATTGTCGGAGTAACGCTTGGTGGCCCTATCATAAAGAATAAATTACACTTTTTTGTCGCTGGCGAATTTAACCGCAGTACCACCCCATCATCGCACCACCCTGGTAGCGCATCTTCGGCCATAACGATTGATGAAGCCGAGCAGATTTCTGAGCGTTATGAGGCTCTTACGGGCTACGATGGTGGTGGCTGGAAAGAGCATCAGGTGAAGGATATCACAGGCGCTGCCGTAGCTCGCATCGACTGGAATATCAACGACCACAACCACCTCTCGGTGCGATACAATATGCTAAATGCCGATGCTGCGGCATCGTCAAACTCTGCGCAATCGTTCTACTTCACGGGGGCGGAGTACACAAATATCAGCCGCACACACTCGTTGGTTGCCGAGCTGAACTCGTCGAAGCAGAGTCGCCGTGGTACAATAGTAGAAAACTCCTTGCGCGCGGGTTACACGCGATTAAAGGATGGTCGCACCACTCCTGAGAGCCTCCCTGCTGTGATTATCAACGGCTTAGGCCCTCTCGGCAATGGCACAGCGACAATCGGCACAAGCCCCTATTCGGGTTGCAATATGCTCAATCAGGACATCTACATCCTCAGCGACAATGTTTCGTTCTCGCGCGGTAAGCACGATATAACTGTCGGCACATCGAACGAGATTTATCGTGCCGACAACCTCTACTTGGCGAATGCACGAGGCACCTACACCTATGCCTCGTTGGAGGATTTTCAAAACGACAAGGCTACGCAGTATGCCTATGGCTACTTTGCAAGTGGCAAGCGCAATCCGCCCGTAACGACTGGTCAGTTTGCGGTATATGCGCAGGACGAGATTGGCTTTAGCAACCACCTGAAGCTATCGTACGGTCTGCGCCTCGATATTCCTGTAATGTTCGACACACCCATTGTAAATGAGGAGTTTAACGCCAGCGACTTTGCAAAGATGGGCACTAAGACAGGTGATATTCCCCGTGCACAAATTCTCCTCTCGCCCCGCGTCGGCATCGAGTGGAAAAAGGAGCATATCAGAGCATACGCCAACGCGGGCATCTACACTGGTCGCATACCCTTTGTTTGGCTCTCGAACTGCTACCAGAATACAGGTCTTGGCTCTACGGGTGTTAGTGTGAACAACCCCGCAGAGACACCGGCTTTCAGCCTCAACCCCGAAGAGGTGGGCATCAAGAGCAACCCCGCCATAGACATTGTGGCACGCGATTTTCGCTATCCGCAGGTATTCCGCTTGGCAGGTGGCGTATCGGGCACCGTTGCACGAGGCCTACGCCTAAGCTTTGATGCCGACTTTAGCAAGGGCTTCAATCAGCTGTTTGTGGAGAACTTGGTGGCAATGGATAATGGTCGCAGATTATTGGTTGGTGGCGAGGGCAGTCGTTCATCGGCAACCTATTATGACTCAACAACTTCTGATTTCTCGGCCGTTTATCGCCTTACGAACACCAACAAGGGCTACTCTTGGTCGGCAACAGCGCGTGCCGAGTACACGCCCTACTTCGCACCAGGCCTCTCGCTCTCGGCAGCCTACACCTTTGCGCAGTCGAAGAGCGTGAATGATGGCGTTTCGGCACAGTCGTCGTCAAACTGGGGCAGAACATACTCTGTTGACAGCAATACTCCTGCGCTGAGCAACTCTATTTATGAGTACCCCCACAAGATTGTGGCAACAATTTCTTACTCACGCACTTATGGTCGCTTTGGCACAAATGTAATGTTGCTCTATAACGGCCACTCCGGCGAACACTACTCGCTAAGCTACGCCCGAGGCAAGGTCGATGCAAATGGCGACTCGTATCGTGGCAACTCGCTTATCTATATCCCCACCGAGGCGGAGATGGCGACAATGCTTTGGGCGGATGAGAGCTCGGCAGCGGCATTTAACGACTATATCGCAGGCGACAAATACCTTAGCGCACATCGTGGCGAGTTTGCCGAGCGTAACTCTCACTCGCTACCCTTTGTGCATCGCCTCGACCTACATCTTGCCGAGTCGTTCTACTTCGATTCAAGTGGCAGAAAGTTGGAGATTTCGCTCGATATCATCAACCTCTCGAACCTTATCTCACGCTCGTGGGGCATGGTGCACCACACAACAAACTGGACACTCTCGCCTGTAACTATCACCGAGTTACGCGCCGAGGGCAACGACTTCCGCCCTGTCTATAAGTTTACCGGTGCCAACTACACGGTCGATAATATCGCCTCGCGCTGGCATATGCAGATTGGCTTGCGCATTGTCTTCTAAAAGCTATGCAACTGACTGATACAGGGCTCTTCAATCGAATATTGGAGAGCCCTCTTTATATGCAGAAAGGCAATTAATAAAAAAATTTAGTAATTCGAGTTTGATAAATCAGTTTTTATTTCGTAACTTTGCCACGATTTGTGCAAAAGGAACAAAACGAGTTTAATACACAATAATTAAAAAGTAATAAAAACTATGATTTACTCACACGAGGTGCAGCAGATGTGCTGCGTGAAGAAGGGTGCCAACCACGAGTCGGCTCCTATTCCTGAGGAGGGCAAATGGGTACGCGCCAAGGAGATTAAGGATATCTCTGGTCTTACTCACGGTATCGGCTGGTGTGCTCCCCAGCAGGGTGCTTGTAAGCTTACGCTCAATGTTAAGGACGGTATTATCGAGGAGGCTTTGGTTGAGACCATCGGTTGCTCAGGTATGACTCACTCTGCTGCTATGGCATCGGAGATTCTCCCCGGTAAGACTATCCTTGAGGCTTTGAACACCGACCTTGTTTGCGACGCTATCAACACCGCTATGCGCGAGTTGTTCAAGCAGATTGTTTACGGCCGTACTCAGTCGGCATTCTCAGAGGGTGGCCTTGTTATCGGTGCTTCGCTCGAGGATCTCGGTAAGGGTCTCCGTTCACAGGTAGGTACTATGTTCGGTACTAACGCTAAGGGTACTCGCTACCTTGAGATGGCTGAGGGTTACTGCACACGCATGGCTCTTGACGCCAACGACGAGGTTATCGGCTACGAGTTCGTACACCTTGGCAAGATGATGGACTTCATCAAGAAGGGCATCGAGCCTGCAGAGGCGTTGGAGAAGGCAAAGGGCTCTTACGGCCGCTTCAAGGACGCAGTTAAGTATATCGATCCCCGTCACGAGTAACGAGGGCGTTCGAAAGTTTATTAACCATTAAATTTTTAGGAAATTATGGCATTATTTGAGAGCTACGAGCGCAGAATCGAGAAAATTAACGCTGTGCTTGCACAATATGGTATCAAGTCTGTCGAGGAGGCTAAGGCTATCTGCGACGAGAAGGGTATCGACCCCTATAAGATGTGCGAGGAGACTCAGCCCATCTGCTTCGAGAACGCCAAGTGGGCCTATGTAGTAGGTGCCGCTATCGCTATTAAGAAGGGTTGCACCAACGCTGCTGATGCTGCCGAGGCTATCGGCGAGGGTCTTCAGGCCTTCTGTATCAACGGCTCAGTAGCCGAGGACCGTAAGGTAGGTATCGGCCACGGTAACCTCGCTGCTCGTCTTCTTCGTGAGGAGACTCAGTGCTTCGCATTCCTCGCTGGCCACGAGTCTTTCGCTGCTGCTGAGGGCGCAATCAAGATCGCTGAGATGGCTAACCGCGTGCGTAAGAACCCCTTGCGCGTAATCCTCAATGGTTTGGGTAAGGATGCTGCGAAGATTATCTCGCGTATCAACGGCTTTACCTATGTTCGCACCGAGTTCGACTACTACTCAGGCGAGGTTAAGGAGGTTGAGACTATCTCTTACTCTGACGGTCTTCGCTCGAAGGTTCGTTGCTATGGCGCTGACGATGTTCGTGAGGGCGTAGCAATTATGTGGAAGGAGGATGTAGATGTATCTATCACCGGTAACTCTACCAACCCCACCCGCTTCCAGCACCCCGTAGCAGGCACCTATAAGAAGGAGCGTACCTTGGCTGGTAAGAAGTACTTCTCAGTAGCATCTGGTGGTGGTACCGGCCGTACTTTGCACCCCGATAATATGGCTGCCGGCCCCGCATCATACGGTATGACCGACACTATGGGTCGTATGCACTCTGACGCCCAGTTTGCAGGCTCTTCATCAGTTCCCGCACATGTGGAGATGATGGGCTTCTTGGGCATGGGTAACAACCCTATGGTTGGTGCAACTGTGGCTATTGCAGTAGCTATCCAGCAGGCAATGAACTAATTTGATGTGATAAGAGGTCATCTGCGACCTCTCAATCCAAAGCCCGAATGGGAAATACGCCAAGTATATCCCATCCGGGCTTTCTCTTTATCGAGGCCACATCTAACCCCTTCTGACATCAAATTACTGCTCATTGCTTGTTTCGTAAGATAAGGCAGACATCTACTGCCCCTAACAAAAAGTCCCGACAATGGGTCGTACGCTCAAGTACTACCCATCGTCGGGATTTTTATCAGGAGTGGGTATCTACCCTACTTTAGAGAGCCTTAAGCTGCAAGGCGAAGCCACCGCCCTCGGCCATACGGATTGCGAGGGTGTCAGAGGCCGTAACGCCCTGCTTCTCAATCGCATAATCTGTGGGATAGGTATTCCAGCCCGCCTTATCGCCATCGCGGTAGAGGGTGGCCTCATACTCGCGGTCGCCATCCAAGAAGTCGAGCGACAGCTCAACGGTGCGCTCCGTGCCATCGGTGATACCGCCGACATACCAATCCTCGGAGTGCTTATCCTTGCGTGCCGTAATCACATAGTCGCCAATCTCGGCATCCAAACAGCGGGTGTCGGCCCAATCAACAGGCACATCGACAATAAACTGCAAGGCATCGGGGTGCTCGCGGTAGTTATCGGGCAGGTCGGCAACCATCTGTATAGGGCTATAGAATACCACATACTCAGCCAGCTGGTGAGCAAGCGTAGAGTTTACGAAGAAGTCATACTTATAATCGGCATTTACGCTACCATCTGCCGTAGCAGCCGCCTTATTGATGCTATTATGGTAGCGGAGGTCGAAGATGCCGGGCGTAAAGTCCATAGCACCCGCCACATTGCGTGTAAAGGGCAGTGTAGGGTTGTGGTCGATGGAGTTACCCGAATTCCACGCCTGCCACTCCTGACCACGCATACCCTCGGCACTCATCAGGTTGGGATAGGTGCGACAGATACCCGTAGAGTGTATCGGCTCGTGGATGTCGATGCACAGCTTATGTTTAGCACCCTCAACAACGGTGCGGTTGTAGTGGTCTACCATCCAGCGGTCGTAGTGCTTATGTCCCGCGATAGAGCCTACATAGCCGGTCTTAACACTATTTATGCCGTGCTTAGCGTAGTATTCGTAGGCATCTGTCATCTGCTCCTCATAGTTCGCAACATTGGCGTATGTCTCGTGGTGGCCGATAATCTCTACGCCTCGCTCCTCTGCATAGCGCGCAAGCTCCTCCATATCGAAGTCGGGGTATGGTTGCGAATAATCAAACCTCTCGCCCCAGCCCCAGCCGACATTCCAGCCCTCGACCAAGACACCGCCAAAGCCATTTTCCGAGGCGAAGTCGATATACCTCTTAACATTCTCGGTTGTTGCGCAGTGGGGATACCTACCGTCCATATCCCAAATAGATAGTTTGAGGTGCATCTCCCACCAAACGCCGACATACTTCATCGGTTTAATCCACGATGTATCCTCCAAGCAGCAAGGCTCGTTAAGGTTAAGCACCAAGTTTGACTCGACCAACGCACCAGCGCGGTCGCCCACGATAATTGTGCGCCAAGGTGTCGAGAAAGGCAGCTCCACCTTGCTCTTAACAGCCTCATCACCGGCAAGCAACGAGGTAAAGCAACAGCGCTCGTTATCCCACGCCAAAATCATACCGGGGTACTCCCACAGCGCAGCCTCGTGAATGGCGATATGGTTGCCCGTAGCCGAGCTCTTCATCGCAATGGGTGTAGATACGCCACACTCCACAAGGCCACTTACACGGCCTGCCGACTGCTGCATAGTCTCGGGCGTAATCTCGCTTAGCAGCGTGTGCATATAGTCAAACTCGGCATCATCATCGCTACCGGCAATCCAGTGCGACTCATAGTCTCCACCCATTCTAAACTCGGTGCGCTCCGCAGTGATGGCTGCCGAGCCCTCGCCCAAGAGCGTATAGCGCAGGCCAAGGCCATCATCAAACAGGCGCATCTCGACCTTAAGCTCCTTGCCATCAGCATTTTTCAGCGTTGCCACAAGCGAGTTATAGTGGTTTCTGATCTTGGCAAATTGGCCCCATACAGGCTCCCAAGTCTCGTCAAACGAGGAGCTCTCGATACATACCAACTCCAAACCCTTCGAAAAGTCGGCATCGGTGGTTGTAATGCCAAGGCGTGATAGGGGTACAATCTCCTCACCATCGAACTTTAGCGAGTAGGCTGCCTCGCCAGCCTCTGATAACTCAAAATGTAGCTCTGTACGACCATCGGGCGATGAAATATCGCTCTTAGCGCCACTGCACGCCACCAACATAAGTAGCGATACAGCCAAACAAAACAGTCTATTCATAGCGCAAAAAATTATCTCTTAATAACAAAGGTAGTAAAAAAAATTGAGCTATATCACATCTACGGCTGTCGTTAGCTCCGAAATATTGTCGATTACAGCATCTGCCTTTGCCCTCAATAGCTCCTCGCGGGTGGCGTTGCCATAGCTTACGCCTACTGCTCTTACCCCCGCATTGTGTGCCATCTCGATATCCACCGGCATATCGCCCACAACAAGCGCTTCGGCGGGTGTAACACCATAGTGGGCAAGTGTCATAAGCACCGGTTCAGGCTCAGGCTTATGTCGTGTAACACTGTCAGAGCCAAGCACATAGTCGAAATATTGAGCAATGCCCATATTCTTCAGAAAGAGCAACAACGAGGGCGACGAGCGCGATGATGCGATGCTCATCTTTACATCCATCGCCGCCAAGCGAGCAAGGGCATCGGCCACACCGGGAAAGAGGTCGGGCGATAGCTCCTCGATGCTCTGGTAGAAGATCTCGCGGTAGGTCGTAACGCACTCGCGAGCCTCGTCACGCGACATCGTGGGGTACATCTTAAGGAAGCTATCCTCAAGCGTAAGGCCGATAGTCGAGGCGCAGGTCGCCTCATCACGCAACTGCAAGCCACGCAGCTGCATAGTGCGGCGTAGCGTAACGACAATATTGTGGCGGGTATCGCCGAGCGTACCATCAAAATCGAATATTACAAGCTTTGGTTTCATCCCCACAAAGGTACAAAAAAGAGATTAGCTTTCATCACTTGAGAGGATATTTATTGCAAGTGATAGCTGTAGAAAACGCATCATTATGATGCCAAAGATACGAAAAAGAAATTAGTTGTCAAGTACTTATTGCCATGTTCCGCTATGTTCTACATACCGTTCATTAAATTCGAATTTACTTACTTGTTAACCATTCCATCTTTGTTAGGCAAGTAATGTGTTCCGTCCGCAACTCACCAA
>SUZB01000003.1 GCA_015060115.1 Rikenellaceae bacterium | reverse complement strand
TTCGGACAGATAACGGGCTTGTAGTTCGCGTCTCATAATTATTTATTTTATGAGTCAACTTTTTTCCGTACAAGACATTGTTGTCTTTGTTGTCTTTGTTGTCTTTGTTGTCTTTGTTGTCTTTGTTGTCTTTTTTAAGACCTTAAGACCATAGGACTTTAAGACCTTACGAGGTCGGGTATCACATTTTTCTTATTGGTCTTACTCATCTTACTTATCTTATTGGTCCTACTTGTCCTAAAAAAACTCTAACAACTAAAAACTAACAACTAATAACTAAAAACTAATAACTAACAACTAATAGCTCTTATTTCTGCCATTTTGTCAGTCCAAAGTGTCAGTTTGCGCCATTTTTGACAGCATTTATTATATAATGCGACACTTTTTTGCAATTTTTTTGTTTGGTATACCATTTGCCATTTACTTTTTCGTCGAGCGCTAAAAAGGCGCAGACCCAGCAAAACGAAATAAATAATTAACAAATAAAACTTTTAGATTATGAGCAAGATTATTGGTATCGACTTAGGTACAACCAACTCGTGTGTTGCAGTAATGGAGGGTAACGAGCCCGTAGTAATTCCCAACGCCGAGGGTCATCGTACAACTCCTTCGGTTGTTGCATTCACCGAGGGTGGCGAGCGCAAGGTGGGCGACCCCGCTAAGCGTCAGGCTATCACAAACCCCAAGCGCACAGTGTTCTCTATCAAGCGCTTTATGGGTGAGCGTTACGACAATGTAGTTTCGGACATCCAGCGTGCCCCCTACTCTATCATTAAGGGCGACAACAACACTCCCCGTGTAGACATCGATGGTCGTCAGTACACTCCTCAGGAGATTTCGGCTATCACACTCCAGAAGATGAAGAAGACCGCTGAGGACTACCTTGGTCAGGAGGTTACCGAGGCTGTTATCACCGTTCCCGCATACTTCTCTGACTCACAGCGTCAGGCTACGAAGGAGGCAGGTGAGATTGCAGGTTTGAAGGTGCGCCGTATCATCAACGAGCCCACCGCAGCAGCCCTTGCCTACGGCCTTGATAAGAAGCAGAACGATATGAAGATTGCCGTATACGACCTTGGTGGCGGTACTTTCGATATCTCTATCTTGGAGCTTGGCGATGGCGTATTCGAGGTTAAGTCTACCAATGGTGATACCCACCTTGGTGGTGATGACTTCGACCATGTGCTGATTGACTATATGGCAGAGGCATTCAAGGCTGAGCACCACATCGACCTTCGTCAGGATCCTATGGCATTGCAGCGCTTGAAGGAGGCTGCCGAGAAGGCGAAGATTGAGCTCTCGTCGGCAACAACTACCGATATCAACCTTCCCTACATTATGCCCGTAAACGGTATTCCTCAGCACCTTGTGATGACTCTCACACGCGCTAAGTTTGAGCAGTTGTGCGACCACCTCGTGCAGAAGACCATCGAGCCTTGCCGTATCGCTTTGCGTGATGCAGGTCTTCAGGCATCGCAGATTGACGAGGTTATCTTGGTGGGTGGTTCTACCCGTATCCCCGCAATCCAGAAGATTGTAGAGGAGTTCTTCGGCAAGACCCCCAACCGCTCGGTAAATCCCGATGAGGTAGTTGCCGTAGGTGCTGCTATTCAGGGTGGTGTCCTCACTGGCGAGGTTAAGGATGTCCTTCTTTTGGATGTTACCCCCCTCTCACTCGGTATCGAGACCTTGGGTGGCGTATTTACCAAGCTTATCGAGGCAAACACCACTATCCCCACTCGCAAGAGCGAGGTATTCTCGACCGCAGCCGACAACCAGCCCTCGGTAGAGATCAATGTATGCCAGGGTGAGCGTCCTATGGCTCGCGACAACAAGTCTATCGGTCGCTTCCACCTCGATGGTATCCCCGCAGCTCCTCGTGGCGTTCCTCAGATTGAGGTAACATTCGATATCGATGCCAACGGTATCCTCAATGTTTCGGCAAAGGATAAGGGCACAGGCAAGGAGCAGAAGATTCGTATCGAGGCTTCGAGTGGCTTGACCGAGCAGGAGATTCAGCGCATGCGCGACGAGGCTAAGGCCAACGAGGAGAAGGATAAGGCTGAGAAGGAGCGCGTTGAGAAGATCAATGCTGCCGACTCTAACATCTTTGCTACCGAGAAACAGCTCAAGGAGTATGGCGATAAGCTCCCCGCAGACAAGAAGGCAGCTATCGAGGATGCTCTCGGCAAGCTCAAGGAGGCACACAAGGCTCAGGACATCGCAGCTATCGACAAGGCTATCGAGGCTTTGAACGCCGCTTGGCAGGCAGCATCTCAGGACATCTATGCTCAGCAGCAGGCTCAGCAGGCACAGGGTCAGCCCAATGCTGGCGCAGAGCAGGGCGAGCAGAAGGCACAGCCTGAGGATGTAGAGTTCGAGGAGGTTAAGTAATATCCCGACTATAAGGCAGATAGCTCTGCCAAAATTGAAGTACCGTCAATGGGCAAAGGCTCATTGGCGGTATTTTTTGTAGGGGGGGGCAGTTGTTAGATGCGCTCCGTTGGAGCGCCTGCTATCGCAGAGGGGCACGAGGGGCACAAGGGGCACAAGGGGAGATAGAGCGTGATTGCTAACCTCAAGGTGGGTAAGACTACGAAGGCTCTTGCTAACCTCACCACCCCTCTTACCCCTCAGACCCCTTTTGCCCCTTGGGGCGTTAGCCCGCAGGCGGAACGCCTGCTCTCCTTGCTCTCATCTTCTCTTTTTATCAACCAATTTCAACTTTTTGCAGCCGAAACTTCTTGTTTCAATTTTATTTTACTACCTTTGTACGATTGTGTGCGTGCGTGTGCATACGACTATGTATACGCACACACGCACAACATTCAAGAAGCAAACAGAAAAAGAGTTTCTTAAACCTAAAAACGGATATGACACTATTTACCGAACTTATATCGCTTGAGACCTACAACCTCTTCCTATGGATTATGGCTGCTGTAGCGGTTGTGGTTTTCGTGGCACTCTACTTTGTCGATGCCGGCTACGGCTACCTCTTCAACCCCAAATTTGGCTTCCCCGTACCCAACCGTGTGGCGTGGGTATTGATGGAGTGCCCTGTATTCTTCGCAATGACAGCACTGTGGTGGCTCTCGCCCGTGAAGTTCGAGATAGCGCCACTACTGCTCTTTATCATCTTCCAGACCCACTATTTCCAGCGCTCGTTTATCTTCCCGATGCTTATTCGTGGCAACTCTAAGATGCCCGTTGGCATTATGCTTATGGGTATGGTGTTCAACACGCTGAACGCTGTGATGCAGGGTGGCTGGATCTTCTACTATGGCAACTACGAGGGTTGGATGTCGAAGCCCTATATCTACATCGGCATCGCCGTATGGCTCTTTGGCTTTGTAACCAACCTCCACTCCGACTATATCATTCGCCACCTACGCAAGCCCGGTGATACGAAGCACTACATTCCCAAGGGTGGAATGTTTAGGTATGTGTCGTCGGCAAACTACTTTGGCGAGTTTATGGAGTGGGTAGGCTTCGCTATCGCATCGTGGTCGTGGGCAGGTGTGGTATTCGCACTATGGACCTTTGCCAACCTCGGTCCTCGCTCAGCATCGCTCTACAAGCGCTACGAAAGAGAGTTTGGCGAGGAGTTCACCTCATTGAAGCGCAAGCGTATTATTCCGTTTATCTACTAAAATTCCAAAAATATGGAGAACGAAAAGAAATTGGCAGAGTCTAAGCTTTTTACCCCCTATAAGCTTGGTAGCACGACACTCCGAAATCGTGTTATCCGCTCTGCAGCATTCGAGTCTATGGGCAAGGACTTTGCCCCTACTCAGGCACTCAAGGATTACCATGTCAGCGTGGCTAAAGGCGGTGTCGGTATGACCACTGTAGCATACGCCTCGATAAATCGTAGCGGTATCTCGTTCAACAAGCAGCTATGGTTGCGTGATGAGATTGTCCCCGCTTTGCGCGACTTGACCGATGCGGTACACAACGAGGGTGCTGCCGTAGGTATTCAGCTTGGCCACTGCGGAAATATGACCCACTGGTCTACAGCGGGTTGCTTCCCTGTATCGGCATCCAACGGTTTCAACCTCTACTCGCCTACCTTCCATCGCCGTATGCGCAAGGAGGAGATTCGGCAGTTTGCCAAGGACTTTGGCACGGCTGTCGAGACTGCCTACAACGCAGGTTTCGACTCGGTGGAGGTACACGCCGGCCACGGCTACCTTATCTCGCAGTTCCTCTCGCCCTACACCAACCATCGTCGCGACGAGTTTGGTGGCTCATTGGAGAACCGTATGCGCTTTATGAATATGTGCTTGGAGGAGGTTATGGAGGCTGCTCGCAAGCGTGGTATGGGCGTACTGGTTAAGCACAATATGGAGGATGGTTTCAAGAGTGGTATTCAGATTCCAGAGTCTATCGAGATTGCCAAGCAGATCGAGACCTTTGGCGTTGATGGTATTGTTCTTTCGTCAGGCTTTGTATCAAAGGCGCCTATGACCGTTATGCGTGGTCGAATCCCTACGAAGACTATGGGCTACTACATGGGCTGGAATGAGTGGTTGCAGAAGATTGTCGTTTCGCTCTTTGGTCAGTGGCTTATCAAGCAGTACGACTTTGAGGAGTGCTACTTCTTGGAGAATGCCAAGAAGTTCCGTGCAGCACTCAAGGGCCCGTTGGTATATGTTGGTGGTCTGGTGTCGCGTGAGGGCATCGAGAGGGTTTTGAACGAGGGCTTTGAGCTTGTTCAGATGGCTCGTGCCTTGGTAAACGACCCCGCCTTTGTCAATAAGCTCAAGGAGGGCGATATGGCAACCCGTAGCGGTTGCGACCACCGCGACTACTGTATGGCGCGTATGTACTCGGTAGATATGCAGTGCTGCCACAACTGCAAGGAGCACATTCCTGAGCGTTTGTGGCGCGAGATTAACAAGATTAAGTAACGACTATGTGCTGTAAGAAGAATCGTGGCGAGGTGGCTCGTGGCTCAGCTTGGGCATTGGTAACTGGCGCTGCCGTAGGCATTGGTCGTGAGTATGCCGAGCGATTGGCAGAACTCGGCTACAACCTCTACTTGGTTGACATCCGCAAGGATATTATCGAGGAGGCTATGGCTATCGAGCACCACCACCGCATAAAGTGTGTTCCGAAGGTTCTCGACCTCTCGGAGGTGGGTGCAGCACGCCGTTTGCACGCAACGACTACGGACGAGGGCTATGAGTTCGATGTTGTCATTAACAACGCCGGCATCTTCTCGTTCTGCGACATACTCAACACCCCTTTGGAGCGCATCGAGCATCTGTTGCAGTTGCACGATGTTACGCTTACGACGATGTGTCGCCTCTATGGCGAGGATATGATGAAGCGTGGCAAGGGTCGCCTGCTCAATATGTCATCGTACTCGATATGGATGCCCTTCCCCGGCTTGGCGCTATATAGCGCATCGAAGGCCTATGTCAAGGGTTTTAGCGAGGCCTTTAGCCGTGAGCTCCGCAAGACAGGTGTTAGCGTTACGGCTATCTGCCCTGCGGGTATCGCTACCGACCTCTACGGTCTATCTAAGGATTTGCAGCGCTTTGGCGTCAAGACAGGTATTCTGATGTCGCCACGCAGCTGTGCCCGCCGTGCGCTAAATGCTATGTTCAAGGGGCGAAAGGTGGTAGTACCCGACTGGTGGTATCGCCTGCTAATCCCCGTATGCAAATACCTGCCCGGTTTCATTATGCGACCATTGCGCCGTTTTACGATGAAGTGGCAAAAATAGTAACCTAACAACAGAAGAAGTATGGAGAATAGTGTTAAGAAGACGAATGAGGAGAAGCCTGCAAAGAGAAGTGTATGGCTAAAGATTCTCAAGTGGTTAGGCATCTTCGTTGGTGCCATACTCTTCGTTGTATTGGTCATCATCGCAAACCTTGGTTCGATAGCCGAGCATATCATCGAGAAGTATGATATGGAGTTGGTAGGTCGCCGTATCGAGGCTGAGGATGTGAGTATTCGTCTATTCAAGTCGGAGGCTGAGATTTACGACATCACACTATATGAGGAGGATGGCGAGACGCCCTTTGTGGCATTCAACCGCCTATACGCCAAGATTGGCCTTTGGGAGTTGCTCGACGAGGTTGTTCACATCAAGCGCGTGGTGGCTCAATTCCCCTATGCGCGTATCGACCAAGGTGCAGAGAGCTTCAATTTTGACTCGCTTATCGACTACCTTGTAGCCAAGTACTCGTCTGACGAGCCCGAAGATGATAGCCCCTCGGATTGGAAGGTTATCATCGAGGATATCGAGCTTAGCGATGGCCGTTTGTCATATACCGACACCACGATAGAGCAACATTGGAGTGTTTCGGAGTTGGATATCGCCACCGAGTGCCTAACGCTTGGCGATGAGATGAATCAGTTTAATGTTGCCCTCTTGGTAAACGACTCAGGCAGACTTGATGCCGACCTTGGACTCAACATCTCAACTATGGACTTTAAGTTAGATGGTACGGTCGAGGGTTTTGAGCTTGGCGACACCTACAAATATGTTGTATCGGCGGTAAACCTTAGCTCAATGGCTGGTACGGTGGGTGCAGATGTTGAGATTGAGGGTAATATCCTCGACTTCCTTAAGATGAACATCGCTGGCGAGGTCAAGGTTGAGGAGTTGGCGCTAAATGCCCACGATGGCAGCTCACTGCTTACAGCTAACACACTGAGTGCCAGCATCAACCGTCTAAACCTCGACGAGCAATACTACAACTTTGCAGCAGTTACGGCACACGGCTACGCCACACGCTTTATCCTCGATAAGAGTGGCACTAACTTCGATGAACTCTTCTACAGCGAGCCAGAGATTTCGGTGGAGACGACAACCGAGAGCCTTGGCGATGATATGTACGATGTAAAAGAGCAGGTAACGCTCTCGACATCTACCGAGGATAGCGCACTTAGCGGTATGACACTCACCATCGGCAACCTCCTGCTCGATGGCGGCAGCCTATATTTTGCCGACCGCACGATGCACAAGCCCTTTGAGTACAACCTGCGCAACCTAAAGGTTGAGAGTGAGAGTTTTAATCTTGCGGGAACGAATAAGCTAACGGTAAGCGCCAATCTGCATAAGCAGGGCTCGGCAACTATCGAGTGGAATGGTTCGCTCAACGACTTCTACAACCAGAACCTCTTGGCATCGCTTACTAATGTCGATATGAAGGACTTTACGCCCTATTTAGAGTACTTCACAGCCTTCCCCATTACGGCGGGCAACCTCACATTCCGCTCGCAGAATGTCATCACAAATGGCGATTTGAGCGGTATCAATATGCTCGACACCTACAAATTTGCTGTGGGCCACAAGGATAAGGCAATGGATGCGGAGTACAACCTACCCCTCAAACTCGGCCTCTATGTCCTCACCGACAGCAAGGAGCATATCAATATCGACCTGCCTATCTCAGGCCGTATCGACTCGCCAGAGTTCTCCTACCGCAAGATTATCTTCAAGGCGTTGGGCAATGTCCTCGCCAAGGTTGCCTCGGCACCCTTCAAGTGGATGTCGCCCGATAAACAGGATGCCTTCCGCCATATTGATGTAGACCTGCTCGACCCCTCATTCGACTCGGAGCACTACGCCCGCTTAGACGATATGGCAGAGGCGCTGAAGGCCGACTCTACGGTGCGTGTACGCCTCACACAGCGTATCAACTACGAGCGTGCTAAGCAGGGCTTGTCGCAGCTCGACCTGAAGATTGCCTACTACAACTCTACGCAGAGTTCGCCCGACAAGCGTTTGGATATGCTCGACTTCACGAAAATTCGTGAGATGCGCCTATCGCGCAGCGAGGTGGCAGCCTTTGCCGACTCTCAGCTTGTGGCAAAGGGCATCGACCCCACACACCTCTCGATTGCTGGCAAGGCAGAGGCTCTCTATGGCGACTATGTTGATATTCAGCTTCGTAGCCTTATGGAGCACCGCAACACAACAATTCGTGAGTATATGGCGTTCCAGCATCAGGATTTGCCCGATAGCGCATTTATGATTAACGATGTGGTTATCGAAAATATCCGCAACTACAAGGGCAAGGACCGCTATACCACAACGCTCATCATCGATAGCGAGGAGGTGGAGATTGTGGCTGACGACATCGTGGAGGAGAGCTTCGACGAGGAGTACTTCGATGCTTGGGCATTGGAGGAGGAGGCCGAAGGCACGGATATTGTAGCTTCAGAGCCTGAGGCGGTCGAGGAGACAGTAACAACAGAGATAACAGAAGATTCAAACAATCAATAACAATTAAAAACAATTAAAATCAAAGATGAAGAAGTTCTTTATGACTTTGGCCGTTGCAGGTATCGCCCTCTCGGCTGTATCTTGCGATGGTGCCATCGGCAAGATGTCGAGCGACCGTGATTCGCTCTCTTATGCACTTGGTGCAAATATGGGTCTTAGCCTCAACCTCGGTATGGGCGACCTTGGCCTCAACAACGAAGTTGTAATCAAGGAGCTCAAGTCATTCTTCAAGGATGGCGATGTTGAGTCTGAGGAGTTCCAGAATGCTAACCAGCGTTTTATGGAGTTCCAGTACACCCGCGTATACCCCTATATGCAGGCTAAGATGCAGCGCGATGCTATCGAGACCGACCAGCCCGATACTCTTGCTGAGTTGCCCGCACTCTACGACGACAACTTCACCGCCGAGGAGATTTCGACTATCGTAGGTAAGTCTATGGGTGCAAGTCTTCAGGATGTTAAGGAGGATGTTGATTTCAAGCGTGTTATGGCTGCTTTCAACGATGGTCTTAATGTATCTTCGGAGGAGGCTATCGACACTGAGCTTCAGATGACTCAGGAGCAGATGCGCTCGGCATTTATGAAGTTCCAGGAGGTTCAGCGCCAGCGTGCTGAGGAGGAGCGTCAGAAGCTTATGACGGAGAACGCTGAGGCTTCGGCAAAGTGGCTTGCAGAGGTAGAGCAGATGGAGGGCGTCGAGAAGACCGAGTCTGGCCTCTTGTACCGCATCGACCGCGAGGGTGATGGCGTACAGGCTACCGCTGACGAGGATGTAGTAAAGGTTAACTACGAGGGTAAGACTCGTGAGGGCAAGGTATTCGACTCAAGCTACGAGCGTGGCGAGCCTATCTCATTCCCCCTCAACCGCGTTATCAAGGGTTGGACCGAGGGTATGAAGCTCGTTAAGACTGGTGGTCAGATTACACTTTGGATTCCCGCAGAGATGGCATACGGCGAGCGTGGTGCTGGTCAGGACATCGGCCCCAACGAGGCTCTCGAGTTCAAGGTAGAGCTCTTGGAGGTAAACCCTGAGGAGTAAGACAAGTTCATACATACATACATACATACATACATACAACGAAAGGAGATGACTAAAAAGCAAATTAGCCATCTCCTTTCGTTTAAGAGGTTGAATAAAAAGATGTAGTTTTAGGCTTAAGTTCCTTTTCACCGCTCACGCTCGGCATAGTCTGCAAGCAGCCTCTGCCCTCGCTTAATCGCGGCGCTGCGAAGCCCGAAAAACCGCAGTTTACTTAGGCGTAAATGAGGATTTTGAGGGCGAGCGTAACGACAAAATACACTTTTTATTCAGCCTCTTTTTTCCGTTTACTTCTTGGGAAGTAGTTCGGTCAGTGAGCCGAGCGCACCTACAAGGTTGCTTGCCTCGAAGGGGAGGAATATGGTCTTTGACTGTTCGCCAGCGCCAATCTCCTTCAGCGTCTCGACATACTTCATCATCAACATATAGGTTGCAGGGTCGGTCTTAGACTCCGCAATAGCCTCAGCCACCTTACGGATAGCCTCAGCCTCGGCAGTTGCCTGCAACACCTTAGCATCGGCCTCACCCTGAGCCTTGAGAATCTGTGTCTGCTTCTCGGCCTCTGCTTGGTTGATTTGCGACTCCTTCTCACCCTCCGACTGCAAAATCATCGCCTCCTTCTGACCACGAGCCTCCAAGACCTTGGCACGGCGCTCACGCTCAGCCTGCATCTGCTGCTCCATAGCACGGCGCACCGACTCAGGAGGTGTAATATCCTGCAACTCAACACGGTTAACCTTAACGCCCCACTTATTCGTAGCATCGTCAAGCACGGCACGCAACTTCGAGTTGATGGTATCGCGCGAGGTCAAGGTCTCGTCTAACTCCAACTCACCGATGACATTACGCAGGGTCGTCTGCGTGAGCTTCTCGATAGCGTTGGGCAGGTTATCAATCTCATATACCGACTTCACGGGGTCGACAATCTGGAAGTAGAGCAAGGCGTTAATCGTCGTAGTAACATTATCCTTAGTAATCACGCTCTGCTTCGGGAAGTCGTAGACCTGCTCACGCAAGTCGATACGCGAGGTAGAGCGGATAACGGCACTCTTCGAGCCATCGCCATAGACAATCTCATCGCGCTGGCACACCTCACGCGCACGGTCGATGATAGGGAAGATAAAATTGATACCCGAAGGCAGAGTGCGGTCGTAGCGACCAAGACGCTCGACAACGCGGGTCTCCGACTGCGGAATAATCTTAAAGCCACGCAGCACATAGATAACTGCTATAAGGGCGATAATACCAAAAATCAATAAGGGCGTAACTTCCATAATTATAGTTTTTTAACGATTAGAACAATACTATCAATCTCGACTATTTCGACCTTCTCGCCCTCGGCGATATCCTCACCATCTACCGAGCGAGCCTTCCAGTCCACGCCATCGACAACGACACGGCCACCCTCGACACCCTCTATGGCGCTGCACACCGTACCACGGCGACCCACCATAGCATTGGCGTTGGTCTTTACCTTCTCCTCCTTCGGGAAGAAACGCAACAGCAGTGGGCGCACCAAGATAAGGGCAACAAACGAGGCGAGTGCGAAGGCCAATAGCTGAATCTTAAACGAGCAGTCGCAAGCAGCGGCAATAGCACCACCCACAGCACCTACCGATAAGCAGATAACAGCAAAGCCCGATGTGAAAATCTCGATGATTACAAGCACCAAGGCTGCGATAATCCATATATGCCAAACTTCCATAATAAAAAGAGTATTAAAATCACAATCAAAGATAGAAAATTATATCGGAAATTGCAAATTTTATCTACGGTGGAATTAATAAAAATATTTAATTGAGGTATCGGTTGAAAATATGCCTTGCGCGCGTACATATATATAAAAAATTATTCTTATATTTGTATGATTGAACAAAACTTAAAAACTACTAAAGATATGATACGACACATCGTTATGTGGAAGTTCCGCCGAGATTTGGAGGAGACACCCCAAGAGATTGCACACGAGATGAAGAGCCGATTGGAGGCTTTGAAGGGTAAGATTGATGGTCTTTTGGCTATCGAGGTAGGCGTGAATATCAAGGAGACAGCATCCTCTTTCGATGCAGTGCTCACCGCAGATTTCACATCATTTGAGGCTATGGAGGCCTACAAGATTAACCCTCTACATGTCGTAATCAGCGACTACTGCAAGGATAGAAGATTAGAGCGAGTAGATGTAGACTACGAAATTTAATTGTGATAAGGTGTCATCTTTGAAGATTTGCTTGTCTGAAAAATGCTCATTTACACTTTGGTAAACTCCGCTTTTTCATACTGCGACAAATCTCCAAATCTAACACCTTCTGACAAATAAATTAAGAGTATAACGAATAAGAGAAATTATATTAAAACTAAAACTATAAAACCATGCAGAAAAGAATTATTGAGTGCGTACCCAACTTTTCGGAGGGTCGCAACCTTGAAACCATCAAGCAGATTACCGATGTTATCGATGCAGCTAAGGGCGTTAAGCTCCTCGATGTAGATCCCGGTGAGGCTACCAACCGCACAGTTGTCACATTTGTAGGTGAGCCTGAGGCTGTATGCGATGCAGCTGTTGCAGCTATCAAGCGTGCTACCGAGCTTATCGATATGCGCGGCCACAAGGGCGCTCACCCCCGTATGGGTGCTTGCGATGTATGCCCCTTGATTCCTGTATCGGGCATCACATTGGAGGAGTGCGCAGAGTTGGCTCGCGCATTGGCTAAGCGCATCTCGGAGGAGGTAAATGTGCCTACCTACTGCTACGAGGCTGCCGCCTTTACCCCTGAGCGCCGCAACTTGGCTGTCTGCCGTGCTGGTGAGTATGAGGCGTTGCCCGAAAAGATGATGGACGAGAAGCGTAAGCCCGACTTTGGCGCTCGCCCCTATGACGAGGGCGTAGCTAAGACTGGTGCTACGGCTGTTGGTGCTCGCGACTTCCTCGTTGCCGTAAACTACAACCTCAACACCACCTCTACCCGCCGTGCAAATGCCATCGCATTTGATGTTCGCGAGAAGGGTCGTCCTATGCGTGAGGGTAACCCCATCACTGGCAAGATTATGAAGGATGAGAATGGCAACACCATTATGAAGCCCGGTACTTTGAAGGCTTGTAAGGCTATCGGCTGGTTTATCGAGGAGTATGGCATCGCTCAGGTGTCGATGAATATGACCAACCTCTCGGTTACACCTCTTCACGCTGCTTTCGACGAGGTATGCCGTGCTGCTGATGCCCGAGGTGTTCGCGTAACAGGTGCCGAGATTGTAGGTCTTGTTCCCAAGAGCGCCTTGGTAGATGCTGGTCGCCACTTCTTGCGCAAGCAGAACCGCTCGACAGGTCTTCCTGAGCGTGAGCTTGTTCGCATCGCTATCGAGTCTATGGGTCTTTCGAACCTCAAGGAGTTTAAGCCCGAGGAGAAGGTTGTAGAGTATATCTTGGAGGCAGAGGAGCAGAAGGGCGTAAAGAAGCTCGTTGATATGACCTGCACAGGCTTTGCCGAGGAGACTGCAAGCGAATCGCCCGCACCAGGCGGTGGCTCTATCTCGGCATATATGGGTGCCTTGGCAGCTGCTCTTGGTACTATGGTTGCCAACCTCTCATCGCACAAGGCTGGCTGGGACGACCGTTGGGAGTTCTTCTCTAACTGGGCTGAGAACGGCATGGGCGTAATGAACGAGCTACTATACTTGGTAGACGAGGACACCGCAGCGTTCAACAAGATTATGGATGTATTCGGTATGCCTAAGGGAACAGATGAGGAGAAGGCTGCACGCGCCGAGGCTATGGAGGCTGCTACGCTCTACGCCACTCAGGTGCCCTTGCGCACTATGAAGGCTGCCTTCAAGGCCTTCGAGGTTGTTCGCGCTATGGCCGAGGAGGGTAACCCCAACTCTGTAACAGATGCTGGCGTAGGTGCTTTGGCTGCTCGCTCGGCAGTTATGGGTGCTTGCCTCAATGTCAAGATTAACGCTGCTGGCCTTAAGGACCGTGCCACTGCCGATGTCCTCGTAAAGGAGGCTGAGGAGATTCAGGCTGAGGCTCAGAAGGTTGAGGCAGAGATTCTCGCTATCGTAGAGAGCAAGATTAAGTAAATAACCTTAAAAATATAGAAACAATGACCGATTTTCAGAAAGATATTTTAGCTGGTATTCCCGATCCACTGCCCGCACCTAAGGCATACGATCCAAATGCCAACCACGCACCCAAGCGCAAGGATATTCTCACCGATGAGGAGAAGAAGCTCGCCTTGGCTAATGCACTGCGCTACTTCCCCGAGAAGCACCACGCCGAGCTTGCTCCTGAGTTCCTTGACGAGCTTAAGCGCTACGGCCGTATCTATATGTACCGTCTCCGCCCCGACTATGAGATGTATGCTCGTTCTATTGACGACTACCCCGCTCGTTCGCGTCAGGCGGCAGCTATTATGCTGATGATTCAGAACAACCTCGACAAGGCCGTAGCTCAGCACCCACACGAGCTTATCACCTATGGTGGTAACGGTGCAGTATTCCAGAACTGGGCACAGTATCGCTTGGCGATGAAGTACCTGGCGGAGATGACCGACGAGCAGACACTCGTTATGTATTCGGGACACCCCCTCGGTTTGTTCCCCTCGCACAAGGATGCACCCCGTGTAATCGTTACCAACGGTATGGTTATCCCCAACCACTCATCTCAGGACGATTGGGAGCGCTTCAACGCTATGGGCGTATCGCAGTATGGTCAGATGACCGCAGGTTCGTATATGTACATCGGCCCTCAGGGCATCGTACACGGCACAACAATCACCGTGATGAACGCTGCGCGCAAGCGTATGAAGCCCGGTCAGAAGGATTTGAAGGGTATGCTTTTCGTTACAGCGGGTCTTGGCGGTATGTCGGGTGCTCAGCCTAAGGCGGGTAACATTTCGGGTGTTGTGAGCATCACCGCCGAGGTGAATATCGCAGCTGCCGAGAAGCGCCACAAGCAGGGCTGGGTAGATGAGCTCTACTCATCGCTTGACGAGCTTATCCCTCGCGTAAAGAGAGCTGTTGAGAACAAGGAGGTTATCTCGTTTGCCTATGTTGGCAATGTCGTAGACCTCTGGGAGCGTTTGGCAGAGGAGGAAATCAATGTAGACCTCGGCTCAGACCAGACATCGTTGCACAACCCTTGGGCTGGTGGCTACTACCCCGTTGGCTACTCTTACGAGGAGTCTAACCGTATGATGGCCGAGGAGCCTGAGCGATTCCACGAGTGTGTTCGTGAGTCGTTGCGCCGCCATGTGGCAGCTATCAACAAGCTCACCGCTCGCGGTATGTACTTCTTCGACTATGGCAACGCCTTCCTCTTGGAGTCATCACGCGCAGGTGCAGATATTATGGGCGAGAACGGCAAGTTCCGCTATCCTTCGTATGTTCAGGACATTATGGGTCCTATGTTCTTCGACTACGGCTTCGGCCCCTTCCGTTGGGTATGTACATCGGGCAAGGAGGAGGATCTTATCACCTCGGACCGCATCGCTGCCGAGGTATTGGAGGATATGCTCAAGGAGGCACCTGCCGAGATTCAGGGTCAGTTGGCCGACAACCTCCACTGGATTCGTGAGGCTATGGAGAACAAGCTTGTCGTAGGCTCGCAGGCGCGTATTCTCTATGCCGACTCTGAGGGTCGTACACGCATCGCCTTGGCATTCAACGAGGCTATCAAGCGTGGCGAGATTTCGGCACCTATCGTGCTTGGCCGTGATCACCACGATGTATCGGGTACCGACTCTCCCTACCGTGAGACCTCGAATATCTACGATGGCTCGCAGTTCTGCGCCGATATGGCTGTTCACAATGTTATCGGCGACTCGTTCCGTGGCGCTACCTGGGTATCTATCCACAATGGTGGTGGCGTAGGCTGGGGCGAGGTTATGAACGGTGGCTTCGGTATGGTTATCGATGGCTCGGAGGACTCTGCACGCCACATCGAGGAGATGCTGTTGTGGGATGTAAACAACGGTATCGCTCGCCGTAGCTGGGCTCGTAACGAGGGCGCTATGTTCGCTATCAAGCGTCAGATGGAGCGCACACCGCTGTTGAAGGTTACGCTTCCCAACCTTGCGGATATGGATATGATTGAGAGAGTGTATAACGAAAATAAGTAATAACGATGATTCATTATATTAGTGCTGAGCGTTTGACTATCGCTCGAGTTGAGGAGATTTTGACCAAGGGCTACAAACTGGCGTTGAGCGAGGATGCTGTAAAGCGCATCACACACTGCCGTGAGTATCTCGACCAGAAGACCAAGACCGTAGGTCGCCCTATCTATGGTGTAACAACAGGTTTCGGCTCGTTGTGCAACATCTCTGTTGAGGAGGAGGGCTTGTCGCAGTTGCAGAAGAATTTGATGATGTCGCACGCCTGCGGTACAGGTCAGCGTGTGCCCTCGGAGATTGCCCGCCTTATGATTTTGCTCAAGGTGCAGTCGCTCTCTTATGGTCATTCGGGTGTACAGCTCATCACCGTTGAGCGCCTTATCGAGATGTTCAACAACAACATCATTCCCGTAGTATATGAGCAGGGCTCGTTGGGTGCTTCGGGCGACCTCTCGCCTTTGGCACATATGTGTTTGCCTCTGCTTGGCTTGGGCCATGTAGAGATTGATGGCGAGGTTGTCGAGGGTAAGGTTATGATGGAGAAGATGGGCTGGGAGCCTATCACACTCTGCTCAAAGGAGGGTCTTGCGCTGTTGAACGGCACTCAGTTTATGTCGGCATACGGCGTATACTCTCTTATCAACGCTGAGCGCTTGAGCCGCTGGGCAGACTACATCGGTGCTATGTCGCTCGATGCTTTCGATGGCCGTATGGAGCCTTTCGAGCACAATGTTCACGCCATTCGTCCTCACAATGGCCAGATTGAGACAGCTCGCAACTTCCGCGAGATTTTGGCGGGCTCGGAGATTGGTCGTCAGCCCAAGCAGCATGTTCAGGACCCCTACTCGTTCCGTTGTATCCCTCAGGTACACGGCGCATCGAAGGATACTATCGCCTATGTGGCATCGGTGCTTGAGACCGAGATTAACTCGGCTACGGACAACCCCACCATCTTCCCCGATACAGACGAGGTTATCTCTGCGGGTAACTTCCACGGCCAGCCTATCGCTGTGGCTATGGACTTCTTGGCTATCGCCGTTGCGGAGTTGGGCAATATCTCGGAGCGTCGCACCTACAAGCTCATTTCGGGTGCTCGCAACCTGCCTAACTTCCTCGTTGCCAACCCCGGCCTTAACTCAGGCTTTATGATTCCGCAGTACACCGCTGCATCTATCGTCAGCCAGTCGAAGGGTCTTTGCTGGCCCGCTTCGTGCGACTCTATACCCTCGTCGCAGGGTCAGGAGGACCATGTAAGTATGGGATCTAACGCAGCAACCAAGCTCTGGAAGGTTGTGCAGAACACCGAGCGTGTCTTGGCTATCGAGATTATGAACTCGGCACAGGCATTGGAGTTCCGCCATCAGGCCAACCTCCGCTCTTCGGATAAGGTGGAGGCTATGTTCGAGGCTTACCGCAAGGTTGTTCCCTTCGTGGACAACGACACGGTGATGTATCCTCATATCGCAACATCGGTAAAATTCCTCAACGACTATGAGCTTGCTCGTTAAGAATATAGGTATGCTCGTTGGCATCGACGAGAGTCATCGCCTCAAGGTCGAGGGCAAGTCAATGGCCGAGATTGAGACCTTAGAGAATGCGTGGCTTATGACCGATGGCGAGCGTATCAAGGATTATGGCACTATGGACTCGCTACCCTCAGCGGAGGGTTGCGAGGTCCTCGATGCCGAGGGTGGCTGGCTCTTTCCCTCGTTCTGCGACTCTCACACCCACATTGTATATGCAGGTAGCCGTGAGCAGGAGTTCTTGGACAAGATTAACGGTCTCTCGTACGAGGAGATAGCAAAGCGTGGCGGAGGTATTCTCAACTCAGCAGACCGTCTGCACGACACCTCCGAAGATGAGCTATATCGTCAGGCTATGGAGCGTGTCGAGGAGATTATCCGAATGGGTACAGGCCTTGTGGAGATAAAGTCGGGCTATGGTCTAACTTTGGAGGACGAGCTTAAGATTTTGCGCGTCATCCGCCGTATCCGCGAGAGTACGCCTATTGCTGTGCGTGCCACATTCCTCGGTGCTCACGCCGTAGGTCGTGCCTACAAGGGTCGTCAGGCCGAATATGTCGAGCATGTGTGCAACGATATGATTCCTGCCGTTGCGAAGGAGGGCTTGGCAGACTTCGTAGATGTATTCTGCGACCGCGGCTTCTTCACCGTAGAGGAGACAGCGAAGATTATGGCTACGGGAGCGAAGTATGGCCTTCGTGCCAAGATTCACGCCAACGAGCTTGCCGTTTCGGGAGGCGTTGAGGTTGGCGTAGAGCATAAGGCGTTGTCGGTAGACCACCTTGAGTCGATGGGCGACGAGCAGATTGAGGCGTTGCGTGGCACGGAGACGATGCCCACGATGTTGCCCGGTTGTGCCTTCTTCCTTGGCATTAGCTACCCCCCTGCTCGCAAGATGATTGATGCGGGCTTGGCCGTAGCTCTTGCCTCTGACTTCAACCCCGGCACAGCGCCATCGGGAAATATGCGCTTTGTGGTGTCGTTGGGCTCTATTAAGATGAAGATGACACCTGCCGAGGCACTCAACGCAGCAACGCTAAACTCGGCGTGCGCTATGGGTGAGAGCCGTGATTATGGCTCTATCACGCGCGGCAAGGTGGCCAACTTCTACCTAACGAAGCCTCTGCCCTCGTTGGCATATCTGCCATACGCCCACCAGACGCCAATCATCAGAAAGGTTGTCTTGAAGGGTAGAGAAATAAACATCTAAAAACTTAAGGTTATGAAAGTATTGAAATCTGCATTGGCACTTGCTGTGGCAATCTTTGCCGTAGGCTGTGTTACCACAAGCGAGGATGTAAACATCAACATCGTGAAGGCTAAGGATAAGGCTGTTATGGAGGTTATCATGAGCCGCCGTTCTATCCGCGACTACAAGAGCGAGGCCGTAGACCGTGAGCAGATGGCTAAGGTCATCGAGTGCGGCATCTACGCCCCCAGCGCAATGAATCAGCAACCTTGGGCTGTGCGTGTTGTTGACGACAAGGAGTTCTTAGATGGCGTTACGGCGATTGCCGTGGAGAAGATACCTGAGCTTAAGGAGCAGGAGGGTTTCCGCAACTTCTTCCGCAACGCCCCCACCGTAGCATTTATCGCCTGTCCCGTGGAGAGCTATAGCGGTGAGTACGACTGCGGTCTGCTGTCGGAGAATATGATGCTTGCAGCGTGGTCTATGGGCATCGGTTCTTGCTGCTTGGGCAGTGTTGTCCCTGTGATGAACTCCGATGAGGCTAAGCCCTATATGGAGCGATTGAGCCTCCCTGAGGGCTATAAACTCTTGGTTGCCATAGCCTTTGGCTACCCTGAGGGTGAGCACCCCACAGCCCCCGAGCGCGACAGCTCGAAAGCCTACTACATTGAGTAGAGAAAAAAAGAGTCCTTTCGGGCTCTTTTTTTTAGTTGTTAGTTGATAGTTGTTAGTTGTTAGAATAATTTTAGGACGAGTAAGACGAGTAAGACGAGTAAGACCAATAGGACTATCTTGATGCCTGACCTCGTATCGGTCTTAAGGTCCTATCGTCCTAAGGTCTTAAGAAAAACTATCACTCTTACCTCCCCTACTTTATCTCTTCGCCAAAGAGGGTTGCCGAAGAACAGCCAGTGATACGGACACGGACATAGTCGCCTACCTTGTGGTCGCCACGGTCAAAGACAACCATTTTGTTTTGCGATGTACGACCCGAAAGTTGCTCCTCGCTACGCTTCGAGGTGCACTCCACCAAAATCTCAAACTCCTTGCCTACATCGCGCTTGTTGCTCTCCTCCGAGAGGGTGTTCTGCAACTCGATAATCTCCGTAAGGCGGCGGGTCTTGACATCTTCGGGGATATCATCACCGAGGTTGCGCTGGGCAAAGGTACCGGGGCGCTCCGAATACTTGAACATATAGGCGAAGTCGTAGCCCACCTCGCGCATAAGCGACAATGTTGCCTCGTGCTCCTCCTCCGTTTCGTGTGCAAAGCCCGCAATAAGGTCGGTGGTGATGGCGCAATCGGGCATATAGCGACGGATAGCCGCCACACGCTCCAAGTACCACTCGCGCGTATACTTGCGATTCATACGCTTGAGCATCTCCGTAGAGCCCGACTGAGCAGGCAGGTGAATAGCCTTGCAGATATTGGGCATCGATGCCATAGTCTCCAACAGCTTGTCGCTGATATCCTTGGGGTGCGATGTGGCGAAACGAACACGCAACAGGGGTGAAATCTCGGCCACCATACGCAACAGCTCAGGGAAGTCTACATCGCCCGTGCGGTAAGAGTTTACATTCTGACCGAGAAGCGTAACCTCGCGGTAGCCATTCTCGAAGAGGGTGCGAGCCTCCGACACGATAGTCTGCGCATCACGGCTACGCTCGATACCACGAGTATAGGGCACAACGCAGTATGAGCAGTAGTTGTTGCAACCGCGCATAATGGCGATAAAGGCGCTCACGCCATTCTTATCCAAGCGCACAGGGGCAATCTCGGCATAGGTCTCCTCCTTCGACAGCTCGACATTGACACCCGTAGAGCCATTATCCACCTCGCGCACCAAACGGGGCAAATCACGATAGGCATCGGGTCCAGCAACGATGTCTACACCTGTGCCACCCTTCGTAAGCTCCTCCTTAAGGCGCTCAGCCATACAGCCGATGATGCCAACGATAAGCGAGGGCTTCAGCTTACGCATACGGCGCATCTCACTAAGACGACCCCAGATGCGTTGCTCGGCATTGTCGCGGATAGAGCAGGTGTTGATAAGCACAATATCTGCCTCCTCAAGGCTCTCGGTATAGCGATAGCCCTCGTTCTGCATAATAGATACGACAATTTCGGAGTCGCCGACATTCATCTGGCAACCATAGGTCTCGATATATAGCTTGCGCCCGCTACCAGTGAGTGGGCGCAAAGTATTCAAAGTGTTATTCATTGATTAGGTATTAGCGTTTAGTTGTTAGTTATTAGTTGTTAGTTGTTAGTTTTGCGCTCGGAACGAGCGCAACTCTAAAAACTAAAATCTAAAGACTAAAAACTCTAAAAAAACTACTCCGTAGGCATACCGTTCTCCTCGGGGAATGGCTTGAAGCCCTCGCCAAAGGTGTCGTAAGCATCCGTAACAACAACAAAGGCCTTGGGGTCGAACTCCTTAATCTTGTGCTGTACATTGCGCACCTCCTTGCGGTTTACAACAAGGAAAATCATCTCCTTATCGCGGTCGGTGTACATACCCTTAGCCTTGATATAGGTACCGCCACGACCCAACTCGTGGAGGATATACTCACGCATTGCTGCCGAGTGCTCCTCGCAGATGATATAGAGCAACTTATCGCGCGAAGCACCATCAATGGTGTAGCCCAAGACCTTGGCATTCACGAAGATACATACAGCAGAATAGAGCGAGAGCATAACACCTGCACCGGGGCCATCAATACCGATACCGAAGCCGATAACGAGCAAACCGCTAAGCACGATGATAGCATCAGAGAGCAACACGCCATTAGCGAACTTCATCTTAGCAAAACGGTGCAGAAGCATACCCGTAATGTCGGTACCACCTGTAGCGGCATTATTGCGGATAACGATACCTACACCCACACCACTGAAGCAACCACCGATGATAGCGGCGAGCATCAAGTGGCTCGAAAGGTCAATCTGACCACCGAGCAACAACGCGGGGTCAAGAGCCTCGATAGCCGCCTGATTGGGGTATACCAAGTAATCGAGGATATTCATAATACCGGGGGTGAGGAACGATGCGAAGATTGTGCGACCGCCAAAGGTGCCACCAAAGAGGATGAGCGCCGTGAGAATCAAGGGCACATCGAACATATAGCCAAAAGTACCTACCTGAATTGAGGGGAAGAGGTTGTGGAGCACAAGTGCCAAACCATAGATACCACCAGGAACAAGGTTGTAGGGGTTGATAAACACCACGAAGGCTACGGCAACCAAGAAGCAACCGAAGACAATCTGAAGCATTGAGTACCACCAGCGAAGGTCGGTAAGCGACTTAGTAGCGTCGGCAAGAGTCAGTTTCAAATTCATAAATATGCAATTATGTAGTTTACAAAATTTATAACTTCAAAGTTACTACATTTTTCGAAAATTGCAATCTTTATTGCATATTTTTTTCTTCTCAGCCCACCTTACGGCCCACGCACAACGAACCGAAGAAATGGCGCAAAAGTTTGTTTGTTGATAAAATTTTACTATCTTTGTGTTATGGCTCATTACGAAGCCCGACACAAACAGACTGATTATTAACCAAATACCTACACTTATGGCTGAATGGGGAGTACTTACATACTACTGCGCCTTTACACTTGTGCTTATCGCCTACCTACTCGGCTCGATACCGAGTGCCGTGTGGATTGGCAAGAAATATTATGGCATAGATATTCGCGAGCACGGCTCTAAGAATGCCGGCACAACAAATATGTTGCGTGTGCTTGGCAAGAAGGCGGCTATTCCCGTCTTTATCATCGACTATTTCAAGGGCTTTATTGCCGTACAGCTCACCTTTATTATGAAGTTTGACGATGCTGTGTCGCCAGCGTGGCTTATCAACCTACGCCTTATCGCCACAGCTGCCGTTGTCCTCGGACATATATTCCCCATATTTGCCGACTTCAAGGGTGGCAAGGGTGTCGCCACACTCCTCGGTGCGGGCACAGGCATCTACCCTCCGCTGGTACTGCTCTGCTTTGCTATATGGTGCTTGGTATTCGCCATTTGGCACTATGTGTCGCTCGCCTCGATGATTGCGGGTTGCTGCTACCCTATCTTTGTGATGGTATTCTCGACAACCATCTACGACCCCGCTGCGCCATTCCTCAGCGTGCCGTTTATCATCTTCTCGTGGGCTGTGGGCTTTATGCTCGTATGGACACACCGCAAGAATATCGAGCGACTGCGCAACGGCACCGAGTCGAAGATATATATATGGGTAAAGCCCGACGAGGAGCAATCTAAAGAGAAGGGGGAGTAAGCGCTTAGCCTATGCGTAAGCCATCGAAGAAGACCCGAAAAGAGTTTTTGCGCTTTGCTGTTGTGGGAGCTGTATCGTTTCTACTGCACAATGTTGTATATCTGCTACTTACGCACCTCGGCACAAACCTTACATTGGCATATTCGCTCGGCTACTTGTCGTGGGCAGTATCTAACTATCTGCTTTCGACCTTCGTAACCTTCCGCACCCGCCTATCCTTCAGGCGTGCTGTGGGCTATACGGTGTCGATAGGCATCTACTACCTTGTGCAGTTAGCCATCTTCTCTCTCCTGCAACTAACACCCACACCCGAAATACTTATCACGCCCATTGTCTACACCATCGCCTTTCCTATCAACTTTGTGATGGTCCGCTGGGTTATGAAGAGGTAGAAAAAAGCTAAAGCAAAGACGAGCAGGTCTTTGCTTTAGCTTTTTTAGTTGTTAGTTTTTAGTTGTTAGTTGTTAGAGTTGCGCTCCGTGGAGCGCATTTTTTTAGGACCATTAGGACTTTAGGACCTTAGGACGATACGAGGTCGGGTATCAATTTTTTCTTATGGTCCTATCGTCTTACTCGTCTTAAACTAATAACTAAAAACTAACAACTAACTACTAATAACCTCCTCCTCTTTCTTTTATTACATTTTTTTATTACCTTTGTGCGATTATAGCCATTTTTAGGGATAATAATTAAAAACACCATATTATGAATATTTCTTTTAGCTGGCTTAAGCGCTACCTCAAGACCGACTTGGAGGCTGAGCGTATTGCCGAGATACTTACCGAGCTTGGCCTCGAGGTCGAGGAGTTCGAGAAGATTGAGACCATCAAGGGTGGCCTAAAGGGTGTCGTTGTGGGCGAGGTGCTCACTTGCGAGGAGCATCCCGACTCTGACCACCTACACATCACCACCGTAGATGTTGGTGCAGAGGCTCCGTTGCAGATTGTCTGTGGCGCTGCCAACTGCCGTAAGGGTCTCAAGGTTATGTGCGCCACCGTAGGCTCCGTGCTCTACCCCATCGACTCCGAGGAGGAGTTCAAGATTAAGCGTAGCAAGATTCGTGGCGTTGAGTCACTCGGTATGCTCTGCGCTGAGGATGAGTTGGGCATTGGTCGCAACCACGAGGGCATTATGGAGCTTCCTGCAGACGCTGTTGTGGGCACTCCCGCCAAGGAGTATCTCCATATCGCCGATGACTACCTTATCGGCATTGGCCTTACACCCAACCGCGTAGATGCAGCATCACACATCGGCGTTGCCCGCGACTTGGCGGCATACCTCAAGAGTCGTGGCGAGGAGGTAGAGTTCACCCTCCCCTCGGTAGATGGCTTCAAGGTTGACGACACCTCGCGCACCATCGAGGTGGAGGTAGTAAATCAGGAGGCGGCACCCCGCTACGCAGGTATCACGGTGAGTGGCTGTAAGATTGCACCCTCGCCAGAGTGGATGCAGAATGAGTTGCGTGCTGCGGGCATCAACCCCAAGAACAACTTGGTGGATATCACCAACTATGTACTCTTCGAGTTGGGTCAGCCCCTCCACGCCTTCGATGCCGACAAGATTGAGGGTGGCAAAATCGTTGTTCGCTCAGCAGAGGAGGGCGAGAAGTTCGTAACCCTCGATGGCGTAGAGCGCACCTTGACATCTAACGACCTTATGATATGCTCGGCAGAGCGCCCTATGTGTATCGCAGGTGTCTATGGCGGTCAGGATTCGGGCATCTCGGACTCTACGGTAAATGTCTTTATCGAGAGCGCCTATTTCCACCCCGTATGGGTGCGTAAGACAGCTAAGCGCTTTGGTCTTAACACCGATGCTTCGTTCCGCTTCGAGCGAGGTATCGACCCCAATATTCAGGTATACGCCCTCAAGCGTGCTGCGATGCTTATGCAGGAGTTGGCAGGTGGCCGTATCACCTCGGAGATTATCGACATCAACCCCACCCCCGCCAAGCACTTCGAGTTTGACTTCTCACTCGACCGTGCCCGCAAGCTTATCGGCAAGGATATCGCCGAGGAGACCTTTATGACCATTCTCTCGGCCTTGGATGTCGAGGTGCGCGGTCGTGAGGGCGATGTGCTCAAGGTTGCTGTTCCACCCTATCGCGTTGATGTTCAGCGCGAGGCCGACCTTGTGGAGGATGTTTTGCGTGTCTACGGCTACAACAATATCGAGATTTCGGACCATGTGAACTCTACCTTGTCGTATGCTCCAAAACCCGATAAGGCACGCTTGCAGAATATCGCTTCGGACTACCTCACAGCCAACGGCTACACCGAGATTATGTCGAACTCGCTCACGAAGGGTGCTTACTACGAAGGCTCTAAGACATACCCCGTAGAGCGTTGTGTGAAGATACTAAATCCTCTGTCGCAGGATTTGAATGTTATGCGACAGACGCTGTTGTTCAACGCCTTGGAGGCCGTAGAGCTCAATGTTAATCGCCGTAACGCCAACCTTAAGATGTACGAGGTGGGTAACTGCTACGCCTACGCCGAGGAGAAGGCATCGGAGGAGAATGTCCTTGCCAAGTATGAGGAGAGCTACCGCATCGGCATCACCGTAACGGGTCTTGCAACACAGCTTGCGTGGAATACTAAGGCCGAGACCTCGTCATTCTTCACCCTCCGTGCCGCTGTTGAGCGCCTCTTAAAGCGCTTCGGCATCGACATCTACGCCTTGCAGTCGGAAAGCATCGACGACGACCTATATGCCGATGCTATCGTCTTCAAGCAGGGCCCCAAGGAGCTGTTGCGCATGGGTGTTGTGTCGCCCATCGTGCGTAAGAAGTTCGACATCAAGCAGGAGGTATACTTCGCCGAGATCGACTTCGACCAGCTCATCAAGATGACCAAGAAGTCTAAGGTGCAGTTCAAGGAGCTCTCGAAGTTCCCTGAGGTTAAGCGCGACTTGGCTCTGTTGGTGGACAAGAGCGTATCATTCTCTACTCTTCGCTCTATCGCGTTTGGTGCGGAGAAGAAGTTGCTTAAGTCGGTATCGTTGTTCGATGTTTATGAGGGCGACAAGCTCCCTGAGGGCAAGAAGTCATACGCCTTGAGCTTTATCCTTGAGGATAGAAATCAGACCCTCACCGACAAGCAGATTGAGCGCTCTATGAGCAATATCCAGACTCAGTTGGAGCAGAAGGCAGGCGCCGAGGTGCGCAAGTAATAGCTTTTGCTGTTTTGGTTTGAACCATCCAGCAATCAATATTCCAGAGGCAATCCGAGCGGTTGCCTCTTTTTTTTGTCAGCACTTCTGCCAAAATGTCAGTTTTGAGCAGTTGGCACACCATTTGACAAGAGGAGAGAGGAAAGCAAAGAGAGATTTTTTAAGACCACTAGGACCGTAAGACCTTAAGACCATACGAGGTCGGATATCACATATATATCTTACTTGTCTTACTCGTCTTACTTGTCCTAAAAAAACTCTATCAACTAACAACTAATTAACTAAAAACTAAAGATATGACAAACGGAAAAATTGGGGTAACGACAGAGAATATATTCCCCGTAATCAAGAAGTTCCTATACTCCGACCACGAAATTTTCTTGCGTGAGTTGGTGTCGAATGCTGTGGATGCCACACAGAAGCTCAAGACCCTATCATCGAAGGGTGAGGCCGAGGGTGAGTTGGGCGACCTCACTATCCGCGTGGCGGTAGACGAGGAGAAGAAGACCTTGACAATCACCGACCGAGGTATCGGCATGTCGATGGAGGAGGTAGACCGCTACATCAACCAGATTGCCTTCTCGGGTGCCGAGGAGTTTATGGCGAAGTACAAGGAGCAGGCCATCATCGGCCACTTCGGCCTCGGCTTCTACTCATCGTTTATGGTAGCCGACAAGGTGGAGATATTCTCGCAGTCATACCGCGAGGGCGAGAAGTCGGTGCATTGGTCGTGCAACGGCTCACCTGAGTACGAAATGGAGGAGCTTAGCGAGAAGCTCGACCGAGGCACACGCATCGTATTGCACCTCTCTGACGACTGCTCGGAGTATGCCCAGCGTGCTGAGATTCAGTCGCTTTTGCGCAAATATTGCCACTTCTTGCCCATCGCCATTGCATTCGGCAAGAAGCAGGAGTGGAAAGATGGCAAGTATCAGGATACTGCGGAAGACAACATCATCAACGACACCACACCCCTCTGGACACGCAAGCCCACTGATATCACCGAGGCAGAGTATAAGGCATTCTATGCCGACCTATACCCCACAAGCGAGGAGCCGTTATTCTATATCCATCTGAATATCGACTACCCCTTCAACCTTACGGGTATCCTCTACTTCCCGAAGTTGCGCTCAAACTTCGAGATTCAGAAAAACCGCATCCAGCTCTACTCAAATCAGGTATTTGTTACCGACGAGGTTTCGGGCATCGTGCCTGAGTACCTGATGCTGTTGCACGGTGTCATCGACTCACCCGACATCCCGCTCAATGTGTCGCGTAGCTACCTTCAGAGCGACTCGAATGTCAAGAAGATATCGAGCTACATCACGCGCAAGGTTGCTGACCGCCTTCAGGAGCTCTTCAACACCCTGCGCCCCGACTACGAGAGCAAGTGGGACGACCTCAAGATATTTATCCAGTATGGTATGCTCACCGACGAGAAGTTTGCCGAGAAGGCGCAGAGCTTTATGCTCTGGAAGTCTATCGAGGGCAAATACTACACCTCGGAGGAGTATATGGAGCATATCAAGGCCGAGCAGACCGACAAGGAGGGCAACCTCATAGTGCTATATGTCGATGATGTAGTTGCAAAGCATAGCTTTGTGGAGGCTGCCAAGGCCAAGGGCTACGATATTTTGGAGATGAATGGTCAGCTCGACAGCCACTATATCCAGTACTTCGAGTCGAAGAACGAGAAGGTACGCTTCCAGCGTGTCGATGCCGATGTTATTGACAACCTTATCCGTAAGGAGGAGCGTCAGGCAATGTCGCTAAGCTCTGAGCAGCAGGATATTATGCGTCCCGTATTCGAGAGCCAGTTGCCCACCGACGAGAAAATACACTACCACCTATCGTTCGAGGCAATGTCAAAGGATTCGGCACCTGTGGTTATCACGCAGAATGAGTTTATGCGCCGTATGAAGGAGATGGCAGCGACATCGGGTGGCGATATGAGCCGCTTCTATGCTGAGATGCCCGACAACTTCACCATCACCGTAAATGGCAACCACCCCATCGTTGCCGACATCCTTGGCGAGGTGGAGAGCGCCTACGGCGATAAGCTACGCACCATCGGCAAGAAGATTACGGCAGCCGAGCAGGAGGAGAGCCGTTTCGAGGAGACCGTAAAGGGCAAGAAGGCCGAAGAGCTAACCTCTGAGGAGAAGGAGATGCGCAAGACACTCTCAAAGCGCATTGTCGAGCTTCGTGAGGAGCGCGATAACCGCCTCTCGGAGATTGGCCGCGAGAATCGCAAGGTACGCCAGATTATCGACCTCGCACTGCTCTCTAATGGTATGCTTAAGGGCAAGAACCTTACGGACTTTATCGAGCGCAGCATCTCGCTAATCGAGTAAGCTCACATAACCAAAACAATATATGCGGGTAGGCAAAAACCTACCCGCATATTTGTTTTGGGAGTTGTTAGTTATTAGTTGTTAGTTGTTAGAGTTGCGCTCCGATGGAGCGCAGATAATTTTAAGACCATTAAGACTTTAAGACCTTAAGACCGATACGAGGTCGGGCATCAAATCTTACTTATCTTACTCATCTTACTTATCTTACTCGTCCTAAAAATCTCTAAAAACTAACAACTAACAACTAATATCTCTTTATTACATTCTCTCCAGCACCTCCATAAGCCACTTGGGGGCTCGCTGGGGTCGGCGGGTGATGCTGTCGATAAAGCCCAAGGTGGTAGAGCCGTGAGCAATGGCACGACCATCCTCGCCCTTAATGTCGTAGTGGAAGATCATACGAGCTTGTGGCAACTCATCAACCGTTACCGTAATGGCGATAAGCTCATCGTAGTAGGCGGGTTGCTTATAGCGGATATTGACCTCGACAATAGGCATCATCACGCCACGACGCTCCATCTCGGCATAGGTAAGACCCGCAGCACGAAGCCACTCGGTGCGTGCCGCCTCAAAGAATTTCACATAGTTGGAGTGGTGCACGATACCCATCTGGTCGGTATGGTGGTACTCCACACGCAGTTTGTGTTCAAAACTTAGCATTGGTATATACTATAATTATAATTCAATAACAACGCGACCATCTGGCGCAGACAACAAAATATCTCGTTCTGAGATCTCTATCTCACACTCTACACCATTAACACGCGCTGAATAGCGACCATTGGCAGGGAGAAGCTTATATCTATCCTCAACGCTAACACGCCCCTCCGATGCACTACCTATAATTATATAGGGGTGGCCAAGGAGCTTTGTTGCACGCTCGTTCTCGGCCTGCGAGAGCAGGTTACGCACCACCGTAGAGCTAATCTTGTCGCCAAGGTCGGTATGTTGCTCGACACGCTCAATCTCGAAGCCAAGGCGCTCGGCAAGAGGCACCAACGCATTGAAGTTACCCTCGCTATTTCGCCCAAGACGGTGGTTGTAGCCAACAATCATACCGCGCATACCGAGCCTACGGTAGAGCATCTCGCCAACAAACTCCTCATAGGGCTGACGGCGAAACTCCTCGTCGAAGTGCGCAACGACCATATAGTCGATGCCGGCACGCTGGAGCAGAAAGGCACGCTCCTCGACCGTGGTAAGCAGCTGCAAACCCTCGTCACGCCCCATAGCGATACGAGGATGAGGGTCGAAGCTGACAACAACACTCACGCCACCAATGCGCTTGGCCATAACCTTGAGGCGCTCAAGCAAGACACGATGACCAGAGTGCACGCCATCAAACGAGCCTACCGCAACAACTGCTGGGCGGTCATCGGGCAGCTTATCGAAGCCATATCTTAGAAAATCACTCACAATCCTAACTCTCAAACGGGGGGGGTTAGCTATTCTCCTCGGCGACCTTCACGAAGTAGGCCACCTTCTCCAAAAGTGTGGTAATATCGTAGTTCTCGACAACGATGCCCTGCGGGAAGTTAAGGGGTGCAGAGGTGAAGTTGAGCACACCCTTGATGCCAGCGTTGATGATAGGCAGAACGAGTGCCGAGGCTGCCGAGGTGGGCGAGGTAACGATGACGATGCTGATATCCATCTCCTCGACACGCTCCTCGAAGTCGTCGATATGGTAGCACGGGATATTATCGAGGGTAGAGCCCACCTTCTTGGGGTCTACATCGAAGGCTGCGGTGATGCGTAGCTTAAGACCCTTGCTATTGAAGTAGCGTGTTACGGCCTGACCCAAGTGGCCCATTCCGATAATCGCCATATTCATAGGTTGCTCGCTGTAGAGTATGCCATCTATAAAGTCGATAAGCACCTTGACATCGTAGCCCTTCTTGGTATCTGACGAGAAGCCGATAAGCATAAGGTCTCGGCGCACTTGAACGGCTGTGATGCCGTGCATACCCGCCAAGACATGCGAAAAGATATGTGTGATGCCCTGAGCATGACACTTGATAAGCGTTCTGCGGTACTCACTGAGGCGCTCGATAGTCTTCTCGGGAATATTTGATGCAATGTTTGCCATAGAAAGTTTCTATCGTTTATCTAATCTCGATGTGGAAGTGGTCGGTATACTGCTCCAAAGTCCACTCCGTATTTACATATACACCATCTATGTAAGAGAAGCGGTATGGCGTAGTGAGAGGCATAAACAGCTCATTCTCAATATCTCGGCCAATACCCTCGTACATCTTACGGCAGAATATCATCGCTGCATCGTAGCCACGATACGAGTACATCGAGGGCAGAGTGTTGTAGGCAGCGATATAGCGACCATCAAAGATGCGGATAGCCCTATCGCTACGCTTGGCGTGATATGGCACAAGGAACGCCACATTGTTGCGGAAGAAGGACTGACGCTCGATATTTGCCAAGCGCGACCACTTGCGGTTGCCAATAATCATATAATTGCCCACATTGAAGCCACGGTCTACAATCGATGCACGGGTCGATGATAGCGTAGTTAGTATTCGGTCTATATCGGTATCACGGTCGGCAACGATAACATAGGCCTTGGCACTCTGCGTACGCATATACTCCTTGATATCTACAAATGCACCATTCGAGCCATCGGCATTGCGATTATAGAAGTACGATTCGCGGTTGAAGACAAAGTTTAGCTCACGCATAGGCGCCTGCTTAGCCTCAGCCTTAATCTCCTCGGCAAAGGCTGTGTCGTTGCTCGACGCATATATCATCACCAACTCACGGCTGCCATCAAGCACATCGCTAAACTTATCATATTTGAAACTCTCCTCCGACTGCATCTGGAACAATACTGGGCTCTTGATACCCTCGATATCGGCCAATGGCGACACCACAGGAATATTGTTGTCCTCAGCCAAGTCGAGCACATAGCGTAACTCATCCTCGTAAACAGGGCCGATGATAAGGTGCGAATCCAACAAGCCATCTTCGTAATCAACTAACTCCTTAATCTTCTGGGCGCTATGCTCCGTATCGTATACCGAGAGGTCGATAGAGTAACCCTCAGCCTTTAGGTCCTCCATCGCGAGCAACACACCCTTGTAGAAGTCCACATAGTTGCTATTCGCCTTATCGCGAATGTGGAAGGGCAACATAAGCGCTACATTGAGCGTATTGTGGCGACCAAGCGTCAAGAACTCTACATCGACAGGCTTAAGCTCCACGCTATCAGCCTCCTCGTCAGCAGTAAACAGGTCCTCAATCCACTCTCCAAAAGAACGGCGGTCATTTGTCGTGGTATCCGTAGCCACAACCTCCGCTCTCTCCGTTCTCTCTATTCTATCGCCACTCTTCGTGCTCTCGGCATCCTCAGCGCTCTTTGCTACACTCACCACCATACCCGCCTTAAGGTCGGCTGATGAAATGAGGTTATTCAACTGAAGGAACTCCTCCTCTGTTATGCCATAGCGACGCGACAACGAATATACTGTCTCGCCGGGATTTACCTTGTGGTAGCCCTCGCCAACCTCTATCGTAGCACCACGCTCACGCTCCACACGCTCAATCTCCTCGGTTGTGGCATAGCCCATCTCAGAACGGCGAATGTTCAGCTCGGTGCCCGGTGCAAGTGCCGCAGCATCTACCGTGGGGTTATCCTCCTCAAGGATAGCCACCGATATTTTGTAGCTCTTGGCTATCGAGTATAGGGTTTGCCCTCGCTCGACAATATGTGTGCGGTAGGCTGACTTCGAGCGCTTGGTCTTCTTTTTATCCTCATCTTTCTTGGGGATAAAGAGCTTCTCGCCAATCTTTAGTTGCGATGCGGTAAGCCTCTCACCCGAAATCTCCATTGCCGCCTTGATTATATCATCCTCCGTAACACCATACGCCTTAGAGAGAGAGTACAGCGTATCTCCCGACACTATGGTGTGTGCGACATATTTTTTGCCATTGAAGACCACAACTTGTGGCTCGGTGGCAAATGCCACAGATATGGCTACAAAGAGGGCTGCGATAAGCAGCAAACAGCGTTTCTTTATCATTATCTAACTTTTAAGGCTACTTGATGCGTAGTCGTATCTCGGTGATCACCTTCTTGGTATAGAGCGGGAAGTCGCCATCCATCATCCACGAGTAGTAGCTCGGCTCACGGCGGAAAACATCCTCTACCCTCTGTCCCTTATACTTGCCGAAGGTGAATATCTCCTCGCCCTTGTCGTTAAGGGCAATGCGACCTGCGAAATCGACACTCTCACCGTGTGTCGAGAACTCTGCCAGCTCCTCTACCGTTGTGCCTATGTCGCCATAGCGCTCAATCTGCGCCTCCAGCACCTCGTATGTTGCCAAGGTGTCGGCCTCTGCTGAGTGGGCATTTTCGAGGTCCTTGTCGCAGTAGAACTTGTAGGCTGCCACCAGCGTGCGCTGCTCCTTCTTGTGGAAGATGTTCTGCACATCGACAAACTTACGGCGTTTGAAGTCCACCTCGACACCTGCACGCATAAACTCCTCGACCAATACCGGAAGGTCGAAGCGGTTGGAGTTGAAACCGCCGAAGTCGCAACCCTCGATAAACTGCGCCAACGACTTGGCTATCTGGCGGAATGTAGGCTCATCGCGCACATCGTCATCGGTGATGCCGTGCACGGCTGTCGCCTCGGCAGGTATTGGCATCTCAGGGTTGATGCGGCGTGTCTTGACCTGCTTCGTGCCATCGACACCCACCTTGACCATCGAAATCTCGACGATACGGTCTTTTGAGGTATCGACACCCGTAGTCTCAAGGTCAAAGAATATTATTGGTCGCTTTAGCTGTAAGTTCATAGTATAAATTTTTGATAGGGAGCTTAGGGAGATTAGAGAGATTAGGGAATTTAGGGAAGATAGAGATAGAAATACGCCCTAAATTCCTTAAACTCACTAAACTCATTAAATTCCTTAATCAACACCCATTCGGGACAGTAAGACCCAATTTGTTGTTAGAAGGGGGTAGATGTGGTAGCTGGTCGAAATTGCCACCTCAAATACCTCAGCCCTCCAGTGCGGTAATTTGCAGATAGAAGGTATCAGATACAACGCTCGGCAAAATTGGTGTCGATGGGCTGTACTTGGCGTACTGCCCATTGACAACATATTTTGTTAGCGGCAGTAGATGATGCCTTATCTCTGCAAATTTAGGCGTTTATCATCATCGGCATCAACAACATCAACACCTCGCTGTTGCGCTTGTCATCGTATACAGGCTTGAAGACACCTGCACGGGTAGAGTCTGCAAGCTCAATCTGCACGGTGGGAGTGTCGATGTTAGAGAGAATCTCCACAAGGAATGTAGACTTGAAGCCGATAGTTACGGGCTGACCATCGTAGCTGCAAGAGATAGTCTCGTTAGCAGATACCGAGAAGTCGATATCCTGTGCTGCAAGGCTAATCTTGTTGCCAGCGATATCCATACGGATAAGGTTGGTTGTGGGGTTAGAACATACCGCAACACGCTTGATGCCATTAACGAGCTCCACACGATCAACAAGCACCTTGTTGGGGTTGGCGGTGGGGATTACGGCGTTGTAGTTGGGGTAGTTGCCCTCGATAAGACGGCATACCAATTTGTGGTTCTTCAAGTCGAAGATTACATTCTTGGCATCGAAGGTTACACGGATAGGCTCCTCCTCCTTGAGCAATACGCCCTTGAGCAGGTTAGCGGGCTTCTTGGGGAGGATGAACGATGAGTTGAAGTCTACATCGTGGCACTCCGAAACCGAGCGTACGAGCTTGTGAGCATCGGTAGCCACGAAGGTGAGCTTGCCCTCCTCGAAGTTGAAGTATACACCATTCATCACGGGACGAAGCTCGTCATCTGCCGTTGCGAAGATGGTCTTGTTGATGCCAGCGATAAGCATATCTACATCGAGTGTAATCTCCTTGTGCTCGGCGCCGATAGTCTGCATTGCGGGGTAGCTAACAGCGCTTGCACCAGGAATAGAGAGTGAGCCACTTGCCCACTTAATCTTAATCTCCCAAGTAGTGTCATTAACATCAATCTCAAGGGGCATCTCCGGAAACTCCTTGAGTGAGTCAAGCATAAGCTTTGCGGGTGCTGCGATGACGCCCTCACGCTCTACATTCTCAACCTTGAGGTGGCCAATAAGCGTGGTCTCAAGGTCCGAGGTAGTTACGGTAAGCTCGCCCTCCTTAAGCTCAAGGAGGAAGTAGTCGAGGATGGGGAGGGTGTTCTTGTTGCTAATAACCTTTCCGGTGGTTGCAAGCAGCGACAAAAGCGCTGAGCTCGATACAGTAAATTTCATAATTTGTCAGTTTTTATTATTATTTTTTTGTTTCTCAATTCTATTTCAAAAGCAGGCAGAGCCTTATCCTAAAAAGTAGGCACGCTCTTTGCTCTCAGGCAGTGGCTGATGATGCCCTTTACAATGTAGAGAGCTTATCCAAGGCCATCTCAATCATTCTGCGAACAAATGGCTTATAGTCGGTGCAAGCATCCTTCGCTACACGCTGGGCGATAATGGTGCAGATGGTGGCTGCACGGTGGCCCATAAGCCTTGCCAAGCCCTGAAGTGCCGAGCCCTCCATCTCGAAGTTGGTGATGCGGCGCTCACCAAAGCGGAACGACTCAATCTTCTCGTTGAGGTGCATATCGTGGGGGCGTAGGCGCACCCAGCGACCCTGAGGTGCATAGAAGCCGGGGGCTGCAATGGTGATACCCTCACGCACCGAGTCCTTGAAGAGGTCGAAGAGCTCCTCATCGGCATCTACGAAGTAGGGGGCGGGCAACTTATCGTACCACGCTGTATGCTCCACGAAGGCTCTCTCCAACTCCAAGTCGCAAACGGCATCACGACCCTCATAGTACGACAGCAAGCCATCGAAGCCGAGCGATGTGCGCGAGAATACAACCTCGCCAACCTCGATATCCTGCTGGATAGCACCCGAAGTACCGAGGCGCACAAGGTTTAGGCGGCGGAAGTTCTCCTTCACCTGACGGCTCTCGAAGTCGATATTTGCCAAGGCATCGAGCTCCGTAACGGCAATGTCGATATTGCCGATACCGATACCCGTTGACATCACGGTCATACGCTTGCCCTTGTACTTACCCGTAACGGTGAGAAACTCGCGATTAGCTATCTCGCACTCCTTCTCGTCGAAATACTCCGAAATCATAGCCACACGACCGGGATCGCCCACCAAGATAACCGTATCGGCAAGATGCTCAGGCTTAAGATGCAGATGGAAAATCGAGCCATCAGCATTGATAATCAGCTCAGAAGAGGGTATCGTTCTCATATTTTTAGATAAATTATTTACAATATTATTTTAATATTCGCGTAAAATTAGTAATTTTGTCGTGAACCACAAAATTTTTAGACAATTTTTAGACAAAATGACACTTATAAAATCCATTTCTGGTATTCGTGGCACTATTGGTGGCCACGCTGCCGACAATCTTACACCTATCGATGTCGTTAAGTTTACTACCGCCTATGCCCGTCTTATCAGAGATAAGAACCCCGGCAAGCGAATTACCGTTGTCGTAGGTCGTGATGCTCGTCTTTCGGGCTCTATGGTAGACTCTTTGGTCGAGGGCACACTCCTCGGCACAGGTGTCGATGTTATCAATGTTGGCCTCTGCACCACACCCGGAACGGAGATGGCCGTAATCACCCACAAGGCCGATGGCGGTATCATTATCACCGCATCGCACAACCCACGCCAGTGGAATGCTCTAAAGTTGCTCAACGAGCGTGGCGAGTTCCTCGATGATACTGAGGGCAAGCAGGTGTTGGCAATGGCCGAGGATACGGAGTATAGCTACCCCACCATCGACCATATCGGCAAGGTTGTTCTTCGCGAGGATTTCAACCAGAAGCATATCGAGCAGGTCTTGGCGCTAAAGCTCGTCGATAAGGAGGCTGTTCGCAAGCGTAAGTTCAAGGTTGTTGTAGATGCCGTAAACTCTGTTGGTGGCATCGTTATCCCTGCCCTCTTGCGTGAGCTTGGTTGCGAGGTTGTAGAGCTCAACTGCGAGCCTACGGGCGAGTTTGCCCACAACCCCGAGCCTCTGCCCCAGAACCTCACCGAGATTTCGGAGATTATCCGCCGTGAGGGTGCCGACCTTGGTGTTGTCGTAGACCCCGATGTAGACCGCTTGGCATTCGTAATGGAGAATGGCGAGATGTTTGTTGAAGAGTACACATTGGTGGCTGTTGCCGACTATGTGTTGCAGCACACCAAGGGTAATACCGTATCAAATCTGTCGTCATCGCGTGCGCTGAGCGATGTCACTTCGCGCTACGAGGGCTGCTCATACGAGGCGGCTGCTGTGGGCGAGGTAAATGTCGTAAAGAAGATGAAGGATACGGGCGCTGTAATCGGTGGCGAGGGCAATGGTGGTGTTATCTATCCCGAGTTGCACTACGGCCGTGATGCGTTGGTTGGCGTTGCTCTCTTTTTGACCTATTTTGCAGGCAAGAATATGACAATGTCGGAGTTGCGTAAGACATACCCTGCATACTACGCCTCGAAGAACAAGATTGAGCTTACTCCCGAAATCGATGTAGACAAGATTTTGGCAACGATAAAGCAAAGATACTCAGACGAAAGAGTAAACGATATTGATGGTGTGAAGATTGACTTTGCCGAGAACTGGGTACACCTCCGCAAGTCGAATACCGAGCCTATCATTCGCATCTACACCGAGGCAAAAACTATGGAGGAGGCCGATGCTTTGGCTAAGCGCCTCATTTCCGAAATAGAACAAATTTACAAGGCTTAAATTTCAGCGATTTCACACTTAAAACTTCACGAATATGAAACTTGCAAACGACTACATCAACCAAAACAAAGAGCGCTTCTTGGAGGAGTTGTTCGACCTTCTTCGCATCCCCTCAATCAGCGCACAACCCTCGCTCCACAAGCAGGATATGGTACGCTGTGCCGAGTGGTTGGCTGCCTCATTGGTAAAGGCTGGTGCCGACCGTGCCGAGGTTATGCCCACCGAGGGTAACCCCGTTGTATATGCCGAGAAGATTATCGACCCCAAGGCAAAGACCGTATTGGTATATGGCCACTACGATGTTATGCCCGAAGACCCCATCGACGAATGGAAGACCAACCCCTTTGAGCCTGAGATTAAAGATGGCCGTATCTGGTGTCGTGGCGCCGATGATGACAAGGGTCAGCTCTTTATGCACGCCAAGGCTTTCGAGGCGATGGTTGCTACCAACACACTGCCCTGCAATGTTAAGTTTATGCTTGAGGGCGAGGAGGAGATTGGCTCACCCAGCCTCTATAAGTTCTGCGCCGACTACAAGAAGTTGCTCAAGGCAGATATAATCCTCGTTTCGGATACCTCGATGATTGGTCTCGACTGCCCCACTATCACCGCTGGTTTGCGTGGTTTGACCTATATGCAGGTCGAGGTTACCGGCCCCGACAAGGATCTGCACTCAGGCCTCTTTGGTGGCGCTGTTGCCAACCCTGCAAATGTCTTGGCAAAGCTCGTAGCATCGCTTACCGATGAGTTTGGTCGTGTTACTATTCCCGGCTTCTACGACGATGTTCGTATCCTCACAGATGCTGAGCGCAAGGCACTTAACAAGGCGCCATTCTCACTCGACGAGTACAAGAAGGCACTCGACCTTGGCGATGTAGCAGGCGAGGTAGACTACACCACTATGGAACGCACAGGTATCCGCCCATCACTCGATGTAAACGGTATCTGGAGCGGTTATACCGGCGAGGGCACAAAGACTGTTATCCCCTCTAAGGCATACGCCAAGATTTCGATGCGTTTGGTGCCTAATCAGGACTTCAAGAAGATTGCCAAGCTCTTCGAGAAGCACTTCCGCCGTATCGCGCCCAAGAGCGTGAAGGTTAAGGTTGAGTTCTTGCACGGTGGCGCACCCTATGTATCGCCTACCGACCTACCCGCATACAAGGCAGCGGAGAAGGCTGTGGAGACAACCTTTGGCATCAAGCCTCTACCCTTCTACTCAGGTGGCTCGATTCCTATCATCTCAGGCTTCGAGAACATCCTCGGCATCAAGTCTATCTTGCTCGGCTTCGGCCTCTCGAAGGATGCTATCCACTCGCCCAACGAGAGCTACGGTCTCGACCAGTTCTACAAGGGTCTCGAGACTCTGCCCTACTTCTACAAGTACTTCGCAGAGGAGAAATAAGAAAAATATCCTGCAGAGAGTTCTGCGGGATATTTTTTTAAGCGGGAAGAGTTGTTAGTTGTTAGTTTTTAGATTTTTTAGGACGAGTAGGACTTTCGATACTCGACCTCGTAATGGTCTTAAGGTCTTAATGTCTTAATGGTCTAAAAAAATCTCAGCGCTCCCCAGAGCGCAACTCCAACAACCAACAACTAACAACTAATAACTAATAACTAACAACTAAAGAAAAAGAGCAAAGATTTGGGGTCTTTGCTCTTTCTCTCTATTCTACTCTCTTATCTATGCATCGGAGGGCCGAAGTGTCTCATACCCTTCTGCGACATACCATCGTAGTCATCAATATTTTGTGAGCCCTTCTTGCCGAAGTAACGAAGATTGTAGTTGAACTGCACGGTGAAGTAACGGCCGATAACGCTATTCCACGAGTTCTGAGTATAACCGCTACCTACGGTGCGGGCAAAGGCTGCGTTCTCGTTGAGAAGGTCGTTTACACCCACAAGCACCTCGCCCTGCTTATTCTTAAATAGCTTCTTGCCAAGGTAGATATTGCAGATAAGGTAGTCCTCGTTGTAATCATTCGTAAAGCCGATATACTGGTTGTAATTAATCGCTGCGGTGAGCGTAAAGCCCTTCCAGAACACCCACTTCAATGTACCCGATGCCGAGTGGTTGAAGTACTTATTGCGGTCGCCACGCATAGCAAGCGACTGTCGTGCATCGTTATACGCACCATTCCACTGCAAGGTAAAGTCGATATTCTCCGAGATGTTGCTACCGAGCGACAACATAGCATCGTAGCCCATATTGCTGGTGATGTTGAGCTCGTCGTTAATCATCGAGGGTGTGCGTGTCCAGCTTACACCCGCCATAATATTAAGGTTACACTTAATAGGGTTGATGGGGAAGCCGTAGCTTAGGTGAGTACGCAACGAGCTTGAGCCATTCATATTCTCGTAGGTCGAATACTGCAAGGGGTTGTACTCCTCGCCATCAATGGTGATAGTCTCAGGGTTGTAGTATATCTTCTGACCGATATAGTCCTGCGTAATCTGACCTGAGAACATCCACATAAATGTACGACCCTTCTCGATATTTGAGCGCACATAGTGGAAGTTTACGCGATGGTTGTAGGTAGATTTAAGGTTGGGATTACCCTTCGAGATATACTGCGCATTCGACACATCATATATATCCTGCAAGTTGCGGACATCGGGATTCCAAGTGTAGGAGTTGATGAATATACGGATAGTATTCTGAGGATTGAACGCCACATTACCCATCATAAAGTAGGTTACATGGTCGAAATCGCGCTTGATGTTCTCGCCCTTAACCAAGCCATCGAGTATCGAGTGCTGGTAGTAGACATTGGCAATAAAGGTGTTGCGGTCCTTCGAGTAGCGGAAACCGGGGCCTACACGATGCTCGATGCTACGGCTGTCGGTCATCGACGATAGCGACGCATCGGGCACAAGGCCTGCGATATTGTAGTCTGAGCCTGTGATATATGCTGTCTTCTCGATATCCTGATCTTCGAAGTCGAAGCGATACTGCATACTTACCTGAGCATTCTTCGCTACTGGCTCGGTATAGGTAAAGTTGGCGCTAATATCGGTCTCACCCTGAGGTGCGAACGATGAGACATAGCGCAAGTTAGGCTCAGCGATGTTATCAGCGAAGAGGGTGCCGAGCGTTGAGAAGCTATTGGCGTTAGAGCGCAAGGTATTGCGGATAGCGTAGCGACCATCAACGGTGATGGTACGGCCATCCTTGCCAAGCTTGACACGATACTGCAAGAACTCCGAGAAGCGCAATGCACGCGACGACGACTTTGAGCCGTTGTACAAAATCTCATAAGGCAGACCCTTGCTTTCAGCAGTCTCGCCCCACTGCTCACCATACGACTGGCTGAAGGGGTCGTTGCCCTGAAAACTGAGGTTGGTACGCGACATCAGCGACATATTCTTGTTGATAGTCCAGTCGAAGCGTAGGTTGAAGCGGTGGTTGTAGTTTTTAGTCTCCGACTCACCCTCCTGAATAAGATTATCCTCAGGCGAAGGTGCCTCGTACCACTTCTCGATTACACTCTTATTGCGGGTGCGTGTCTTGTTAAAGAAGTATGAGCCGTTGAGCTTAATCTTATCATCTTTACCGAATGTACCCGAATACTGAGTACCTATCGAGCCGACATTCGCAACACCACTCTGCGGGCGTACCATATACTGACCTACACCACGGCCACGGCCCATACCGCCACCGCCACCACCATTCACGCCGAGGATATCCTCAAACGAGAAGTTCTGCTGGTTCACATTGTTCAATAGGCCGATAACCGACACTCGGTGGTTGCCTTGGAAGACATTGATATTACCGCCGATATTGTACTTGTGGTGCGAGGTAACATCGCCCACCTGAGGCTCATAGGTAGCCTTGTTGTTAAACGCAAGGTCTGTGGGTGCGCCACCATCAATATCGGGCTGATAGCCATAGCCACCATAGAGCTTACCAAAGACACCCTGACGCATATTTGCGTGGGTAACGATGTTGATAGCCTTGTAGCCCTCGCCATCGTCCATACCTGAGAACTCGGCATTATCCGAGAGCTTGTTGAACACCTCGATACGGTCGACAGCCTGAGCCGGTAGTGAGTTAAGCGCCGTAGATACATCCTCGCCAAAGAACTCCTTGCCATCGACAAAAATCTTCTTCACCTGCTCGCCCTGAGCCTCTACCGAGCCATTCGAGATGGTGATACCGGGCATCTTCTTCAAAAGACCCTCGACATCGGCATCCGAGGCCACCTTAAAGGCCGCAGCGTTGTAGGCCACCGTATCGCCATTCTGCGAGGTACGCAACGCCTGCACCTCCTTAACAACGGTCTCGATAGCCACACCCTCGACAAGCTCGATGGTGCCGAGCGCCGTAGTGCCCTTTACCGTGATATCCTTGGTGTAGGTGGTGTAGCCTACAAACTGAACTGTCATTGTGTAGTCGTCTGCGACAAGCGATGTGATAGCCACATCACCATTTACGCCTGTTGTAGCGTGCTTGCGGTAGTTGGCATTGCTCTTCGACACCACCTCGACGATAGCGCCGATAACGCCATCTTTCGTCTCGGAGTCGATTACCTTCGCCGTAATCTTCGATGACTGCGCCATAGCGGGCAGTGCCATAAGCATCACTACGAGAATTGATAAAATCTTCTTCATATCTTTTGTCTAATTTTTGTTCACTTTTCGCTTTGCGAAAATAATACTTATTTTCTAAAAATAAGTACACCCAAGGGTGAAACGACCGAATTGGCGGGTGAAACGACCGAACGAGAGAAAAAAGAGAGGTCGAGCCTAAGACTCAACCCCTCCCATTGGGGAAACAGACATCTAACATTTTGTTAGAATCGACCGTTGGGTCTTCCATTGGGACGACCATCGGGACGACCGTAGAAGCCATTGCCTCGATTACCCTCAGGGCGACCGCCGTGATTCTTACCATCAAAGTGAGGTCTGCCGGGTCTGTGCGAATTTGCCTTGTACTCGCAAATGGGGCAGTTGAGCTTTGGACCTCTGTAGAACTTGCGATGACTCTTCACATGCTTGTGCATCTTTGGGTGCTTGTTGCCTCCGTAGTGCCAATCGCCGTGATCGCCACAGCAGTTGTGGTTGATCTCAATCTTCACCTTGTTAGGCTTATGGTTCTTATCCATTGCAGAGTCGTTAGCCATTGCACTACCCATTGCCATCACCGACAGCGCAAGGGTCAAAAACATCATCTTTTTCATAGTTGTAATTCTATTAAGAGGTTAATAATTAATCGTTTATTCTATCTTTAACGGTTTACTTTCTCGGTAACTCCATCTTGCGGAATTTTCTGTCGCCATCTTTCGTGTAGCGCCACATCTCGCCCGTGTGGATATTTAAAAGGAAGCAGAGCTTGCTGTTTTCGCTACTTAGGTAGAGCTGATAGTTAATCTTATCCTCTACCACCCTATCGGGTCTATCGCGCTTAATCAACTCAAAGTCTTTGCCTACGCTCTTGTATCGCCAAACATCGCCTGTGAACTTATCCACCAAGAAGGCCTGCTTAGAGTTTATCATCGACTGCACAAACTCATATCGTGCTCCATATACATCGGTACTGATTGGCAATGAAAGGTTCGCATCTACCTTTGTCTGAGCAGCCGCATCATACGCCGTAAGTCCTGCGAGAAGTGCGAAGAGTAAAACTATCTTTTTCATACCTACTATATATTAAAAGGTTCGTAACTATGTTTCGAGAGGTTGTTTGCTCCTTTTCTTGATACAAAGGTACGACAAGAAATAACGAAAACAGCTCACCCCCTCGGTCAAACGACCAATCACAAGGGTGAGCCGACATTTTGGCAGGGTGAAGTGAAAAGAGAAAAGAGCAAAGATTTGGGGTCTTTGCTCTTTTAGTTGTTAGTTATTAGTTGTTAGTTGTTAGAGAGTTTTAAGACTTTTGGTTAGGCGAAAGATAGCCACGCCTTAAACTCCGGCACTCTCGCTTTTGAGATAATTATCCTTTCGGGAGTCTCGATGGTGAGGTTGAGCGCAAGGCGGCTACCAAACCATACAGCAATATCCTTTACGGCGTTGCGCGATACGATAAACTGGCGGTTGGCACGGAAGAAGCGGTCGGTAGGTAGCTGACCACTCAGCGCCTCAAGGGTCTTATCCACAGGGTAGGTTATGCCCTCAAGCGTGGTCAGGGTAACACGCTCGGCAAAGGTGTAGAAGAAGGCTACATCGTCCATCTTAACGGGGATAATCTTATCCTTATACCTTACGAGCATAGTCTCCACGCTCGGCTGTGCCTCGGCAACCATCTTATCGCGACGCTCACGCTCCTCGGCACGCTCAGCACCCGTAAGGCGGTCGAGCTTGTCGAGCGCACGGCGCAAATCCTCCTCCTTGAAGGGCTTTAAGAGGTAGTCCACGCTATTGACCTTGAATGCCTGCAAGGCGTACTCATCGTAGGCCGTGGTAAAGATAATAGGCACCTTGATATCTACGCTCTGGAAGATGCGGAACGACTCGCCATCGGCGAGGTGGATATCCATAAATACCACATCGGCATCAAAGGGCTGAGTAAAGAACTCAACACCCTCCTCGACCGACTCAAGGGTTGCCACAACCTCCGTCGAGGGGTCGATAGCCATAAGCATACTGCGCAGATTAACGGCAGCAGCGGTCTCATCTTCAACGATTACAACTCTTCTCATTGCTTCTTGGGGTTTTCGAGGGGTAGGCGTACTAAGAAGCGCTCCGCCTCATCAATAATCTCTATATCACGGCCGGTGATAATCTGCCAACGCTTATTGAGGTTGTCAAGGCCGATACCTGTCGAGGGCTCGACATCGAGTTTCGGGTTTTTGGGATTCTCGATTTCGAGAACGCCATCTACAACACGAATCGAGATATGCAGTGGTCGCTTGGTCGTTATGCTATTGTGCTTCACAGCGTTGCCGATAAGGGGCTGCAACGACAGAGCGGGGAGCAACCAGCCGTTATACTTCTCGTCAATCGAGATATCGAAGAAGAGCTTATCGGCATAGCGAATCTTAAAGAGGTAGGCGTAGGCATCAGCAAACTCCATCTCCTCCTTAAGTGTCGTCTTGCTCGACTGGCCATTCTGAATGATATAGCGGAAGGTGTAGGATAGCTGGTCGATATACTTCAACGCACGCTCATCGTCCTTCTCGCGCACAAGCATCGCAAGCGAGTTCAGCGAGTTGAAGAAGAAGTGAGGATTTATCTGACCCACAAGCATATTGTAGCGTGTTGCGAGGTTCTCGGTCTTTAGTCGCTCGTTCTCCACCACGATAGCCTCACGCTGGCGAATTAGGCGGTAGATATGCGCATAGAGCGCCGTTACAACAAGCATAAAGAGGCACTTGGTAAGCACCACAAGGTTGGCGTTGTTGTGCAACTCACTCTGGAAGAAGAAGACGATGCCCATAGAGCCATTCTTGAACGACATCACGGGCGAGAAGAAGAACAACACCACAGCAACGGCAACAGCGAACAAGAAACGGCGGAAGAAGGCCATCGTAAAGCTCTTATTCTCAACAGGTGCCGTAGCAAGGATAAGTATCAGAATGAACGAGACTATGGCGTAGTAGGCAATCTGCCAGATAAACTCCACGGTACGGCTTGGGCGGTCGTAGAGGTTGTCGAAGTCGAACTTCTCGCCATTGCGCATCAATATCTTATCTACACGAGGGTGTGCCGAGCGAATCTGCTCGTCGGTGTAGGTGTCGCCCTGCACAGGTCGCGACAAGAACTGCAGGTGGTCGCCATCGGTCAGGCGATGCGAGTGCACCTGCCACGCCGAGACATAGATGCTATCACGCTCCTCGCAGTCGCAGACGATATAGCCGTGCAGGTCGTTGGTGATATGCAGTACACCTGAGTTATGCTCGCCAACAGTATCATCGTCGCCACCACGCTGTGCCATACCACGCTCGGTGATAATCGGCAATAGCAGGTACGAAAAGTTGATAACAAGGCTCAATGCCACCGCCACCAACAGATGCAGTCCGATATTGGTTTTCAGTCTCTTAAACATTAAGTTAGATGTTAGTTTTTAGTTATTAGTTGTTAGAAAACTCACTAAATTCCTTAAATTCCCTCTTCTTCATACCAGGAAGCGTATGTGCGATAATCGCGGGCTGTGCGCTTGATAATCTCATCGCGCTGCTCAGGCGTAACATCCTTTACCTTCTTGGCAGGGACACCGGCATATACCGAGTATGGCTCAAGCTTCTGATTTGAGAGTACAAGGGCATTGGCAGCAACGATACAGCCTGTGCCGACAACAGCGTTATCAAGGATGGTTGCACCCATACCGATAAGGCAGTCGTTCTCGATGGTTGCACCGTGAATAATGGCATTATGACCTACCGACACAAAGTCGCCGATATGGGTCTGCGAGGGGTTCTTCGAGCCATCGTAGAGGGTGTGGATAACCACGCCATCCTGAATGTTGGTGTTGTTGCCGATAGTGATAGCATTAACATCGCCACGCAACACAGCATTATACCAAATCGAGCAGTTCTCGCCAATCTTCACATTACCAATTACTGTGGCATTCTCAGCCAACCAAGTCTTCTCGCCAATCTCTGGCTCAAAGCCACGAACTTTTCTAATCAAAGCCATATATGCAAAATATTAATTACTTATTTTCCCAATTCCTTTGCCTCGTTCCAGTAAGAGTCCATCTCTGAGAGGGTCATATCATGCAACGACACACCCTTCTCCTCGGCACGCTTCTCAAGGTGGTTGAAGCGGCGGATAAACTTCTTGTTGGTGCGCTCCAACGCTGCCTCAGGGTCGATGCCATAGAGTCGGCAGGCATTGACCAACGCAAAGAAGAGGTCGCCCATCTCATCTGTGAGGTGCTCCTTATCCTCGGCACGCAACTCTGCATCCACCTCCATAAGCTCCTCCTTGACCTTTGCCCAGACATCCTCTTTCTGCTCCCAGTCGAAGCCCGTAGCTGCCGCCTTCTCGCCAATGCGGAATGCCTTGACCATCGAGGGCAACGACACCGGCACACCGCCCAAAGTGCCACTCTTGCGATTCTTCTTGCGTAGTTTCAGAGCCTCCCAATTCTGCTTTACTGCCTCAGGGGTGTCGGCGTGGATATCGCCATAGACATGGGGGTGGCGGTAGATAAGCTTGTCGCAAACAGCATTCGCCACATCGGTATAGTCGAAAGCGCCCTCTTCGTCAGCAAGTTTTGAGTAGAAGACGATATGGAGCAAGAGGTCGCCAAGCTCCTCCTTGATGCCCTCCATATTCCTATCGGTGATGGCATCGGCAAGCTCATAGGTCTCCTCTATGGTGTTATTGCGCAACGAATCGAATGTCTGCTCCCTATCCCAAGGGCACTCCTTACGCAACTTATCCATAACATCTAAAAGTCGGGTTGTTGCCTTCTCGGCATCGTGTCTGTTCATATCTAAAGTTTGCGTTTAATTTTTCTAAAAGGTAGTTTCAAAACACCGAAGAATGCCTCGCCAAAGATGCCTGACGACATCTTTGATGTGCCCTCCACACGGTCTACGAAGATGATTGACACCTCGCCCACCGAGAAGCCAAGGCGCCACGCGGTATACTTCATCTCGATTTGGAAGCCGTAGCCATTCATCGCGACCCCATCCAAGTCTATCGCCTCCAACACCTCGCGACGATAGCCCACAAAGCCTGCCGTAGCATCCGCTACGGGCATTCGTGTTACGAGGCGCACATACTTCGATGCAAAGTAGGACATCAGCAAGCGCCCCAAGGGCCAGTTTACGACATTGACACCCACAGAGTAGCGTGAGCCGATAGCGACATCCCGCTCCTCAAGCATCGCATCTAAGCGCACAAGGTCATCGGGGTTGTGCGAGAAGTCGCAATCCATCTCGAAGATGCGGTCGTAGCCACGCTCCAAGGCGAACTTAAAGCCTGCGATATAGGCGCTACCAAGGCCGAGCTTACCGCTACGCTCCAATAGGTGAAGCCTCCCATCGAAGTGCTTTTGCTCCTCACGCACAAGCTCTGCTGTGCCATCGGGTGAGTCATCATCGACAATAAGCAGGTCGTAGGACTCAGGCTTTGCCATAAGGCAACGAATCATCTTTACGACATTCTCCTTCTCGTTATATGTAGGGATAATAATGAGTCGTTTCATCACATTATCTTATTAAAAGTCCTATTTCCAAAAAGGTAGCGTACGATAATCGAGCGAGGATATATACCCCTTAGCTCGACGCCCTCCCGTCGCACCACCTCACGGCGCTTGCGGCCAAGCACCTTGTGCCACTTAATAAACGCCCACCAAGCACGCAAAATTGCCCAAGCATTACGCGGTCGGAGCATCAAAAGGTGCGCCAATGCCTCAGCAATATCGGTAAATGGTCGAAGCACGGCAACCACCATACGCTGCTTCGATGACGAGCACTTAAAGAGCATAGCGAGGTTGTTACGGTGGTTAAGGTATATCTTATTGGGAGATGCGGGGAGCGTTCCGCCACCAAGGTGGTAGACCACCGAGCGAGGCTCAACAGCTATGCGCCAACCGCCCAACTGCATACGCCACTGGAGGTCAATCTCCTCCATATGGGCAAAGAAATCCTCATCGAAGCCTCCCATAGCAACAAATACCTCGCGACGACAACACATCGCAGCACCACTTGCCCAAAATATATCGCGCCTATCATCATACTGACCACGATCCTCCTCCACCGTAGAGAGTATTCTACCACGACAGAAGGGATAGCCAAGGTAGTCTATAAAGCCACCCGCAGCACCCGCATACTCAAAGCGTTTAGGCTCAGCCGCCGAGCGCAACTTTGGCGCTACAACGGCAATATCGGCACTATTGTCGAGCACCTCAACCAAAGGCTCTAACCACCCCTCGGCGACCTCGACATCTGAGTTAAGCAGAACGACATAATCCGCATCTACAGCGTTCAAAGCGCGGTTGTAGCCACCTGCAAAGCCGTAATTCTTATCCAGCAGAATTGTTCTAAGCTCTGGATAGTTCATTCTGAGCCACACCAACGAGTCGTCCGTAGAGCCATTATCGGCCACTATGACCTCGGCATTGGGCGTATGCCGTACAACACTTCCAAGGTAGCGTTCCAAGAGCTTGCGCCCATTCCAGTTGAGTATGACAACCGCCGTTTTCATCAATTTACTCCTCCTCTTCACTCTCCGCCTCTTGCTCGTTGCGAGGGCGATACTCCTTACCCGCAATGACGATAACAAACTCACCCTTAGGCTCGTGCGAGCGGAAATGTGCCAATAGCTCCTTAACACTGCCACGAATGGTCTGCTCGAACTTCTTGGTAATCTCTCTTACGACCGCTACACGCCTCTCGTCACCCATCGTTTCGGCAATCTGCTCCAAGCACTTAACAACGCGATAGGGCGACTCGTAGAGCACCACTGTGCGCTCCTCCTCGGCCAACTCCTGCAAGCGCTTCATACGCCCCTTCTTCTGCGGGAGGAAGCCCTCGAAGGAAAATCTGTCGCACGGAAAGCCACTCTGCACAACGGCAGGGATAAGTGCCGTAGCACCGGGCAAGGTCTCTACATCGATACCTTGCTCAACGCACTTGCGAACAAGCAAAAAGCCGGGGTCGGAGATACCCGGAGTACCTGCATCCGACACCAACGCCACATCACGACCTGCAGCGATAGACTCCGCAACACGACCTACGGTGGCGTGCTCGTTGAACTTATGGTGCGAGTACATAGGCTTCTCGATGCCTAAGTGGCGCATAAGGTGCGACGAGGTGCGAGTATCCTCGGCAAGGATAAAATCTACACTTTTCAGCACATTGATAGCACGCAGTGTGATATCCTCGAGGTTACCAATAGGCGTAGGAACAACATATAACTTTGCCATAGCTTATGCCAATTTACGCTCGATAAGTGATACCAACAACTTGGCACCCTCAGAGTCGGGATTCCACACAAAGTTCTCGACAATATATATCATACACTCGTCAAGGTCATCGAACTCGTTGAGCGTGGTGATTGTATCCTCATATCGCGCTGCATCGCCATCAAAGAGGTCGCGAATCATCAAAAACTTATCGTTAAGACCTATCGCCTTGCGAAGGTCGGTAATGCGGTTAAAGGCGGCTGTGGGGGCTGAATCATCGGCCATCTTATCGGCCAAAGTTGTTGTCTTGCCACCCAAAACATCACCCAAGCGGACAGGCTCGGCTGTGGGCTGAGCTACTGGGGCAGGAGCAGGCGCAGGAGTAGGCACAAGAGTAGGCACAGGCGCTGGCTCAGGCGCTGGCTCAGGCTTGGCCTCTACCTTAGGCTCAGGCGCTATAGTAGGCTCTGCCTTAGGCTCTTGCTTAGCCACTGGCTCAACCTTAGGCTCTTCGGCCTTGGGTTTTGTCTCGGCAGCAAATGGCGAGGTATAGAGCGATATCATTTTGCGTGACGAGCGAGTACGCACAGGAATATCCTCCATATCGAACAGACCGCCATTGCCCTTAGGTGCAACCATAGTCTCAGGCTCTGCAATAGGCTCTGGCTCTGCAATAGGTTCGGGTTCGGGCAGTGGCTCAGGCTCAGGCTCAACGGCAATCTCAGGCTCAGGCTCGACCTCAACCTCTACCTCAACCTCAGGCTCAACGGCAACCTCCTCTTGCTTAGGCTCATCGCGCTCGACATCGCTTAAGCCAAGCAGGGCATCAATATCAAGTACATCGTCGAAGATAGGCTCGGTGGCAGTATCGGCCATAATAGTGGCGCCCACACGCTCGGCAAGGCCACTATCGCCCTTAAAGTCAAGCAACTCGTCGTAGAAGCCACGCAACTCCTCAAGCATCAAATCACGCTCGATGGCGGGTAGCGACTCGCTCTTCTGCCACCCCTCGGCCAAGGCTGTCATACGCGACAACCTATCGACAAACTTCTGATAATTCATAATAGAAATTTATTGTAAATGTGAGGTTTACTTCTTCTTAACCTCCATAAAACTTAAATCATCAATGCAGATATACAACGGCGTATTAGCACCCCACTCGCCCACATCGCTTGTCTCAATCGTAACACGCACACTATCGTAGCTGTCGCCCAACGCCGTAAGGTCGTAGCTGTTCCACTCGGTAGCCATAAGGCTCTTGCCATCGCGGAAATCGGCAACATAGCACTCCACCTTATTGCCCGCCTGATCGCCCAACATTGCGGTAAAGATAACCTTGAGGTAGTCGCCATCTGCAAATACTCTGGCATAGGAGTTGATATCCTCGTTGGTAATCGAAGCGTAGGTATAGGTCGAGAGATTTAGGCGAACACCAACCAGAGCGTAGCTCTTTTTGATAACGATATCGCAAGGCTCGTTGTAGCTGTCGTAGTAGTAGACGAGGAAGCCATCACCCGTAGCCGCCTTATCGTTAAAAACGGCATACTGATTCTCATAGATACCATTCTCGGCATCGCTATCCTTAAGCACAGAGTGGGCAAAACCACCCCAATAGCCGAACTCCGTATTTTTGAAGTACTCAAACTCAAACTGCTCACTCTCAAAACCATAAGAGTAGGCATAATCCTCGCCCGCCTCCTTCTCGAAACTCTCGATATAAACCTTTGGGCGAGCATCCTCTACCCAGCCCTCGCCACAGCCGACAAAGGCCAACATAGCAAACAAAAATGCAATCTTTCTCATTGAACTTCAGACTTTTGAATTTACAGGAACGAAACTATATCGTAGGCACGATATGCCGACTTATCCCACTTACGCATACTCAAATCCGAGCTATCGAGCATAGCGAGTGTGATAGTTACAAGGTCGCCATCGTAGTCGTAGCTAACCCTCTTGGGCGTTACAGCCGACCCCTTGCGCTCAAGGCTCAACAATATAGCCGTGATGCCCATATCATCGCTCTTGGGAACAAGGCTCAAAACCACCTCGTTACTCGACGACTTGACAACAGAGGCCGAAAACTCCTCAGGCAGGAAGCGAAAGGCGCGTGTGGGGTTAGAGAGCAAATCTACCGATTCGAGGTTTACCCTATCCTCAACAACCTCCTTGCGCTCGTTGTTAATCTCGTAGCGTAGGTTGCCATCGCTATAAACCTCCATCACGCCGAGCGTAATGTAGTAGCTATCGCCCTCGACAATAAAATAGCCCGAAAGCTGGTCATCGACACTATCTACCGCGCCAACCTCGACAAATAGATCCATAGCATAACGCTCACCAAGCCCCTTATTAAGGTATGTGAGCCACTCCGTAGCGCTCTGTGCCGATAGGCTACCCACAGCAAACAACGCAACAACCAAAAGCACTATCTTTCTCATCTCTAAAAACTAAAAGCTAAAAACTAAAAGCTTATCTAAAATATGCCCAGCTCCTGAAGGCGTGCCTCCAACGAGGGCAAATCATAATACTTTATCTCACGCGGTTTCGAGCCAATCTGCGGGCCTACGATGCCGGCACGCTCCAACTGCAACATAATACGGCCGGCACGATTGAAGCCCACCTCGAAGTTACGCTGAATCATCGAAGTAGAGATAATGCCACTCGTTACGGCCTCGCGGGCAATCTCGCCAAACTTGGGGTCGTACTTCTGAGGCGCTGAGCTCTCCTCCGAGCCAAACGATGGCATACCCTCGCCACCCGAAGACTCCGGGGTGTAGTCGGGGAGGTTGTATGCCGAGGTGTAGCCCTGCTGTGCTGCGATATGCTCCACGATATTCTCCACCTCAGGGGTATCGACAAAGGCACACTGGATACGGGTAATCTCACCACCATTCGAGAGCAACATATCGCCACGACCGATAAGCTGGTTAGCACCCGGCTGGTCGATGATAGTACGCGAGTCGGTCATCTGCATAACGCGGAATGCGATACGCGCAGGGAAGTTGGCCTTGATACCACCCGTGATAACACGCACATCGGGGCGCTGTGTCGCCACAATAAGGTGGATACCGATAGCTCGTGCCTTCTGCGCTAAGCGCATAACTGGAGCCTCGACCTCCTTGGCGGTCATAATCAGGTCGGCAAACTCGTCGATAACGACAACGATATAGGGCAAGAAGCGGTGGCCATTCTCAGGGTTAAGTCGGCGCTTGAGGAACTTATCGTTGTACTCTACGATGTTCTTCGCTGCAGCCTTCTTGCACAACTCCAAACGGTTTGCCATCTCGGTGCAAAGGGCGTTGAGCGTATATACCGCCTTCTTGGGGTCGGTAACGATAGCCTCATCCTCCGACTCCATCTTCGCCAAGAAGTGCTTCTCTAACTTCGAGTACAACGAGAACTCAACCATCTTGGGGTCTACCAAGACAAACTTCAGCTCGGCAGGGTGCTTGCGGTAGAGCAACGAGGTGATAATGGCATTCAAGCCTACCGACTTACCCTGACCCGTAGCACCTGCAACCAACAAGTGCGGCATCTTCGCCAAGTCGAAGGTGTAGTTCTCGTTCTGAATCGTGCGACCGATGACCACAGGCAACTCAGCCTTCGAAGTCTGAAACTCCTCGCTACATATTGCCGAGTGCATCGACACAATCTGCTTGGTAAGATTAGGCACCTCGATACCTACCGTACCTCGGCCGGGGATAGGGGCGATAATACGCACCGCCATAGCCTTCAGGCTCTGAGCGATATCGTTCTCCAAGCCCTGAATCTTCGAAATCTTGACGCCCTGCTCCTGAACAATCTCATAGAGCGTAACGGTTGGGCCTACCGTAGCGTGCATACTCCGAATGGGAATACCGAAGTTAAGCAAGGTCTCGCGGATACGCTCCTTGTTCTGATATATCTCCTCGTCATCAATAACAGCCTTCGACTTATGGTCCACTAACAACGAGGGTGATGGCGCTTCGTAGCTATGCAAATCACGCATAGGGTCATAAAGCTCGCTAATGATGTCGTCAGCATCTACCTCACGGCTCACACCCTGCTCAACGGTAACGACCAAGCCATCTTCCTCCTCAGCCTTATCCATACCGAGCACCGAGGCAACCTCCATAGGCGCCATAACGGCCTCCGCAGGCATCTCCTCAAGGGGTGCATCAGGCTCTTTGAAGGGGTAATCATCGACAGGCTGCGCAGGGTCGCTCTCCTTGACGATGATACGGCCACCCTCGCCCACCATAACCTCGGCATCACGGCCAACAGTCATAATGCGTGGCTCAACATCCTCTTCCTCTGTATCATCTTCGCCACTAAGGGCCGAGAAATCCTCATCCTCGGCACTCTCCTCTGTATGATGCTCCTCGGCAACGACCTCTTCGGCGTGCTTCTCGGAACGCTCCTCTGTTTGAGTCTCTGTACGCTCCTCGACCACAATCTCAAACTCCTTGGGCACCTCGTTTACTGCGGGCTCAGCCACCTTAGATAGCTCTTTGGCATCATCTCGCGCCTCCTTTGAAGTGCGCACCTTACCCCACACCCACTTAGCAGCGCCCGACACGCCATCGGCGACATGCTCACCAGCATTATCGACAACCTGCAAGAAGTTGCGGTTGATAAACAGACCTGTCAAAATCCAGCCCGCCACGATGATAATGAAGATACCGAGATTGCCAACAAAGCCCTTAAGACTTGCGCACATAGCCAAACCGTAGCTACCGCCAAGGCCCGAACCAAAGAGATTCCACGCTGTGCCGAAAGTGGCAGCAAGCGTAAGCGAGCCAAGTAACAACACGAGCAGAAGGCTCAGCGCAAAGTGGTTAAGCTTCAACGGCTTATAGCGGAACAATCGCCAGCCGATGATGATGATGATAATGGGGATAACCAATGCAAAGATGCCGAAACCACCACCCACAAGCGCATTGGCAACCGAGGCGCCCATCTCACCGCACATATTGCTAAAACGGGGCTTTGCCATAGGGTTGCTACGCTCCATAAGTGCGCTCATATCGCTCTGCCAATAGAAGAGATACGAGAAGATGGAGCATAGGATAAATACGCCCACAGCGAGCATCACAAAGCCCGCAATCCATCGGATATTTTCGCGCGTTGTGGTGCTGACGGCCACAGCCTTATCACCATTCGCTGTCTTAGATTTTGAATTATTTTGTGCCATAGTAGTTGTCGTTTCTGCCTAACGCTTGATAAAATCAAGCGAAGTTAAGAAAAAAAATCGAGATATGAAACCTTTTTTCCATATCTCGACTAATTATTTTCGATATTTTCGTTACAGCTCCCTGAAGGCCTTATTCTCCAACCGCTGGCGATACTCTTCCGTTGAGAAGGTAATAAACCGAAATTCGGGCTTATGCCCCCTCTCGGCAAAGAGGTTGTAGCGCTCCAAAAGCCACTCCACACGGCGGGCAACAGCCTCACCCGAATCGACAATTTGGATATCACGACCAGCGATAACGCGCTCAATATGAGGCACAAGGAATGGATAATGCGTACAACCCAAGACTATGCGGTCGATACCCTTATCAAGCAGTGGCTCGACAACCTCTCGCACCAACCTCTCGGCCTTCGGACTATCCTCCTCGGAGGCCTCAACCAACTCGACAAAGCCTCGACCCTCGACCTTTATGACCTCGACATCCGCAGCATAACGGCGGGCAGTATTTAGGAACATATCGCTTTGCAGGCTATGTGCCGTAGCAAGCACCGCAATACGGCGTGTGCGTGACGAAAGACAGGCGGGCTTAACAGCGGGCTCAAGACCCACAATAGGTATATCGGGCCATTCGGCTCGCAGGGCATCAACAGCAGCGGTAGTGGCGGTATTGCACCCCACAACAACCATCTTGACACCCTCGCCAATAAGGCGCTCTACGGCCTCGCGGGCAAAGGCTGTAATCTCCTCACGCGACCGACCACCATAGGGGCAATTCTTGCCATCACCAAGGTACAACAACGACTCCTCGGGCAGGCGACGATGTATCTCTCGCCAGACCGACAGACCACCAAAGCCTGAATCGTAAACACCTATTGGGCTATTGTTCATTACAACCTTGCAATTAACTCTTTTACAATAACTTCCACCGCCTCGTCATCGCTAATCGGCGTGCACTCTACCGAGATATTAGCCATCGCATAAAACCTCTCGCGCTCGGCCATCTGAGCCTTCATAAAGGCCAATAGCTCGTCATCGCTCTTGCCACGAAACATCGGGCGTTTATCGCGACCATAGGCCGACATACGCGACATAATCTGCTCTGGTGAACGCCTCAAATATATGGTCAAGCCGTGGTCGTTCAACCACTCCATATTATCGCCGTAGGTGGGCAATCCGCCACCCGTGGCAACAACCATATTTTCGCCCTCCAAATAGAGGCTCTCGACAGCATTACGCTCTGTACGGCGGAAGTACTCCTCACCGCCATAGTGGAAGATGTCGGCAACCGATGCACCCTCGTTCAGCTCAATCCACTTGTCGGTATCGACAAAACGAATGCCAAGGCGGCGTGCCAGACGCTTGCCCAAAGAGCTCTTGCCAGAGCCTGCATATCCCACCAAAAAGAGCGTCATAGGCCTCTTAGAACAGATCTAACTGAGCAGCCGAGAAGCCGACATCGCCAGCCTCAGGGCGCTTTGAGTAGTCCACCGTAGGGTCTACCTTGATATCGTCGCCCATCAACTCCTCCATATCGAGGACATCGCCCTCAACATCCTCATTATCAACGCCCTCGTCAACGAGCTCATCGCCCATATCGGGCATCTCCTCGTCAATCTCTTCCGTCTCCTCCTCCGGCTCTTCGGGCTCGATGAAGGTTAGCTTAGCCACCTCGTAGGTTGTCAAGCGCTTACCCTTGGCACGATGGCTCTTAATGGCGATAAACTCATCGACATCGATAATCTCCATAGGTCGCTGAGAGTGTGCGCCACCAAACTCGATAGCGAGTTTTGCACCCTTGCGGTCGGTGATCGTGACGAAGCGCATAGGAGCATCGGCATCCAAGAAGTATTGAATCTTGTCGCCCGCCTCCAACTGGAAGCGCTTCATATAGTAATACTTCTGCTCGCCATCGTAGTAGCACAACGAGTATACCCTATCGCTACGATAGCGCTCAACACGGATAGTGTCGTCAGGGAAGTGCTGCTGGACATCGAAGTTGGTGATATAGTATTGATTCTTCGCTGTCCACACCACGATGCGGTCTTCACCCTTGAACTCACCAAGAAGCTGACCACGACCATCGGTATTGAGACGGCGAACATCATCGTCATACCATATATTTTGGCCACCGAGTGTCGATGTGCCCTTCTCCTTAAGGACAATCTTGCTTATCGAGTAGCGCGTAACGAGGTTACCTACGCTCTGGCGACCCTTGATAGCGAGGGTCGAGAGGTCGAGGTCGATAATACACTTCTTCAAACGCGCACGCGGGCGAAGATAAATCTTGAGTACCTCGGCCTCACCATTGGGATTTACCGACAGATACAACAACTCGCTCTTGGGCGTGCCCTTCGTGAGGTCGTACTCCTTGTCGCGCGTAACGGACTTAATGGCACATCGCTTCATCATAATAGCGCCACCACGACCATCGCGGTAGAGCATATTGTATATAGTGCGCTCATCGTTACGCTTATAGATGCCGATATAGTAGATACCCTTGTCGAAGAAGGCCTTATCCGCAATCTTCGTAATCTTATAGCGTCCATCCTTTAGGATGATAATCACATCATCGAGGTTAGAGCAGTCGCAGACAAACTCCGAATCCTTCATACTCTTGCCATAGCCGAAGAAGCCCTCTTCACGGTCTACATAGAGCTTAGCATTCGATGATGCCACCTTCCACGCCTCGATGGTGTCGAACTCACGAATCTCGGTGCGGCGCTCCTTGCCCTCGCCATACTTTGTCTTGATACGCTCGAAGTAGGCAATGGCGTAGTCGGTGAGGTGGTCAAGGTCATACTTCGTCTGCTTGATATCCTTCTCAATCTGCTTAATCTCGTTGTCGGCCTTCTCCGAATCGTAGCGCGAGATACGAATGAACTTTAGCTCCGTAAGGCGCTGCACATCCTCCAAGGTAACCTCTCGCTTTAGCTTCGACTTAAACGGCTCAAGACCCTTATCCACAGCCTCGTAGGCAGCCTCGCGGGTACGGCAGCCCTCGATAAGCTGATAGAGCTTATTCTCGATAAAGATGCGCTCCAACGATGCCGAATGCCAAGCCTCGTTCAGCTCGTCAAGCTTGATTTGAAGCTCTCGACCAAGCAGACCCTTGGTGTGGTCTGCCGAGTAGCGCAAAATATCGCTAACACCCATAAATACGGGCTTATCATCTACAATAACGCAGGCATTAGGCGAAATAGAGACCTCGCAATCGGTGAAGGCGTAGAGTGCATCAATGGTCTTATCCGATGACTCATCGGCAGCCACCTGAATAACAATCTCGACCTTCTCGGCGGTATTGTCATCTACCTTCTTAATCTTAATCTTACCCTTCTCGTTAGCCTTGATAATCGACTCCTTGATGCTCTCCGAGGTGGTTGTATAGGGTATCTCGGTGATTGCCAAGGTGCGCTTGTCAATCTTTGAGATGCGGGCACGAACACGCACCGAGCCACCACGCAGACCATCGTTATAGTTGCTGGCATCCATAATACCGCCAGTCTGGAAGTCGGGAACTAACTGGAACTCCTCGCCACGCAGATAGGCAATCGAGGCGTTGATAAGCTCCACAAAGTTGTGGGGCAGAATCTTCGAGGCAAGACCTACGGCGATACCATCGGCACCCTGCGCCAAGAGCAACGGGAACTTAACGGGAAGCGTTACAGGCTCCTCCTTACGGCCATCATAGGCCAACATCCACTCCGTAGTCTTCTTGTTGTAGACAACATCAAGGGCAAATTTCGACAAGCGAGCCTCGATATATCGTGCTGCCGCAGCCTCATCACCCGTAAGGATATTACCCCAGTTACCCTGCATATCGATAAGCAGGCCCTTCTGACCAAGCTGCACCAGTGCATCCTTGATTGAGGCATCACCGTGAGGGTGGTACTGCATAGCCTGACCCACGACATTTGCCACCTTGTTGTAGCGACCATCCTCCACACACTTCATAGCGTGCAGGATACGGCGCTGAACGGGCTTAAGACCATCCTCCAAATGGGGCACGGCACGCTCGAGGATAACATACGAGGCGTAGTCCAAGAACCAGTTCTTGTACATACCCGTAAGACGGCGCACACTATCCTCTGCCGAGGTTAGCGCACCATACTTACCCTTTGGCGCATCCTGAGTATCGACATCGTTTTCCGCAACTTCCTGAGCCGATACCTCACTCTCCAAAATATCTTTTGTTTCCTCCATTAGCTAAGCATTTTCAGGTTTTCGATAATATCCTCCTCTACACGCAAATTGCTTACGATAAAGTCTTTACGGTCGGGAGTATTCTTGCCCATATAGAAGTCCAAGAGGTCGTTGATGGGGTCCTCCTTCGTTAGGCGAACACGGTCCAAGCGCATATTCTCGCCGATAAACTCCTTGAACTCGGCAGCCGAAATCTCACCAAGACCCTTGAAGCGGGTAATCTCGGCCTGAGCACCACACTTCTTAACTGCTGCCTGACGCTCCTCGTCGGTGTAGCAGTAGAAGGTATCCTTCTTGTTACGCACACGGAACAGAGGTGTCTGCAAGATATAGAGGTGGCCCAAGCGGATAACATCGGGGAAGAACTGCAAGAAGAACGAGGTGAGCAACAGGCGAATGTGCATACCATCGACATCGGCATCGGTTGCAATAATCACCTTGTTGTAGCGCAAGTTATCCATATCCTCCTCGATATTGAGTGCCGCCTGCAAGAGGTTGAACTCCTCGTTCTCGTATACCACACGCTTAGTAAGACCATAGCAGTTGAGCGGCTTACCACGCAACGAGAATACGGCCTGGGTGCGGGGATCACGGCTCGAGGTGATAGAGCCCGACGCAGAGTTACCCTCGGTAATAAAAATCATCGTATCCTCGGCCAAGTCGCTCTTGTCGGTATAGTGAATCTTGCAATCGCGTAGCTTCTTATTGTTCAGCGACACCTTCTTTGCCGCCTCGCGTGCCTTCTTCTGAACACCCGATATCGCCTTGCGCTCCTTCTCGTTCTCTACAATCTTCTTCTGCAAGGTCTGCGCAGCATCGGGGTGCTTGTGCAGGTAGTTATCGAGGTTTACGGCCAAGAAGTCGCCCACAAACTGGCGCATCGTAACGCCCTCCTCCTTATCCTTCGAGCCGAGCTTTGTCTTGGTCTGCGACTCGAAGATGGGGTCGTTCACACGCACCGATATAGCGGCAATTATCGAGGTACGAATATCCGAAGGGTCGTAATCCTTATGGTAGAACTCCTTGATAGTCTTGGCAATAGCCTCACGGAATGCTGCCTGATGCGTACCACCCTGCGGCGTATACTGACCATTTACGAAAGAGTAGTACGACTCGCCATAGCCATTGCCGTGAGTGATGACCACCTCGACATCTTCGCCCGAAAGGTGGATTGGTGCATACAAGGGCTCTGCCGAGAGGTTGTCATTTACCAAGTCCAACAAACCATTCTTCGACACATAGTTTTTGCCGTTAAGCACAACCGTAAGGCCGAGGTTCAGATAGGTGTAGTTCTTAACCATCTGCTCGACATACTCAAGGTTGTAGGCGTAGTCGCCAAAGACTTCGCGGTCTACGATGAACTCAACATAGGTGCCGTTAGCCTCCTCAACACCACTCTCCGAGCGGTCGGTAAGCTCTAAACCCTTTGAGAAGGTTACGGTTCGTGCCTCGCCATTACGCACCGAGCGGGCAAGGAAGTGGCTCGACAGCATATTTACGGCCTTGACACCGACACCATTAAGACCTACAGTCTTCTTGAAGGCATCACCACCATACTTACCACCCGTATTCATCTTGCTCACAGCATCCGACAACGCCTCCAAGGGAATACCACGACCATAGTCGCGCACCGAAACCTTATCCTCCTCGATAGTGATTTCGATACGCTTACCTGCACCCATAATAAACTCGTCGATAGAGTTATCAACGACCTCCTTGATAAGCACATAGATACCGTCGTCGGACTGTGTACCATCGCCAAGCTTACCGATATACATACCGGGGCGCAGACGGATGTGCTCCCTCGGCGTCAGCGTAACGATGGCATCTTTGCCATACTCGGCAACGGGGTTATTTAAGTTGAGTTCTGACATATAATATACTTAAATTCGTTAGTTGTTAGTTTTTAGTTGTTAGTTTTTAGTGATTTTGGGGATTATAATATTTTTTTGTCGCCCCTCTAACAACTAACAACTAATAACTAACAACTCTCTTTTTATCTCTTTCTAATCTCTGCCAATGCCTCTGTCATCGAGCTATGTACATCGGCCATTACCTCCTTAACCGTTCGCTCGGCAACCTCTTCGGCCGAGATAGGAGGCAAAATCTTGATCGTTATGTGGTTGCGCCAGTTCATCAACCACCCCTTGCGCATCATCTTATTCGTATTGTTAAGCACGATGGGCAAGATAGGTGCGCCAGCATCCTTAGCGAGGAGGAATGCACCCGCCTTGAAGTTGTGAATCTCGCCATCTTTGGAGCGTGTGCCCTCAGGGAAGATAGCCACCGAAGCACCCTTTGCCAACCACTCCTTACCGCGCTCGTGAACAAGCTGCATAGCCTCCTTGGCGCTGGCACGGTTGATGACAATATCGCCGTGAGCGTATAGCAGACGACCGACAATGGGGATACGATATACCTCCTTCTTCGACACCCACTTAAAGACCAAAGGCAGGTTGTAAATGGTGATGATATCGGCCATTGAGTTGTGGTTCAAGGTCATCACATAAGCCTTCTTAGGGTCGATATTCTCTAAGCCGATTACCTCGCGCTTCATAAATAGGGGCAGGCCAAAGATTGTGTCGGTAATCCACTTCGAGAGGGTGTGAACAACAACCCTCTTACGGTCAAAGGGATAGCATACAACAAGGGCGATAAATGATGCAACATATAGCACCAAAGCCACCGCGATAACGACGAGATAATAGAGTAAACTTAACATAATAAACGCTCTTTAATTCTGTTATTCATTCAATTTTGCAAAGGTACGAATTTTTTATTAAAAATATCGCAAATTTTCGGAACAAAAATTTTCAACAAAATATGGAGCAGAAGTCGTGGAGGGGCGGGGGTGTTTTTTGGTTTAGGGATAAAGAGACGAAAAGGACGAAAGAGACGAAAGGGACAACAACGAAGTCGGCTATCATCTTTCTCTGTTATCTCTGCGTCTCTGTTGTCTTTTTTAAGACCTTAAGACTTTAGGACCGTAAGACCATACGAGGTCGGGTATCATCTGGTCTTACCTATCCTATCGGTCTTACATGTCCTAAAAAATTCTCTAACAACTAACAACTAAAAACTAACAACTCTATTTTTATATAGGTACGCAATTTTTTCGAAAAAAATATTGCAAAAAATTTGGAGGTTTGGATATTTGCCAATATATTTGCAGTGTATTAGTTGAGTAATACACTATCAAACAAGAAAAATTAAGCAGTAAATGTTACAAAAAAGGGTTACAAATCGTTATTAAGGTAAGAAAAAAAGAGAGCCCCTTAAAAAAAGTAGCCAAAAAATTTGGTGGGGGGGGGAAATGATTACCTTTGCAAAAGAGTAGAGAATAAACAAAAAACAAGATAGTATGAGAACGAGAAGTTTAGTAATGGTTATCTTAGCGATGCTTATCAGCGCATCGACCATCGCATCAGCACAGAAGTATGAGCTTACGGGACGCATCATCGACAGCGACCAAAAGGCTATCCCCTACGCAACAGTTGTGGTGCTTAGTGGCACCGATCAGGTTGCTGGTGGCTCAACAAATGACGAGGGCCGTTTCTCGCTCTCGGTAGAGTCGGGCAACTACACATTCAACGCACGATATATCGGCTACAAAAGTGTGGAGCGCACGATCGAGGTAAAGGCATCAACTGACCTTGGCGAGATAACGCTCGAAGCCGACGAGACAGCGATTGACGAGGTAGTCGTTACGGCACAGCTTATCCGCCGTGAGGCCGACCGCTTTGTGGTGGATGTTGCCAACTCCCCTATCGCACTCGGCAAAGATGGCGAAGAGTTGTTGAAGAGTGCGCCGGGCGTATGGATTCAGGACGACAAGGTATCTATAAATGGTGCTTCGGGCTCAAAAATCTACCTCAACGACCGCGAGGTGAAGTTGGAGGATGCGCAGCTTATGGCATATCTGCGCTCGTTGCGTGCCGATGATATTCAGAAGATTGAGGTTATCCCGCAGTCGGGAGCCGACTACGACGCATCATCATCGGGCGGTATTATCAAGATTACGACAAAACGCCGCCTCGATATGGGTCTTATGGGCTCGGCATCGTTCCAAATCACCGGTGCAAAGAACCTATATAACCTCGGCCCATCTATCTCGCTAAACTACAACCGAGGCAAGGTAAATGCCTATGGTCGCGCGTGGGCTGGTACAAGCAAGTCGAAGTACACCTCAGAGGAGCATACTGACTACACATCGGGAAGCGTAATTGATGCAGCAACCGATATGGATGGTCGCTCAACTTGGGCAGGTGGTCAGGTAGGTATTGTCTACGACATCAACGACCGCCACTCGGTAGGTGCGGAGTATCAGTATAACTATTGGGGCAACAAGGATATCACAGAGACCTGGACTGAGCGTAAGCTGGCAGAAGCAGTATCACGCAGCGAGGGCGTATACGACAACCGCAACGACAGCCACATGATGACTGCAACGCTCAACTACATCTACAAGCTCGACCAGATGGGCTCGACATTCAAGCTCATTGGCGACTACACCGACTCGAAGTCGCCAGCCGCTAATAACTACTTCGACTCAACATTTGACCCGCTGACACCCACTATCCGCAAAGACTCTACCTATCGCTATGCTGCCAACAGCCACTATCAGATGGCAACAGCAACAGCAGCGTTGGAGAAGGTGCTGTCTGAGAAGGTCATTCTAAAGGCGGGCTTGAAGTATACCTATAATAATAACGCGAACAAGGCAGACTACGAGTATCTGAAAAACGAGGAGTGGCTCTACAACGACAACAACAGCTACGACATCGGCTATACCGAGAATATTGGTGCAGCCTACCTTATCGCTACGGCACGCTTGGGCAGAGTAAGCCTTGTGGGTGGCTTGCGTGGTGAGTACACATCGTTCCGCTCGGCAGATAATCTCGTCAAACAGGACTACTTCGACCTCTTCCCCAACGCCAATGTATCGTATGCGATAACCGAAGATGGTTCATACTCGCTCGTTGCGCAGTATGCACGCACCATCTCTCGACCCTCGTTCTGGGCGTTATCACCCAACGAGACAAAGATTTCGGAGTATATGATACAGCGAGGCAACCCAAACCTTAAGCCCTCGTACTCAAATTCGGTGTCGGTAACTGCCGTACTTAAATATAAGTATACCATCAGCCTCGGCGTGCAGATTATGCAGAACGCCATACAGCAGACAACATTGGTAGATGCAGAGAATCCAGAGTTGCTGATAATACAGACTATAAACTACCCCACCTTGAACAACTACTACGCCTCGGTAAACCTGCCGTTCCAGTTCACTAAGTGGTGGAGCGCCAACTTCAACCTTATGGCAATGTATATGGGTCAGCGCATCTACCCCGACGAGCCCGTGCGCCGCAACTTTATGGGTGTAGCAAATGGTCAGATGTCGTTCACACTACCCAAGAACTTCTTTATCGAGCTTGACGGCATGTATATGCACGGCGCACAGGCGGGTAACACCAAGATTAGAGACTTCGGAAACCTCAACCTCACGCTCAAGAAGCGTATGTTTGACAACAAGCTGACACTTGCTCTCGGCCTGCAGAACCTTATACCCATGAAGCAGGGCATCGACATCGAGGAGCCCACATTCAAGCGCTCGATGACCATAGACCAGCCCTGGCAGCGTTTCGGTGCGAAGCTCTCGATATCGTATAACTTCAACGCCGGCAAGCAGTTCCGCGCAAAGTCCGTAGAGAGTGGCTCAGCGGAGGACCGCAGTCGATTGGGTGGCGGAGGAAACAATTAAAGAGTTGTTAGTTTTTAGTTGTTAGTTTTTAGAGTGTGTCATCTTGAGCTTTAGCGAAAGATCTCAAGGTCTACGAAAAGACTAAACTAATTGCAAGCCGACAGATTCTTCACTTTCGTTCAGAATGACAGAAGAGAGTTATTAGTTTTTAGAATTTATATACTATGAAAGCCAGATTTTTAGCACTAATTTCAGTTGCACTTTGTGCAGTATCGTGTATTTCGAGTGTGCCCTATGCAGAGGGCGAGATAGAGGAGCGCACCTACACCATCGAGGGCGACATCACAGCACTTGCCGTATCGGCAGGCTTCGATGTGGTGGTTGACGCAACACTTCCCAAGGGCGAGGTACGCATCACAACGCATAGCGACCTCTTCGAAGATGTAGAGGTTGCGGTTGAGAACAACTCAATAAGCCTCAAGATTAAGTCGTTCTCACGACGACCCAAGACACTCAAAGCGATAGTTCCCGACTACAACTACGATGCGGTAGCCATATCGGGTGGTGTGGACCTCTTGTGGGAGGGTTGCCTATCACGCAACCTGACTCTCGCAGCCTCAGGTGGCGCAGAGGCAAAGATCACCGCAATCGAGACAGATAACCTTACGGTGGTAGTTTCGGGTGGTGCTGATGCCGAGATTGAGGGCGCCTGCAACATACTTTCGGCGGCCGTATCGGGTGGCGCAGACCTTATGGCTGGCACACTGGAGGCCAAAAGCGCCGATGTGGTAGCCTCAGGCGGTGCAGATGCTGTGGTGGTTGCCACAGAGTCGCTTAACATCGCAGCATCGGGAGGTGCCGATGTAGTATACATTGGCGAGCCTGAGCACTCGGATATCAAGACATCGGGCGGTGCAAGCGTAAGCCATAGATATTAACCATTAAGCATTATAGTAGAATAGAGGGATTAACCATTTAGGCGGTTAATCCCTCTATTCGTAGAGTTGTTAGTTTTTAGTTATTAGTTGTTAGAGGCGGTGTCATCCTGAGAGTAACGAAGGATCTTAAGGTTTAGTGGTCGGTTGATGGCCGTGCTGTATGAGAGATTCTTCGCTTGCGCTCAGAATGACAAAGCAATGAGAGTTGTTAGTTTTTAGTTATTAGTTGTTAGTTATTAGTTGTTAGATTAGGACCAGTAAGACAATAAGACGAGTAAGACGATAAGAAAAATTGTGATACCCGACCTCGTAAGGTCTTAAGGTCTTAAGGTCCTAAGGTCTTAAAGTCTTAAAAAAGATTCTTTAGCAATCCTCGCTCTTTGAAATGACCATATCGTAATCCTTTCGTAGTTGGTCGCGTAGGGCATCGAGCGACTCAAACTTACGCTCATCGCGCAACTTCTCCTCTAAACGGATAGTGAGCCTACGGCCGTAGAGGTCGCCATCATAGCCGATAACATGCGTCTCAAGGCGCAACACCGAGCCATCGACAGAGGGGCGCACGCCAAGGTTAGACATAGCACGATAGCGCACACCATCGATAACAACCGATGAGCGATATACGCCATACTCAATATTGTGGTTGCCCTCAACGGCCATATTTGCCGTAGGGAAACCAAGATCTCGGCCAAGTTTTCGGCCGTGTATTACAATAGCTTCAATTTCGTACATACAAACAATTTATTCGCGCATCTGCCCCGTAATGCGGCGCACCAAGGCATACTCCGAGAAGAACTCGCGAGCAAAGACACGGAAGATAGTATAGAGCGGAATACCGAGCAACATACCCCACATACCGCCGACATAGCCACCGACCAAGATGACAAGAAATACCTCCAAGGGGTGAGCCTGAACACGCTCCGAGTAGAGCGTAGGCTGAATAATAAAGTCATCAACGAGCTTAACGACGATGATAGTAAGGCCGATAACGAGTACCGTATGGCCGACATCGCCACCGATAGGCTCGATAATACCCGTAGCTGCCGACACCATACCGCCAATAAAGGGGCCGGCATAGGGGATAAGGTTCATAACACCCATAATAAGGCCGATGATAAGGGCATTATCAAAGCGCATACCCCACAGCATCATAGCCGAAGATATGATGGTCATCAACAACAGGCTCTCGACCATAAGGCCACTAAAGTAGCGTGAGAGCAGAGCGATGGCCGAATCCAAGGCGTGGAAAAGATTCTCGCGATAGCGCTCAGGGAAGAAGACAGCGACCATCTTATAGAAGAGGCCATCCTCCTTAAGGAAGTAGAAGGTGATAAACGACACCGAGAATATGGAGATACCCGCCGTAGTGATTACCGAGAATAGCGATGAGAAGGTGCGCATAAAGTTAATATCGACATTCGACAGGATATATTGTCGAATCATATCGCCGATATTGGCCTCATGCACAGCAAAGAAGCTGGACATCGAGTTTTGGAGGCGCTGCAAAGGCTCCTCGATAGATGCCATAACACCATTCCAGTCGAGCGTAGCAAGCGAATTGAGCTTGTCGAAGACCAAAGGCAGGAAGAGAGCGCAGAACCCACCTGCCACAACCCACATAATAACGAGCGTAACGGCAGCAGCAAGCCAACGAGGCACCTGCCAGCCACCCACCTTGATGCGGGCGAGGTAACGAACAAGGGGGCGACCCACGATAGCCAACACCGCCGAGATCAAGACATAGAGGATAATACGCCAGAAGTACCACACTACGAATAGCGAGGCAGCAACAAGCGCAAGAGTAACGATGCCCTTAAGCACCCTATCCAATGATATGCCCTTCTCCATCTTCCCCCAATATTTTAGCTTAGTTATTTCGCTTTAGGCGTGCAATAGGTGTCTGCGAGCCGATAACGGGATCACCTATCTCGACAAATAACTCCGAATCCTTAGGGATAAGGATATCAACCCTTGAGCCAAACTTGATAAAGCCCAAGACGCTGTTCTGCGCCATAGGCTCGCCAACCTTGACATACGACACGATACGGCGTGCTACGAAGCCTGCAACCTGACGGATAAGCACTCGGCGATCATCCTTAAGGCGGACAACGGTCGTGGTACGCTCATTCTCGGTCGATGACTTAGGGTGCCAAGCAACAAGGAAGCGGCCGTGATGGTGCTTGAAGTACTCTACAATACCGCCTACGGGCATCCAGTTCATATGCACATTTGTAACCGACATAAAGATCGAAATCTGCATCATCTCGCAGTCGATATGCTCCTTCTCGTGGACAACCTCAGTAACGACAACACGACCATCACAAGGCGAGAAGATAAGCTCGTCATCGTGAATCTGCACACGGCGAGGCTCACGGAAGAAGGCGGCAACAAAGAACCAAAAGACGAGCAACAGAGCAGCCATAAACCAGATGAAACTTGCCCAACTGTCGATAAAGAAGTAGGCAAAGAACCAAATGGCAAGGCAGCAGATGCCCGTAACGCCGATAATTCGGTAACCCTCTTTGTTAATCTTCATATAAGGTAGTTTTTAGGTTAGAATCAAGTTAGAAAAGCATAATGGCAAGGTAGGCAAAGGCGAAGAACGACGAGAGCAACAGAGCATCAAACCTATCGAGCATACCGCCGTGTCCGGGGATAAAGTTGCCCGAATCCTTGATGCCTGCCTCACGCTTGAACATCGACTCTGCCAAGTCGCCAAAGACCGAAGATATAGCCACCACAGCAGCCAAACCGAGCCACAGAGCATAGCTGCCATCGAGCAACCATGCACCCAAAGTTCCTACGCCCATAGCACCTGCAACGCCTCCGAAAAATCCCTCCCACGACTTCTTAGGAGAGATACGCTCACACAAGCGATGACGGCCAAGGGTAATGCCCACAAGGTAGGCAAAGACATCGTTACCCCAGACGATAAAGAGGTAAAACAGGAAGTACCAGCCATACCACCACACGCCACCCGAAAGCATAAGCGGGATAAAGAGCATCAACGACATAGGCAACGCCACATATACGACACCAAGGAGCGTAGAGGCGATATTGCGCAAGGGCGTCTCGGAAACCTTGAAAAGCTCAACTACGAAGCTCGAACCGATAAGCATAAGCACATAGATAAAACCGCCAAATGCCATATCGGCATCGGGGCGCGATGCTGTGGCCAAACCCTCAAAGAGGAAGAACGAGGCCACAAAGAGCACAATGCCCGCAACCATACCGACAACACGCTGGGGCTGACACCCTGCCGCGGCTGCAATCTTAAAGTACTCCCACATACCGACAACGGTGATAAGCAACAGCAGGATAGCGTAGGTATAGATGCTCGTAGCAGCACCAAGCACTACGGCAAGCATTACAGCACCACTTGCTGTGCGCACCAAAAAGTTCTTCAGTTTATCACTCATAGAGCTTCGTTTTTTTGAGTTAGTTTTCTATGGTTGGCTCCTCCACCGAGGGCTCGACAATATAGGTTATCGTAGGCTCAGGGCTTGGCTCTCGGCCACTATCCTCACTCTTCTCAGCCTCCTTTGCCTTCTCCGCCTCCTCGCGCTTGTCGCGCTCAATCTGCTGAGCGCTACGGCCAAGGATAGCCTCGATGTCCTCGGTAAAGATTGTCTCCTTCTCGATAAGCAGGTCGGCAAGGCGCTCGATATTCTCTCGCTCCTCCTCGATAATTCGGCGAGTGGTAGCCACCGACTCATCAACCAAGCGGCGCACCTCATCGTCGATAAGCTCGGCAGTACGCTCCGAGAAGGGCTTGGTGAACATATCGCGCTGACCCGAAGAGTCGTAGAAGCTGATATTACCCACCTTGGGGCTCATGCCGTAGTAGGCAACCATAGCATATGCCATCTGGCTTGTGCGCTCCAAGTCGTTGAGAGCACCTGTCGAGGTGATGCCCATAAGCTGCTGCTCGGCAATACGGCCACCAAGCATACCCGCCATCTTGTGCATAAAGTGCTCAACATTGTGGTTGGCACGCTCCTCAGGCAGATACCAAGTAGCACCCAACGAGCGACCACGAGGTATAATCGTAACCTTTAGCACCGAGTCGCAGTTCTTCAAACGCCACATTACAACAGCGTGGCCCGCCTCGTGGATAGCTGTAGAACGGCGCTCCTCGGGGCTCATAGGCATATTGCGGCGCTCCAAGCCACCTACGATACGGTCGATGGCGGCAAGGAAGTCCTCCTGCGTTACGCTATCCTTATTGTTACGCGCAGCGATTAGTGCCGCCTCGTTACATACATTGGCAATATCGGCACCAGCAAAACCCGGAGTCTGCTTAGCCAAAAACTCTCTATCGAGCTTATCGTCAAGCTTCAAGTTCTTAAGATGCACATCGAAGATCTCCTTGCGCTCCTTGACATCGGGCAAGCCTACCTCGATCTGACGATCGAAACGACCAGCACGCATAAGCGCCTTATCGAGAATATCTACACGGTTGGTTGCCGCCAAGACGATAACGCCAGCGTTGGTCTGGAAACCATCCATCTCGGTGAGAAGCTGGTTGAGGGTGTTCTCCCTCTCGTCGTTACCCGAAAAGCCTGAGTTCTTGCCACGAGCACGGCCGATAGCATCAATCTCATCGATAAAGACGATACAAGGCGCCATCTTCTTGGCTTGGTCGAAGAGGTCGCGAACACGCGAAGCACCAACACCCACAAACATCTCGACAAAATCAGAACCCGACATCGAGAGGAAGGGTACATTAGCCTCACCCGCAACGGCCTTAGCCAAGAGGGTCTTACCCGTTCCCGGAGGGCCTACAAGGAGTGCTCCCTTAGGAATCTTAGCACCAAGAGCCTTATATTTGTCGGCCTTCTTGAGGAAGTCTACAATCTCCATAATCTCGATTTTGGCCTCCTCCAAGCCCGCAACATCCTTGAATGTTACTCGCTTCTTCTTCTCCTTATCAAAGACCTGGGCACGCGCCTTGCCAACATTCATAATGTTGCCACCGCCGCCACCACCTGCGCCACGCATCATCGAGCGCATAAAGAATATCCACACCACGATGATAAGCAACCAAGGCAGGAACTCGACAAAGTAATCAACCCAGCCACGCTCCGTACGGTCATACTTTACGATAACGGGCTTGGCCACAATACCCTGCTCTGCTGCCTCGGCCTCGGCCTTTTCGATCTGCTCGGCAAAATACTGCACATCACCACCCGTATTGAAGCGGATGTGAGCACCCGTTGTGGGCAAATTCTTAAAGCGGTCATCATCCGCCAGTGCCTTCTGAGCCTCCTCGGTAAGGAAAACCGTAGCCTTCTCCTTGTCCAGAACATTGATACGCTCGACATATCCCTTCTCGACAAGCTCCGAGACTAAATTCCAATCACCATCTATGGGACGCTGCTCACGCTCACCAAAGAGGGTGTAACCTACAATAAGTAGCAATACAAAGCCCCAAAACCACATAAAGCTGAAACCAGCTCGCATCGGGGGCATCTTCTGTTTTTCGTTAGCCATAACTCTCTCTCAAAATCTTTTATCTTACACTTAGGCTTAATATTTCACAATCATTAGTCGCCAAACTCGTAACGCTTCATAGGCGCATCTGCCCACAACTCCTCCAAGCGGTAGTAGTCGCGCAAGTCCGACTGGAAGATGTGCACGATGACATCGCTATAGTCCATCGCCACCCAAAAGGCATTCTGACGACCCTCAACACGCACAGGCCACTCACCCATAACCTCGAATACCTTATCCTCGATACCTGCCGAGATAGCATCTACCTGAGTGGTTGAGTCGGCATGACATACCACAAAATTTGAGCAAATAGCGCCATCAAAGCCCGACAAATCGAGCGACACAATACCTTTGCCCTTCTTGTCGTCAATAGCCTCAACAATCGTATTAATCAACTTTTCCAAATTTTCCATAGGTTATATTCTAATTTTCAATGTTTTACAAATCTTTAAGTCTTTCCTTACGCGCGTAACACGCCACGCATAACAACGCGCACACGCAATAATACTTGCAAAGATAAGTAAAAAAAACGAGATTACAAAGAGTGGGAGTTTTTAGTTGTTAGTTATTAGTTATTAGTTGTTAGTTGTTAGATTTTTTAGGACAAGTAAGACGAGTAAGACCAATAGGACAAGTAGGACAATATGATGCCCGATCTCGTAATGGTCCTAAGGTCATAAAGTCCTAATGGTCTTGAAAAAAGAGAGCAGGCGTTCCGCCTGCTGGATAAAGCGCCTCGTTGAGGCGCAGAGCTTAAGCTCTGTGAGACTGTGGAAAAGACGAGAGAGACGAGAGAGACGAGAGAGACAACAACGAAGTCTGGTATCATCTTTCTCTGTGGTCTCTGTGCTCTCTGTGGTCTATTCACCCAATTTCTTGTCAGAAGAGGTCTAATTTGGTCTCGACACGAAGAAGCCCGGATGGGACATACTTGAGGTATTTCCCATTCGGGCTTCTGACTGAGAGGCCGAAGTAGACCCCTTATCACAAGAAATTACACTTTGTCTTGGTCGACACAAGAGAGTATAGTCTTGCGGAGTGCTTCGACTATCGAGAGTTTAACATAAGTGCGGCTTACGGCAAGGGCTACACGGCGTGATGTAGCACCCTTGGCAATGCTCTTTACGCGGTTACGGCGCGATAGCGGAATAAACTCCAAAGCCATCTCCGGAATGATGGTCATACACGATGTGCAGTCCACCATTCGCATCAGTGCATCGAGCGATCCAGACTCGAAATAGAAGTGCGATGGAATGTCGTGCGCAGCCTGACAAAGTTCGAAGATCTGATCACGCATACAGTTGCCTCGACTCAACAGGATAAGGTCCTTGAAATCAATATCTTCGATACGAATATTTGAGCGTTCAAAGAGGGGGTGTGAGGGCGACACATAGGCGTAGAAATGGTCGCTGAAAAGGTCGTGTTCGGTGATACCCTCACCGCAAGTTCCAGAGGCCACAAGGGCGGCATCTATGCGGTCGTGTTTGAGCGCCTCGATGATGTCGGCGGTAACCATTTCGTGGATATCCAACTCTACCTTCGGATAGTCCTTGACGAAGGTGGGAATAAACTTGTGGAGCAGGTAGGGAGCAATGGTCGGGATAACACCCAAACGCATCTTTCCTGCCGTCTCACCACGCATCTCTGCCACCGACTCACGAATGTAGTTGTAGGAGCGCAGCGTCTCGCGTGCCTGCTCCAAAACCACCTCGCCAACAGCTGTTGGGATAATGGGCTTCTTGGTACGGTCGAGGAGTACAACGCCAAGCTCCTCCTCCAATGCCTTAATCTGCATCGAGAGCGAGGGTTGCGTTACAAAACAGTGCTCGGCAGCAAGCGAAAAACTACCGCAATTAGCCACTGCCATAAGGTATTCAAGCTGGATTATAGTCATAATCGTATAAGGTAACGGGGTTTACTGCCTACAAAGTTATAAAAAAAATCTATAAATACAATGCGATAGGCGAATAATAAGCAATTTTTTTGTACATTTGCCCTCTGTATCGCGCGTGGTATGCGCGATAAAGTGTACGCTATGCGTGCACACGAATGTCTAACAACGATATACACAATTTATGGCAAAGATAATTCTTACCGGAGATCGCCCCACTGGCAAGCTCCACCTCGGACACTTCGTAGGCTCGTTGAGTCGTCGCGTAGAGTTGCAGAACTCAGGCCTCTACGACAAAATTTTTATTATGATTGCTGATGCGCAGGCCCTAACCGACAATGCCGACAACCCCGACAAGGTTCGTGAGAACATTATCGAGGTGGCGTTGGACTACCTATCGTGCGGCATCGACCCTAAGAAGTCTACAATCTTCGTGCAGTCGTATGTTACGGAGCTTACCGAGCTTGCGTTCTACTATATGAACCTCGTTACGGTACAGCGTCTTCAGCGCAACCCTACGGTAAAGGCCGAAATTCAGATGCGTGGCTTTGCTGAGAACAATGGCGAGGAGGAGAACCAGCAGCGCAAGGGTACTCCCGTAGGCTTCTTCACCTACCCCATTTCGCAGGCATCGGACATCACGGCTTTCCGTGCTACGACCGTTCCCGTAGGCGAGGATCAGGAGCCTATGATTGAGCAGACACGCGAGATTGTGCATAAGTTCAACTCTGTATATGGCGAGACACTGGTTGAGCCAGAGATTATGTTGCCCACCAATGCCGCTTGCTTGCGCCTCCCCGGCACCGATGGCAAGGCTAAGATGTCGAAGTCGTTGGGCAACTGCATCTACCTTTCGGATACGGCCGAGGATGTCAAGAAGAAGGTTATGAGCATGTACACAGACCCCGACCACCTCAAGATTACCGACCCGGGCAAGGTTGAGGGCAACACCGTCTTCACCTACCTCGATGCCTTCTCTCGTCCTGAGCACTTTGCCAAGTACTGCCCCGACTACGAGAACTTGGAGGCGATGAAGGAGCACTACCGCCGTGGTGGCTTGGGCGATGTAAAGTGCAAGAAGTTGCTTATCGCCGTATTGGAGGAGATGCTGGAGCCTATCCGTGAGCGCCGCAAGCACTACGAGCAGCATATCGAGGAGGTATACGAGATTTTGCGCCGTGGCTCGGAGGAGGCACGCAAGGCTGCTGCCGAGACCTTACACGATGTGCGTAACGCTATGCGCATCAACTACTTCGAGGATAAGGAGCTTATTGCTCGTCAGGCTGCCGAGTACCGCAAATAAGAGAGTTAAGAACGAATATCGCGCAAAATGAAGCGATTAGAAGCAAATATCAAGGAGAGCATCTATCAGGGCTACCTCTATCTAACCCACCGCCTCACGAACTCACAGGCGATGGCCATATTGGCTATCATCGTGGGTCTGTGTGCGGGCATCGGAGCCTTTATCTTCAACACGCTACTCCACACAATCACACATCTGCTCACCTCGTGGACACCTGTCGACCAGGCGCAGTGGATGTATCTGGTCTACCCTGCTATCGGTATTATCCTCGCCACGCTCTTTGTGAAGCATATCGTCAAAGACGGTATCTCGGAGGGTGTTACGCGAGTGCTCTACGCCATGTCGCGTAAGGACTCACGCATCGCAGGACACAACTGCTGGACATCTATCGTGGGTGGTGCTACGACCATCGGTTTTGGTGGTTCGGTAGGCCCTGAGGCACCTATCGTCTTGACGGGTGCCGCCATAGGCTCGAACATCGGTAAGCTCGCCCGCCTCAACTACAAGAACATCACACTGCTGCTCTGTTGCGGTGCAGGTGCTGCGGTGGCTGCGGTCTTTAAGGCACCTATCACGGGTGTGGTCTTTGTACTTGAGATTTTGATGCTCGACATCACCTCGAAGTCGATTATCCCGCTACTTATCGCCTCGATGACAGCGACTATTATCTCGCTCTCGCTGCACGGCTTCTCGCCCATCATTGCCGTATCGCTCGATACCGAGGATATGTTTCAGGTGGCGCAGATACCCCTCTTCGTGCTTCTCGGCTGCTTCTGCGGTGTTATGGCCTACTACTTCACCTCGGTAAACTCCAAGGTGGGTGGCTTCTACAACCGCATCACTCAGCAGTGGCGCAAGTGGCTCTATGCGGGTATCTCGCTCGGTATCCTCATCTTCATCTTCCCACCCCTCTATGGTGAGGGCCACGACAGCTTTGTGGGCTTGATGCACGGCAACACTCAGCAACTGTTCAACAACACGCTATTCTACACCCTTAGCGATGCCGACTGGTTCTTGATTATCTACCTTATTGCCGTGATGCTCTTCAAGGTGGTGGCTATGGCTACGACAAATGCAGCGGGCGGTGTCGGTGGTACATTCGCACCCTCGTTGTTCGTGGGTGCCTTTGCGGGTGCTACATTGGCGGTTATCTGTCGCACGGTCTTTGGTTGGGATATCTCGATTACCTCGTTCACATTGGCCGGTATGGCTGGTGTGATGTCGGGTGTGATGAAGGCGCCCCTGACCTCGATATTCCTTATCGCCGAGCTCTCGAATGGCTACGGCCTCTTTATCCCGCTGATGATTGTGTCGTGTATGTCGTTTGCCGTGAACTATGGTCTCGACCGCGACTCTATATACACCAAGCAGTTGCGTATGCGTGGTGAGTTGCTCACACACGACAAGGACTCTTCGGCATTTGTATTCTTGCGCCTTGACGAGCTTATGGAGACCGACTTTGTGCGCCTACGCGAAAATATCACCTTGGGCGATGTGGTAAACATCATATCGAGTGCTCGCCGCAACATCTTCCCCGTGCTGGATAATCAGGGCAGGTTGCTCGGCATTGTGCAGCTCGACGACCTGCGCCGTGATATGTTTAACCGCGATAAGTGGTCGCGCTCGATTATGCACTATATGATTCAGCCGGCGGATAAGATTTTGGAGCACGAGATGATTCAGAGCATTATGCCTCGCTTCGAGCAGGGCAACACCTGGATGCTCCCCGTGGTGGATAAGGAGAACCGCTATTTGGGCTTTATCTCGAAGTCACGCATCTTGAACTCTTACCGCGAGGCGCTGGTAAATGTTTCGCAGGCAGACTAAAATTTAGTTGTTAGTTTTTAGTTATTAGTTGTTAGAATATGTCATCTTGAGCTTTAGCGAAAGATCTAAAGGTCTACAAAAACACTGAACTAATTGCTAACTGAGAGATTCTTCACTCGCGTTCAGAATGACATTGCGAGAGAAAAGAGAGAAGAAAAGAGAGTTATTAGTTGTTAGATTTTTTTAGAACAAATAAGACTATTTTGATACCCGACCTCGTAATGGTCTTAAGGTCCTAAAGTCCTAAGGTCTTAAAACTCTAAAAACTAATAACTTAAAACTTAAAAAAGAAAATTTGAATAATTAATATACTTATGGCATTACAATGTGGAATTGTAGGACTACCCAATGTTGGTAAGTCGACACTCTTTAACTGCTTGTCGAATGCGCGTGCGCAGGCGGCAAACTTCCCCTTCTGTACTATTGAGCCCAATGTGGGCGTTATCACCGTGCCCGATGAGCGTCTTACGAAGCTTGTTGAGATTGACAACCCCAAGCGTGTGGTGCCCACAACTATCGAGATTGTCGATATCGCAGGCCTTGTAAAGGGTGCATCAAAGGGCGAGGGCTTGGGCAACAAGTTCTTGGCAAATATCCGTAACACCAACGCCATTATCCATGTGTTGCGTTGCTTCGAGAACGAGAACATCACCCATGTAGACGGCACGGTAGACCCCGTACGCGACAAGGGCATCATCGACACCGAGCTACAGCTCAAGGACCTTGAGACAATCGAGAACCGTATCAGCAAGTGCCAGAAGCAGGCTACGGCGGGCGACAAGAATGCTAAGCGCCAGTACGACATCTTGTGCCGCTACAAGGAGGCTCTGGAGCAAGGTCTCTCGGCGCGTACTGTGGAGCTTACGGCAGAGGAGCGCAAGGCGGTGTGGGATTTGAATCTTCTCACTGACAAACCCGTGCTCTATGTCTGCAATGTAGACGAGGCATCTGCCGTTAAGGGCAACGCTCACACCGAGGCTGTGCGTGCGGCTATCGCCAACGAGCACGCCGAGATGCTTATCGTGGCGGCGAGTGCCGAGGCCGATATTGCCGAGTTGGAGACCTTCGAGGAGCGACAGATGTTCCTTCAGGATATGGGTCTTGAGGAGTCGGGCGTGAGCCGTCTTATCAAGGCTGCCTACCGTCTGCTCGACTTGCAGACATTCTTCACTACGGGTGCTGACGAGAGCCGTGCTTGGACCTTCCGCCGAGGCATGAAGGCGCCTGAGACTGCGGGTATCATACATACCGACTTTGAGCGTGGCTTCATCCGTGCCGAGGTTATCAAGTATGCCGACTATGTAGAGCTTGGCTCGGAGCGTGCTTGCCGCGATGTAGGCAAGATTGGCATCGAGGGCAAGGAGTATGTAGTGGAGGATGGCGATATTATGCACTTCCTTTTCAATGTCTAACCATTAAAACATAAGAGCAGCTATGGATAAGTTGTGGAAATATATCATCTTTGCTTCGGCCATCGTGCTTGCAGCAATCGTACTCTCGGCAGCCGTAACACAGCGCTACCGCATCAACAATGGCACAATCGCCGTAACGGGCTTAGGCGAGACGGAGTTTACCTCAGACCTTATCGTTATCGAGGGTAAAATTGAGGCCGAAAACTACGATGCTGCCGTAGCATATCACAACCTTGAGGAGCACCGCAACCGCATTGTGGAGTTCTTAACATCGAAGGGTGTAACGAAGGATGCCATATCGTTTGATATGCCCTATACCTCGGAGCTTACTCGCTCGATATACGAGAATGGCGACTATGTAGGTCAGCAGTTTGCAGGCTACAACATCGAGCAGTCGTTCACCATCGAGTCAAACGATGTAGACACAACCGAAGATGCAGCGCGTGAGCTACCCTCGCTTATTGCCGAGGGTCTAAAGATCCGCGTATACAACCCTATGTATTACTATTCGGGCTTGGAGGATGTCAAGCTCTCGTTGTTGGCAGCTGCAGCGGCCGATGCTCGTGAGCGTGCCCAGAACATCGCCGAGAGCTCAGAGGCTATGCTTGGCGAGTTGAAGATGTCGCGTGCTGGTGTCTTCCAGATTACCGCAGCTACGGGTGACGAGGAGTTCTCGGCAGGTGGCTCGTTCAACCTCTCGTCACGCGAGAAGAAGGCGCGCGTAACGGTGCGTTCGGAGTTTAAGATTAAGACAGTAAAATAGTACAACAAAATAAGTACACGATTATGAACAGAGAAGTAAGAGTGCGTTTTGCACCCAGCCCTACGGGCCCATTGCACATCGGTGGTGTGCGCACTGCCCTTTATAACTACCTTTTTGCTCGTCGCCACGGCGGTAAGATGCTGTTGCGTATCGAGGATACCGACTCACAGCGCTTTGTACCCGGTGCCGAGGACTACATCATCGAGTCGCTCAAGTGGTGTGGCATTGAGATTGACGAGGGTGTTGGCGTTGGTGGCCCTCACGCCCCCTATCGCCAGAGCGAGCGTCGTGAGATATATTTGAAGTATGCTACTGAGTTGGTTGATGCCGGCTGGGCATACTACGCCTTCGACACCCCTGAGGAGCTTGATGCTCTGCGCAAGGAGGCCGAGGAGGCAGGCAAGACCTTTGCCTACAACTATGAGGTACGCGAGAAGCTGCCCACATCGCTCTCACTCTCAAAGGAGGAGGTCGAGGCACGCATAGCGCGTGGCGACCAGTGGGTTGTGCGCTTCAAGATGCCCGAGAACGAGGTTGTGGCGATGGACGACCTTATCCGTGGCCATGTCGAGGTCAATACCTCAACCCTCGATGATAAGGTGCTCTACAAGTCGGCAGATGCTCTGCCCACCTACCACCTTGCAAACATTGTCGATGACCACCTTATGGAGGTGTCGCATGTTATTCGTGGCGAGGAGTGGTTGCCCTCGTTGCCATTGCACTATCTCCTCTACCGCGCCTTTGGCTGGGACGACACACGCCCTGAGTTTGCGCATCTTCCCCTACTGCTGAAGCCTACGGGTGGCGGTAAGCTCTCGAAGCGTGATGGCGACAAGATGGGCTTCCCCGTATTCCCACTCTTCTGGAAGGCGCCCGCAACAGGCGACACAGCGCGTGGCTATCGTGAGGATGGCTACCTCGCCGAGGCATTTATCAATATGCTTGCTCTGCTCGGCTGGAATCCCGGCACTGAGCAGGAGATATTCTCAATGCAGGAGCTTATCGACTCATTCTCGCTCGACAGAGTATCTAAGGCGGGTGCACGCTTCCAGCCCGACAAGGCTAAGTGGTTTAATGCGCAGTATATGCACAACCTCTCGGACGAGCAGCTCGCACCTATTATGCAGCCTATACTTAAGGCTCACGGCATTGAGACCTCGGATGAGTTGGCAGGCAAGGCAGCGGGCATCATGAAGGAGCGTATGACGCTTACAACAGATATGTGGGATCTCACCTCGTTCTTCTTCGTTGCACCTACCGAGTATGAGGAGAAGCTTACGAAGAAGCAGTGGAAGGGCGAGAACCCCGCAATGCTTAAGGAGCTCAGCTCAGTATTGGAGGCTATCGACAACTTCTCGAAGGAGAATACCGAGGCTGTGGTGCGTGCTTGGATTGAGGCCAAGGGCTTCTCGTTGGGTCAGGTGATGAACACCCTGCGCCTTGCGCTGGTTGGTGCTGGCAAGGGTCCCGGTATGTTCGATGTTACGGAGTTTATCGGCAAGGCGGAGTGCCTAAAGCGTATCGACAACCTTATTAAGAATGTAACACCTGCCGAATAATGGAGATTTTACAGCATATTTGGGGCTCTACGCCTGAGGGCGAGGGCATCATACTCTACACTATGCGCAACAGCCGTGGCTCGGAGGTGCAGCTATGCAATATCGGCGCTTCGATTGTGAGTATCAAGTTTGCCGACCGCAACGGCAATATCGAGGATGTGGCACTCGGCTATAAGGAGCCCACATCGTATATCGGTGATGGTGCAGCGAGTGGCAAGAGCGTAGGTCGTGTTGCCGGCCGTATCGCCCGTGGACATATGGTCATCGATGGTGTTGAGTACCGCTTGGAGGTAAACAATGGCCCTAACCACCTTCACGGTGGTTCAAAGGGCTTTGCCAACCGCTACTGGGAGGGTCGCGTAGAGACCAACCGTGTGGTATTCAGCTATGTAGCGGAGGATATGGAGCAGGGCTACCCTGGCGAGTTGGTTGTGGAGGCTGTCTACGACTTCGACGATGAGGACAACCTTGAGATTACCTACCTCGCTAAGTCGAACAAAAATACGGTGGTAAACCTCACCAATCACCTCTACTGGAACCTTCACGGCGAGGGCTCGGATAAGACAATCCTCGACCACGAGCTTAAGCTCAACTCATCGAAGGTTTTGGAGATGGATACCGTGCAGATACCTACGGGCAAGTTGCTCGATGTCGCTGGCACACCCTTCGACTTTTCGGAGTGGAGAGATTTTGGCCGTGATATAGACGCGGAGTTCAACAACATACGCAACTTCCGTGGCTACGACCACTGCTTTGCTGTTGATGGCTATGAGAAGAATATCCTTAAGGAGGTTGGCCAGTTGCGTTGCAAGGCTACGGGTCGTAAGGTTACGGTACTATCATCACAGCCCGCAGCGGTGCTCTACACGGGTAACTGGCTCTCGGGTGGCTGTCCTAAGACCAAGTCGGATAAATACTATCAGGACTATGCCGGCGTGGCTATCGAGTGTCAGGGCTTTAGCGATGCGGTAAACCACCCCGACTTCCCCTCAATCTATCTTAAGGCCGATGAGCTATACTGCAATAAGATTGTCTTTAAGCTGGAGCAGTTCTAACATGAGAGTTGTTAGTTGTTAGTTTTTAGTTATTAGATCATCTAACCACTCTCCCAAAGCACTAAAGAGCAAAGATTTTTATATTCTTTGCTCTTTTTATTTATCTTTTTTTCTATCTTTGTTGCCAAAGTGTTAAAAGTCCGAGAACCTAAAACTGTAAAAAATGAATAGATTTCTGATTATTACCCTTATTGCGTTTGCTCTTACGGCGTGTGTTAAGGATAATCTTGGCGATATTCCAGCCGAGAAGGAGCCAAGTAGCAAGATTTACAACTGGGACGAGAGCGCTGCCAAGGGTCGCCTTATGGTGCGCTTAGCCGAGGATGTAGAGAGCTTTGATACAGAGGGCATAGCGCTCAATATCGAGCCTATGTTCCCCGCAACCCGCTCCGAGAAGCTCAACCGCTGGCGCTTGGTGCGTTTTGACGAGAGCTTAGACCTCCGCACCGTTGCCGAGGCGATAGCTCTTAACAAGGGCGTAGAGCGCGTGGAGTACGATATCAAACTTCACCGCATCGTGGGCAAGGCAGAGCCTGCACCCGCCTCACGCCCAGAGCCTACACGCTCTGTAGAGATGCCATTCGACGACCCAGAGCTGCCGTGGCAGTGGCACTACTACAACGATGGCTCGTTGGGTAGCGACACAGCAGCGGGTGCCGACATCAACCTACTCAACGCCTGGAAGTACACGGCAGGCGACAACCGCGTTATTGTAGCAGTGCTTGATGGTGGCGTTATGGCTAACCACCCCGACCTTGAGGCCAATATGTGGGTCAACGAGGCCGAAAAGAGTGGTACTGCGGGTGTTGATGACGACGGCAACGGCTATGTCGATGACATCAATGGCTACAACTTTGTAGTAGACAGTGGCGCAATCACCGCAGACGCTCACGGCACCCATGTGGCGGGCACAATCTCTGCAGTAAACAACAACGGATATGCCGTGTGCGGTATCGCAGGTGGCACAGGCAAGGGCGATGGCGTAAAGATTATGTCGTTGCAGATTTTTGAGAACGACGAGAGTTGCTATGCTCACCAGATTGCCAAGGCGTTTATCTATGCTGCCGACAATGGCGCCGTTATCGCTAACAACTCTTGGGGTTATGAACCCAACACATATCTCTCTGATAGCGAGTATGAGCGCTACGACTCGGTGTTGAAAGATGCTGTGGAGTACTTCGAAAGCAATGCCCGTTTGGAGGGTGTTATCGAGGGTGGCGTGGCAATATTTGCTGCGGGCAACGAGGCTGCCACAACTGCCGACTACCCCGGCGCATACAATAAATATATCGCCGTATCGGCAATGTCGGCAAACTACACAGCGACATACTACACCAACTATGGTCCTGGAGTAAACATCTGCGCCCCGGGTGGCGACCTCACCTACGGCACAATAATGGGCATATCGTCAACCAGCGTAGACCTAACCTATGGTTATGAGTATATGCAGGGTACATCTATGGCAACACCCCATGTATCTGGCTGTGCTGCACTCGCCCTATCGTATGCGTTAAAGAGGGGTTACAGCTTCACAAGCGATGAGTTTAGAAGACTTATCGTAACCTCGACACACGACATCAACACTCATCAGACAGGCTCAAAGCGTTACTTCGACTACGACCTCGGCGGATGGAAGAACATCAGCCTCGAACCATACAAAGGCAAACTTGGCGGTGGATATATCGATGCCCACCTCTTGCTGATGCAGATGGACTCTACGCCCTGCCTCTACATCAAGAGTGGCGAGGAGGCAACACTCTCGCTTGACGAATACTTTGGCGATGACTCCGAGTCGCTGACATATCAGGGTTGCGAGGTTACGGACGAGGTGCGTGATGCACTCGGCATACAAGGCAAGCCTCGCATCGAAAATGGTCTGCTCACAATCCAGTGCAACAAGCCGGGCACGGGCCGTATCAAGATATACGCTATCATCGGTGGCGAGAGTGCCGGCGGTGGCAACTCTATGGGCGGTATGGTTGTAGAGCGCGAAGCAGAGTTGGTTGTGCGTGGCGCCAAGGCCGAAAATGGAGGTTGGCTGTAATTTTAGTTATTAGTTTTTAGTTGTTAGTTTTTAGAAGAGGAGTTTACTAATTACTAATACCCTAACTCATTAATTCAAGAAGAAAATGAAACGATACCTATATATATTATTAGGCGCTTTGGCAGTAGTGGGCTGTAAACCTCAGCCAACGCCGGCACCAGAGCCCGTTGTGGAGTACCACTTCGGCACTATGAGCGCCGAGACATCGGTGAATAGCGCTACAATCACTGCCGACATCCCCACAATCACCATTGATGGCGTAGAGGATAAGAGCGCCACATTCTCACTCGGCTACTACGAGGAGGGGCTACTCTTCAGCGACCGCACCATTGTCGAGGAGTACACCACCGAGGGTGGCAAGGCAATCTTCGCCATCGAGGGTCTAAAGCCCAACACACAATATACTGCTCTCCTTAGCCTTAGCAGTGCAACGGCCGAGGAGCGAGAGAGCGAGCCTATAACCTTCCGCACAGCGGAGCATACGCCCAAGTGCGAGATAAACTTCAACGCCGAGGTAGATGCCAAGGGTATTATGGCGACCATAGCGCTTAGCGATGTGGAGTACCTTGTAGATGGCGCAGCGCAGGAGATAAAGAGCGTAGAGTTGGAGTATCGCCTGAGCAACAGCGAGTGGACAAAGGCAGATGCTACCGACAAGGCGAGCATCCGCATCCCCACAGAGGGCGCAGAGTGGCTTGAGGAGAGTAGCGACTACATCTATCGAATAACCATCACACCTGAGGGCGACTATGAGCCAATAACCTCTGCCGAGAGCGCATTTACGACCCGCTATGCCGAGGTTACGGCCAATATATCGAAGCCCGAAGTGGCTATCGTAGACGAGAGGATTGATATCGAGGTCAAGAGTGTCGAGGTGCTCTTCGATGGCGTGGAGATTAAAGAGTACAAACACCTGGATTACTACATCTACTATCGTGAGGCCGACACCGAGAATTGGACAACGACAAAGTGTGAGCCACAGGGCGACAAACTGGCCCTTACGCTCGATGTTGCATCGTTTAGCGAGGGTCTAAGCTATGAGTTTGCAGGTGCTGTCGAGGCGGGTGCCGAGCATAAGTTGTATCTATCCGAAGTAGCCACACTCTCCATTCCCAAGAGCGATGAGCCTACACCTCCTACCCCACCTACTCCGCCTATAAGTGGCGATGCCGACACCTCGGATTTGGTAGGCAGCTGGCATCTCACCGAGTGGCGAGGCGCTGAGCCCTCGTTCGATGTCTACCTCTCGATTAGCGAAGATGGCGTTGTAACACTATGGCAGCGCATCGAGAGTCGTGAGTGGGAGCTCTTTATCAGCGTTGTAGGCTTCGAGAACGGCATAATCTCAGGCGAGTATAGCGATGGTGTAGCGTGGAGCACATCGTATAGCGTGGCACTTGGCGACAACACAATGACTTGGATAGATACCACGGATAGCACCGACATCTCGGTATACACACGCTCGGAGCTTCCCGACAGTCTACCAACCGCAGCCACAGCAACAACACGCTCAACCGTACGAGAGCGTTTCTTGTAGCCAAGGCAACACACAAAAAAAGCAAAAAACTAAAAAAATATGGGTGTTTATGCACCCATATTTTATTTTTTTGCATATATTTGCATTATATTCGTTAGCAACGCAAAGAATATAAAACTAATATTAACCAAATTTTTTAGATATGAAAAGTGTAAAATCGCTACTTCTTATAGCTCTTCTTGCTTTGGGCTTTGTGGCCTGCGAGAAGGACCCTGCAACAGATGAGAAGAGCCCAGTAATCAAGGTCGATGCCACCGAGGTTAAACTTAACTCGCACGGCGAGAGCTTAGAGATTGGCTACCGCATCGAGAATGTCGAGCCCTCAGAGCGCAAGAGTATCAAAGTCGAGAACCTTGCAGAGTGGCTCGATGTAGAGGTTGGCGAGGAGACAATCCTCCTTACTGCCGAGAAGAACAACACCACACAGGGGCGTGTGATAAATATTATCGTAAAGTACGAGGGCGCCGAGAGTGTGGAGATTAGCGTAATGCAGGATAACATCGAGGTACCTCGCGAAAACCTATCGCTCGAGTTGGAGGTTAGCGAGATTGGCCCAACATCTATTACTATCGACATCACGGCATCGCACCCCGATATGACTTGGATACCGATGGTTACATACAAGGAGTATTGGGACCAGAAGCCAAGCGATGAGGATGTATATATCTCCGACCTTGCATACTTTGAGTATCTTGCCGAGAATGCAGGTATCTCACGCGAGGAGTTCCTCGTTGATATGCTGGGTATGGGCTCGCAGGAGGGCATCGTAATTGATGGACTCACACCTAACACCGAGTTTGTAATCTACGCCTACGGCCTTACGGCAGATGGCGAGCGCACCACCGACATTGTAGCTCGCGAGGCCACAACCGAGAAGCCCTACGAGGGCGACATCACCTTCGATTTTGACATCAAGGAGGAGGATTACATCATGGAATTTGTCGTTACACCTTCGCACAAGGGTGTCAACTACTACCACGGCGTAGCCACCGAGGCCGAGATTGAGGCTTGGAAGGAGTTGGCTGCAACCGACAATCTTCGCGAGGCTATTCAGATTGGCGATATTGAGGCAAATATCGATATGTTTATGAGCTACGATTTTATCGACTCGCGCAAAGATTATTTCGATATGTGCAATGTCTACGACACCGTAGATGATGGCTGGGAGCGTGTCAATGCCGACACCAAGTATATCCTCTACGCTGCGAAGTGGGACGAGGAGTGCCAGCTTCTTGGCGAGGTTTCAACCGCTGAGTACACCACAGCACCTGCCGAGATGTCGAGCAACAAATTTACCGTGGAGATTAGAGAGGTAAACCAGTCTCAGGTAACCGTTGCCGTTAAGACCACAACCTACGACCCCTATGTCATCATTCCTATGAAGAGTGAGGATATCGAGGGTATGACCGATGACGAGATATTCAACTATGTAACAACCGCATATGACTACTTAGTCAGAGAGTACACCCACAATGGCGACTATACACGCACATTCTCGCGTATGCGCCCCGAAACTGACTATACAATCCTCGTCTTCGGCAATACAGCAGGTACTATGACCACCGAGATGGTCAAGGTAGAGGTAACAACCACCGCATCGGGCGACCCGAAGGATTGCACCTTCACATTCAACATCGTGCCCGGCGCAGATACCGTATGGCTTGAGATTGACCCCTCGGACAAGGGCCACTTCTACAACTGGCTTATCTACCCTGCCGAGATCACCGCTGAGGAGGCCAAGAGCTATATCCACGACACGATACTCGGCAAGTATTACGAGGGCGACATCCCTGCATTCTCCTCTTGGGAGCTTACTCAGGGCTACCTGACCACCACGGCATACGACCTTTTGCCTGAAACCGACTACAAGATTGGCGTTGTGATTATGGACTACGACACCGCGGAGTTTATCACCGATATGGTATTTAGCGAGGTATTCACCACCGAGGCTATGCAGTATGCCGATATCAATATCTCGGTAGAGTGGAGCGACTACTGGGACGGTGAGGCACTCTTCAACTACGGCTACTCGCAGTTCGAGGGTTGCGACAACGAGGCTATCCTCCCCGTTAGCGTAAATATCGATGGTGATTACGATGAATACTACTACGCAATATACAGCCGCGATCTCACGGACGAGCAGACTCTCCCCGATGAGATGTTCTACGACGACCTCAGCCAGGGCTACTCTATCAAGAGTATGATTGTCTCTGTGCCCTTCGACACCGAGATGACCATTGTTGCCGTAGCCTACGATGCTATGTTTAAGCCGAGCAAGCTCTTCCGCGAGCTTATCTACCTCACAAAGGAGGGTGCAACGCCTGTCGAGGAGTTCGAGAAGATTGGTGGCTCGCCCTCAGCACTTGAGGCACGCACACTTGCCGATAGCGACAAGGGCATTATCCGTGGTGAGCGTGAGCAGTCGGTTGAAATCGTTGTAAGCGATGCCTACCGCAAGGCTATCGAGAAAGAGCGCAAAGCAAAGCTCGCATCGGAGGTTGCCGAGCGCCTCGAAAAGTGCACCCAACCTATAAGACGCATCGCAAGATAGATGATACAAGAGCTTGGAGATAACCTCTAAGCTCTTGTTCTTTTAATTAAATAATAAAAACTAACCACCTTATCTAAAATATCCATTTTACCCACCCTCTTTACCCACTCCCACACTAAAAATTACGCCCTCTAAAATATATTAACTCGCTCATTATTCGACGATTAACACTTTCTCTAAAAAAAAGAGTTTATGCTAAGTTTGTATCTTTGGAAAAATTAGTATCTTTGCAGGCCCGAAAAATGTTTTCGGGATATGGATTACAATAAATTAAGTATTAACTAAACTTTTAGAAAAGTGGATTCAAAGAGTTACAAGACTATCTCGGTCAAGGCAGAGGACGCTCAGAAGGAGTGGTTCGTGATTGACGCTACGAACGAGATTTTGGGACGCCTTGCTTCGCAGGTTGCTAAGATCCTTCGTGGCAAGAACAAGCCCAGCTACACTCCCCACACTAATTGCGGTGATTTCGTTATCGTAATTAATGCGGATAAGGTGAAGCTTACGGGCGCAAAGATGACCAACAAGGTCTACACACGCTACACTGGTTTCCCCGGTGGTCAGCGCTTCGCAACCCCCGAGGACTTCCTCACAACTGACAAGAAGCCTCAGTTCGTGGTTGAGCACGCTGTACGCGGTATGTTGCCTAAGACTCGTTTGGGCGAGGCAATTATGAAGAATTTGAAGGTTTATGCTGGCGCTGAGCATCCTCACGCTGCACAGAACCCTAAGGAGATTAAGTTAAACGAGATTAAGTAAGAATTATGGAAGTTGTAAACACCGTAGGTCGCCGTAAGGCAGCTGTGGCTCGCGTATTCGTTAAGCCCGGTAATGGTAAGATTACAATCAACCACAAGGAGCTCGAGGTATACTTCCCCTTGCACATTCTTCAGTATGAGGTTAAGCAGCCTTTGATGGTAACCAACACTCTGGAGAACTATGATGTTACTATCAACCTCGTTGGTGGTGGTATCAAGGGTCAGGCTGAGGCTGCCCGTATGGGTATCGCTCGTGCACTCTGCCAGATTGATGCAGAGATGCGTCCTGTATTGAAGAAGAACGGCTTCCTTATGCGTGATTCGCGTGAGGTTGAGCGTAAGAAGCCTGGTCAGCCCGGCGCACGCCGTAAGTTCCAGTTCTCAAAGCGTTAAGACGCTCTGTCAACCAACTTACGACAAAGCACAATCAGGGTTCGAAACACTGCGGACTACACCTCGTGCTGCGTAGCGTAGCGCGTTGGTGTGCTGCCACAGCGGTTGCCCGATTGCGATTAAACCCTCAAGAACCTTACCCCCGAGGGGTGTTACTTGCGGGTTGATAAAAGAGTTAACAAACAACAAAAAAAAATTTAAGACACTATGTCACGCACAGATTTTAACGCACTTCTTGAGGCCGGTGTACACTTCGGTCACTTGAAGCGTAAGTGGAACCCCAAAATGGCTCCTTATATCTTCATGGAGAAGAACGGTATCCACATCATCGACCTTCACAAGACTGTTATCAAGTTGGACGAGGCAGCTGCTGCTCTTAAGCAGATTGTAAAGAGCGGTCGTCGCGTATTGTTCGTAGCAACCAAGAAGCAGGCTAAGGAGATCGTTGCAGAGAAGGTTGCAGCAGTTGGCATGCCCTATGTAACAGAGCGTTGGGCAGGCGGTATGCTCACCAACTTCCCCACTATTCGTAAGGCCGTTAAGAAGATGGCTACCATCGACAAGATGACCACCGACGGCACTTTCGACAACTTCTCAAAGCGCGAAAAGCTTCAGATTGCTCGTCAGCGCGCTAAGCTTGAGAAGAACCTCGGTTCTATCGCTGACCTTAACCGTCTTCCCGCTGCATTGTTCGTTATCGATGTGCAGAAGGAGCAGAACGCTGTTAAGGAGGCTAAGCGTCTGAACATCCCCGTATTTGCTATGGTTGATACTTGTTGTGATCCTACCGACATTGATTATGTAATCCCTGCAAATGACGATGCTCAGAAGTCTATCGCTACTATCCTTGATGTAGTATGCGGTGCTATCGCTGAGGGTGCTGAGGAGCGCAAGCTCGAGAAGGAGAAGGAGGCTCAGGAGGCTGAGGCAGCTGAGGCAGCTTCAAAGAAGGAGTCTAAGCCCCGCATCAAGAAGGCTGTTAAGGCAGCTGTAGATGCTGAGGAGGCTACCGTAGCTGAGGTTGTTGCTGCAACCGAGGCTAAGGAGGAGTAATCCTTACTTTTCTCAAACAAATACCTATGGGCGGGTAGGCATAATGCCCGCTCGCCCAAGGTTTTATTCAAACAATTGTCAAACGAATAAACATTTATACAAATATGGAAATCAAAGCAGCTGATGTAATGAAGCTCCGCAAGATGACCGGCGCAGGTATGATGGATTGCAAGAAGGCTCTTCAGGAGGCTGAGGGCGATTTTGAGCGCGCTAAGGATATCATCCGCGAGAAGGGTAAGCTCGTAGTAGCTAAGCGTTCTGATCGTACCGCTACCGAGGGTGTTGTTGTAACTAAGATCGTTGACCAGAAGGCTTATATCCTTTGCCTTGCTTGCGAGACTGACTTCGTTGCAGCTAACAACGAGTTCGGCGCTTCAGCAAACGCTATCTTGGAGGTTGCTGTTGCAGCTGATGCAGCAGACCGCGACGCTCTTATGGGCGTTAAGAACGCTGAGGGTATCACCGTAGAGGAGATGGTTACCGAGAAGTCAGGTCAGACTGGCGAGAAGGTAGAGCTCGCATACTACGCTCGTATCGAGGCTCCCTACTGCGTATCTTATGTTCACTTCAACAAGAAGCTCGGTACTGTTCTCGGCTTCAACAAGGCTATCGACGAGGAGGTTGCTAAGAAGGTAGCTATGCAGGCAACTGCAATGGCTCCTATCTCTATCGACGAGAACGACTGCCCCGCAGAGGTTGTTGAGAAGGAGAAGGCTATCCAGCTTGAGATGATGAAGCAGGATCCCAAGAACGCTAACAAGCCTGAGGCTATCCTCGAGAAGATTGCAGAGGGTAAGATGCGTAAGTTCTACGAGGAGAACACTCTTCTTAACCAGTGCGTTGTAGGCGAGAAGGAGTCTATCCGTGAGTTTATCGCACGCGCTGACAAGGAGGCTACTGTTGTGGCTTACAAGCGTTTCGCTCTTGAGGCGTAATTAATTTCTTGTTATAAGAGGCCATTCTCGGCCCATTCCAAAAGTAAGACCCCTGGGGCTGTACTTCGGTACTATCCCCAGGGGTCTTCTTTTGCAATAGACCAAGCCTGACATCTTCTAACAAGAAATTCGGTCGTGCAGGGTGGTAGGTGGTTTATTAAAGTTTTAAGGAGTGTAGGGAGTGTAGGAACTTAAGGAAAATGACGATAGCGCTCTTCTCTAATTTCCCTAACTTCCCTAAATTCTCTAAACTCACTAAATTCTCTAAATTCCCTAACTTCTCGACTACAAGCCGATTACATCTCCAACTTCCACAGGCCGTGAATATTGCAGTATTCGTATACTGCCTTGACTTTGCTTTCGCAGACACATACTACCGCCTCAGGCTTATCCTTAAGGTCGATGCGGATACCGCCATTATCGGTCTCAACATAGATAAAGGCGATATGGTGCTCAGGCAACATAGGGTGCGCAACGCTACCCACCTCAATCTTTATTCTATGCTCATCAAGGCGCGTTACAACAGGCAGATGCTTCTCGGCTCCCGACTCCTCGGTATTCGCCTTAAGCTCGGTCATAGGCTTGCCACAGCAGACGAGTGGAACATTTGAGTCCACGACTTTGATTGCCACATTTCCACAAGTCTCGCACTTAAAAAATTTTGTTTTCATAATTCAAATGGTTTTAGTTGGTTGTAGGATAGGTAGTACAAAATCAGAGCCAAAGCAACAAGAGAGTTGTTAGTTGTTAGTTTTTAGTTGTTAGAGTTTTTTAGGACAAGTAAGACCATAAGAGATGTAAGACATAATGATGCCCGACCCCGTAATGGTCTTAAGGTCCTACGATCTTAAAGGTCCTTAAAGAAAAAACGCCCCTCCGGCAAATTTTATTGCCTGAAGGGGCATAATTTGTAGCTTTCTAACCGGAAACTACTTGTTGAAGGCAACCTTCCAATCGCCCTCGCTATTCTTTACAAGGTCAACATCTTGAGTATCCTCCTCGCCATTGCCATAAACGAACTTTACAGTAGCCTTGGCTGTATTGCCATCCTCGGCAACAACCTCTTCAACTAACTCTGTAGATACCAAGCCTCCCTTAGCCTCAATCTGTGGGCCAGCCTTCTCCTTGCAGAGAGATACGATAAGTGCCTTAGCCTCAGCTACCTCGGCAGGATCCTCTGAGTCGTAGTGGAACTCCTCAGCTACAGCCTCATACTTGCCATCGGCGATAAGCTGATATACATTAACGGCAACATCACCGGGAGTAGCTGGCGATGAGCAAGATACTGCGAAAACAGCAGCAACAACTGCAAACAAAGCGATAAGTTTCTTCATAATTGTAGTGTATTAAAAAGTTAATAAATTGGTTCTAAATATGCACTTTCGGTAAGGTCCGATGGCATTATGTAGTTACCCGATAACGACGGAAAAAAGAGCTCGGTACGGCGCCCCTCGCTAAGCGCGATGCCTGCCAGCGAGTAGATGTACTCAACAAACTCGGTACAGTAGAGCGAGGAAGTATCCGAGAGGTCGTAGTCGTGGTCAAAAGGCACTCGCTGTTCACTGAGTCTTAGCGCATTAGCCACAGCGATGGCGATGCTATCACTGCCAATCTTCACACGATAATGGCCAAACGAAGCCTCAGGATAACGCCCCAAAAATCGCTCGACACTCTCAATCTTCACACGGTCAATATCGCCCTTAAAATCGGGCTCATGAGGTACAGCGTGAACAACCTGCCACGCACTATCTTTACGCACAACGATACCGACATGCGAGTAGTCGCCACGATTATCTACAGAGGTTACGATATGGCCTACCACACCCGTTCCCTTTCTAAAGAGCAAGTCGCCCTCTTCTAACTTAGTTACGAGAGCCGAGAAATCAGTTGTAGAGGTAGAACTACAACCTGAACACCCCGCAAAAACAAGGAGTGCCAATAAAAATATTATAAGTCGTGAATATCTAAACTCTACATTCATTTACAAATATACAAATTTCTCTTTCTATTTGCAAATTATAGTCAAACAAGCCATAATTTTGGTTAGCGATAGAGTAAGAAAGGTTAAAAAGAGTTGTTAGTTGTTAGAGAGCAGGCGTTTCGCCTGCGGGCTAAAGCCCAAGGGGCGCAAGGGTTCTAAGGGGTAAAAGGGGCGCATTAATAAAGAGAGTTTAATGAAATTAGGGAATTTATAGAAGTTAGTGTAGAGCACTACCAACATTTATCCCTAACCTCACTACACTCCTTAAACTCACTAAGCTCCCTAATAAAGCACTTATAGGTCTGCACCGACCATAATTTCTTGTCAAAAGTCGTGAGATGTGGTGCCAAATGAAAGAGCCTCGGATGGGACATACTAAGCGTATTTCCCATTCGGGGCTCTAAGTTTGGTGCCGCAGATTGCGGCTTTTCACAAGAAATTACCTTTTGGCAACAAACCAAGGATTATCCAACTCCTCCTTGTTGTAGTTGAGAATTTCACCCGATGGGTATGCCCTTGTCGTGCCTCCCGACTCTTCGAGTATCAGCTCGCCTGCTGCAGTATCCCACTCCGAGGTTGTGGTGGTGCGGATATAGTAATCTACAACACCCTCTGCCAGGAGGCAGAACTTATAGGAGCTACCCTGCTCAACAATTTCGAGGTCGGGATGTTCTTCGCGCAAGGTGTCGATATGTGCGTGAGTCTCAGGTGTTTGGTGTGAGCGCGACACCGCCACACGGAAGTTGCTGTGGTTGCTCTCTTCCAATGGCAACGAGCGCTGATTCATTCGTATCTCGGTATAGGTATACTCGGCATCCTCGCTGGGCGCAACATCGTGCATAACATAGGCGCCACGACCACGCTCGGCAATATACATCTTGTTGTGGTAGGGCACATAGACAACCGAGCTGACGCAGACATTATTCTCCATAAGAGCGATGTTGACCGTAAACTCGTTGTTGCCCTTTATAAACTCCACCGTGCCATCGAGGGGGTCGACAAGCCAGAAGAGCTCCCAGTTGCAACGCTCCTCATAGAGCATTGTACGCCCCTCCTCGGAGAGGATAGGGATACGGGTGCGCCCCAACGAGCGCTTGATAGTGTCGTGTGCCATACGGTCTGCAATGGTGATAGGCGTATGGTCGCTCTTGAGCGTAACATCGTAGTCGGTGCTGCTCTTATATATCTTCATAATGGCAGCTCCGGCACGCACAGCGGCATTAAATTGCTCTGGAAGAAGGTACTCTCTGATGTGGTCGTCTATCATAGTGGCGAAGATTTGAGGTGTCATACCTTATGGTTTTGTAAAGTTAGAAATTATATTCGATATTTGCAACAAAAAACAAGCTTTTTAGGATATTACGCCCGAACTATGGAGATTTATGCCAAGATGTTCGTAGACCTTGCTGCGCAGACGGCGTGGCGCAATAGGCAGGGTCAGACATTGGCGAACACCAGCACTCAATAGTCGCAGAGTATGATGCACGCTGTGATGGTGCATCACGACAAAGAGTGAAGCGCCTGCCGAGTGTAGGGCATCGACCCAGCGATAGAGCATATCATCGAGCGTTATACGGCGTGTAGAGACCAAGATAACAAGGTCTACACGCGCCGAAAGAAGTACACGATATAGCTCTCGCTCACTACGCGGCATTATGACCACACAGCCATCACACTCAATGACCGAGGCGATAGATAGGCCTAAGGTACGGTCGAGGGCGAGAACCACGACACACGATTGCAAAACAAGATTTTTCATAGCAACAGCCACAAAGCCAAAAGTGTGCCAGAGAGGCAAAGTGATGAAGTGGCGGAGGGAAAAGTGTAAATAGGTAAAAAAGAGGGTGTTTTTTAGAAAAAAAGATTGGAGAAATAGTTGCAGAATGGAAAATAATTTGTACATTTGCCCCGCTAAACATTTTTAATTTTACATTAAATGTACGTAATAGTAGAGATCGCAGGTCAGCAGTTTAAGGCTGAGAAGGGTCGTAAGCTCTATGTTCACCGTCTCCAGGGCGAGGAAAACTCGACCTTGAGCTTCGACAAAGTCCTGCTTGTAGACAACGACGGTCAGGTTAAGGTAGGTGCACCTGTAGTAGAAGGCGCCTCAGTAAAGTGCAAGATCTTGAAGCACCTCAAGGACGACAAGGTCCTCGTGTTCAAGAAGAAGCGTAGAACAGGTTATCAGAAGTGTAACGGTCACCGTCAGTATCTGACACAGGTTCTCGTTGAGGAGATTAATTGTTAAACCCTTAAAACGAAGTAGAAAATGGCACACAAAAAAGGTGTTGGTAGTTCTAAGAACGGCCGTGAGTCAGAGAGCAAGCGACTCGGTGTAAAGCTTTTCGGTGGTCAGTTCGCTAAGGCGGGTAACATTATCGTTCGTCAGCGCGGTACAGTACACAACCCCGGTGAGAACGTGGGTATGGGTAAGGACCACACACTTTTTGCATTGGTAGACGGTACAGTCGCTTTCTGCAAGAAGTCATCTGGTAAGTCTTATGTAAGCGTTACTCCTATTGCTGAGTAAGGCATTTGCACTTAAGGAAAAAAGAGAGCTGCGGCTCTCTTTTTTTGTGCCTTATCTGAGGGGCAAAAGGGGTTTGAGGGTCTGAGGGGAATAATTTTAAGACGAGTAGGACAAGTAGGACCAATAAGACAATATGATACCCGACCTCTTAAGGTCTTACAGTCCTAAGGTCTTAATGGTCATAAAAATTATCTGCGCTCCAACGGAGCGCAACAAATCCACCTTCCAGCCAGCACTCAGCCAATTTGTTGTCAAAAGGGGTTAGATGTGGCTTATCGCAAGAGAATCCCCCAAGGGATAGTACTAAAAGTACAGCCCTTGGGGGATTACTTTTGGGACAAGTCGCAGATGACCCCTTTTCACAACAAATTACTTTTTGAAGATAAAGTACACCGCCAACACCAAACACAGGAAGCCGATGTAGTGATTCCACTTGAGGCCTTCGTGCATAAAGATTGCCATAAAGAGCGAGAAGACCACAAGAGATACTACCTCCTGAATAACCTTGAGGTGCCAGAGGGTGAAGGGGCCACCGAAGTCGGCACTACCGATACGGTTGGCGGGAACCTGAAAGCAATACTCAAGAAGTGCCACACCCCAACTAACGAAGATAATAGCGAGCATACCGTAGCGCTCCAAGCGCGACTTAAAGGCGATATGGCCATACCACGCAAGGGTCATAAAGATATTTGAGCAGATGAGCAACGCTATAGTCGAAAAACCTCTTAGCAACATATTAATATAGGTATTAGAAAACTGGGGCAAAGGTAGCTATTTTTGCGTGAGAAACCACCAGTTGCAAAAAAAAGTTTGTGAATATAGATTTTTAATCGTAAATTTACACACTTTTTGTATTTAAGAACCAACCAAACTAAAATGATGAATAGATTTTTAGCACTAATATTTATGGCGATGTTATCACTATCTATCGAGGCTAAGGCACAGAGCAACGACTGGGTTGTTGACCGTTTCGACGACATCAAGGTTTTGCGATATGAGGTTCCCGGCTTCGAGGAGCTAACGCTAAAAGAGAAACTTATGGTCTACTACCTCTCGGAGGCAGCAAAGGCGGGTCGCGACATCCTCTACGACCAGAATTTCAAGTACAACCTTCCCATTCGTCGTACGCTGGAGACGCTTTATAAGTCGATATCGGATAGAGATAGCAATGATTTCTTCGCCTTCGAGAAGTACCTTAAGAAGGTGTGGTTTGCTAATGGCATCCACCACCACTACTCCAACGATAAGTTCCAGCCAGAGTTCTCGGAGCTTTGGCTTCGTGAGCAGCTCAAGGCGCACCTCGACTACTCGACACGCCTGATGCCCGATAATCTGCTTTGCGCCATACTCTTTGACCCTGAGCTCTACCCCTCGCGTCTTGACCAGAGGGCGGGCGTAGATGTGATACTGTCATCGGCAAACAACTACTACGAGAATGTTACTCAGGCCGAGGTCGAGGCCTACTACTCGGCACTCACATCGCTCAACGCCAATGACCCCTCGCCTATCTCCTACGGCCTTAACTCGAAGCTTATGCGCAACGACAACGGCACCATCACCGAGCAGGTATGGAAGGTCGGTGGTATGTACTCCGAGGCCATCGAGCAGATTGTATACTGGTTAGAGAAGGCAGCCTCGGTTGCCGACTTTATGCAGCGCCGTATTATCGAGACACTTATCGACTACTATAAGACTGGCGATCTCAGCACCTTTGACCGCTACAACATCTTGTGGGTCAATGACAACCGCTCGAAGGTAGACTTCGTGAACGGCTTTATCGAGACCTATGGCGATCCCCTTGGTCGCAAGGCATCGTGGGAGTCTATCGTGAACTTCCGCGACGAGCGTGCCTGTCGCCGTACAGCACTTCTCACGGAGTATGCACAGTGGTTTGAAGATAATGCACCTATCGACCCCGACTACCGCAAGGCCAAGGTTAAGGGTGTCTCGGCAAAGGTTATCACGGTGGCGATGCTCGGTGGCGACTGCTACCCCGCTACGCCTATCGGCATCAACCTTCCCAATGCCGACTGGATTCGCAAGGAACACGGCTCAAAGTCGGTAACTATCGACAACATCACATACGCCTACGACAAGGCTGCCGAGGGCAACGGCTTTATGGAGGAGTTTGTATTGCGCGAGGAGGATAGAGAGCGTATGCGCCTCTACGGCAAGCTCACCGACGACCTCCACACCGACCTCCACGAGTGCCTTGGCCACGGCTCAGGTCAGTTGCGTGAGGGCACCAAGGGTGATGAGCTACGCACCTACTACTCAACGCTTGAGGAGGCGCGTGCCGACCTCTTTGCACTATACTACCTTGGCGACCAGAAGATGGTGAAGATTGGCCTTCTGCCCAATCAGGAGGCTGCGTGGGCCAACTATAGCAAGTATATCATGAATGGTATGATGACACAGCTGGCACGCATCGAGGAGGGCAAGGATGTTCAGGAGTCGCATATGCGCAACCGCAAGCTTATCGCCGAGTGGTGCTACGAGCACGGCAAGGTGGATAATGTTATCGAGATTGTAGAGCGCGATGGCAAGAAGTATGTAGTGGTCAACGACTTCCATAAGCTCCGCAACCTCTTTGGCGAGCTCCTACGCGAGGTACAGCGCATCAAGTCCGAGGGCGACTACGCAGCAGGCAGCGCACTTGTTGAGCGCTACGCCGTGAAGATTGACCCTGAGCTACACCACGAGGTCGTAACACGCTACAAGGCGCTCAATATTGAGCCTTACAGCGGTTTCGTAAACCCCGAATACACCATTGTCAAGGACGAGGAGGGCAAGATTGTCGATGTAAAGATTTCGTACACGAAGAACTACATACAGCAGATGCTCGGTTACGCTGAGAACTACTCTTTCCTCCCCAACGAGAACTAAGGAGAGGAGAGTTGGTAGTTGGTAGTTGGTAGAGAGCAGGCGTTTCGCCTGCGGGCTAACGCCCCAAGGGGCAAAAGGGATCTAAGGGGTAAAAGTGGCGCATTAATAAAGAGAGTTTAGGGAAATTAGGGAATTTAGAGAAGTTAGTGTAAGCGCTACCGACATTTATCCTTAAGCTCCCTACACTCATTAAACTCCCTAAACTCCCTAATAGACTTGCATCCAGTCAGCACTCAGCCAATTTCTTGTCAGAAGGGGCATAATTTGGACTATCGCAAAATTGCCGTCGATGGGCTGTACTTGGCGTACTGCTCATTGACGGCAACTTTTTTGGGATAGTTCGAAGGATGCCCCTTATCACAAGAAATTTATAGGCTCTTTAATGTTGGAAACAAGGCACACAACTGCTCCATCAACATATCCATATCGAAACCCTCGCGGAGGATTAGGAGAATGGTGTTGTCGCCGGCAATAGTACCCAATATCTCGTAGATGCCACGACTGTCGATAGGTACCGATATGGCACTGGCATAGCCGGGTTTGGTGGTGATTACGCACATATTGCCCGAAAATGCGATGTCGGTGATGTTGTCCGAGAGATTAGTAGAGACACCAATATCATTGCGCGAAGAGTTGGGCAAGACATATACATAGCCCTTCTCCTTGTGGGGAATTTTAGCCACATGCATAAACTTAAGGTCGCGCGAAAGCGTAGACTGAGTGATGCTTACACCACTCTCCTCAAGACGCTCAATAAGCTCATCTTGTGAAGAAATATACTCTGAACGAATAATTTTTCTAATTACCGAAAGGCGATGTGTCTTCTGGTTCATCTCTTGAAAAGTTTAATAATTATTGCATATCTAACTAACCGCATCGGCTTTATATTGCGTATAGCCACTGCAAAGGTAATAAATATGTAGATAATATGCAAGTCGAATACCAATATTTTTAAGCTAATAATACGAAAAATCTGAGCAAAAAGAGCAAACCAGTTTTGTAATTAAAATAGTTTTACTATTTTTGTGAGTTAGGAGGTTGAGATTGTGTGTTCGTTACATAGCAATCATCGACCTCAAAAGACGAAATTTCAATAAATATATAACTAAAACTACTATGAGAAAATTTATTTCGATGATGATGGTGGCTTTTGTGGCTCTGTTTGCTATTAGCTGCGACAAGCCCTCCCAGGAAGAGCCTACATCGGGTGTTACCTTCCAGTTCCAGAATGCCAAGACCACAGCTACAACAGCTGAGGTTCAGGTTATCCCCTCGGATGCAACAGCCAACTATGTTGCTTCGATCGTAGAGAGCGCTACGATTGCCGACAAGGCGGATTCAGAGATTATCGAGGAGATGCTTGCAGCAGACGATCTCAAGCTCAAGAAGGGTCCTCAGTTCCTCGTTGCACAGGGTCTTAAGTCAAATACTGAGTACACCGCTGTGGCTTTCGCTGTAACCGAGACCAAGAAGGTAGTACGCTACACCCTTACTACCGAGGCAACTTCTGAGCCTATTCCTGCTGATGAGTTCGAGATTGAGATCGAGATCAAGGATATCAAGGCTACATCGGCAACAGCTATCGCCAAGCCCAACACATCGGCTAATCGCTACTACTTCCGCGTGATTACCAAGATGGAGCTCGACGCCTTTGGCATCTACAACGATGACTATCAGATTTTTGAGTACATCATCGAGAACCCTAACTCTGGCGACTGGATTACTCAGGGCGAGACCACTCTCAACTGCCGTCTTGCTGCCGAGACCGACTACCTCGCCGTAGCGTTCAACTTCGAGAACTGGGAGGATATGCACAACCAGTCGGCAGAGATGAAGCTCTTCCGCAAGGCATTTACCACGCCTGAGGGTGAGCCTATCGACCCCAACTCATTGTTCGTTACCGACAACCTCACAACCACACACACCAACTTCTCGTTGGATGTAACCCCCGCACTTGGTGAGGATGCACACTGGACATACTACATTTGGACAAAGAGCTCATACGAGCAGACCTTGGCAACGGAGGCTAAGGCAAACATCGTGATGCGTAGCTACTTCGGTCTCAACAACATCGCTGTTGAGCAGGGCTACGGCTTTGGCGACATTATCCAGACCGACAAGCTCGGCAAGCAGGGCTCTAACACCATTACAGCATACGAGCCCCTCAACAACGACACAGAGTATGTTGCGGTATTGTTCTATGTAGACCCCTCGATTACCGATCCTACCGAGGTTTACGACTACAACTATGTGGCTGTCGAGTTCAAGACTCAGGCTCCTTCGGCAGATGCAGCAGCTACCCTTGAGGTATCTGAGCCCATTATCGTTAAAGATGGCTTCAGCTACACAGTAAACTTCGTTGTTAAGACTAACGAATACGCCGTAGACCTTCTTGCTGGCGCACAGCTTTGGAATAACTACGAGTTCGAGAAGTATTGGGACCCCAACGACTGGTCGCAGATTCAGGCCTTCTTTATGTTCCGCAAGCCCGTTGGCGAGGAGACATTGGCCGCAGCAAAGACCACCGAGGGTGCTACAATCTCGTTCACAGGCTTTGACAAAGATGATTATGTATTCTTCTTTGAGGTACTCAACGAGGAGAACACAGCAACACAGTTTGCTGTTCGCGTAACTCCCGATTTGTTTGATAATGCACAGTAAAAAAAGTTAGGTATAGTATGAAGAGATTTTTTAATATTTTTGCAATCATAGCTCTTGCATTTGGCTTTGTGGCTTGCGAGGGCAACGAGACTACTGAGAACAAGGAGTACAATGTAGAGCTATCTGTAGACAAGAACTCAATTATGGCAGATGGCGAGGAGCAGGCGACATTCACCGTTAAGGTAGATGGCGCTGTGGCGGAGGATGCACAGATTATCTGCCTTAATGACAACTCTATTGTCGAGGGCACAACATTCAAGACAGCTGTTGCTGGCGAGTACAGCTTCAAGGCGGCATACAAGGGTTTCACATCTGAGACCGTAACTATCACTGCTGTTGCTGTTGAGGCACCCATTCCCGCAGTGGAGCTCTCTGTAGACAAGAGCGAGATTGTTGCCGACAACAGCGATACTGCAACATTCACCGTAAAGGTTGATGGCGAGGATAAGAGCTCGGAGGTAAAGATTACCGTTATCAACTACAACTCGGAGCTTGAGGGCAACACATTTACTACGGATGTTGCCGGTGAGTTTGTATTTGTTGCCAACTATGAGGGTGTGAAGTCTAACGAGGTTAAGGTTGTCGCTACCGCTGTGGAGGCTCCCGTGCAGAAGACACTCAAGATTCAGTCTGATGTAAACCGCATCAAGGCTGATGGCTCGGAGAAGGTAACATTTACCGTATTCTATGGCGAGGACGATGTAACTGCCGATGCCGAGATTTACTGCAGCAACCACGAGGGTGTAACCGTTGAGGGCAACACCTTCTCAAGCACCACCGTTGGCTCATACTCGTTCCGTGCCCGCTACAATGATCAGACCACTGGCACTGCCGTAAACATCGATGTATACGACCCTGAGTTGGTCGGCAAGTATGAGATTGGCGCTATCCACGAGGTAAATGGCGTTAAGGGTGTAATCTTTGCCATTAAGTCTGACAACAATGGCAACACCTACTGCTACCTCTTCTCAATGGACGAGGAGGATTTGCAGTGGTCAACAAAGTATGAATGGTGCAACTGTACATCGCAGCGTGGCGATTACAACACCAACGACCCCTTCGACTACTTCGGTATGAACATCGACGACTACCCCGCTTTCAAGTGGTGTAAGGCGCACGGCGAGGGTTGGTTCTTGCCATCGTCTACCGAGTTGCACTGGATGTGGGAGATGCTCACCAATGGCGAGCGTGACTTCAAAGCACCGAGCGTAGCTAAGTACAACGAGTTTATCGTAGAGAATGGAGGCGAGCCCTTCTGCGAGACCTACTACTGGTCATCTAACGAGACCTCTGAAGACCTTGTTGAGGTTGTTGCCTTTATGAACGATAGCGTAGTGTGTCTCGATCCCAAGAAGGACAATGTTTACACTGCGCGTGCCGCTTACCGCTTCAAAGTTGAGTAGTACAACGGCCAAATAGAGAGATTAGGGAGATAAGGTAAGGGTTGCCAAACGAGTGCAAAGTTGCTAAATCTCCCTAAATCTTTTTTACAAAAGGCGATGGGTGCATTGCGCTATTTTTGTAGGACATTTCCCACTGCTATTTGCACAATTCGTGATAAAGAGTTACCTTTGTAGCACGCAGACAATAAGTTATTAACCTATATTCATTAAACATTATGAAACGACTTCTAACAATTGTAGCTATGTCGCTCATTCTGCTCGTATCGTGCGAGAAACAGGTTGAGGATACTACGACAAAGCTTGTTATCAACTCAGAGACACCCTTCGTAGTGCCATTCTCAGGTGGTGAGTGCACAATCGAGTTTACTATCAAAAATCCTATTGCCGATACTGAGCTTAAGGCCGTAGCTAACTCTTGGTGGATCAGCGACATCGAGGTATACGACAACAAGCTAACCTTCGCAGCTCAGCGCAACACCAGTGGCGAGGAGCGCACCGCAACCCTGAGACTTACATATGGCGATATCGAGAGCCTCATTGATGTAAAGCAGGGTATCAAGGAGGGCAAGTACGACTACGACATCAAGGCTACGGTCTTTGGTGGCGAGTACTACGGTATGGCATCTTCGGACAACTTCAACTACTTCGTTCAGCTCGGTAATGCAGAGATTAACGAGAACAACGATGTTCCCGAGGGCATCTACTACTACTTCGATATCTATGCAAAGTATCGTGGTGGCGACAACCCCATTCTTCCCAATGGTACATATATCTTCGACAAGTCGGGCAACTGCCCCATAGGTTGCTTCGATGCAGAGTATAGCAAGGCTCACTTCAACGATGCAGATGGCAATCCAACGACATCGTTTGTATTTAGCCACGGCACAGTAACCGTAACCGACAACCGCTTCGAGGCTGAGATAACAATGACAGATAGCACTGTTCACCACATCGTATACGAGGGTGAGCTACATGTGCCCAGCGTGGTAAACTCACCTGAGTATGGCTCAAAACTTACCAGCGACCTCTCGTTTGAGCACAACAACGCCACTGTGCGTATGATGTACTATGGCGACTACTACGAAACAGGCAAGGCTCATTGGTCAATATCGTTGATGGAGCGCCAGAACCCTATCGATGGCGACTATTTCACCATTGACCTTATCACCGATTCGCTTGAGGACACCACCGATAGTGTCTTGGGCACTTATACGGCAGCATCAGACCTTGAGCTTAAGGAGAATTGCTTTATCGCAGGTATGATTGAGGGCACTAAGTATCTCTACTCTTGGTACTATGTGATTATCGAGGATTATGTAGACCAGTCGCAGGGTGCTCCGCTTGCCGATGGCTCAATTGAGATTAAGAAAGATGGCAATAGCTACATCGTTACGCTCGACTGCGAAGACGACAACGGCCACACCATCAAGGGCTCATTCAACTGCCTTAACTGCGAGTTTTACGACCGCACACAGAGGTAATTAGAGATACTTTCGATACCAAGAGGTTGAATAAAAAGATGTAGTTTTAGGCCTGCAAAGCCCGAAAAACCGCAGTTTACTTAGGCGTAAATGAGGATTTTGAGGGCGAGCGAATTTGTTGTCAGAAGGCATTAGATGCTTCTCTCTCGGCGAATTTCATAGCGATGGGCTGTACTTTTGGCGTACTGCCCATTGCTATTGATAGTTCGTTAGAGGAAGGAGATGATGCCTTATCACAACAAAGAACCACAAAATACACTTTTTTATTCAGCCTCAACTCTTTATGAGGTATGAAAAAATCTGAATTCTCATTCATTGGCGACATAGCCTCGATGTTCGGTGCACTACCCCACAATGGCTTCGAGCCTATTGGAGATGACTGCACCGTTGTCGATATGGGCGAAGATGCCCTTGTGATGACCACAGATATGCTCTTGGAGGATGTCCACTTTCTGCGTGGCGCCTCTTCGGCAGAGGAGGTGGGTCGCAAGAGCCTTATGGTAAACCTCTCGGATGTGGCAGCTATGGGTGCAAAGCCCGTAGCTACGCTACTGAGCATCGCCCTCACAGAGTCGGCACAGGGCGAGTGGGCCGAGGGCTTTATGCGTGGCTACTATGAGGCAAGCCGTGAGGCGGGCGTAGCGCTGGTAGGTGGCGACACCACAGCTTCGCGCGATAAGGTTGCTATCAATGTTGTGGCTATCGGTCGTGCGCCAAAGGGGTGCATCAAGCGCCGCTCGGCAGCCAAGGTGGGCGATATTATCGCCGTTACGGGCAAGCTCGGCGCATCGTCAAAAGGCTTGGTAGACATTATGTTTGGCGATATGGATACCCCCGCAGCACGCCACCACCGCATAGCGCAAGCACGCATCGCAGAGGGCGAGTGGCTCGGTAGGCGCAAGGAGGTGGGCGCTATGATGGATATTTCGGACGGCATTGCCTCGGACATCAAGCATATTATGGAGCTATCAAAGGTGGGTGCTGAGATTGAGTTAAAGGCGATACCTACCGACTACGATATTCGCTATGCCACAACGGGAGGCGAGGATTATGAGCTGTTGCTTACCGTAGCCGAGGAAAAGTTCGAGAGCCTTTCAGAGGAGTTTTTCACAGCTACAGGCACACGCCTTACGGCAATTGGCCGCATCACCGACACAGGTGAACTACGCTGGACCGAGGAGGGCAACCCCTCGGAGATAGAACTAAAAGGATTTACGCACTTCTAACGGATTAGTTGTTAGTTGTTAGTTGCTAGATATTAGATTAGGACCAGTATGACGATAAGACAGTAAGACGAGTAAGAGAATATGTGATACCAGACCTCGTAATGTCCTAAGGTCCTTAGGTCTTAAGGTCCTAAAAAAAATCTTAAGGTCTTATGGTCTTAATGTCTTAAAAATATCTCTAATTATCTTTATTCTTGAATATTAGACCTTTGATTAGGTCAATGACCTCGTGGAAGGCACGAAGTCGGAGTGCCCACGCCAAAGCGATATAGGACACCACAGCCAAGGCGATATCGGCTGTAAGGCGCAGAGCAACACTCAGATGCGCCAAATGGGGATTAAGTATCTCAAGGCCAAAGTAGACAATCAAAGACAAGAGCAGTGAGGGCAGGAGCGCCTTCGCCAAGCGCACCACACCAAACGACATCAGCCTGAGTGCAAAGCCACTATTCAGCAGAAACTCCACAAATGCCATAGCTGTCATACCCCACGCCACAGCCTCGATACCCGTAGGAATAGTAACACACAGAACAAGGGTCATCACCACACGCTTAACGACTTCAAGGCGCACGACTACCCTACCATCGCTCTTGATTTTCAGCACATTATAGCCAACCATAGCTAAGGGATATACCATACCCGACAGTGCCAAGATGCGAAAATAGGGAACAGTAGGCATCCACCTCTCACCAAGGAGCAACATAAACATATCCGAAGATATAGCCACAAGGCCGAGCATAGCGGGGAACAAGACGAACGATAATAGGCGCACAATACGCTCATAGCCAGCCGAAAACTTCTCCTCATCGGCCGAGAGCTTCGATAAGGCGGGATATGTAACACCCTGCACAGACTGCACGGTAGATATTACAGCGAGGTCTTTCAGCTTTTGCGCCTGGGAGTAGTAGCCGAGCGATGCGGTGGAGTAGATTTTACCCACGAACAACTGCGCTACATTATTATATATAGATGCTATAAGGTCGGAAGCGAGCAGTCGGAGGCTAAAGGGCGCCATATCCCTAAGAGCCGAGAGGCTAACGCCACCACGAACCCTCCAACGCCTAATCAGCCAAAAGGCCACCGCCTTGATGCCCATCTGCAGAAGGCGCTGAGCCACCAAAGCCCAGATACCGCACCCTGCAACTGCCATAGCGACAGCTACAACACCGCTAACAAGCGATGCGAAAAAGACAATATTCGAGAGGAGCTTAAATCGAAACTCGCGCGTAAACATCACGGTCTGCACAACGCAGAGCGAGTTGATAGGAAGAAGTAGGAAGAGCACAGGGGCGACATCCCTAATCACCGAGTGCCCATAGAAGCGTGCAATGGGTGATGCCAACGCCCACAACACAAAATATAGTAGCAATGCCACAACGACATTGAACAAAAAGACCGAGCGGTAGTCGCTATCTGAAGGCTCACGCTTGCGTATAAGAGTCTGCGAGAAGCCACTGTCAACAATAGTAAGCGCAACAGAGGTAAAGAATGTGAGAATGGCCATAACGCCAAAGTCCTCAGGCATAAGGCGGCGAGCAACGATGATGCTCACAACCATCTGCACAAGCATAGTGAGGAACTTTTCGGCAAAGCTCCACACAACACCGCTTACGACCTTATGTTCCAATCTCTCGACTGACAAGTTATTAGTTTTTAGTTGTTAGTTATTAGAGAACGCTTACCTATCGCCCCACAAAGTGCTCGATAGCCAAGCGGTAAGACTCGCCACCAAAGCCCATGATAGAGCCTACAACGACAGGCGCTATAAGCGAGGTATGGCGGAACTCCTCGCGGGCAAGGATAGAGGAGAGGTGCACCTCAACAACAGGCACACTAATAGAGGCGATAGCATCGCGGATAACCACCGAAGTGTGGGTATAGCCACCGGCATTAAGCACAACGCCATCGTAGCAGCCATCGGCACGCTGCAACTCATCGACAATCTCACCCTCGATATTCGACTGATAGTAGTCGAGAGTATGCTCCGAGTAGCGATTGCGAAGAGCTCCGAGGATATCCTCGAAGCTCTCCGAACCGTATATCTCGGGTTGGCGCTGCCCCAAAAGATTGAGGTTCGCCCCGTTGATAATCAAAATTTTCATCACAAAAAAGGTTTAGTGCGATAAGAGATATAACGCTCAGCGAATTTCAAAGCGATGGGCTGTACTAAGTGTACCGCCCATTGCTTTTGATAATTCGTTAGTGGCAGCAGATGCGCCGTTATCTCAATAAAATTAGTACTCCTTAGCTACGGTCTCGCCCTTCAAAACGCGCAAAGCGTTCTCAGCCAAAGACTCAAGCTCGTTCTCGCCGGGGTAGATCTTGATAGGCGCAAGGAACTTACAGTAATCAACGATAACATCGTTAACGCAGTTATTCCAAGCGATACCACCAGTGAGAAGGATAGCATCAACCTTACCCTTCAAAACTACAGCCATCTCGCCAATCCACTTAGCAACAGAGTAAGCCATAGTATCGAGCATAAAGCGTGCCTCCTTATCACCCGACGCAGCGCGTACCTCGTTGAGCTCCTGAACATTGTTGCAGTTCACATGGTCAACCAAGCCACCCTTACCTGCCAAGAGCTTCTTGATGTCAGCCTTCTCGTACTTGCCAGAGAAGCAGAGGTCTACCAAGTCGCCTGCGGGCAAGGTACCTGCACGCTCAGGAGCGATGGGACCATCGCCATCGAGAGCGTTGTTGGTGTCGATAACACGACCGAGGTGGTGAGCCGAAACCGAGATACCACCACCCATGTGCACTACCACGAGGTTGAGCTCCTCATAGGGGCGACCAATCTCCTTGGCATAGCGACGAGCGATAGCCTTCTGGTTGAGAGCGTGGAAGATAGAGCGGCGAGGCATCTCCTTAAGACCACTCACGCGAGCCATATCCTGAAGCTCATCAACAACTACGGGGTCAGCGATGTAGGCCTCAACACCTGCTGCATCGGCAATGCGACGAGCGATGAGAGCGCCAAGGTTGCTGGCGTGCTGACGCTTCGGTGCCGAGAGGTCGGCAATCATAGCCTCACCAACACGGTATACACCACCCTCGATGGGGCGCATAAGACCGCCACGGCCGATAACAGCGTCAAGCGACTTAAGCTCGATGCCGTCAGCCTTCAAAGCGTCAAGGATAATCTCCAAACGCCACTCCAACTGGTCGGCAACCGATGCAAAGCGAGCAATCTCCTCTGCCGAGTGGCTCAACTTCAAGGTCTTGTACTCCTCCAAGTCGTGGAAGAGAGCAACCTTTGTACTGGTTGAACCGGGGTTAATGGTCAAAATATTGTAAGCCATCTTTGTCTAATTTAATGTTTTTGAGAGCATCGATTATTTTGCTGACAAGCAAGCCAAAGCGATTGAGTAGAGCTTAGTCTTGGTGGTATCACCGCGTGAAGTCAATACGCAGGGAGCCATAGGACCAGCTACCATAGCTGCAAGCTCAGCACCGCCGAACTTAGAGCAAGCCTTGAAGAATACATTACCAGACTCAAGGTTGGGGAAGAGCAAGCAGTCAGCATCACCTGCAACGGGACCCTGCAACTTCTTAATCTTAACAGACTCCTCGTCGATAGCAACATCCAATGCCAAAGGACCCTGGAACAAGCCCTTGCCGAGCTCACCAGCAGCACCCAACTCGCCAAGCTCCTTAGCCTCAACCGAGCTAACTACCTTAGGCAACAACTGCTCCGAGGGAGCGATGAAGGCCATCTTGGGGCACTCTACGCCAAGGTTGTTGGCAGTCTCCAACAAGTACTTTGCAATCTGCTTCTTCTGGTCGAGGGTGGGGCAAGGAAGAACCGCAACATCGCTGACAACCAAAAGCTTGTGGTACTTAGGAATCTCCAAAACAGTAACATGGCTCAAAGTAGTGCCTGCGGGAAGCAAACCCCACTCCTTGTTCAAGATGCCGCGCATATACTTATCGGTAGGCACAACACCCTTCATCAATACATCGTACTCGCCATTGTGAACTGCCTTAACAGCAATCTCAACTGCCTTTACATCCTCCTTCTCCTCGATGATGTGGTACTGGCTCATATCTACGCCCTCAGCCTCGCAAGACTTCTTGATCTCCTCGGGATCACCAACCAAGGTAACCTCAGCCAAGCCAGCCTTGATAGCCATATCGGTAGCACCAATAGAGTGAGTATCCTGACCATAGGCAACAATCATCTTCTTCTTACCACGCGCAACGGCAGCAGCAACAATCTCGTCCAAATGCTTAATCATAATAGTTTTAGGTTTTATTTGTTAATATCTCAAAAATTCTATTTATCTAACACCAAAATAGCCAAATTAGTTGGCTCCTATTAGTTGGCTCCTACAAGTCTGAAGGTATCCTTAGCGATTACCAACTCCTCGTCGGTGCAGATAACTGCAGCCTTAACGCGAGAGCCCTCTGCGGTAATCTCATAGTCGGTACCACGCTTACCGTTGTTGCGAACAGCATCAAACTCGATGCCCATAAACTCCATATTGCGGAGTACATACTCACGCAACTCAGGAGAGTTCTCGCCAACACCGCCAGTGAAGACTACGAGGTCTACACCACCCATCTCGGCAGCATACTCACCCACGAACTTCTTAACGCGGTTGAAGTACATATCGCGAGCCATAATAGCACGCTCGTTACCCTCGTCGTAAGCAGCGTCGATATCACGCATATCGCTTGAGATGCCGGTAAGACCCTGAACACCCGACTTCTTGTTGAGCATAGCGTCAAGCTCCTTGAAAGAGAGACCCTCCTTCTCGGCAACATAGGTAGCAGCCGAAACATCCATAGAACCTGCACGGGTACCCATCACAAGACCATCGAGGGGAGTGAAGCCCATTGAGGTATCGAAAGACTTACCATTCTTAACAGCAGTTACCGAAGCGCCGTTACCGATGTGGCAAGTAACAATCTTAGAGTTCTCGAAATCGAGGCCAAACATCTCAGCACCAACGCGAGCAACAAACTTGTGGCTTGTGCCGTGGAAACCATACTTACGAACACGATACTTCTCGTAGTACTCATAAGGCATCGCGTACATATAGTTGATAGCGGGGATAGTGTGGTGGAACGAGGTATCGAAAACAGCTACCTGCTTGATACCGGGCAACACCTTCTCCACAGAGAGGATACCCTCAAGGTTTGCAGGGTTGTGCAAGGGAGCGATAGAGTACAAAGACTCAATCTTAGCCTTAACCTCATCGTCAACCAAGCAGCTATCGTGGAAGAACTCACCACCATGAGCCACACGATGACCAGCAGCCTTAAGCTCGTCAAGCGACTTGATAACACCGTGCTCGGGGTGTGTCAAGGCATCGAGAACAAGACGAATACCTGTTGTGTGGTCGGGAATAGGACAGTGCAACTCGAACTTATCCTTACCCTGAGGCTTGTGAGTAAGATCACCCTCTGCCAAACCGATACGCTCTACCAAACCCTTGGCCAAAAGCGTGTGCGATGACTCCAAAACATCAAGCACCTGATACTTGATAGACGAGCTACCGCAGTTGAGTACCAAAATTACCATTGTAGAAGTGTTTTTATAGATTAAAATTGCTTGTCTTACGAATTTGCACAGAGCATACTCTTCAACGAGTCGGCTCAAAATCTCAACAAAGATACAAATTTTACGCTGACTTTCCAACCCTTTCGCCACTTTTTTTTCATATAGTAATATTATGGCTAAATCGGCATCAACTTTTATCGCTATTCGCAACCCAAAATTCGCCTTTTCACAAATCCTAAATACTCCAATAATTCAACCATATTTCTACACCATAAAAGGACCAATAAAGTGTTGCCGTAAAATAATTATCGGCGCGGGATTGCTTTCTTTGAAATTATTTCTTATCTTTGCGTGAATTACGCGCGTCGCACGATGCGCACACAATCTAAAACCTTAGAAACGATGGCTACCGAAAAAACTATCCTTACGGCTCCCGAGGAGTCTGTCGGCACTGTTGCCGAAGATGCGAAGACGATGACTACCAACAACGAAACAACAACCCCCAACGAGGCTACCACAGAGCCTTTAGCAGAGCCCATGTCAGAGGCATTTGCCCAAGAGGAGGCCGAGCTTGCCGCTTCGGAGGCGGGACTTGACCTTGGCGAGGAGACCTCAGAGGAGGAGGCTGCCCGAACCAAGGGCGACGACCTCAGCGGTCTTGACGAGGAGGGCTTAGTAAAGCTCTTTGCCGAGAAGATTGAGGGTGAGAGCGTAGTTGCGATGCGTGCGATAGTCGAGGCCATCAAAATAGCATTCTACAAACTTCACCGCCAGCATATCGATGCCGAGCGTAAGGCCTTCTTGGAGGCTGGTGGTGCAGAGGAGAACTTCACACCTACTGCTTGTGCCCACGAGCAGCGCTTCAAGGAGCTCTTTGCAATCTACCGCGAGCAGCGCGATAAGCATATCGCCGAGATTGAGGCTAACAAGGAGGAGAATCTGCGCATTAAGCTCTCAATCATCGAGGAGCTCAAGGAGCTTATCAACACCGACGAAGCGATGAACAGCACCTTTGCCCGCTTCCGTGAGTTGCAGACAAAGTGGAAGGAGACAGGCTTAGTACCCCAGCAGAATGTCAAGGATTTGTGGGAGACCTACAACCTCCATGTCGAGAACTTCTACAACTTTATCAAGATTAACAAGGAGCTTCGCGACCTCGACCTTAAGAAGAACTACGAGGCGAAATTGAGCCTCTGCGAGCAGGCCGAGGCACTCGCTATGGAGCAGCAGATTGTCGAGGCATTCCGCAAGTTGCAGAAGTTACACGATGAGTGGCGCGAGACAGGCCCCGTAGCCATCGAGTTCAAGGAGAGCCTTTGGGAGCGCTTCAAGGAGGCATCGAGCCGTATCAACAAGCGCCATCAGGAGCACTTCGAGAACCTCAAGGCAGAACAGACCAAGAACCTTGCACTTAAGGAGGAGCTTTGTGTCAAGACCGAGGCTTTGGCCGAGCAGCCCCTACTCTCGCGCAAGGATTGGAACAAGGCAAGCGAGGAGCTGCTAAACATCCAGAAGGTATGGAAGACCATCGGCTATGCGCCCAAGAAGGATAACAACCGCATATATGAGCGTTTCCGCAACGCTTGCGATAAGTTCTTTGAGCTTAAGCGCGACTTCTACGCTGGCGTAAAGAGCGATATGGAGCACAGCCTCGCACTCAAGGTTGAGCTTTGCGAGCAGGCCGAGGCGCTATCTGTTTCGGAGGATTGGAAGCACGCCACCGACGAGCTTATTGCCCTTCAGGCCAAGTGGAAGGAGGCAGGCGCCGTATCTCGCCGCCACTCCGACCAGATTTGGAAGCGTTTCCGTGCCGCTTGCGACAAGTTCTTTGAGCGTAAGGCCGCCCACTTCTCATCTATCGACTCGGAGTACGAGGAGAACCTACGCCTCAAGCGCGAGCTTATCGAGGAGATGAAGGGTGCAAATATCAAGGCTGGTGGCTTCGAGGCTGTCAAGGAGTATCAGCGCCGTTGGAGTCAGATTGGCTTTGTGCCCATCAAGCATAAGGACTCGTTGCAGAAGGAGTACAAGGCCGTTGTAGACGAGATGTTCCGCACGCTACGCTCTTCGGAGCGCGACCGCTCGATGAACCGTTTCAAGGAGCGTGTAGCAAATATGAAGGGTGGCCAGCAGCTGCGCTCGGAGCGCGAGAAGCTCTACAACAAGGTGCGACAGATGGAGCAGGATATCGCCCTCTTGGAGAACAACATCGGCTTCTTCTCGAAGTCGAAGAATGCCGAGGCGCTTATTGCGGATGTGCGCGAGAAGATTGAGAAGGCTAAGCGCGATATGGCAGACCTTATCGAGCGTGTGAAGCTTATCGACGAGGAGGCTAAGAGTGCAAAATAGACCTTCCGAACCCTATTTTTAAGATTACGAATGAAGAAAAAAGCATAAAGTTATGAAACTGTCTAAACCAAAGTACATTTTTGTTACGGGTGGTGTAGCATCATCACTGGGTAAAGGTATTATCTCGGCATCTGTTGCCCGTTTGTTGCAGGCTCGTGGCTACTCGGTAACTATCCAGAAGCTCGACCCATACATCAATGTCGATCCCGGTACGCTCAACCCATACGAGCACGGCGAGTGCTATGTTACCGAAGATGGTACGGAGACCGACCTCGACCTCGGCCACTACGAGCGTTTCACCTCGATTCAGACCACCAAGAACAACAATGTAACAACGGGTAAAATCTACCAGAGCGTGATTGAGAAGGAGCGCCGTGGCGAGTTCCTTGGCAAGACCGTTCAGGTTATCCCCCACATCACCGATGAGATTAAGCGCCGTGTTCAGGTGCTTGGCGCAACGAAGAAGTACGATGTTATCATCACCGAGATTGGTGGTACGGTAGGCGACATCGAGTCGTTGCCTTTTATCGAGTCAGTTCGTCAGTTGCGCAACCAGCTCGGCTATCAGAATAGTGTGCTTATCCACCTCACGCTTATCCCCTATATGGCAGCTTCGGGTGAGCTTAAGACCAAGCCCACACAGCACTCGGTTAAGGATTTGCTCTCGTATGGTTTGCAGCCCGATGTATTGGTGTTGCGCACCGAGCACGAGCTTAGCCAGGAGTTGCGCCGTAAGGTTGCCCTATTCTGTAATGTTGCGCCTGAGGCTGTTGTGCAGTCTATCGATGTGCCCACCATCTATGAGGTACCCTTGCGTATGCACACCCAGCACCTCGACGATGTACTCTTGGAGCGCCTCGGCCTGAAGGCTGAGCAGGATATCGACCTTGCCGACTGGGAGGCCTTTGTTGAGCGTGTCAAGAACCCCAAGTCGGTGGTAAATATTGCGTTGGTAGGTAAGTATACCGAGTTGCCCGATGCCTACAAATCAATTAGCGAGTCGTTTATCCACGCCGGTGCAGTAAACGAGGTTAAGGTTAAGTTGCACTATGTGAACTCCGAGAAGCTCACAAACGACAATGTGGAGGATGCTCTCGGCAAGATGTCGGCTGTGATGGTTGCCCCCGGATTTGGCAACCGAGGTATCGAGGGTAAGTTGGTAGCAGTGCGCTATGCCCGCGAGAATAATGTGCCCTTCTTCGGTATCTGTCTCGGTATGCAGTGCGCCGTTATCGAGTTTGCACGCAATGTCATCGGCTGGGCTGATGCCAACTCAAGCGAGATGGAGAGTACACCTCACGCCGTTATCGACCTTATGGAGGAGCAGAAGAATGTTACGGCCAAGGGCGGTACAATGCGTCTTGGTGGCTACCCCTGTAAGTTGCAGAAGAACTCGGCTGTAGCGAAGGCTTACGGCTCACTCAACATCGTTGAGCGCCACCGCCACCGCTATGAGTTCAACAGCCACTTCCTCGCCGACTTCGAGGCTGCAGGTATGAAGGCCGTGGGTCAGAACCCCGATACAGGTCTTGTTGAGGTTGTCGAGATTCCCTCACACCGCTGGTTTGTGGGTACTCAGTATCACCCCGAGTACCACTCTACGGTATCAAATCCCCACCCCTTGTTCGTGCGTTTTGTCGAGGAGGCTATCAAGTACCGCGACGAGCAGCGCTAATTAGGATAAGAACATAATTAATCATAAGTTAAACACTTAATAAAATTTTGAATAGCTTCTTATAGGGGCGTGTAATAAATATGGATAAGAAAACGATTATTGGTCTTGTGCTGATGGTAGCCGTATTTGTCGGCTTCTCGTTCTATCAGGGACATCAGGCAGAAGAGTACAACAAGTGGAAGAAGGAGCAGGCGGAGGTTGAGTTGGCTCTTAAGCAGAAGCAGGCCGAAGAGCGTAAGGCCGAAGAGGCCAAGGAGGCTGCTATGACGGAGGAGGAGCGCCACCAGCGCGACTCTTTGGAGGCAGCACGCCGCCTCAATGCCGAGCTCTACACCTATGGCGAGCAGTTGCTTGCAGCACGCAACGCCGAAGCTAAGATTTGCACCATCGAGAACGAGGTTCTGAAGGTTGATTTCGCAACTCGTGGCGGTAAGATTGAGAATGTAACGCTCAAGAACTACACCCGCTACTCAGATGGCGAGCGCACCGAGCTTGTCGAGATGTTGCAACCCGCAACAGCCCGCTTCGATATGGCACTTAAGACCGAGAGTGGCGCTAAGAGCTCTACTGCGGAGTATGTCTTTGACTACGCTGTAGAGGAGGACGAGGAGAGCACGACACTCAAGATGACCTTGGCTGTATCGGCGGATGCCTACCTGCGTTACATATATACTATATATGAGACAGGCAACCCAAGCCGTGACTACCTTATCGACTTTACTGTCGAGGAGCACAATATGGCAAACTATCTCGACCGCGCCAATGCGATGGATATCGCTTGGGGCAACCGCTCGAATATGAACGAGCGTAGCTTCCAGATGGAGAATATGGCGACCACCATCGCCTACTGGGAGGCCGAGGATGACGAGATGGAGGACTTGGCACAGGATGGCGACTTGGAGAAGGTCGATGGTGTTGATTGGATAGCTCTCAAGCAGCAGTACTTCACCTCGGCATTTATCTCTGCCGAGCCCGTCAATGCTGCTATGGCATTTAGCACCTCTACTGCCGAGGGCAAGGACTTCCTCAAGGAGTTCGACACCGTGATCTCTATCCCTGTTACGGGTGCTGAGGCCTATCGTTTTGCCTTCTACTATGGTCCTAACGACTTCAAGATTTTGAACAATGTGGAGTTCGATGGCGAGAAGACCAACCTTGACGAGATCATTCCTATGGGTGGTACGCTTATCGGCTGGATTAACCGCATCTTTACGATTCCCATCTTCCACTGGTTGAAGGACCACGGCGTAAACTTCGGTATCATCATCCTCATTCTCACCATCTTGGTTAAGCTCATCATCTTGCCTCTTACCTATAAGAGCTATATGTCTACTGCCAAGATGCGTGCCGTGCGCCCTGAGTTGGAGGAGCTCAACAAGAAGTACCCCAACCCCGATGATGCTATGAAGAAGCAGCAGGCGACGATGGAGCTATATCAGAAGGCCGGTATCAGCCCTATGGGTGGTTGCTTGCCTATGCTTATCCAGATGCCTATCCTCTGGGCGATGTTCCGCTTCTTCCCTGCAAGTATCGAGCTTCGTGGCCAGAGCTTCCTCTGGGTTAAGGACCTCTCGTCTTACGATAGTGTCTTGGATTTGCCCTTCAGCATCCCCTTCTATGGCGACCATGTGAGCCTCTTTGCTCTGCTTATGACCGTTGCTTTGTTCGGCTACTCGTTTATCACCTATAAGCAGCAGTCGGCAGCCACGGCAGGTCAGCCCGGTGCAGGTATGATGAAGTTTATGATGGTATACTTTATGCCCGTGATGATGCTCTTCTTCTTCAACAGCTACTCTTCGGGCTTGTGCTACTACTACTTCCTCTCGCAGATGTTCACAATGGTTATTATGTGGGCTATCCGCCGTTCGGTAGATGACGAGAAGGTACGCGCCAAGTTGCTTGCAGCTAAGGCAAAGCCTAAGAAGAAGTCGAAGTTCCAGGAGCGCTACGAAGAGGCACTTCGTCAGCAGCAGGAGCAGATGAACCGCGAGCAGCGCCGTCAGCATCGCTAATCTCGCATCAGGCAATAAGCGAAAAACGGCTTCCCGATTGGGAGGCCGTTTTTGTATGTGTATGTGAGGAAGAGTAAAGAGCTAAAAGTTAGTAGCTATCAAAGACCGGAGCGAGAATCTCTGGCACTACGATTTTATACTCCTTAAGTGCAGCGAGTCGCTCTCGACCTGCGGGCGTAAGCGAGATATTTATCTGTCGCTTGTCGTGCTTGTCGATGCTTCGACCCACCAATCGTCTCTTCTCCAACGCAGAAATTACCTTTGAACAGTGCGATGCACGCATTCCTGTGCGCTCGGCAACTACGGATGCCGATACACTATGCTCACCAATAGCGCATAACGCCATTGCCTCATTCAGCGTAAGGCCGAGTTGGTCGATTATCCCATGTTCAAGCTCCGACATAGCCGATACTATATCGCGCATCACGCATATACACTTTACCTTTTCCATTTTACTAACTTTTTGTGTTGGGGGCAAACAATGTAGCCCCCAACACAGCCCTATTATAGCGCTCCAAAGAGCGTAACACTCATTAAATAAAGAGGTTAACACCAGCCTTCTCGGCACGCTCCATATATGTGGCGACACCGCCAACGCTTACCTCGTCAATCAACTCCTCGCGCTTGATGCCCATAACATCCATAGACATCTGACAAGCGATAAACTCCACGCCATTATCGAGTGCCTGTTGGCGCAAACTCTCCAACGACTCTACTCCCCTAAGCTTCATCAAATATCGCATCATTATGCGGCCAAGACCAAACATATTGAACTTCGAGAGCGACAGCTGCTTAGAGTGCGATGGCAGCATCCAGCCAAACATCTTGCCCCAAATATCCTTCTTTACACGGGGTTTATCCACTCGTTTTATGGCATTCAGTCCCCAGAAAGTGAAGAATATCGTAACACGCTTACCTGTGGCTGCTGCACCATTTGCAAGCACAAAGGTAGCTAAAGTTTTGTCAAGATCATCACTAAACATAATAAATGTTTTCTCATCGCCCCTTGTGGCGGGTGTCGCAGTTGATGCTGAGCAACCACTCTTTCCCCGCTGCACCACCGCACGATATATGCCCTTGTCGCAACTTATAGCCAACATAGTATTGCCTGTCGAGTTGCACCACGCCTCAACATCACGCGCAAAGGCCGAGTCGGTCGCCATAATCTCGATGCACTCACCCTCACAGAGTGTCGATACCCTCTCGCGCAGTCGAAGTATCGGTCCCGGGCACTGAAGGCCACACGCATCTACGACTACCCTCTCCGTGCTACTATCTTGCGGGGCATCGCCCTTAGCTGCATCATCGCTACCGCTATTTGTCGTCGCTTTTGTGTATTGCGCTGTTGCAATGTTATAGGTGCGAATACCACCTATTAGGTTACGAACATCACTAAAACCATTGGCCTTTAGGATATTTGATGCAAGGTATCCTCGAAGACCTACACCACAGAATAGGAATATAGGCTTGTCGCGAGGTATCTCCGTGAGTCGCTCACGCAGAGTGTCAAGCTCGATGTTAATGGCATCGTCAATAGTGCCCAAGGCGTACTCCTCAGGTGTTCGCACATCTATTAACACTCGCTCCTCACTTTTTGTCGATAGCAGGTCGCGCCAATAGAGAGGTGTCATCTTGCCATTTAGGATATTGCCTGCCACATAAGCACTCATCGCAACGGGGTCCTTTGCCGATGAGTAGGGCGGAGCATAGGCGTGCTCAATCTCCATAAGCGAAGTTATGCTAAGTCCCTGCTTTATTGCCATTGCGAAGCTGTCGATGCGCTTATCTACCCCATCAACACCAACAATCTGTGCACCAAGCAGTTTGCCATTGCCTGGCGAGAAAATCACCTTTATGGTCATAGGCATAGCCCCGGGGTAGTAGTTGGCATGCGAGTTGGGGTGTATGGTAGCTGTCAGATAGGGGGTGTTAAGCTCTTTAAGGCGCTTTGCGGGCACACCAGTCGATGCTACAGTGATATCAAACACCTTGGCTATGGCAGTGCCTATCGAGCCTTCATACTCGGTGTGATTGCCAAATACCATATTATCCGCTGCTATTCGTGCCTGCCTAATTGCTGGCCCTGCAAGTAGGTTGAGCCAGGGTTTGTTGAGCAACGGATGCTGAAACTCCACCGCATCACCCACAGCATAGACACCTTCGGCCGAGGTCTGCATAAAGCTATCGACGCTGATGCCACCAACCTCGCCAAGCGCAATATTTGCCTCACGCGCAAGAGCGGTTGTAGGGCGCACACCGATGCTGAGAATAACGATGTCTGCAGGGATTGTTCGCTCGGAGCTGAGAACGACATCTACCCTATCACCGCTACGCTCGAATGCTACAACGCCCTCGCCCAAATATAGCTCAACGCCCATTGCCACAAGGTGTTCGTGGACAATTTGCGCCATTGAAAAGTCTATCGGCGCCATCACCTGCGGTGCCATCTCAACAACCGAAACCTTAGCCCCCGCCTCGTGGAGATTTTCCGCCATCTCAAGGCCAACAAAGCCTCCACCCACAACTACTGCACTACGCACACGGTGCTTAGTGATATACTCCTTAATGCGGTCGGTATCGTAGACATTGCGTAGGGTGAATATTCCATCGCTCTCAATACCCTTGATAGGTGGTTTCACGGCTGTTGCACCGGGAGATAGAAGTAGTCTGTCGTAGCTCTCGATATACTCCTTACCATCGCTCGCCCTGACTCTTACCTCTCTCTTTTCGGTGTCAATCGCCACTACCTCGTTCTGCGTGCGCACATCGATATTGAATCTCTGCCCGAAAGACTCTGGCGTCTGCACAAATAGCGAGTCGCGCTCCTTGATAGTGCCACCAATGTAGTATGGCAACCCGCAGTTTGCATAGGATATATACTCTCCCTTCTCGAAAAGTATGATTTCTGCCTTCTCGTCATTACGCCTAATTCGCGCTGCCGCCGTAGCACCACCTGCAACACCACCAATAATCAGATGCTTAACACTCTTCTTCTCTTCCATAATTCTCTTATTTTTAGTATTTTATTATATTATTCAATTTATTTTCCATTGGAAATCTTTGCAAATGTAAAATATATTTTCCAATAAACAAAATTTCCAGCGTAAAATATTTGAAAAAAATTTTTAGGGAGGGGGTGTTTGGAGGGGGTAAAAGGGGTAAAAGGGGGCAAGAGTGACGAGAGTGACGAGAGTGACGAGAGAGACGAGAGGAACAGCTTGCTGTGGCGAGGGTGGTGCATTGGCTGATGCTTGCATCAAGACAGATGCACCACGCTCGACAGTAGCCGTAGGCTACCCTCTCGCCACCAACCAACGATACAAGAGCAAAGCAAAATTTTTTCGTCAGAAGGGGTTAGATACAACGCTCGGCGAATTTCTTGGCGATGGGCTGTACTATGGAGTACTGCTCATTGCCAAGACAATTCGTTAGCGGCAGTAGATGACCCCTTATCACAAAAAAAACGACCCTCAGAAGAGAGTCGTTATAGTTGGGCTACCTGGATTCGAACTGCATTATCAGTGGTGAATGCACCACTGATAATAAGCAGTAGAGCCGATACATTATAAAAACAGCGCAGGCTGAAAGCCGAGCAATAAATCTCTATCATATCGGCTCAACCAGCGTAAAGTGAGAATCAGGTAGCCGAATCTAAACGGCACTAAGGTAGGTGGGAGTGGCGAGAGGTAATGCTCTGCATTGGTTGTTTCAAGCTACTGACTGAGGCTTGCATCAAGTCGGTAGCTTGAGACAGCCAAGGGTTGGGAAGCAACCCCCTCTCGCCAACCAAAACACACAAAAAAAACGACCCTCAAATGAGAGTCGTTTTAGTTGGGCTACCTGGATTCGAACCAAGAATGACAGGACCAGAATCTGTAGTGTTACCATTACACCATAGCCCAATATTTGTTTTTGACGATGCAAAAGTAGAACTTATTTTTTGATTTGCAAAGAAAATTGCAAAATTTTTTCATATCTTTGTTAAGATTTTTTGACTAAAAACAAATAAGAAATATAAAACTCACTGATTATGAAGAGTATAAAAACTCGTTTGATTATTATGAACTTTCTGCAGTTTGCAGTGTGGGGTTCATATCTAACCTGTGTTGGACAGTTTTTAGGCAAGGTTGGACTTGGCGACTACATCTCGTGGTTCTATATCGCGCAGGGTATCGTATCTATCTTTATGCCCGCAATTATGGGTATTATTGCCGATAAGTACATTCAGCCACAGCGTCTCCTTGGCCTCTCGCACTTGCTGGCAGGTGGCTTTATGCTTGTTGCCGCATACTTCGGCTACGAGGCTACGGAGCTTGCTCAGGCAAATGCCGACAATGCAGCATATATTGCCGACATCTGGCCCATCTTCGTGCCCTATGTATTGAGTGTTGCATTCTATATGCCCACTATCGCCCTGTCGAATACCGTAGCCTTCGGCACACTCACTCGCTCAGGTCTCGACTTTGTCAAGGCCTTCCCCCCTATCCGCACCCTCGGCACAGTAGGTTTCATCGCCTCTATGTGGTTAGTTAATAGCCTCTCGTTTGGTCTTGATGCTTCGGCACAGCAGACCTATATGCAGTTGGTTGTCTGCGGTGCGTTGGGCGTTGTGCTTGGCGCCTACTCATTCACTCTCCCCGAGTGCCCCTTAACCAAGAGCAACGAGAAGAAGAGCCTTGCCGAGCGCCTTGGCTTCGATGCCTTTGTGCTCTTTAAGTCTAAGACTATGGCGATGTTCTTTATCTTCTCGATGCTACTCGGCGTGTCGTTGCAGATTACAAATGGCTTCGCTACACCCTATATCGAGAGCTTCTCGGCAACATCTGAGAGCTGGGTTGCGAACAACCCCACTATGCTTGTATCGCTGTCGCAGATTTCTGAGGCTTTGTGCATACTTATGACCTCGTTCTTCTTGGTGCGCTTCGGCATTAAGAAGGTAATGCTTATTGCGATGTTTGCTTGGGTTTTGCGCTTCGGCTTCTTTGGCGTGGGCACTACCGAGAGTATCTTCGGCATCTTGGCTCTCGTTCTATCTTGCTTGGTTTATGGCGTTGCCTTCGACTTCTTCAATGTGTCGGGTGCGATGTTTGTTCAGCAGGAGGCACCCAAGAGTATGCAGGGCAGCGCACAGGGTCTGTTTATGCTTATGACCAACGGTATCGGCGCCTCGGTAGGTACATATATCGCAGGCCGTGTTGTAGACCACTTCTGCTCGTGGGAGGGTGGCCACTTGGTAGGTCGCCCAGAGTTCGCTAATGGCTGGCAGTCTACCTGGTTTATCTTTGCGGGCTATGCACTCGTTGTGGCTGTGATGTTTATGATTTTGTTCCGCTACAAGCACGACCCCAAGCGATTGGAGAACTCTGCGCACTAATAGATACATATATATAATAAATAGAATATACCCTAACGATGGCACAGCAACCCTTAGCTGAACGACTCCGCCCACAGAGTCTTGACGACTATATCGGCCAGAGTCATCTGGTTGGCGATAATGGCGTATTCCGCAAGTTTATCGCCACAGGCAGTGTGCCCTCGTTTATTCTGTGGGGCCCTCCGGGTGTGGGCAAGACCACCCTTGCTCAGATTGTCGCCAAGACTCTCGATAGGCCATTCTACACCCTGTCGGCCGTAACTTCGGGCGTCAAGGATGTTCGTGAGGTCATCGACAAAGCAAAGAGGCAACACCTCTTCAATGCCCGCCCCGCATTTCTCTTTATCGACGAGATTCACCGCTTCAACAAGTCGCAGCAAGACTCCCTGCTGGGCGCTGTCGAGCAGGGTGTAATCACGCTTATTGGCGCTACCACCGAGAATCCATCATTTGAGGTTATCTCACCCCTGTTGAGCCGCTGTCAGGTCTATGTCCTTAAGCCTATGGAGGATGCCGACCTCGACACCCTGCTTCAGCGCGCACTAACCACCGATGAGGAGCTTCTGAAGCGCAATATCGAGGTTAAGGAGCGTGAGGCACTATTCCGCTTTTCGGGTGGCGATGCCCGCAAGTTACTCAACATCCTCGACATCGTTGTGGGCGCCACGGACGGCGACATAGTAATTGATGATGAGCGTGTTACGGAGTGCTTGCAGCAGAATATCGCCTTGTACGATAAGTCGGGTGAGCAGCACTACGATGTTATTTCGGCATTTATCAAGTCGGTGCGTGGCAGCGACCCCAATGCTGCTATATACTACCTCGCCCGTATGCTGGCTGGTGGCGAGGAGCCTCGCTTTATTGCCCGCCGACTCGTCATCCTCGCCTCCGAAGATATTGGCCTTGCCAACCCCAATGCACTGCTCTTGGCCAATGCCTGCTTCGACACGGTACATAAGATTGGTATGCCTGAGGCACGCATCACGCTTGCCGAGACCACGATATATTTGGCCACAAGCCCGAAGAGCAACTCGGCATATATGGCTATCAACAAGGCGTTGCAGTTAGTTGAACACGACACCACCAACCGCCCTGTGCCTCTGCATCTTCGCAATGCGCCCACCAAGCTTATGGATAAGCTCGGCTATGGTGCCGACTACAAATATGCCCACGACTTTAAGGGCAACTTCGTGCAGCAAGAGTTCCTGCCCGAATCACTGAGTGGTACACGCTTCTATACACCCAACGAGCAAAATGGCCAAGAGGCAAAGATTGCCGAGCGTATGCGAGCTCTCTGGGGCACGAAATACGAGAAATAGTTGTTAGTTATTAGTTGTTAGTTGTTAGAGTTGCGCTCGGGTGAGCGCAATGATTTTTAGACCGATAAGACCTTAGGACCATTACGAGGTCGGGTATCATTTTGTCTTATCGTCCTATTGTCTTATTGGTCCTGCTTGTCCTCTAAAAACTAACAACTAATAACTAAAAACTATCTTTGAATTTTCATCTTTTTTATATATCTTTGCGCCGATTTGAGCAAACTTACTGAAATTTAATCAATTATATAATTAAAATTTTAAGAAAATGAAGAAATTTTTAGGTATCATCGCTTTCGGCGCTTTGGCCCTCACCGCTTGTGGCGAGGCTGAGAAGCAGCAGGAGGCATCGTGGGTTGTCGATCGTTTCGACGACATCAAGGTATTGCGCTACGAGGTTCCCGGTTTCGAGGAGCTTACGCTTGAGGAGAAGGAGCTTATCTACTACCTCTCGGAGGCAGCAAAGTGTGGTCGCGATATTCTCTGGGATCAGAACTTCAAGTACAACCTCGCTATCCGCCGCACCTTGGAGAGTATCTACACCGCATCGGATGTTCGTGAGGGCGAGGAGTTTGTAGCCTTCGAGAAGTACCTCAAGAAGCTCTGGTTTGCTAACGGTATCCACCACCACTACTCTAACGACAAGTTCAAGCCTGAGTTCTCTGAGGAGTGGTTCCGTGAGCAGCTTGCTCAGTACATCAACGACGAGAACCGTCAGATGGACGATGAGTTGCTTTGCCAGATTATCTTCGACCCCACGCTCTACGCATCACGCCTCAACCGCTCGGAGGGTGTAGATGTTATCAAGGCTTCGGCAGGTAACTACTACGAGGGCGTATCACAGGCTGAGGTAGAGGCATTCTACACCGCTATGGCCGAGGCAGACAAGGGCAACCCCGAGCCTATCAGCTATGGTCTTAACTCAAAGCTTATGCGCGACACGGATGGCAACATCTTCGAGAATGTTTGGAAGGTTGGCGGTATGTACTCGGCTGCTATCGAGCAGATTGTATTCTGGTTGGAGAAGGCGGCAACCGTAGCTAACCCCACACAGAAAGAGATTATCGATGCTCTTATTAAGTACTACCGTTCGGGCGATTTGAAGGACTTCGATGCCTACAATGTACTCTGGGTTAAGGACTCTGCATCGAATGTAGACTTCGTAAACGGTTTTATCGAGAACTATGGCGATCCCCTTGGCCACAAGTCATCATGGGAGGCTGTTGTAAACTTCCGCGACGAGGAGGCTTGCCACCGTACCGAGATTATGGCGGCTAACGCTCAGTGGTTTGAGGATAACGCGCCTATCAACCCCGCATATCGCAAGGAGGAGGTTAAGGGTGTATCGGCAAAGGTTATCACCGTGGCAATGCTCGGTGGCGACTGCTTCCCCTCAACAGCTATCGGTATCAATCTTCCCAACGCAGACTGGATTCGTAAGGAGCACGGCTCAAAGTCGGTAACTATCGACAATATCACCTACGCTTACGACAAGGCTGCTCAGGGCAACGGCTTTATGGAGGAGTTTGTACTCCGTGCAGAGGACCGCGAGCGCTTGAAGAAGTATGGCAAGCTCTCTGACGACCTCCACACCGACCTTCACGAGTGCTTGGGCCACGGCTCAGGTCAGTTGGCAGAGGGTGTTTCGGGCAACGAGCTCCGCACCTACTCTTCAACCTTGGAGGAGGCTCGTGCCGACCTCTTCGCACTCTACTACCTTGGCGATGAGAAGTTGGTTGAGATTGGCCTTATCCCCACCTTGGATGTAGCGTGGGCACAGTATGCCGACTATATTATGAATGGTATTATGACTCAGCTCTCGCGCATCGAGCCCGGCAAGACCGTAGAGGAGGACCACATGCGTAACCGTAAGCTTATTGCCGAGTGGTGCTACGAGAAGGGCAAGGAGGAGAATGTTATCGAGTGGATTACGGAGAATGGCAAGAAGTATGTTGTAATCAACGACTTCGAGCGTCTTCGTGAGTTGTTCGGTGAGCTTCTCTGCGAGGTACAGCGCATCAAGTCTGAGGGCGACTACGAGGCAGGTAAGGCCTTGGTTGAGGCTTACGCCGTACAGGTAGACCCCGAGCTGCACGCCGAGGTTATCGCTCGTAACGAGGCATTGAAGATTGAGCCTTACAGCGGTTTTGTTAATCCCGACTATGAGCTTGTTACCGATGCTGAGGGCAATGTAACAGATGTTAAGATTATCTACCCCACCAACTTCGTAGAGCAGCACTTGGAGTATGGCAAGGAGTACTCTTTCCTTCCCTCGTTGAACTAAGAGAGTTATATAGTTGTTAGTTGTTAGTTTTTAGCAATTAGCAATTTAGATACGACCTTACCTACCGATAAGGTGTTAAGTTGTTTCCATACGACTTAACACCTTATCTTTTATATATAATAGGTGTATGGCAACCTTGCAACTAAAGCCATAAGATAAACTATAGGGTTGTTTATAATTTTTCACTACAAAAGCATTTATTTTTTTATCTTTTTTTTTGAAAAAGTATTTGCAAAATAAAAAAATTTGTATATTTGTAATGTTATTCGAATAACAACCTATCTAAAACTAACTAATTAAAAGGTAAAATGAGAATTTTGAGAAAAGCAGCACTTATTATGTGCGCAGCATTCGTGGCACTTGCCACAATCGGTTGCGAGAAGGAGCCAAAGCCCACACCCGAACCTGGCCCCGATCCCGTAGATCCAGCCAAGCCCTTGGTTGAGGGCACATTCGAGGTGAAGGTTGATGAACTTACGGCCGACTCCGTAACAATCACAATCACCCCCTCAGAGGAGGTCGACTACTTCTATGCTTGCTTAGCATCGGACACTAAGAAGTATCTCGGTGGCGAGGACGAGGTAATCGTAATGGACCAGCTCGGTAGCCCCAATGCCGAGAATATGATTTTCCGAGGTGAGCAGAGCCTGACATTTAGCGGTCTTATAGGCCACTCGCACTATCGTCTGCTCTATTTCCAGTACGACAGCGAAAAGAAGCGCATCTTCGGTGATCTTCACCGCTCGGAGCGCATCACAACACCCGATGGCGAGGAGAGCATCGACATTGAGGTTAGTGATGTTACTGGCATTTCGGCAAACTTTACCATTACACCCGAGGACAAGGAGGCTACATACTACTTCTGGTTGGACGAGGTGAGCGACTATGAGGAGTCGTTCGAGAATAGCGACAATGTCCTAATTCAGCACGACTTCGCATTCTGGCAGTACACAGCATCTCTCTACGAGGGCACCGACTGGAAGGAGATTATGCGTCAGGATCTTCGTTCTGGCGACCTTGAGGAGACTTCGGACAACCTCTACAATATCCTTGAGTGGGGCGTTGAGTATATGGCATACGCCTATGGCATCGACGAGGAGGGCAATATTACCACTCAGATGACAAAGCGTAAGTTCACAACCAAGAAGCCCGAAACCAAAAATACTACTTTCGAGGCCGAAATCACAAAGTGTGAGTGGGATGTAGCGTTCAACAAGTACATCGTTGAGGCACATGTTACACCTTCGGACCCTGATGCCGTATACTTCATCACTATCACCAATATGGATTGGTATGAGTGGTTCTTCACATCGAACAACACTGGCCGTAAAGATGAGGCATTTATCCAGTACGAGATTCTCAAGAACACCTCGCGCCCATCGTGCGACATTGTTCGTCTCTACTGCCTCGTTGGTGAGGAGGTATACAAGCCCTACGAGCTTCGTTCACAGCACTTCACACCTAACAAGCGCTACGGCATCTTTATCTTCGGTATGTCGGAGAATGGACCCACAACACCCTTGTTTATCAAGGAGTTTACAACACCCGACCGTCCTAAGGAGGAGTAATTTATTTGTGTTAGCTTAAAATAATGAGAATTATGAAGAAGATTTTTGCACTTTTGACCTTAGTGGCACTTGCACTGACAAGTTGCGACAAGACCCCAGAGCCCAAACCTGAGCCAGAGAAGCAGCCTATCGTGGCTCTCGACAAGCAGAGCATCTCGGTAAAGGCCGAGGGTGGCAGCTATAGCGTTGGCTACACCATCGCTAATGCAAAGGAGGGCGCAGAGCTCAGCGTAGTAAACGATGCCGAGTGGATTGTAGACATCACCGTAGAGGCAGCCAATATCACATTCTTTGTAGAGCCTAACGAGCTAACCGAGGCACGAGAGGCAGAGCTCAGCGTTGAGTATCCTGAGGCTGATAGCCGCACAATTAGCGTTAAGCAGGCTGCCAAGAGCGAGGAGCCAGAGCCTACGCTGGCCACTATCGAGCTTGAGGTGAGCAACATCGAGTGGAACAATGCCGACATCAAGGTAACTCCATCGGAGGATATCGAGTATGTACTTGGCATTATGGGTGCAGAGCTCTTTGCGGAGAAGTACGCCGAGAATAGCGATGCTATCATCGCCGACCGCATCGCCGAGTGGGAGTCTACCGCCAAGATGTATGAGGATATGGGCTATAACGACCCCTGGCAGTACTATATGCAGCTTGAGCAGCGCGAGGGCGAGAAAACCTACAACATCAAGGATAGAGACATCGCAAACCTCAGCTGGGGTAGCGACTATGTGGCATACTGCTTCGGTATCGACGATGAGGGTAATGCCACTTCGACAGTTGCCACCGCAGAGTTTTCTACCGTAGCACCCGTAGCTTCTGAGAACGACATCACCATCACTATTGATGAGATGACCAAGTCATCTGTTGAGTTCACCGTTACCGCCACAAACAACGACCCCTACTATGTAACCTTGGAGACAACCGATGTTTTGGCGCCATACGCCGACAAGAGCGATGAGGAGCTTATCCGCTACCTCTTGCCTCAGTACAATTCGCAGATTGAGCAGCGCACATTTAGTGGCACAAAGACAATCACCAACAGCGACCTTGGCAAGAGTATCAACGGCTTCAAGAGCTACAAGGTTGTGGTTTGGGGCTTCGAGAATGGCCCTACAACCAAGGTATTCTACTCTGAGGAGTTCAAGCCTACCGACCCCGTAATTGACCTTTCGGTGAACATTACCATCGACAATCTCAGCCACGACAAGGTGCAGTATAGCGTTGTTCCCAACAGCTACTCTGTAACCTACTTCCACTCGCTATTTAGCGCCGAGGAGGTTGGCAACGATGGTGGCAAGGCATTGGCCGAGTCGCTTATCGCCGAGGAGAAGTTCTATCAGCGTCTGTCGAGTGGTCCTGTGCAGAACAAGGTCACTGTAGAGCCTGAGAAGCAGTACTATGTAGTGGTATTTGGTTACGATGAAAACACCTCGACGATGACATCGGAGGTATTCCTTAGCGATATTATCACCACCCCTGCAAAGCCCGAGGCAAAGCCCACTATTGATGCCGAGGTTACAAACCTTGCTTGGAATGGTGCCGACATCTACATCACCCCCTCTGGTGATTTCAAGTACTACTATGAGTGCCGCACACGCGCCAAATTCGAGGAGCGCTATGGCTCGATTGACGGCATCTACGACAGAGTTGTTGCAGGCTGGCAGAGCGAGGGCACATCGTATGGCTACGACTGGCTTACCGTGATGAGCTGGTACACTTCTGAAGGCTATGGAGTTGCCGACATTGGCTCACTGCGCTGGAGTACCGACTATGTATTCTTCGTCTTTGGCGTCAATGACGATGGCTCGCTTGCTACGGATGTTGTTGTTAGGGAGTTCACCACAATCACCCCTCAGCAGTCATCTAACGAGTTTACGATTACCATCAACTCTATGACACGCAGCTCGGTTAATTTCACCGTAACACCCACCAACAACGACCAATACTATGTAACGGTTGAGAAGGTTGGCACATTGGCTGGCTACGGACCGGGTGAGGATAAGTCTTATGACGACCTTATCGACTACCTACTCCCTGATTATGAGAATCAGCTAACACCCCGACTCTTCACAGGCGAGAATACAATAACTAACTCTGAGCTTAGCAAGACGGTTAATGGCTTCTCTGATTATCAGATTGTTATCTGGGGATTCGATAATGGTCCTACTACAACGGTATTTATGTCGGAGCCTTTCCGCCCTGCAGATCCCGAATAACAAGTTTTTCGAAAGTAAGTCCATGAATTAAGAAAGGTTAGATTATGAGAAGAATACTTGTTATCTGCGCTATGTTGCTTGGCCTTATCGCCTGCGAGAAAGAGCCTGCAAATACTATTACGGCAGATGCTACGCTGAAAATCATATCGAATAGCGAGGTATGGTTTGAGGCCGAGGGTGGCACAGGAGCGATTAGCTACATCGTTGAAAATGGCAACACAGCAACCTCGCTTGAGGCTACGACAAACAGCGAGTGGATTGAGATTATCAGCGTTGGCGACATCGTAGAGTACAGCGTCAAGGAGAATAGTGGCAAGGAGGATCGCCGTGGCTCGGTAACGCTATCGTATGGCGACCTTAAGGAGTCGGTAGTGATTATGCAGCGTGCTAAACAGAATATCACTACTACATTCTATGCCAAGACCCTCGATGGCAGCCTCTACTATGGCAATAAGTCGCAGGAGAGCTACAACTACCGCGTTATGCTCTCGGAGGTCGGCGTAAGCAGTAGTGGCAATATGTATGGCGATTCGACATACTATATTCTCGACCTATACTCTGCCACAGCTGCCAATAGCGAGGAGTCGGCAACGATTCCCGTTGGCGAGTATAAGTTCGGCTTCGACACTGCGCCCAATACCGTTTATAACGGATATAGCAACCTCACGATTACCACCAACAGCATCAAAACCAAGCCCTTTATAGATGCTCGTGTTGAGGTTACTGAGAGTGGCATCGAGGCCTTTGTGACGCTCGAAAATGATGATGTTCACCACATCATCTACGAGGGCTCGTTGGCTATCGACATCTACTCTTCGACCGTTACCGAGGGTCTTAGCACACTTCGTAGCGACCACCTCTTTAACATCAGCGATGGTGTCTTTGTAGGTGCTTATGTTGGCGACTTGATGAACACTGGTTGCAACACCTGTCAGGTATATCTGTTTGAGTATCTCGACCCTGACACTGGCGAGGAGCGAGGCGATGAGTTCCAGATAGACCTCCAGCTATCGAATAATGGCACCGAGATTGAGGGCCGCTACACACCGGGCACACGCCAGGGCAACTTTATCCCAGGCTCTGCCGAGGACCTTGGAGGTCAGTATATGCAGCAGAACAGCTGGTATATGACAGCCGGATATGTAGACTTCGCGCCATTGGTTGATGGTAGCGTTGAGGTCGAGAAGGTCGATGCGGAGACCTATATCTTCAACATCGAGTGTTACGATGACTTAGGCAACAAGATTGCTGGCGTTTTCAAGGGCAAGGGCAAGTTTATCGAGTGGTAAGGCATAAGGCTTAGCCTACACTTAAATTTTTGGATACTGAGGTTGGCACTTTTAGGGTGTCAACCTCTTTTATTTGGCTTCGTTTCTGAAAATTTTTGTATATTTGTCGGATGTAATACTGACAGCAACTGACACGAAAGCATTTGGCACGAAGATTGCTATGCAGGTTTAATATCAAAGATATTATTAACAAACAAAAAATAGATAAAAAATGGCAGTTAAACCACTTTCAGACCGCGTATTGGTAAAGCCCAATCCGGCAGAGGAGAAGACCGCAAGTGGTCTTTTCATTCCCGACACAGCAAAAGAGAAGCCCCTTATGGGTAAGGTAGTAGCCGTTGGCCCTGGCACCGCAGAGATTAAGATGGAGGTTAAGGTTGGCGACATGGTCATCTATGGCAAGTATGCCGGCACGGAGCTTAGCCACGAGGGCGAGGACTACCTTGTAATGAAGCAGTCAGACCTTATTGCTGTTGTTGAGTAATTAGCAATGAGCAATTAGAAATTAGTAATTAGCAAATTTTTAATAAAATTTATAAGACTGACTATTATGGCTAAAGAGATTAAATATAATGTAGAGGCGCGTGAGTTGCTAAAGGAGGGTGTAGATGCTCTATGCAACGCTGTGAAGGTAACACTTGGCCCCAAGGGTCGCAATGTGATTATCGACAAGAAGTTTGGTGCTCCCCATGTAACCAAGGACGGTGTTACCGTTGCTAAGGAGGTTGAGTTGGAGGACACATTCGCAAATATGGGTGCTCAGATGGTACGCGAGGTAGCATCAAAGACCAATGACGATGCCGGTGATGGCACCACCACCGCAACCGTACTTGCTCAGTCGCTCATCTCGGTAGGTATCAAGAATGTTACGGCTGGCGCTAATCCTATGGACCTGAAGCGCGGCATGGACTCGGCAGTAGAGAAGGTTGTAGCATCGCTCAAGGCACAGAGCCAGGTTGTTGGCTCGGATTTGGCAAAGATTGAGCAGGTGGCAACGATCTCGGCAAACAACGACTCAAAGATTGGTAAGCTCATCGCCGAGGCTATGTCTAAGGTCAACAACGAGGGCGTTATCACCGTTGAGGAGGCCAAGGGTACAGAGACCTATGTAGATGTTGTGGAGGGTATGCAGTTTGATCGTGGCTATATCTCTGCATACTTCATCACCGACACCGAGAAGATGATTGCACAGCTCGACAAGCCCGCAGTACTTATCACCGACAAGAAGATTTCGACCATCAAGGAGATTATGGGTGTTTTGGAGCCTGTGGCACAGAGTGGCCGTTCGTTGCTCATTATCGCCGAGGATGTAGATGGCGAGGCACTCTCGACCCTCGTTCTCAACAAGCTTCGTGGCACAATCAAGATTGCTGCTTGCAAGGCTCCCGGCTTCGGCGACCGTCGCAAGGAGATCTTGGAGGATATCGCAACACTCACCGGCGCTACGGTTATCTCTACGGATAAGGGTATGCGTATCGAAGATACCAAGATTGAGATGCTCGGTACTGCTGAGAAGGTTACACTCAACAAGGAGAGCACCACTATCGTGGATGGCGCTGGCTCGAAGGAGGCTATCGCTGCCCGCGTTCAGCAGATTCGTGCTTCGATTGAGAATGCCACTTCGGACTACGACCGCGAGAAGCTTCAGGAGCGCTTGGCTAAGTTGGCAGGTGGCGTAGCAGTACTCTATGTAGGCGCTGCAACCGAGGTTGAGATGAAGGAGAAGAAGGACCGCGTAGACGATGCTTTGGCAGCTACCCGTGCAGCTGTTGAGGAGGGTATCGTTCCTGGTGGTGGCGTTGCATATATTCGTGCCGTAGAGGCCTTGGAGGGCTTGAAGGGCGAGAACGACGACCAGACCACAGGTATCCAGATTGTTAAGCGTGCTATCGAGGAGCCTTTGCGCCAGATTGTGGCTAACGCAGGTGGCGAGGGCTCGGTAGTCGTTAATAAGGTTAAGGAGGGCAAGGGTGCCTTCGGTTACAATGCTCGTGACGACAAGTACGAGGATATGCTCGCAGCGGGTATCATCGACCCCACCAAGGTATCGCGCGTAGCGTTGGAGAATGCGGCATCTATCGCCTCGATGTTCCTCACTACCGAGTGCGTGTTGGCTGAGAAGAAGGAGGAGAATCCCCTCCCCGGCATGCCCGCAGGCGCAGCAGGTATGGGCGGTATGATGTAATCAAGTCGATAGATATAAAAAAACTGCTCCGAGTCGTTTGGCTCGGAGCAGTTTTTTTGAGAGTTGTTAGTTATTAGTTTTTAGTTGTTAGTTATTAGTTGTTAGTTATTAGTTATTAGTTATTAGTTGTTAGTTGTTAGAGTTTTTTTTAAGACGAGTAAGACCAATAAGACATGTAAGACAATTAAGAGATACTCGACCTCGTAATGGTCTTACGGTCTTACGGTCTTAAAGTCTTAAGGTCTTTTGTTACCTCCTTCCAGTCAGCAATCAGCCAATTTCTTGTCAGAAGGGGCATAATTTGGCGCCGATAAAGAGAGTTTAGGGAATTTAGGGAATTTAGAGAAGTTAGGGAGGCGCTACCGACATTTATCCCTAAGTTCCCTACACTCATTAAACTCCCTAATAAACTTGCTTCCAGTCAGCACCACGACCATAATTTCTTGTCAAAAGCCGTGAGATGTGGTGCCAAATGAAAGAGCCTCGGATGGGACATACTTAGATGTATTTCCCATTCGAGGCTCTGAGTTTGGTGCCGCAGATTGCGGCTTTTCACAAGAAATTAGAGTGATTTTAGGTACTCTGATACATTTTCGTATATACGCTTCTCGACATTCTCTGACTCGGCACGCACGAACTTCTCGCCCGTAACAGCCTCATAGAGCTCGATATAGCGCTCGGTGATACCGTTTACCACCTCCTCGGTCATCTCGGGCACCTGCTGACCCTCCTGACCCTGGAAGCCGTTGTCCATAAGCCACTCGCGAACAAACTCCTTAGAGAGCTGCTTCTGCTTCTCGCCCTTGGCCAAACGCTCCTCGTAGCCCTCCTTGTAGAAGTAGCGCGATGAGTCGGGGGTGTGAATCTCGTCCATAAGGTAGATAGTGCCATTCTTCTTGCCGAACTCATACTTGGTATCAACAAGGATAAGACCCATCTTAGCGGCAATCTCTGTACCACGCTGGAAGATAGCGCGGGTATATGCCTCCAACTGCTCGTACTCCTCACGCGACACAAGACCTTGAGCGATAATCTCCTCCTTCGAGATATCCTCGTCGTGGCCCTCATCAGCCTTGGTTGTGGGGGTGATGATAGGCTCGGGGAACTTCTGGTTCTCAACCATACCGTCGGGCATAGCAACACCGCAGATGGTGCGCTTGCCAGCCTTGTACTCACGCCAAGCGTGACCTGAGAGGTAGCCACGGATAACCATCTCTACCTTGTAGGGCTCACAGCGGTGGCCTACGGTTACCATAGGGTCGGGCACAGCAATCTTCCAGTTGGGGAGAATATCTGTTGTAGCATCGAGGAATTTGGCAGCAATCTGGTTGAGCACCTGACCCTTGAAGGGGATACCCTTGGGCAAGACAACATCGAAAGCCGAGATACGGTCCGACACAACCATCACAAGGTAGTCATCGTTGATGTTGTAGACATCACGCACCTTACCTACATAGTGGCCCTTCTGTCCCTCAAACTGAAAATCGTTCTTTACAATAGCGTTCATTGTGATTATAGGTTTATAGGTTAGTATGATTTAGCAAACAACACGCGGAACTTCGAAGGCTTGCCAGAGAATACGCACTTGCCCTCCTCCTCGACAACATCCATAGGGATACAGCGGATAGTGGCCTTCGTAGCATCCTTGATAGCCTGCTCAGTCTCGGGAGTGCCGTCCCAGTGTGCCGAGATGAAGCCACCCTTCTCGTTGAGTACCTGTTGGAACTCCTCCCAAGTATCAACCTTGGTAATCATAGAGTTGCGGTAGTCGAGAGCCTTCTGGAAGATATTCTGCTGAATCTCGTCGAGCAACGCCACGATGCGGTCAGTAAGACCCTCCTGCTTTACAATCTCCTTCGAGAGGGTATCACGGCGAGCAAGCTCGATAGTGCCATTCTCCATATCGCGAGGGCCGAGTGCCAAACGCACAGGCACACCCTTCAACTCATACTCAGCGAACTTGAAGCCCGAACGAACATTGTCGCGGCCATCAACCTTAACAGATACGCCCTTCCGACGAAGCTCCTTGGCCATCTCCTCAAGGCGTGCAACAACCTGCAAGCGCTGCTCCTCACCCTTGTAGATAGGCACCATAACAACCTGAATAGGCGCCAACTTTGGAGGCAACACCAGACCGTTGTTGTCCGAATGAGCCATAATCAAGGCACCCATAAGGCGTGTTGATACACCCCACGATGTAGCCCAAACATACTCCTGCTTGCCCTCCTTGTTGGTGTACTGAACATCGAATGCCTTGGCGAAGTTCTGACCCAAGAAGTGCGAAGTACCGCTCTGCAAGGCCTTGCCGTCCTGCATCAACGCCTCGATGGTGAGGGTATCGACAGCACCTGCAAAGCGCTCGTTGGGCGACTTATGACCCACGATAACAGGCACGCCCATCCACTCCTCGGCAAAGGTCTTGTAGACATTAATCATACGCTCGGTCTCCTCCTGAGCCTCCTCGGCTGTGGCGTGTGCAGTGTGGCCCTCCTGCCAGAGGAACTCGGCAGTACGCAAGAAGAGGCGGGTACGCATCTCCCAACGCACAACATTTGCCCACTGGTTGCACAAGATGGGAAGGTCGCGGTATGAGGTAATCCAGTTCTTGTAAGTATTCCAAATGATAGTCTCCGAGGTGGGGCGCACGATAAGCTCCTCCTCCAAACGCGCTGCGGGGTCTACGACAACACCATTGCCATCGGGGTCGTTCTTGAGGCGGTAGTGAGTAACCACTGCGCACTCCTTAGCGAAGCCCTCAACATGGCTTGCCTCGCGCGAGAAGAATGACTTGGGGATAAAGAGTGGGAAGTAGGCGTTCTCATGACCTGTCTCCTTGAACATACGGTCGAGGACATCGCGCATCTTCTCCCAGATAGCATAGCCATAGGGCTTGATAACCATACAGCCACGCACAGCAGAGTTCTCTGCCAAGCCTGCCTTCAAAACCAAATCGTTATACCACTGCGAGTAGTTCTCATCGCTTTTGGTAAGGTCTTTTAATTCAACTGCCATATATTATGATTTTTTTGATTATATCAAAAGAGTGCGCAAATATACGAAAAAAAATAGTAATTAGTAAATAGTAATCGGAAATTAGTAAAGAGAAATGTTTTTTTATGACGATAAGACGATAGGACAATTAGGACGATAGGAAAAGCCATAAAGTCTTTAGATTCTAAAAACTAAGAACTAACAACTAATAACTTATGATTAAAAGAGAGAAGATTTTTCATTCTTTGCCTTTTTTTTCTTATCTTTGTTCGGTTAAGTGAGAAACTAACAAATAAACCTTAAATATGCTTAAGAAACTTTCACTTTTGTTCGTTGCTGCGGCACTTATCACATCGACTGCCGTAGCTGAGGGCAACGAGCCCGAGGCCGTGAAGCCCAACTACAACCTTGCCGAGCAGTTCTCGCCCGCCAAGATGCGCCGTATGGTACCACAGACCGTAATCCGCCCCAACTGGTTCAAGGGTGAGACAAAATTCTGGTATCGTTGGCAGACACTCGATGCTATCAACTACTACATCGTAGATGCCGTGCGTGGCTCCGAGACCGAACTTTGGTCGATGGCAGAGTTGGCCGAGAAGGTAACATTGGCAACCAACTATCCTTTTGATGCTCAGCATCTTCCTATTGAGAATATGGAGCTTAAGGAGGATAAGTATGTATTGTTCGACATTATGCCCTCGAAGGTGATGGTCGAGAACAACGACTACACGCCTAAGGATGCTGAGGGTAAGCCCCTAAAGTTCCATTTCAAGTGGGATATCGCCACCAAGGAGCTTACCAAACTTGAGGAGCGCGAGGGTCGCTACCCCTCGTGGGCAAATGTATCGCCCGATGGCCGTATTGCGGTATATGAGAAGAACTACAACCTCCACTATATGACCACGGAGGATGTCGAGAAGTTCATCAAAGACCCCAAGGACTCAACCATCGTGGAGCACGCCATCACCACCGATGCCGAGGCTCACAACGCCTACCACTGGTTTGAGGATTGCATCGAGCAGATTAAGCCCGACGAGCGCTACCGCGTATTCTTGCAGTGGTCGCCCGACTCTAAGCACTTCGCAACCGTGCGCAGCAACACCGAGATGCTCGAAGACTTCTGGGTAATCAACATCCTCAAGGAGCGCCCCGAGTTGTTCTCATACAAGTATCAGATGCCCGGTGAGCAGAGCCCCGATTTCTGGTTGGAGCTCTTCAATACCGAGACTATGGAGCGCCGTGAGGTCGATATGGCAAAGTACAAGGAGCAGATGCTCTTTATCTGCCCCCGCCCCTTCAAGCACGCCGATGGCTATGAGCGCCCCGCAAAGATGGTTTGGCAGGGCGACAACGAGTCATTCTATGTATTGCGTCAGAGCCGTGATATTCAGCGTGTTGATCTCTGCAAGGTGAGCGTGGCGACAGGCGAGGTCAAGGAGGTTGTTCACGAGGAGATGGAGACATCTATCGAGTACCGCTACCCCTTCCTCGTAAATGGTGGCAAGGAGGTTATCGAGTGGTCAGAGCGTACCGGCTGGGCACACCTCTACCGCTACTCGGAGGATGGCACGCTTATCAATCAGATTACTAAGGGCGATTGGCACATCAGCGATGTCCTTGGTGTAGATGATGCGCGCAAGGTTATATACTTTACCGCTACGGGCTATAACAAGGATGAGAACCCCTACTATCTCCACCTCTTCTCGGTAGGTTATGATGGCTCTGGCCTCAAGCAGCTCGATCCTAAGGGCTTCAACGGTCAGTTCTCGCTCTCGGACGACTGCCGCTACTTCACCACTACCTATTCGCGCGTAGACACAGCACCCGTAAGCGAGCTCTACACCACTCAGGGTAAGCGCGTTATGGAGCTTAAGACGGTCGATATGGAGCCTCTGTTTGCTGCAGGTTATAAGTTCCCTGAGCCCTTCGTTGTTAAGGCTGCCGATGGCATCACCGACCTTCACGGCGTGATGTACAAGCCTTATGACTTCGACCCCAACAAGAAGTACCCCATCATCGAGTATGTATATCCCGGCCCTCAGACCGAGGCTGTTGAGCAGTCGTGGTATGGCCACCTCAACCGCACCGACCGCCTTGCTCAGATTGGCTTTATCGTAATCACCGTAGGTAATCGTGGTGGACACCCCGACCGCTCGAAGTGGTATCACAACTACGGCTACGGCAACTTGCGCGACTATGGCCTTAAGGATAAGGTTGTTGCAGCACAGCAGCTCGCAGCTCGCCACTCGTTTATCAACATTGAGCGTGTAGGTATTCACGGCCACTCGGGTGGTGGTTTTATGTCTACCGCAGCTATCCTTATGTACCCCGACTTCTTCGATGTTGCCGTTTCGTGCGCTGGTAACCACGACAACAACATCTACAACCGCTGGTGGTCGGAGAAGCATCACGGTATCAACGAGGTAGAGAAGGACGGCGAGACCAAGTTTGAGTATCACATCTCATCTAACCCTGAGATTGCTTCACGCCTTAAGGGTCATCTGTTGCTCGTTCACGGCGACATCGACGAGAATGTACACCCCGGTAACACTTTGCGTGTTGTCGATGCCCTTATCCGCTCGAACAAGCGCTTCGATATGTTGCTCTTGCCCGGTCAGCGCCACGGCTTCGGCGATATGAACGAATACTTCTTCTGGCGTATGGCCGACTACTTCGCTGAGCACCTCTTGGGTGAGTGCGAGACATCTACCGATATTCCTCAGTTAAATAACGATATTTAATTGGATTACGGATTGCGATAAATGGGGGGCAGAGAGCATTTCTCTGCCCCTTTTTCTTATTGGCACATGAGATTATAGAGCAATGCGATAATCGGGCATATTTTATATTTTGTATTCATATTCTTGCCTTCGGGTTATCGTAATTTCCTGCCATACAATCCCCCAACGCCATATCCTCGAAAAAATATCGCCACAAATGTCTATTTATAGAAAATTTTTGTATATTTGCGAACAATATATACCGAGGTATATAGTTTGTAGATTTTTTGTACGGTAAGCGTAAGGTGTGTGATGAGATTAAGAAAAGGCGAAATTACCCTATTTTCCCTTTGCTCTTCCCACCCCTTATTCTACCTTATGGGGTTTATTAACTACTAATACTTTTTTGCTTAATGGTGAACTCAAATTACATCATCGAGATTAAGAACATCACTAAGTCGTTTCCTGATAAGGTTGTTCTCGACGATGTCAGTTTGTCGGTAAAGAAGGGTGAGTTCCTCACTATTCTCGGCCCTTCTGGATGTGGCAAGACCACACTTTTGCGTCTGTTGGCAGGTTTCAACACTGCCACAAAGGGTGAAATTAGCATCGGTGGCGAGATTATGACAGATATTCCGCCACACCTCCGACCCGTGAACACGGTCTTTCAGCGCTACGCCCTATTTCCTAACTACAATGTCTTTGACAATATCGCCTTCGGTCTGAAGCTTCAGAAGGTAGACCGCAAGGAGATTGAACAACGAGTCAAACGCGCCCTCAAGATGGTGGGTATGACCGACTATGAGCACCGCGATGTGCAATCTTTGTCGGGTGGTCAGCAGCAGCGTGTGGCTATTGCCAGAGCTATTGTCAATCGTCCTCAGGTGCTTCTGCTCGATGAGCCACTTGCAGCGCTCGACCTTAAGATGCGCAAAGATATGCAGATGGAGCTTAAGGAGATGCACCGCGACTTGGGCATTACCTTTGTTTATGTTACGCACGACCAGGAGGAGGCGCTCACGCTCTCGGATACTATTGTCGTGATGAACGAGGGCAAGATTCAGCAGATTGGCACACCTACGGATATATACAACGAGCCTTGCAACGCCTTTGTTGCCGACTTTATTGGCGAGAGCAACATCCTCAACGCCACGATGGTACGCGACCGCCTTGTAAGATTTATGGACAAGGAGTTTGAGTGTATCGACGAGGGCTTCGGCGAGAATACCGAGGTCGATGTCGTAATCCGCCCCGAGGATGTATATATCATCCGCAATGCCGAGGCTGCGATGTTCACAGGCACCGTGCGTTCTTGCATCTTCAAGGGTGTTCACTACGAGATGTTTGTCGATACGCCCGATGGCTACGAGATTATGATTCAGGACTACAACTCGTTTGAGCCTGGCACAGAGGTAGGTATGATGATTAAGCCTGCCGATATACATGTCATGCGTAAGGAGCGCACCGAGAACCATATCGAGGGACGCCTTATTGACTCTACACATGTCGAGATTCTTGGCGAGAGCTTCGAGTGTGCAGAGGTCGAGGGTATCGAGAATGGTGCGAAGGTAGATGTAGCCTTCGACTTCTCGGCCGTAGAGCTTACCGATGACCCCGATGATGGTATCTCGTGGGGTACTATCCGCTTTATCCTCTACAAGGGCGACCGCTACCACCTCACAGTACGCACCGACGATGGCGACGATGTATATGTCGATACGCACGATGTATGGGAGGATTTGGACGAGGTAGGTATCACTATCCACCCCTCGGCGTTGCGCGTAACAGCCATTAAGGAGTAGTTTTTCGAACAACTAAACGACACGAAAGATGAAACTATTCTCGCGCCGTCGCAACCTCGCACTACCCTATGCCATCTTCCTTGGCATAATGGTCGTTGTGCCTATGTTGCTTATCATCATCTACGCCTTTATGGGCAAGGATGGAGGCTTCTCGTTGGAGAACTTCGAGCGCTTCATCAACCAGCCAGAGGCGGCAAATACCTTTATCTACTCGATAGGCATCGCGCTCATTACCACGATTATATGTATCGTCTTGGGCTACCCCGCTGCCTATATCCTCTCGCGCCTCAACGCCTCGCTTGCGAAGGTTGTGGTTCTGCTCTTCATTATCCCTATGTGGGTTAATGTCTTGGTGCGTACCTTGGCCACTGTCGCGCTATTTGACTTTATGGCGTTGCCCTTAGGCGAGGGTGCGCTAATCTTTGGTATGGTCTACAACTTCCTGCCATTTATGGTCTACCCCATCTACAATGTCTTGCAGAAGATGGACCACTCGCTTATCGAGGCTGCCGAGGATTTGGGCGCTACACCCCGACAGGTTTTCTTGCGTGTGGTATTCCCGCTCTCAACACCCGGCATCGTAAGTGGTATTATGATGGTCTTTATGCCCACCATCTCGACATTCGCCATTGCCGAGTTGCTCACGATGAACAACATCAAGCTCTTTGGTACGACCATTCAGGAGAATATCAACAACGGCATGTGGGAGTATGGCGCAGCGCTATCGTTCATTATGTTGATTATCATTGGTATAACCTCGCTTTTCACTGACTCTTCAGACGAAAATGCGGCTAACGAAGGATTGCTATGATGAAGAAGTTTTTCTCGGCATCATACCTCGTTTTGTTGCTTGTGATGCTCTATGCTCCGATTGTTATCATCGCCATCTACTCGTTTACCGAGTCGAAGGTGCTGGGTAACTGGACAGGTTTTTCTACCGAGTTGTACACCTCGCTGTTCACGGGCGGTGTCAATAACTCGTTGATTGACGCTATCAAGAACACCTTTATTATCGCCTTTGTTGCAGCTACGGTATCTACCCTCTTGGGTACTATCGCCGCTATCGGTATTAACGACCTTAAGTATCGCAAAAAGCGCGTTATCAACTTTGTGAATAATATCCCTATTCTAAACCCCGATATTATCACCGGTATCTCGCTCTTCTTACTCTTCGTGTCGTTGGGTATTACGCAGGGCTATACCACTGTTATCTTGGCACATATCGCCTTCTGCACACCCTATGTTGTGCTTAGCGTTATGCCTCGTCTGATGCAGATGAATCCCAATATCTATGAGGCGGCTCTCGACCTCGGTGCCACACCCTATCAGGCTATGCGCCGTGTGATTATCCCAGAGATTCGCCCCTGCATGATTTCGGGCTTTATCCTCGCCTTTACGCTCTCTATCGACGACTTTGCCGTTACGATTTTCACCAACGGAACAGATGGCCTGCAGACCCTCTCGACATATATCTATGCCGATGCCCGCAAGGGTGGTCTTACGCCTGAGTTGCGTGCGCTATCGACAATTATCCTTGTCGTGGTGCTCGTATTGTTGGTCGTTGTAAACTACCGCTCTTATCGTCAGGCGAAGATTGCCGAGGAGCAGCAACAGCAGCTAAAACTTAAAAAGTAACTTAAGCCGATGAAATACCTTACTAACTTGTTTAAGCACCTTGTGGCACTCGCTACGATGGTTGCTGTGGCTACGGCTTGTGATGATGGCCGTAGCGAGATTCTCAAGGTCTACAACTGGGGCGACTATATCGACGAAGACTTGCTCGTCGAGTTCGAGGAGTGGTACTATGAGCATACAGGCGAGAGAGTCGAGATTATCTACCAGACCTTCGACATTAACGAGGTGATGTTGGCAAAGATTGAGAATGGCCACGCCGACTTCGATGTCGTATGCCCCTCGGAGTATATCGTTGAGCGTATGATGCGTAACGAGCTGTTGTTGCCTATTCTTACGCCTGAGTTCGAGGCCGAGATTAACGAAAAGGGCATCAACTACTTCGACTGCGTATCGCCATATATCAAGCGTGAATTCTCGATGCTCACAGCCCCTGAGGGTCAAGACCCCAACGACTACGCTGTGGGCTATATGTGGGGTACTACGGGAATCCTCTACAATGCCGACTATGTAACGGAGGAGGAGGCTATGTCGTGGGACTTGATGTTTGACCCTCGCCTCAAGGATAAGATTTTTGTCAAGGACGCCTTCCGCGATGTATACTCTCCGATGCTTATCTACGCCAAGACTATCGAGGCTCGCAAGGCGGGAGAGTTGGGCGAGGAGGAGATGTTGCCTTTGGAGACTATCCACGCCCTTATGTACGACTCTTCGGATGAGTCTATCGCACTTGTTGAGAGCTACCTAAAGCGCACCAAGGAGTTGGTTGCGGGCTGGGAGGCAGACTTCGGCAAAGAGATGATGACTCAGGAGAAGGCTTGGATTAACCTTATGTGGAGTGGTGATGCAGTATGGGCTATTGAGGAGGCTTCGGAGGTTGATGTAAACCTTGCCTACGCCGTACCCCGAGAGGGTAGCGTTGTATGGTTCGATGGCTGGGTTATCCCTAAGTATGCCAAGAACGAGCGTGCTGCACGCTACTTTATCGACTATATGTGTATGCCCGAGAACGCTATCCGCAATATGGATGCTACGGGCTATGTGAGTGTCGTTGCCACAGAGGAGGTCTTGGAGGCTATGCGTGACGATGAGTTGGAGACCGTATGCGACCTATCGTACTTCTTCGTCGATGAGAACCTCGAACCATTGGAGGGTTGCGACAGCGTGCATATTGACGATGTGTTGTACCCCGACCGCTCGGTTATTGAGCGATGTGGCGTTATGCACGACTCTGGCGACCGCACCGACAAGATGTTGGAGATGTGGTCGAGAGTCAAGGGCGACAACCTCTCTACTGGTATGCTCGTTGGCATCATCGTATTCTTCGCAGCTATGTTCGCTTGGGGTATCTGGCGCAAGGTCGATGCCTATCGCAAAAAGCAACACCACCTAAAGCGCCGCAGACACCAATATACTAAGACTAAGAGATAACTACTGACAAACTAACTTATTTACTAATTTATAGAACACACCTCAGAGATGACAAGAAAGTTAATTGTTTTCTTCCTTGCCACCATTGCGCTTGTTGTGTCAGCGCAGGCAACAACTCCCGCTACAACTAACGCCCCTATGGCCGTAGCCACCACCTCACTTCCCACCGATAGTGCCGATACCGAGGAGGATGAGGGCCTCTTCTGGTGGGGCGCAGGCGCTAACCTCACGACAAACTACCTTTGGCGTGGTTACGACCAGTCGTACTATGGCAATGTATTCGACCCTGCTATCCAGCCCAGCGTAACGCTCGGTTTGGGTGCATTCTATATCGACTTGTGGTACAACTTCTCAAGTTTGAGCACCTATCAGGAGTTGGATATGACCTTTGGCTTCGATTACGAGAACCTCTCTATCACCATCTACGATGTATGGTGCGACTATGGCAAGGCATTCTGGCAGAATGACTTCCTCGATGACGAGAACCATAGCCTCACGGCAACTATTGAATATACCTTCTTCGACCGCCTACGCCTGCACTGGGGCACCACATTCCTCCACTCGGCAGACTGGCTCTATAACGAAGATGGCACGAAGAAGCGCCGTGCATTCTCTTCATACTTCGAGATTGCCTATACTCAGCCTGTTAAGGATTTGTTCGATATCGAGATTTTGGCAGGTGCATCACCTTGGACAGGTCCATTCTGGTGTGCCGGCCCTCGCAAGCTAATTGATAATGAATATCAGTTGGATTTCGACAATATCCCTCAGGGCTTCAATGTAACCAACCTCTCGCTTACACTTAAGCGTGAGTTCACGGTGGGTAGTTGCACCTTCCCCGTAAACCTCGGTTACACCTTCAACCCCACAACTAAGCGCCACTACGCACTGCTTAAGGCGGGATTTTCATTCTAAAGCAATGTACGAAACAAACAAAGAGGGCAAAGAGAATTTTCTCCTTGCCCTCATCGTTTATTCAGCTACTCAATAAGCGTAACCGCTCCATCATAGTAGAGCGCAACGCCACCACCCTCGGAGTAGTAAAGATTGCTATTTAGCTTTATTACACCTCTATCGGCATCGTAGGCCTTAAACTGACAGTTAAAGCCTCCGCAATCGCTCTTCGAATATGTCTTGCCATTGAGCGTAATGGTCATTGTGGGATACGAGCCACCAGCCACAAAGTTACCCTTTAGAAGCTTATCGGCCCAACCCTCCGAGGGATAAGCTACAATATACTCGGCATCTGCCATACCCTCAACGGTCGTTATACCCTCCTTGCTCGACACATAGATATAGTGTGTCGATGCATCACGATTATCCAAAACAACCGAGGCGGGCGTAAAGAGCTGAGCATATATATCCTCAGAGGTATCGGGGATAATCTCCGTACACTCGTTTACTGAACGAAAAGCATCTACCTTGAAGTAGTTCTCCAACAATAGGTCGCCAAGCGATAGTTTTAGGCTAATTACACCATCTTTCAGCGTAAACCTACCCTCCACGTCATCACGATTTTCGTTAGATAACTTATACTCATAGACATTGTATTGCTTGTCGTAGAGCAACACACTAATAGTAAAGCTCTTATCACTTGTTGCAAAGTCAATATCGAATGCCTCACCTACACCGTAGCCCTCGATTGATAACCTAACATTTGCCACATCCTCTATATAGGCCAAGGTCTTGCACCTACCGTAGCAGATTAAATATGTCGTTATCTCATCGTCGCAATGAGCATATACCGAATCTGCCGTAATATCTGCTTTGTAGATATCCTTTATCTCAAAAAAGTTACCCACCTGCTCAGGCTCCGGGACTGGCTCAGGCTCAGGCGTTGGATCATCGGGCGTAGGCTGCTCAGGAGTAGGATTATCGGGCAGTGGCTTCTCCACAGTAGGCTCACAGGCAATAAAGAGCGTGGCAACAATGGCCAACATCAAGAATCTAAAAAGTTTCATAGCGCAAAAGATTATAGACAAAGATACAACTTTATGAGCAAAACTCAAAGAGAAAAGAGCAAAACAGAGAGAACGGGTAGAAAAAACAGGGAGAAATATAACAGGGAGTAGTCAGAGAGTAGTCATAGATAAAGCGGACAATGCAATCATCCCTTCATGAAAACTCCCTGAAAACCGCAAAGTTTTACAATATACACAATATCGGCGCATATATCGGCGTTATTATTGCACAAAACTAAAACTAAGGATTGCCTATGGAGTAGAAGATTGACGCTTGAAACTAAAAATTTGTGATTATGAAACGACTATTTGTTATTTTTGGCGTTGTTGCACTTTCGGCTGCAACCACGCTTGCTACACTTCGTGTGGCCGACACCATTTCAAGCGACAACCTAACAGAGGCAACTCACTCAACCTCACCATTTAGCGAGAATGCCGCTACCGATGCGCTCTTTGCAGCGAGCGTTGTGCCGGCAGAGTACCCCGACCTAACATACGCAGCAGAGAATGCTGTAAAGGCTGTTGTCAATATCGTAGCAACCAAGCAGGTCGAGGGTCGCCAATACTTCGATCCCTTCTTTGAGTTCTTTGGCTACCCTCAAGGTGGCACACAGCAGCGTGAGGCTAAGGCTGGTGGCTCAGGCGTGATTATCTCGGAAGATGGCTACATCGTGACGAACAACCATGTTATCGAGGGCGCTACAAAACTGCGTGTTACACTCCCCGATGGTCGTGCCTTCGATGCTAAGACCATAGGCACCGACCCCGCAACAGATGTTGCACTTATCAAGATTGATGCCTCTGGCCTGCCTACCCTACCCTTTGGCTCGTCTGACGACTTGCGCCTCGGCGAGTGGGTGCTCGCCATTGGCTACCCTATGGAGCTTCAGTCTACAATCACCGCAGGCATCGTTTCGGCAAAGGCACGACAGCTCGGTGCGCTCAACAACCGCTACGGCATCGAGTCGTTTATCCAGACCGATGCAGCAGTAAACCCCGGTAATTCGGGCGGTGCCTTGGTAAACACTCGTGGCGAGTTGGTGGGTATCAACACCATCATCAAGACCTCGACAGGCAGCTATGTTGGCTACTCGTTTGCCGTGCCTGAGACCATTGTGCGCAAGGTTGTTGTAGACCTTAAGGAGTCGGGCGTAGTACAGCGTGCTGTGCTTGGCATCTCGTTCCGCGCTATCGACCAGCAGTTTATCGACGAGTTGGGCGACGATAGCGACATCAAGGAGATTGGCGGCATCTATGTAGCCTCTGTCGCGGAGGGTGGCGCAGCATCCGAGGCGGGTCTTCGCAAGGGCGATGTTATCCTCTCGGTAGATGGCGTTGCGGTAAACGACTCGGCAACCTTCCTTGAGCAGATTGGCAAGCGCCGACCCGGTGATGAGATTACACTTAAGCTACGCCGTGGCGAGAAGGAGATTACCACCAAGGCTACACTTCAGAATAAGGCGGGCGAAACCTCGCTTCTCAGCCCCGAGAGCGTAGATGTCGAGGCTGCGCTGGGTGGCCAATTCGAGACTATCTCGGAGAAGAGCGCCAAGGCACTCGATATTCGTGGCGGAGTGCAAGTCGTAAAGATTAAGCAGGGTGGATTGTTGGAGCGAGCCCGCATAAAGGAGGGCTATATCATCACCCATATCAACGACCGACAGATACGAAGCATCGACGACCTTGCACGCCTTACGGACAAGATCCGTTCCATTGATGGCGTCTACCCCAACGGCCGAGCATCAAGCTATATGATTGTGGAGTAAGCCACTGCATAGTCAAAAAAGAGAGTAGGTATCTATGGTACACCACCAAAGATACCTACTTCTTTTGTTATTTCCTCTATTTTATCTACTATTTTGACCTACAGTCCCCGAATAGGAAACAGGGCGTATGAAGAAAATATATGGTTCTCAACATACGCCTTCTTATTATTTACACAGAGTAAAGTCAAACCTTAATCCGCCATTTGGTCTATTTGTAACTGTGATAGTGCCGCCGTGAAACAGTACAGCGTGCTTTACAATGGCAAGACCCAGTCCTGTGCCACCCTTTTGGCGTGAGCGACCCTTATCCACACGATAGAATCTCTCGAAGAGGTGCGAAAGATGCCTTGGCTCTATGCCCTTGCCATCATCTTCGAAGCGTATGCGGCACCCCTTATCGCTATTTTCGAGCAACGATATATAGATATTCTTGCCATCGGAGTAGGCTATGGCATTTTCGGTTAGGTTGCGGAATATTGAGCCAAGCAACGAGGGGTTGCCATCGATGATAACCTCATCGTGAAAATCTAAATGCAACATCAAGCGCTCCTCCTCAGGCAACATCTCCAGCTCATCGGCAACCTCATCTATTATCTCGTTGATTAACACCCTCTCACGATTAATCAGCGCACTACCATCCTCCATTCGTGTGATAAGCGACACATCGTTAAGCAGTCGGCGTAGGCGGTCGTTGTGCGCATAGCATCTTTCGATTAGCTCCTGACGCTTATCGTCGCTGAGAGTGATGCCCGAAAGCAGTGTTTCGAGGCACACCTGAATAGATGCAACGGGGGTCTTAAGCTCATGGTTGATATTGTTCGTAAGCTGTCGTTTAAGGCGGTTTTGCTCCTGCTCGGCCTCATAGCGATTGACACGCTCTATATCCTTGCCAAGTCGGCGAGTGGTGAAGTATGCCACCACGCTCATCACAAGCGCAATAGATATCATCACAACGAGAAACGACCAGTCCGCCTCAAGGAGGTCTTGCAGTGTGCTTGAGTAGGGAATTGCTGTGCGGACAACAACCCTATCGCCCGAGGTTGCCGAGTAGAAATATTCGCGCCCATCGCTTGTCGATTGTCTGCCGATGTTATACCCCTCGCCAGCAGTTAAGGCTGCTGCCACCTCTGGGCGACCTCGGTGGTTGTCGAGCGAGTCGAGCGGTATGGCATTGTCGTAGATTACAGCACCCGTAAGAGTGATAAGCGTTATGCGGAGGTCATCAAATGGCTTTTCGTGTGATGCAATATAGGTCTCATAGGGCTCTCCCTCCTCTACGGCAACGAGCAGATGGCGATTGTACTGCTGCAGTTGAGCATTCAAGAACTCGGATTTGTACTCCTTCTCGCGGATATATTGGAAGCCCACGAAGCAGAGCACCATCACCCACGAAAAGGCGATAAGTTGCAGAAATAGTCGCTTGTGAAACGAGAGATTAGTCGCGGAAGCCATAACCAAAGCCTGAACGGGTTACAATATATGAGCCGTATGCCCCAATCTTGGAGCGTAGGCGGGTGATATTCACATCTATGGTGCGGTCGAGGACAACCACCTCATCGCTCCATACACGACTTAGGATCTGCTCGCGCGAACATATCTTTCCACGATGCTTTATAAGATAGGCCAACAACTCGAACTCCTTTCGGGCCAATCGCACCTCCTCGCCATCGACCGTGCAACGCTTAAACTCCAAATCGAGGCAGAGGCCATCGACAACCAACTGGTTAGGCTTTTCGGAAGGGGTGGTGTTGGCGCTTTTATGGTTGGTCGCTCGGCGCAGAACACTCTTAACGCGGGCAACAACATTACGCACGGTGTAGGGCTTTATAATATAGTCATCGGCACCGAGGTTTAGGCCCATAATCATATCGTCCTCCGTGTCGCGTGCCGTGCAGAATATTATGGGAATATCGGCTGTCTCGACATCGCTCTTAAGCATCTTTGCCATCTTGATACCGCTTATCTCGCCCATCATAATATCGAGCAAGATTAGCGAATACTCCTTTAGATTATAGCCCAAGGCCTGCTCTGCGCTAAATGCCGTATCGACATCATAGCCCTCATTCTCAAGATTGAGCTTTAGCACCTCGCACAGGGTCTCCTCATCATCCACAATCAAAATACGATTTGTTGCCATATACCTTATTATATTAATACACCGCAAAATTACACTGTTTTGACGAATGGCGAAAGAGCCAAAACGACATTTAACAAAAATGTAATATTTAGCTTATAATCAGCATTTCACGAAATACTAATTTTTTTGAAACATTTATGAAATCTATTGCCGATACTTTTGCAGTGTGAAAAAACAAGAGAGTAAGATTAACTTAAAAACACTATTAACTATGAAGAAAATGGTAATCTTGGCAGGTCTTCTATCCTGCATCGGTATCACTGCACAGGCGCAGGATACGAAAACGGAGGAGCCCAAGGGCAAGGCGATTGTTCAGGTATTCGGCAATTTCCACACTGGCTTTGGTGCGCAGAACGACGACCGAGGCTTCGAGTTGGAGCGTAGCTACTTTGGCTACGAGTACAACTTTGGCAAGGGTCTCTCGGCAAAGGCCGTAATGGATATTGGCAAGTCATCAAATGTAGATGACTATCAGCGCATCGCCTACATCAAGAATGCGATGGTGGCGTGGAAGAGGGGCAACCTTACACTCAATGGCGGTTTGATATCTACCACACAGTTCAACTTTCAGGAGAAGTTCTGGGGTTATCGCTACATTATGAAGTCGTTCCAAGACGAGTATAAGTTCGGTAATAGCGCCGATTTGGGTATCTCGGTAGCCTACAAGTTTGCCGACTGGATCTCGGCCGATGCGATTATCGTAAATGGCGAGGGTTACAAGAAGATTCAGAAGATTGATGGCCTTAACTATGGCTTAGGCTTGACGCTAACACCCGTTAAGGGCTTCCAGATTCGTGTTTATGGCGGTCTAAATGAGAGTGGCGACGAGAGCAAGAAGAGTATCGTAAACTTGGCTGCTTTCGCAGGATACAAGCACGACAAATTTACAATCGGTGCTGAGTACAACCAGATGTGGAATGCAGGCTATGCCGACAACGCCAACCAGTACGGCTACTCGGTGTTTGCATCGGCTAAGGTTGCAAAGTTCGCAGACATCTATGCCCGATTTGACGACCTCTACTCAAACGATGATTGGAGTATCGCTAAGGATGAGCGTGCTGCAATTCTCGGTGCTCAGTTCAAGTTGGGCAAGTATGTGAAGATTGCCCCCAACTTTAGAGTGAGCATGCCTAAGGTCGATGGTGCAAAGAGTGCCTACTCGGCATATATCAACTGCTACTTCGGATTCTAAAAAAGATAAACAATTAATAACTATAAGAGTATGAAAAAGATTTTTAAGTCAGCAATGACATTGGCCGCAACGCTTGCCTTTGTAGCGTGTGGTGGCAACGCCAACAATGGCGGTCGTGAGTCGCAGGAGCTTTCGGGTGCTGGTGCAACCTTCCCTCTACCCTTCTACAATGTTGTTTTTGAGCAGTTTGCCGAGTTAAAGGGCGATCAGGTAGCCTACGGTGGTATCGGCTCAGGCGGTGGTGTACGCAACCTCCGAGATAAGATTGTCGATTTCGCAGGTAGCGATGCCTTCCTCTCGGACAAGGAGATGGCAGAGATGGAGCCCGTAGTGCATATTCCCACCTGTATGGGTGCTGTGGTTGTTGCCTACAACCTCGATGGTGTCAAGGAGCTAAGACTATCTGGCGAGGTTATCGCCGACATCTTTGCTGGCGAGATTAAGATGTGGAACGATGAGCGCTTGGCAGCTCTCAACCCCGATGTTGAGCTCCCCGCAGAGGCCATTATCCCTGTATATCGCTCTGATGGTTCGGGTACGACATTCGTATTCACCGACTATCTTACAAAGGTTAGTTCGATGTGGGCTTCGAAGTATGGTGCAGGCAAGTCTGTAAACTTCCCTTCGGGACAGGCAGCAAAGGGTAACCCCGGCGTGGCAAGCATCGTTAAGCAGACAAAGAATACTATCGGCTATGTAGGCTCGGAGTATGCCTTTGCTCAGAAGCTCCCCTATGCACGCATCCAGAACGCAAGAGGTGAGTTTGTTCTACCCTCAACAGCGAGCATCTCGGCAGCGGCGGCGGGCGACATTCCGGTAGATACTCGTTGCTCTATCACCAATGCCAATGCCGTTGGCGCATACCCCATCTCAACCTTTACTTGGATTATCATCTACAAGGAGCAGAACTACTCTGACCGCTCCAAGGAGCAGGCAAAGGCAACGCTCGACCTCGTGAAGTATATCCTTTCGGACGAGGCGCAACACATCACAATCGATGTACACTACGCACCACTTCCTCCGAAGGCTAAGGAGCTGAGTCTCACGAATTTGAAGACTGTAACTTACGATGGTGTATCGATACTCATTTAACCATAGCTATGAGCGATAAGTTATATAAAATCCTATTGTTCTTAGCGGCAGCGATAATGCCCGTAGTGTGCGGGGGCGTAGTTTACGCCCTCGTCACTGACGCATACGAGGCTTTCGAGCACTTTGGATTCTTTAAGTTTTTGACCTCATCTGAGTGGAGTTACACCGAGGGTGAGGAGCAGTATGGCGCTTTGCCATTCATCACCGGTACGCTGATGACTACGCTCCTTGCCCTTATCTTCTGTATCCCCTTTTCGCTCCCCGTTGCGATGTTCGTGGGCGAGTATTTCAAAGGAAGACGCATTGCCGCAATATTGAGCACCGTAACCGACCTTTTGGCGGGTATCCCCTCGATTATCTACGGCCTGTGGGGCTTCTACACCCTGCGCCCACTCATTATGGCGCTCAACATCTCGCCACAGGGCTCTGGTGTCCTCACCGCATCGCTGGTCTTGGCTATTATGATTGTGCCCTACGCCGCCTCGCTGAGTGCCGAGTTTATCAAGATGGTGCCCAACGACCTTAAGGAGGGTGCATATAGCCTTGGCGCTACCCGTGCCGAGGTTATCCGCAAGGTTGTATTTCCCGTTGCCGGCTCAGGTATCTTCTCTTCGTATATCTTAGCTATCGGCCGTGCCTTGGGCGAGACGATGACCGTGACGATGCTTATCGGCAATACGAATAACATTCCCGACTCAATCACCTCGACAGGCAACTCAATGGCATCAATCATTGCCAACCAGTTTGGCGAGGCTGACGATTTACGACTCTCTTCACTCATTGCCATCGGCCTGATACTATTCCTTATCACGGCAGTTATCAACCTGATAGGCAAACTAATGATTAAACGCGCAAGAATAGCATAACTATGGAAAAAAGGAGAATTATAAAACGCTTGGCAAAGGATAAGGCGCTGTTGTGGGGCGTCTGCCTCTTGGCTGCCCTCACGGCAGTTCCCCTCTTTGCAATCTTGGGCGAGGTATTTCTGCGTGGTTACGACCAACTATCGTGGTCGTTCTTTACCGAGCCGACGCCGACAGCCTATAAGGCGATGATGGCTATCGAAGCAGGAGAGCCTATTCCGGGAGGTATTGCAAACGGTATCATAGGAACACTGCTAATGCTCTCTATGGCAGCCATCTTTGCAATTCCCGTAGGTATCCTCTGCGGTGCATATTTGGCCGAAAACCCAAAAAATAAGTTTGCCAAGATAGTAAGCTATCTTACTGACCTATTGCAGGGTACACCCTCTGTTATTATCGGTATTGTGGTCTATATCTGGGTGGTTGTGCCTATGAAGGGCTACTCGGCGATAGCTGGTAGCGTGGCACTCTTCATTATGATGCTTCCGCTTATTATCCGCTCTACGGAGGAGACATTGACGATTCTGCCCGCATCGCTCAAAGAGGCTGGCTTGGCACTCGGTGGCAATCGTGCCCGCGTGATGCTTAAGGTGCAACTTCCCGCAGCCTTCGGAGGTATCTTTACCGGTATCTTGTTGGCTATCTCGCGCGTTATTGGCGAGACCGCACCACTTATGTTCACCGCCCTCGGTTGCTCGTTTATCCGCTTTGCCATTGACAAGCCCATATCGGCGGTGCCTCTGCTTATCTGGGAGTTCTTCAACGACCCCAACCTACAAGAGCTGATTTGGGGTGCATCACTCTTCCTATTACTATTTGTTCTTACATTAAATCTTACGGCTAAATATCTTGCAAAGAGATGGAATCAGTAACACCTATACTTGAATTTAATAAGACTTGCGTGTCGTACACCAAGCAGACGATGGCGGTAAAGTATGTATCGGCAGCCATCGAACGAAATAGTATCACCGCCATAATGGGACCTTCGGGTTGCGGCAAAAGTACGCTACTGCGTGCCGTAAACCTAATGCACAGCCTATATCCCAACATCCGTGTCGATGGCGAGATATTGCTCAATGGCGAAAATATCCTCTCGATGGAGCCTATCGATGTGCGTCGCAGGGTGGGTATGGTCTTTCAGCGCCCTCAGCCATTTCCCACGATGAGCATCTACGACAATGTGCTTTCGGGCTATGCGCTCAATGGCATACGCCTGTCGAAAACCGAGAAAGACGAGACCGTTGAACGCTCACTACGAAGTGTGGCGCTGTGGGACGAGGTTAAGGATGTGCTAAATAAGAAGGGCACCTTCCTTTCGGGTGGTCAGCAGCAGCGTCTCTGCATCGCTCGCGCCTTGGCTATGAAGCCCGATATTCTGCTTATGGACGAGCCTACCTCGGCACTCGACCCTATTGCCACTGCGCATATCGAGGAGCTGATGCAGGAGCTTCAGAAGGAGGTAACTATCTTGATTGTTACCCACAATATGGGTCAGGCAATGAGAATATCCTCAAAGTCGATGTTTATGTACCTCGGCGAGTTGGTTGAGTATGGCGACACCGCCACGATGTTCTCCAACCCCTCGGACGAGCGCACCAAGGCCTACCTTACAGGCAGGATGGGCTAAAAAATCCACCTTTCGGGCTTATTGGGCTTATTGGTCAAAATAGTAGACAGACCAATAAGCCCTAACTTTTTTGCTCCCCCATCGGAATTTTACAGTGAGCCCCAATAAGGGATCAGTCCGAAAAACCAGTGGGGATTGAAAAGAATCATGCAAAAATAGTAGCTAAACGAAATATAAAGAAAGGAA
>SUZB01000015.1 GCA_015060115.1 Rikenellaceae bacterium | reverse complement strand
GTGGACGAGAGCGAGGATGACAAGATATTCTTCTACTGCAACTCCGTGCGAGACCTTCAGTCGATGACCGAGAAGGGTACGGAGGACTTTGTGATAACCGATATTTACTCATTTGAAGACGACCTACTTTAACTATGCTACAACAGAGACTTTACGACCTGTCGGCAGAGTATGTCAATACGCTCAAAGCTCTGCCACACCGACCTAATGGTTGGCTGCCACACATTGTCTATGTCGAGGAAGAGGGAGACTATCCCGTATTCACTCGCTACCGTATGACGGAACTGAGAAGCGACGGCAGTTGTACGCTTATCAACGACGAAACGGGCGAGGTGTTTACTGACAGACACCTCACGGAGATTAACATCGAATGGCTCGACACGCTGCTCAGTTGGTATAACGACTGCTGCAACGAGCAAGGACTGAACACCCAAAACGAGTAGTCTATGCCATACAAGAGTGAGAAGATATCCATCAGCGGTACAGAGTATGACCGCAGACAGAAACTGACGCCCGAACAGCGTGCGGAGATTTACCATCGCTACCACACAGAAGATGTGAGCCAGCGACAGTTGGCACGAGAGTATGGTGTGAGCCGAAGACTGATTACATTCCTCATAGACCCCGACAAGATGGAGGCATCACGCCGCCGACTCAAGCGAAGCAAGGCGAAGGGAATGTACAAGCCCGATAAGAAAAAGTGGGCCGAAACTGTGCGAGAGCATCGCCAATACAAACAACAATTATTCAAACAAGGAAAAATTCAGATAGCAGTATGAGACCAGGAGAACAGGAGCGAGAACTCCAAAGAAAGTTAGTAGACAGCATCGTGTTTGTCGCAGCAAATCACCAGCCAGAGAATTGGCTGCCTATGAAAGTAACAGTCATCGAGTACCCCGAAGATGAGAATGGCGAGGAGCATCAGCGACTGGCCGAGTGTATGCTCAAGGAGATATTCGAGAGTGAGGAGTGCTGTATGCGTGAGATTGGTACCGCCACAGATGAGCCATACGGCGTAAGCGAGATTATCAATAAGTCGCTTATCGAGGTGTGGGAGAAGTACACGCACATCTGCCACAAGGAGTGGCGTAGAAATGCCATTGCCTACCTTAAAGCCAACACCAAGGCTCCGGAGAGTATCATCGATGCATTTGTAGATACCCAGTGGAACAAAGAGGAACTCTTCGCCGACAACCTCAAAACATTCAACGAGTGTGTAGGAAACACCGAAGAGAAGGAATTGTGGATTTTCACTTATCCCATCGACCACTTCGACAGAGATATCCTTGACGAGTTTATCGTCGATTGGTACAATCGTTCTGACAACGATGGCAGAGTGCGTAAGATGACGGTAGATGAATTCCTATCGCTACTTAACGACGAGATGTTTGACGATGTGCACAACTGGGTACGAGCAATTGAACTTCCTAAAACCAAATAGATATGAAGACAAAAGAAGAGTTGTATAGCGAGACATTTGAGGTGATGAATGTAAACGACAAAGAGGTGTTGTTTACCTGCCTCCGTATTAACCGAGACATCGTTCCTGAGGGACTTCACGCCTACGATATTCGTGAGTCGGATACCGGAGGTGAGTTTGCCACAATCGAGCCCCGCGTAATTGTAAACCACGCAGGAACAATCCTCTCGAAAGAGGTAATCGAAATGGGACCTGATGGCTTCGTGGAGATTGACGAGTACGGATTCGAGGACTCGATGACACTCCAGGAGTGGTTGGATAGTAAGCCTGAGTAATCAGGCTTTTTATACGGACAATACTTTACTCCCTATTAGAAAGTATGAAAGATATACGACAGAAGGCTGACAATGCAGTATTTGTTGCATCAGCCATTGGACCTTGGGGGATCCTGATGGTCATTGTAGGTATCGTAGGTTTAGTGAAGTGCTGCGTTATGAAACCTCCTGACCTTGCCGAGGAGAGCATCAATAAGAGTGGTAACATCGTGGAGCACGTGATGGTGCTGGATAGCACAAACAACGGTTTCAGGGTGGTGTACGCCACTGCGGAGCCCGTGACCAATGAGAAGTATGAAGAGATACGAGGGCGGCCACATATTCAAATGCGATTTAACAGGTTAAAGGTTGAAGCACCGAAACACTTTGGAGGAAGTCTTCTCAATACAGATATATGCGACTTCGCTCTCTATGCCTACCGGTTTCCGATAGACAATGATCTGCGCATTCATAATATATTCGTTGCAGGTAAGGAGAAGATGAACCTCTATGTTCAGCCTAACCCGAACCTGCCGAATTGTGCTACTTGGATGAATTTCGGCACAGAGCAAGGCAACCAATACCTAAATTTTCACGACATAAATGTCTATATACCCAACGGTGGTAGAATTTATAGATATTGGAAGTGCAGGCCCTTGTTGCAAGTCTCTGATAATGACGAGCATTTTAGCCATTTCACAGAAGATGAACGCCTGTTCTGACGAGTGATTTTCTCTGTATATTTTCGGGTGTAACCCTCTGAAAATTAACACTTAAAACGCTTGGCGGACAAGTAAAATAAGTGTATATTTGTACTCCATTTAGAGTGATCGAGTAACCTAGTTTGTAAATTGATTGAAATAGATTGAATATGGTAGACAAGTAAAATGACATCGGAGAAGTCGCAGATTAAGTTTGCGAAATCGGAAAGAACGGGAGAGCTTATTGGCTTTGTGTCCCGTCACTCAAAAACTCGTCAATTGAAAGGAGTCAGGGAAGACTCAAGATACGGCAAACAGATTTGTGTCCTGGCAGAGGACCTGAAAGGCACAATCGAGCCAAATGTTCTCTATTCGGTTGAATTGAAGCCTATGCACAAGGCAAAGGGATATGTGGTAGTTGCCGCCACACCCGTACAGTTTCCTGCGACAGTAGAGACCATAATCGTTCCCAAAACGCTGTACAAGGTTACAGTGTCATTCGGCAACAAGACCATCTATCTCGACCCGAAGGACGGCAAAAGTGCAATGAGCCGAACGCTCGATGGCGTGCTCCAAATCCTCAGAGAGCGCAAGGACATCGAGAACCACGAGGAGGTGATAGCCGACTTCATCAAGCAGGCCCAAGAGATGATTCGCCGCTTCGAGCAGGACGGATACATCTACACCGGCAAGCGTTATATGGGAGGTGGTCGAAAATGAAGCGCCCGACAGTAGGAATAGCCACTGACGGCGCACATTCCACGAAGGAGAGGTTGACACGCTACAGGGCGGTTGACCTCTCTTCTGGATTGGAACTCTTCAACCATTCCATAGGCAACAAGACGAATAACATCGGAGAGTTTCTCGCCATCGTAGAGGCTGTCAAATATATCCTCAGACACCCCGAAGCACCTCGCATTATCTACTCGGATAGCATTACCGCAATCACTTGGTATCGTAATAAGCAAACCGCGTCATCTCGACGCTGTGAGCAGCTGCAATTAGCCGAGATATTCCTCAAAGTTATGGCGGCTAAAATCGACGATATTCAGGTGCTACATTGGGATAATCGCGAGTGGGGCGAGACACCTGCAGACTTCGGAAATAAGTAAATAAAATCAACAGATAACACACTAAAATTACCCATTTGGAAAAGTCATGAATAATTACTATCTTTACGACAGAAACACGCAGATTAGAGGACCTGATTTGAGCGGTTTAACACTAATAATACTAATGGTAACTACTGAATATTGGACATTGATTTTATCGTTATTTATCATCATTTATTAGTGTTTGTTAAAATTCTTCGCCCCATTTCAGCCCGAAATCTGTAATTAACTGATTATCAAGCAGTCTAACATTCTGCATCGGCAAGTAATTTTTGCACTCTAATGACCACTAATAAACACTAATGCCTACAAAAATCGGCTGAAAATCATACAAAATAGACGAAAAATCCCGAGAGTTTATCAACCACTTTCGGGATTTTTTGTGTTTTAACGGAATTATGCCCCAAAACGCCATTTTTTGTGGGTGTTAGTGTTTACGAGTACGCACCATTCTCGACCTCGATGTCCAATATCTTCTTAAAACCGTTTTTCAACAAAAACATTTCGCCTATGTTGCAATGGGCTGCAACGAGGTGAAATGGAGTGCAATGAGCCGCATCTGACACAGGCGAAAAGAATTCTACCTTCTATTCAGAAGGCGTTGTTTATAGGCAGAAGAAGTCATTCGCATCTTTTTTTTACAAAAAAATCACCAATCCACAAACCTTATTACTAACGCCCCTCTACTCTTAGTATGAACTGGTAACTAAACCATTCACTTAATACAATAAAATTATGACACAAAAATCATTAGCGTTTGAGCAGCTACCGGAGCTCATTCAAAATCTGGTAGAGAGAATTGAATCACTTGAAAAGACTGTTCGTGAAAAACATCAACCCTTACCTCTCGAAGATGAGCTGATGAGCGTAGAGGATGTTTGCAAACTGCTCGGCAAATCGAAATCTGCGATATATCGAGCAGTAAGGTATCACGATATCCCGTTCATTCGTCAGGGTAACAGATTGTACTTTGACCGAGCAGCCATAAAGAAGTGGCTCGACAAGAAACACAATGTCGAGTGCATCACTAATATGGAAGAGTTCGAACGACGAATGGCACCAGGTCTATGGCGATACCGAAATAGTCGTTAGTAATGTGTGATTGACAAGGCGGATTTAGTCCGCCTTTTTCTCTTGAATAAGGCTAAATTTACACTTGGATAATACCTTATATTTGTAGATTGTTTATAAACTTTTTAACAATAACACCTCAATCTGACAAATTTTGCTTATTTTTGTATATTGCGAAGTTTATATCCGCCAATGAAAATTTTGATAATTATCAAAAGTTGTCAATACGCATGTATACATTTGCACCATAAAGTTATGAAGAACGAAAAAGTAGATATACTCGAGGGTAATATACCAAAAGGGATTTTGGAGATTCTTCTTCGCGATCATACCACACAATGTAATATATTTTGGGCGACCAAAGATTACGAACAATGGGGAACTGGTTTTGGGGAATTTGATGAAATTACTAGCGATAGGATTATTGATAACAACAAAATAATACCACGAGTTCTTAAAGATAAGATACAGCAATCAGCTCGTTCAAGAGATATGGCTGAGGTATTTACGCCATCATGGGTATGCAATGCTCAAAACAACATTATAGATGCCGTATGGTTTGGTCGCAAGGATGTGTTTAATATAGAGAAGGAAGAAAATGGGAAGCACTACTGGATTCCAACTACTGAATCTATAGAGTTTCCTAAAGGCAAAACCTGGAAAGACTATATTAGAGAGAATCGCATGGAGATTACATGTGGCGAAGCACCATATATTACCAGCCGATACGATACAACAACAGGAGATCTAATACCCATCGAAGAACGAATAGGATTACTCGACCGTAAATTACGTGTAATTAATGAAAATGTTCACACCTCTCGCGAATGGCTTGCCGCTGCGCAACACGCCTATAAAAGCATTTATGGTTTTGAGTGGCAAGGTGATAATCTGTTGCTTGCCCGCGAAGCATTGTTATATACCTATATTGAGAACTATCAATTGAAGTTTGGGAAACGCCCACTAGCAGCATCAATTAAATGCATAGCAAATATTATTTCATGGAATATTTGGCAGATGGACGGACTCAAATGTGTAGTTCCAAATAGTTGTAGAATTGATAAATTAGATTCCCTCGACTTATTAGGTCACAAAGCGACACAAAAGCAAATATGTGAAGGGTGTACCAAAGGTAATATTCACAAGCACATTGGGACTTATTGCAATATTAAGGACTGGACTACAGGTAAAGTTGTAAAATTTGTTTCATTATTAAAGTAGAGGTGTAATGACAGTAATTAAACAAAATATGAATATAGACACTTCTGTATTAGAGAATTTACTAATAGGAAGAGTCTATCCCCATATATATGCCTTTTCCACTAATACCATCCCTAATTATTGGAAAATAGGAGACACTGTTCGTCCTATTAATGTTCGTTTGTCCGAATGGCGCAAACACTATCAAGACCTCACTCAGGAATATTGTCGAGCTGCAAAAGTCGGAGACAAATTCTTTAGAGACTATGCTATTCATCATTATTTGGAATTAGAGTTAGGTAAGGTGCGTTTACAAAGGAAGGATGTGCCTGAAGGCTTATATTACTCTAATGAGTTTTTCAAAGATGTCAATGTTGATAATCTTGAGGAAGCATTTAGGCATATAGAACGAGATCTAGAGCAAGGAGGTGGTATATATCAACTATATAATGAACAGCATCTCCCTGAAATCCCTCATTACGAACGAGATGCTAAGCCATATAAGCTAAGACCAAATCAAGACGATGCGGTAAAAGCCTTTATGAAGGCAAAAGATAAGGGTCGTACAAAATTACTGATGTATGCAGTAATGCGATTTGGTAAATCTTTTACTTCAATGTGTTGTGCTAATGCAATGAATGCCACAATAGTGGTAATTGTATCAGGAAAAGCTGATGTAAAAGAGGAGTGGAAGAAGACGATTGAGAAGATTGCAAACTTTGATGGTTTTGTATTTCTTGATGGAGAACTTCTGTCGAGAGATGAGAATATAATCAAGTCTAACATTGAGAGTGGTAAAAAGGTTGCTATCTTTCTGACATTGCAGGACCTACAGGGAGATGAAATAAAGGAGAAGCATAAAGAAGTATTTGATAGTCAAATAGACCTACTCATTGTTGATGAGACTCATTATGGTGCAAGAGCTACGGAATATGGCAAAGTGCTACAAAATGCAGGGTTGACTACAGCTCAGATCAAAAATGAGTTAAAACAAAATGATATAGAATCTGTAGAAGATATTGACAAGGAGGTTCAAAAACACCTCAAAGCAAGTATTACGCTTCATTTGTCAGGCACTCCATACCGTATTTTGATGAGTAGCGAGTTTTCAGAAGATGATATTGTCTCATTCTGTCAATTTACAGATATTATTGATGCATCTGACAAATGGATAGCAGACAATAATCAAAAAGAAGACCCCGAAGATGAGTGGGAGAATCCATATTATGGATTCCCTCAAATGATTCGTTTTGCTTTTACTCCAAATGAGTCATCCCTACAAAAGATAAAGCAACTTAAAGAGTTGGGTAAAACAGCTACTCTTTCAGCTTTGTTTAGACCTCAATCAATAGAGAAGGACGCTGCTGGTAACTACAAGAAATTTGAGAATGAATCAGAGGTTTGTGATTTATTAAGAGCTATTGATGGTTCTCAGGAGGATGAAAATATCTTCTCATTCTTGAATTACGATAAGATTAAGGATGGTGAGATGTGCCATCATATGGTATTTGTTCTGCCATATCGTGCTTCTTGTGATGCAATGCAAGAGTTGATAACAAATAATCCTGATAAGTTTGACAATCTATCTCAATATGAGATTATCAACATAGCAGGAGTTGATGGTAATACATCATATCCATCAGTAGAGACCATCAAATCTAAAATTAAACGATGTGAAAGTGAGGGTAAAAAGACGATTACTCTTACGGTCAATCGTATGCTTACAGGAAACACTGTTGAGGAGTGGGATACTATGATATTCCTGAAAGATACTGCATCTCCACAGGAATATGATCAAGCGATATTCCGTTTGCAGAATCAATATGTTGTCACATACGAGGACACTGAAGGTAAAACTATTAAATATAATAAGAAGCCCCAAACTCTATTAGTGGATTTTGATGTAGATCGGTTATTCCGCCTGCAGGAGTTAAAATCTCAATTCTATAATGCAAACACAGATGCTGATGGCAATGAGAAGTTAGAAGTACGCCTTAATAGAGAGTTGGAAATATCTCCAATTATATGTTTGAATAAAGACAAGCTACATCAGGTAACAAGTGCCAATATTATGGATGCTGTGCGTGAATATTCGCAGAGCAGAAGTGTTATGGATGAGGCAACAGATATTCCTGTAGATGATAATATTTTGACTGATGATGAGATTATTTCCATTATTAAAGACCTTGTTCCTATTGATTCTAGGAAGGGTATTACCTTCAAACCAACAGAGGAAGATGGAGATGAGATAGATAGTGGTGGTGATACGGACTCTGACGGAAGGAATACCACTGATGGTTCTGACGGTTCACAAGGAGGCGATAGCACAGAGACACAACCCCAATCTTCATATGATGAAGCAAAAGAGTTGGCTAAAAAGCTGCAAACATATTATCTCCAAATCTTGTTCTTTGCCTTCTTAACTGAATCCAAAGTAGATAACTTAAGAGATATTATAGATGTATTGTCTGCTAATGATGACAATAAACATATTGCAAGAAATTTAGGCCTTGATAGAGATAAATTAGATGCACTACACAGTAAGTGCTCTCACTTTATCCATAGTAAACTTGATTATAAGATTAAGAATATCAACAATCTTATTAGCGATGAGTCAATGGAACCTATCAAACGAGCGGAAGTTGCCTTAACTCAGTTTGGTAGGATGTCAGATTCTGAGATTGTGACACCAAAGAATATAGCTAAAGATATGATTGCGATGTTGCCTGATATGGATAGTATCGAAGAGGTAAAGTTCTTGGATATTGCATCAAAGCAGGGTGAATTTGCTTATGCTATATATAGCAGATTTGCAACCGGCATTGAGGTTGTTAAGAACAATATATACTCATTGCCAACATCTGCACTATGTTATGAGTTTACTCGTAAAATATATAAGTTGTTGGATATGCCTATAGAAAACATCATAGCAGATTTTACAACATATGATTTGATTATAGATAATAACGAAGAAAAAATAAAGATATTAAATGATATGAAATTTGATGTTATAGTTGGAAATCCTCCATATCAAGAGAATATTGCCGAAAATAGAAGTTTGGCGAAACAACTTTTCCCCAAATTTATTGAATTAGGAATTCTAGCCAACCCTCAGTACTTATCATTAATCACCCCATCTCGCTGGTTTACCGCAGATGGACAAGATAATTCCTTCCCGAAATTAAGGAATTTTGTGAAAGAACACAATCATTTCTCTACCATCGTTAGTGGTAATGGTAAGAAAATCTTCCCGAATACGGAATTGGGTGGAGTATGCTATTTTTTGTGGACGCCTTCACATGACGGGGATACCGAATTTGTAGATAACCAAAATGAAGAAAGAGATGTTTTAAGGAGACCTTTATTTGAAAATGATCTAAGTATTATTTTGCCTCTAAATAAAATATCATCGATTGCCAAAAAAGTTATTAAATCACAGGGCTTTAAAGCCTTGAATACTATTACCACAGGTCGAGATGCTTTTGGTATAGTAGGTAAAAACTTTAATTCAATATCAAAAGATAAAGCATTCCATAACTCCGTAGAAGTTAGATGTGCTCATGAAACAATAAGATTTTACGCAAAAAGTAAAATCACAAAGAATACTCAAATATTAAATAGTTATAAAGTATTTACTTCCAAGGGCAATGGAGGAGCTGGACTATTGACAGACGATAAGGCTGTAAATATTATCGGCAAGTCATATGTCGCAAAACCAAATACAGCTTGTACTGATTCCATGATTCCTTTTGGAGCTTTTGATAATAAAGTAGAGGCTGTAAATTTACAAAAATATATGACCACAAAGTTTTTACGATTTATGGTCGGAATATTAAAGGTTTCCCAAAACTTATATCAGAATGTATATCAATTTGTTCCACTTCAAAACTTTACATCTAAATCGGATATTAATTGGAGCAAGTCTGTGGTGGAAATAGACCAACAGCTATATAAAAAATATGGATTAGATGATGCGGAAATCGCCTTTATAGATTCCAAAATCAAAACAATGGAATAAATTTATACACCGACTATATGCTAAGAATACTCATAAAATAGTCAAGTTATATTAGAGTCCATGGCACAGCAATATTACGAAATATATAGCAATTTTTCTCCTGTATTCAATACAGCAAATGTATTAATGAGAGGACGGGGGTATAATGAAATATGTGATATAATAGCAGATTCCCAAATATTAGTTGTCAACACAGACTATGATAATTGGAATGGTGGCACATATGGATATACAGTCTATGTAAACTTACCAGTAACAAAATATTCAACATTAACATCTGACAAGATTGCAGAAGCTGAACGACAATTGGGAGAATCTTTAAATGAGGTATCTGGCGATAGTAATAGTTATTTCCTAGTCAAGATAACACCGATATTGAGTAGAACAGATATCGATTGGGGAGTTATAGGTGGAGAGTCTGGGAAAAGTAAGCTCAAGCAAAGTATCGAAACAGTAAGGAATATAATGATATCTGTTGCTACTGGCGGAAGTCGTATTCAAGATGAAAATGATAGATATCAAAAACTTCATAATGATATTGTAACAAATTGCAAGAAGCTAAATTTGACCTACAATAACACCTATGTGAAATTATGGGATTGGTATGGGAAATGGAAAGCTGATTTCCCAACTTGGCAAGAACGCAGAGCTTATATTCATGAGCTTTTTTCTCCAACACTTGCATATTTTGAAGAAGTCGAGACCTCTCAGAATATGGATACATTGGTTGAACTAAGCGAGTGGGAGAGGATAGAAAGAACTATCATAAAGTTCAAAAAAGATTCAATGTCAGCACACAATGAGGAAGATTTCCAAGGTGTGGGACTTTTGTGTAGAGAAACAATTATTTCTCTTGCACAAGCTGTATACAACCCAACTATACATGGCCAATTAGATGAAGCAGGAGTAGCTATTAGCAAAACTGATGCAGTAAGAATGATTAGCAATTATTTGTCTGTTAAATTGGCTGGAACCTCGCATGAAGAAATGCGTGCATATGCTAAAACTGCAAACAAACTAGCAAATATGCTAACACATAAGCGAACGGCTTCAAAGCGGGATATGATGTTAGTTACGTCAGCAACAATTTCACTCATTAATTTTATTGGGATATTAGAAGATAAGTACTAATTAAAGTTTCTTAATAAGAATGAGCAATCTGCTGTCATAAACTTATAACAAAGTAAATTACTGGATTATATGACCAAAATATCCATTCGATTCTATAATGACCGAGAGGTGCGAGCTATTTGGGATGAAGAAAAATCCAAATGGTGGTTCTCTGCGGTCGATATCGTGGCTGCTATTACCGATAGCCCTCGTCCTCGTGTCTATTGGGGTACGGTAAAAAGTCGTTTGAAGAACAAAGACTTTCAGTTGTATTCAAAATGTATACAACTGAAATTAACCGCTACCGATGGCAAAAAATATGCTACCGATTGCTTTATTCAAGACGACATCATAGCATTAGTAAAAGCCATTCCAAGCAAGAAGGGGGCGGATTTCCTTGATTGGTTCACATATAACGACAATACTATTGATGGTCAGAGTCGCAAGAAGGCCTATTCGCTGTTTGAGAGTGGCATATTGAATAATTTAGAGCCAGGAAGCATCAAGTGCTTACAGCAGATTCACGCCTACCTGTTTGGTGGCTTGTACGATTTTGCCGGGCAGATCCGCACGGTGAATATTGCCAAGGGAGGATTTCAGTTTGCTATGGCGCAATTCCTTCCGCAGACGCTTACGACAATTGAGCAAATGCCCGAAACAACTTTTGAGGAGATTGCCGACAAATATGTCGAGATGAATATCGCCCACCCATTCCGTGAGGGCAATGGTCGTGCGACTCGTATTTGGCTCGATTTGATTCTCAAAAAGCAGTTGCATAAATGCGTTGATTGGAGTAAGATTGACAAGAACGACTACCTGAATGCGATGCAAAAAAGTGTCGCTGACCCATCAGAAATTAAGAGACTGTTGCGATCGGCTTTGACAGACAAGATCAACGACCGTGAAACCTTTATGAAGGGCATCGACTACTCGTACTACTACGAGCAGGAAGAGTAATAAAAATTCCAAAGTGCCAAATTCAAAATTTCAAAGAGCCAAAATGGCACTTTGAAATGGCTCCGATTAAGTAGACAACTCGTGAGGAATACTCACGAGCTGTTCTTTTATCCCATTAACCCAACTTGTATCATCTTGCTTTTTTGTGGCATTTCATCTTGTGTTTTTTGTGATAAAGAAACATAGTCAAATGGCACTTTGAAATACCATCTGCACTTTCCCAAATAGAAAGTAATTTATAGCCCCTAGTGAGCAAAAATGCCTCAAATAGGGAATCTTTATTTATACACCTTTTAACACAATTTTCTATGAAATTTTACTATCTTTGTACTCGGATTAGGGCTCCGAACAGAAAAGCTGAGAAGTGTGCATTTACTGTAATAGAATGGCACAATTATCTACCCTATTTCGGCCTGAACTCTGCAACTCATTGATTATCAATACTCCATTTACACTGCATCGAAAAATAAGTTGTTGATTATCAAATAGACAAGTAATAGCTATTGCTAAGGGTAGTTGTGCGAAGTGTAAGGAGAGGGATTTATGACATCGTATATGCATCGTTTTTGTCAGGAGAACAACTCTAAACACACAGCGCGAAAAACAAAAGAGCAAGCCTCTAATTCTTAAGTGGCTTGCTCTTTTGTTTTTATTGCTTGGGATTACTTTGCGGGCTCCCACTTGCAGCGGACAGGTGATACAATTGCGCCCTCCTCCTTGAGCTGCTTCATTGCCTTGTCTACCTCCTTACGGTCGATACCCGAAAGCTCTGCAATCTTACCTGCGTTAAGGGGCTCACCAGCCTCCTTCATTGTTGCCAATACCTTATTCTTAGTCTCCATAGTTGTAGTTATTTAAAGTTATTTACTCCTTTTCAAAAAGTTGCTTACCTACGCCACATACGGGGCAAGTCCAATCATCGGGCAACTCATCAAACGATGTGCCAGGTGCAATACCATTCTCGGGATCACCCTTCTCAGGGTCATAAGTCCAACCACAAGGCATACAAGTATACTTAGTCTTATCCATAATCATTTTAGTTTTAGTTGTTATTAATAATCTTTTTAGTTTTTGTTCTTGTTTCTGGTGCAAAGGTAATAAGATTTTCTAATATACAACAATAAAATCAATCATACTTTCTTATAGGCCTATTAGCGGAAGTTATAGTAGGTGGTATTGCCATCTATGCTTGGGCTTGCACAATGGCATAGATTGCAATAAAAAAATACGATTGGCTCAAAGTCCAATCGTATTCACATTGCAATCAGTGGAGGATATGAGATTCGAAGCGAGGCTAAAAGCCAAAGCTCGCGGGGATACCTTATTAAAATAAAGCGCAGACCATAGGTCGAGCAATAAATCACTATCATATCCCCGCAACTCTATAAATATATCATAACCACTCAAACGCAATGTGAAGCCTGCTTGCGAGCGTTTTTATTGCCATCTATGCTTGGGCTTGCACAACGGCATAGATTGCAATAAAAAAAATACGATTGGTCAAAGTCCAATCGTATTCACATTGCGCTTGTGGAGGATATGAGATTCGAACTCACGACCTCTTGCATGCCATGCAAGCGCTCTAACCAGCTGAGCTAAACCCCCATTTCTGTTGCAAAGATAGCGTTATTTTTCGAAACTCTAAAATTTATCGAATAAATAATATAAAATTAAGTCATAATACCTATCTCCCAAAGATAATATAAAGCATATTAAGGTTTTCTTAATATTTTATCCAAACAATGTCCCCCGTGAGTGTTGTTCGTTTCGAAAATTTTTCTTAATTTTGTATTGTTGGAATTGTGGCTAATTGCGCCACTTTTCGGCGGACATATTTTTACGAAAGTGTTTTTCGCAAGTCCTTAATCGAAAATGTGGAAGTTTTCAGAACTGAAGGATAACGGACAGCACTCATCTCTTGTGTAGCTATGTGGCTATGCACAATCTGTGCATATACCCATACTATCCAAGTGTGGGGCATTGTATCGTTTATTTCAGTTCAGGTCTTTCCACAACCTTCGATTAGATAAACGAAAATCAACTCCACACTTTCTTTGTTTATATACCCCACCATATTGGAGTTGTATGGTTTTGAGCGACAATTTATTAACTCAAAACATATTACACTATGCAAAAAACATTTCAAGAGGGCTACCTCGCCCCAGAATTAGAGGTGTTAGAAGCCATTGTTGAGCAGGGCTTTGGAGGCTCAAATATGGAAAACATTGGTGAAGAAAAAGACCCCGTAGGTTGGGAGTAAACAACAATCTTAAAAACATTTCACTATGAGAAAATTTTCATTTCTTACGCTTCTTACATCACTCTTGATTGTGGGCTGTACGGAGGTTACTATCGAGCAGAGTAATCCTCTAACCGAGATTAACTCGCTTCCCGACCTTACGGCATCTTTTGCCGATGAAGGCGAAACACGAACATTTGTTGAGGATAGCAAATATTTGCGTTGGCACGAATCCGACCTTATTACTGCTTTCTTTGGCAACACACTTAATCGCCAGTATAAATTCAAGGGTAAGACTGGCGATAACAGCGGTACTTTCTCACTTGTTCCAAGTGGCGAACTCGGTACTGGCAACGATTTATCCTCTATCTATGCCGTATATCCCTACGATGAGAATACAACCATTACCGATAATGGCGTTATCTCACTCACTTTGCCCACAACGCAGACCTATGCCGAAAACTCGTTTGGCAAGGGTGCAAACACAATGGTTGCCGTTACCGAGAGTGTAGAGGATACATTCATTTCGTTTAAAAACGCTTGCGGTTATCTTAAACTAAAGCTCTATGGCGACAATGTAACAATCGCAAGTATCGAGGTTAAGGGTAATAACGAGGAGAAGATAGCTGGCTCGGCTACCGCTACTATGGAGTTTGGTGGCGTACCTACTATCGCAATGAACGATGAGGCAACCACATCTGTAACACTCGATTGTGGCGAGGGTGTAGCGATTGGCGCAACGGCTGATATGGCTACCGAGTTTTGGATTGTCTTGCCCGAGACAACATTTGAGGGTGGCATTACCATTACTGCGACCAATACCGATGGTGCGGTATTTAGCAAATCGACCACCAACTCTGTTGCTATCACTCGAAACGATATTCAGCCGATGGTGGCATTAAAGGCAGAGTTTGCAACAGCAAAGCCCGCCAACAATGAGATTTGGTATACCTCTTCAGACGCCAGTGTGGTAACGCCAAATAATACCGCGGCTTTTGGTGCAAATGTCGTATCAAATGTCTACGAAAATAGTATGGGCATTATTACTTTTGATGGAGAGGTAACGAAGATCGGAGAGGGTGCATTCGCTTCTTGCACCTCGCTTACAAATGTGACAATTCCCGATAGCGTAACTAAGCTTGAAATTGGCGCATTCGCTTTTTGCACCTTGCTTACAAATGTGACAATTCCCGATAGCGTAACTAATATTGGAGAGCAGGCATTCATGTCTTGTACCTCGCTTACAAGTGTTACTATTCCTGATAGCGTAACTGCGATTGAAGGTTATGCATTTGCTGATTGTCCCTCACTTACACATGTTACAATTCCTGATAGTGTAACCTCTATTGGGGGGCATACATTCTCAGGCTGCTTATCGCTTACAAGTATTACTATTCCTGATAGCGTAACTTCGATTGGATCGTTGGTATTTGAAGGCTGTAAAAACCTTAAAAAGTTTGAAGGTAAGTTTGCTACAGATAATGGTCGTTGTTTGATTAAGGATAATGTCATTATATCTTATGCTAATGCATCAGGGGCAGAATATACTATTCCCGATAGCGTAACTAAGATTGGAGATTGGGTATTTATTGGTTGTACCTCGCTTACAAGTGTAACTATTTCCGATAGCGTAACTTCGATTGGAAAATATGCATTCAATTCTTGCACCGCACTTAAAAGCGTTACTATCCCCGATAGTGTGACTTCAATTGGTGGCAATGCATTCAGCAATTGCACCTCGCTTACTAGTGTTACTATCCCCGATAGCGTAACGGAGATTGGAGGGTGGGTATTCTCTGATTGCACCTCGCTTATAGATGTATATTGCAAGGCTACAACTCCGCCTACTGCTACTGGTGGCTTAATGTTCGATGACAACGCCTTAGACCGCAAGATATATGTACCTGCCGAATCTGTAGAATTATACAAGGGCGCAGACTGGTGGAGTAACTATGCCGATTATATCGTAGGCTATAATTTTGAGACTGGCGAGGTTGTGCCTGAAACCCCAGTAAGACCTGCTAATAATGAGATTTGGTATACCTCATCGGATGGTAGTGTGGTAACGCCGTACGCAACAGATGCTTTTGGTGCGAATATCGTATCAAATGTCTACGAAAATGGTATGGGCATTATTACTTTTGATGGAGAGGTAACGGAGATTGGAGATGAAGCATTCGCTTTTTGCACCTCGCTTACAAATGTGACAATTCCCGATAGCGTAACTAAGCTTGGAGATAATGCATTCTATTATTGCGCCTCGCTTACAAGTGTTACGATTCCCGATAGCGTAACGAAGATTGGAGGTTATGCATTCTATTATTGCATCTCGCTTACAAGTGTTACTATTCCCGATAGCGTAACTGCGATTGGAAATTGGGCATTCCGTAATTGCACCTCGCTTACAAGTGTTACTATCCCCGATAGCGTAACGGAGATTGGAATTGGAGCATTCGATTCCTGCACCTCGCTTACAAGTGTTATTATTGGCAATAGCGTTACGTCGATTGGTAAAGACGCATTCAGTCGTTGCAGCAGCCTTACAAGTGTGACTATTGGCGATAGCGTAACAACGATTGGAAATTATGCATTCTATTATTGCGAGAGCCTGAAAAGTGTATATTGCAAGGCTACAACACCGCCAAGTTTGGGTGAAAGTTATGTATTTGATCACAACGCATCAGGTCGCACAATTTTTGTTCCTGCCGCATCGGTAGAGGCGTACAAGACAGCCTACAATTGGAGCGAGTATGCCGATGCTATTGTCGGCTACAACTTCTAATAGACTTATCCTTTAATAAATTAGGCGTATGTAGATTGCACTGCATACGCCTTTATAAATAGCCTAAAATTATAGAAGCCGCCCAAGCGATTTGGGCGGCTTCTATAATTAAAAGATAAGTATATTACTTATACTCCACCAATGACTCACCTGTCATCTCGGCGGGCTTGGGTAGGCCCATAAGGTCGAGAACAGTAGGTGCTACATCGGCCAAGATACCATCTTTAACCTTAGCTACCCTATCCGATACAACCACGATAGGCACGGGGTTGAGTGAGTGTGCAGTGTTGGGTGTGCCATCGGGATTAACAGCGTTATCGGCATTACCGTGGTCGGCAATCTGCACAACCTCATAGCCATTAGCCTTTGCAGCCTCGACAACATCCTTAACGCACTCATCAACAGCCTTTACAGCCTTCTCGATAGCCTCATATACGCCAGTGTGACCCACCATATCGCCATTTGCGAAGTTAAGGCAGATAAAGTCGTACTTCTGCTCGCCAAGAGCCTCTACCAACTTATCCTTAACCTCGTATGCCGACATCTCAGGCTGAAGGTCGTAGGTTGCCACCTTAGGCGAAGCTACAAGGATACGATCCTCTTCGGCGAACTTATCCTCACGGCCACCGTTAAGGAAGAATGTTACATGGGCATACTTCTCCGTCTCGGCAATACGCAACTGCTTCAAGCCCTGATTTGCGATGTACTCGCCGATGGTATTGGGCACATTATCCTTATCGAACAAGATGTGCAAGCCCTCGAACTTTGCATCGTAGGGGGTCATACAGCAGTAGTACAAAGGCATCGTGTGCATACCCTCCTCAGGCATATCCTGCTGTGTAAGCACAATGGTAAGCTCCTTAGCACGGTCGTTACGATAGTTGAAGAAGATAACAACATCGTTAGGCTTGATTGTGCCGATTGCGTTACCCTCCGCATCAACATTTACGATAGGCTTAACAAACTCGTCGGTAACGCCCTCGTCGTAAGACTTCTGCATAGCCTCAACCATATTTATAGACTTCTCGCCAACGCCATCAACGAGCTGGTCGTAAGCAATCTTAACACGCTCCCAGCGCTTATCGCGATCCATAGCGTAGTAACGGCCGATGATAGATGCAATCTTACCAGTCGACTTTGCCATATGCTCCTCCAAAGCTGCGATAAAGCCCTTACCGCTACGGGGGTCTGTATCACGGCCATCCATAAAGCAGTGAACGAAGGTATTCTCGATGCCGTAGTGCTTCGAAATGTCGCAGAGCTTAAAGAGGTGGTCGAGTGATGAGTGAACGCCACCATCCGACACAAGACCCATAAAGTGAACATTTACGCCATTCTGCTTTGCATACTCAAAAGCTGCAACAACCTCCTTATTCTCAAGGATAGAGTTATCACGGCAGGCACGGTTGATCTTCACCAAGTCCTGATATACAACTCGGCCGGCACCAATATTTAGGTGTCCCACCTCCGAGTTACCCATCTGACCCTCAGGAAGACCTACATTCTCGCCATCGGTCTTAAGCTCGGCGTGAGGATATGCCGCAGTCATTGCGTTGATATATTCGGGATTGGTCGAGTAGATGACATCCGACTTCGAGTGGTCGCCATTGCCCCAACCATCTAAAATCATCAATAAAACCTTATTGCTCATAATCTTAGTTACATTAACTTTACTTAATCTTCGACATAATAATCTCGACAGCCTTGTCTACCGCCGCCTGCAAGCCCTCTGCACTCTTACCGCCAGCCATAGCGTAGTGCTTCTGACCACCGCCACCGCCATTCATAAGCTTTGCTGCCTCACGCACCGTAGCACCTGCATCGGCACCCATAGCAACAACATCGTCCGAGAGCATTACATTGAGCGTAGGCTTGCCATCGTGGAGGTTACCGATAACCATCACAAGGCGCTCCGAAACGCGCTGACGCAAGCTAAATGCCAAATCCTTCATCAGCTCAGGAGCGTGAGATGCTGTGCGGGCGATAAGCGTAAAACCATCGGTCTTAGGCGTAGCTGTTGCAAGAGTCTCGGCAAGCTGTGCCACCTTCTCCTTGCGCATCTCCGTAACCTCACGGCCAAGAGCATCATTCGACTCCATCATCTTCTCGACAGCCTGAACAACCTTAGGGTTGTGAACAAGCTGCTCAAGTGAGAGGATAACATCCTGTGCAGCATATACCAACGACTCGGCAGCCTCGCTTGTTACGGCCTCGATACGGCGTACACCAGCCGATATAGCGCTCTCCGACACAATCTTGAAGAGACCGATAGTACCTGTTGCCGAGGTGTGAGTACCACCACAAAGCTCGGTCGATGGACCGAAGTTCACGATACGCACCCTGTCGCCATACTTCTCACCGAAGAGCATAATAGCGCCAGCGGCCTCTGCCTCAGCCATTGTAGCCTCACGGTTCTCAACCAAGGGGTAGTTCTTGCGAATAAGCGTGTTTACCAAGCGCTCAACCTCGCGAAGCTCCTCGGCCGACACCTTTTGGAAATGCGAGAAGTCGAAGCGCAAGCCCTGAGGCGTTACCATTGAGCCCTTCTGCTTGACATGTGAGCCAAGCACGGTGCGCAAAGCGTAGTCTACAAGGTGGGTTGCTGTGTGGTTGTTGGCAGCCTTCTGACGAGCATCAGCATCTACCACAGCGTGGAACTCAGCCGCAGGATTCTCTGGCAACTGCTTAGCGATGTGGATAATAAGACCGTTCTCCTTCTCGGTAGCGACAATCTCAATCTTCTCGTTAGCATTTGCGATATAGCCGATATCACCAATCTGACCACCCGAATTACCATAGAATGGTGTGTGGTCGAATACAAGCTGATATGTCGTATTGTTCTTGCTCTTTACACGGCGATAGCGTGCGATACGAACATCTGCCTCAAGGTTGTCGTAGCCGATAAACTCGCTCTCCTTGATAGAGATAATCTCCTGCCAGTCGTCGATATCCTGCTGTGCTGCGTTACGCGAACGCTCCTTCTGCACCTGCAACTCCTTCTCGAACTCCTCGATATCGACCTCTACACCCTGCTCCTTGGCGATAAGCTCCGTAAGGTCGATGGGGAAGCCGTATGTATCGTACAAGACGAAGGCATCCTTACCCGAAATTTTGCTACCTGCCGACTTCTTAATCACACCCTCCAAGAGGTTGATACCCGTAGCGAGGGTACGGAGGAATGATGCCTCCTCCTCCTCGATAACGCGCTCGATAAGTGTCTGCTGAGCAACCAACTCAGGGAACTGGTGGCCCATCTGCTTAACGAGGCCATCAACGAGCTTGCAGATAAAGGGCTCGGTAAAGCCGAGGTAGGTGTAGCCATAACGCACTGCACGGCGCAAGATACGGCGGATAACATAACCGGCCTTAGCATTTGCGGGGAGCTGACCATCGGCAATCGAGAAAGAGATAGCACGCAAGTGGTCGGCGATAACACGCATAGCAACATCTGCCTTCTCGTCCTTGCCATACTCCTTACCTGAAAGTGCTGCGATACGAGCAATCGTAGGCTGGAATACATCGGTATCGTAGTTCGACTTCTTGCCCTGAAGAATCATACAGAGGCGCTCGAAGCCCATACCTGTATCAACATTCTTTGCGGGCAGGGGCTCCAACGAGCCATTAGCCTTGCGGTTGAACTGCATAAACACAAGATTCCAGATCTCGATAACCTGAGGGTGGCTCATATTCACCATTTCGCGGCCAGGAATCTTCTTAACCTCCTCCTCATCACGGAGGTCGTAGTGAATCTCGCTACAAGGGCCACAGGGGCCTGTCTCGCCCATCTCCCAGAAGTTGTCCTTCTTGTTACCACGAATGATGTGGTCCTCAGGCAGGAACTGCTTCCAGTAGTCGTAAGCCTCCTGATCGAAGGCTACACCATCCTCCTCGCTACCCTCAAATACGGTAGCATACATACGGCTCTTATCGAGTTTGTAGACCTCGGTGAGCAACTCCCACGCCCACTCGATAGCCTCCTTCTTGAAGTAGTCGCCATACGACCAGTTGCCAAGCATCTCGAACATGGTGTGGTGATAGGTATCATGACCTACCTCCTCCAAGTCGTTGTGCTTACCCGACACACGCAAACACTTCTGAGTATCGGCTACACGGGGCCACTTGCGGGGTGCATTACCAAGAAAAATATCCTTAAACTGGTTCATACCAGCATTGGTAAACATCAGCGTGGGGTCATTCTTAACAACCATCGGTGCCGAAGCTACAATCTCGTGCTGCTTCGTTCGGAAAAAGTCCAAAAAGGCTTGTCTTGTTTCGTTTGAATTCATATCTATTTTTTTATTAATTATTACCTATATTTATAACGCGGTTGCAAAATTACACAATTTACTTTAATTTTGCATCGTTATAGAGAAAATTTTGATAATTTTGTTCGACTAATGCAAAACGAGAGAGAACATACCACCCCCGATAAGCGACGAAATGCTCAAAAGCACAGGTCGAAGGGGCGTCGTATAGCCATTCAGGCTGTTGCTACGCTGCTTATTGCTTTAGCCTGCAACCTCCTTATCTCGATGTTTCTCGATACTCCGAAGTCGGCATTTATCATTCGTGATGGTCTACGCATCGACCGCCAATACGAAATTCTTCAAGAGAAAATATCTATTGCCGAGAACCTACTCAGCGAAATTCGCCACCGCGACCACTTTGTCTATCGTCCCCTGCTTGGTGTCGACACGCTAAACATACCACAAATATATAGCGACTATCCCGACAGCAAATATTCGGATATTAACCAAAACATCGTCAAGGAGACCCATCGCAAGATGGATCGTCTGATGCGAAATATCTACTACGCATCGCTTTCGCTTGATGACACTCAGGAGTTGGCGGAGCACAAGGAGGAGTTTTCGACAGTTATTCCCGCCATTTGGCCTATCGACCGCACCAAGCTAAAGTATGTGAGTAGCCTTTATGGTATGCGTATGCACCCCCGCTATGGTTCTTGGCGTATGCACGAGGGTGTAGACCTCTCTGCACCAAAGGGCACTCCCGTATATGCTACGGGCAATGGCGTTATCTCGGAGGCAAAGTGGCGACCGGGCTATGGCCAGCTTATCGAGATTAACCACGGCTTTGGTTACAAAACGCGCTATGGCCACCTATCGAAGATGTTCGTTATCGAGGGCGACAGCGTAACACGCGGCGAGGTGATTGGCGAGGTGGGCAACACAGGTATATCATCTGGCGCACACCTCCACTACGAGGTTCGCTATCGCAACAATACGGTCAATCCTATCCACTACTTCAACAAGGATATGACACCTGAGGCATACATCGACCTTATGGAGCAACTTAGCGAGAATAAATAGCTAATACAATGAGGAATAAGAGAGATATATCAACTAATAAATCAGGTATCTGGAGTCGTATTACTCCAGTTGTCTTTCGTACGCTCACTTGGGTAGGAATGGTGCTTATCTGGTCGGTAATCATATCGTTTGTATTGGATATGCCCAACGAGGCTTCGCTGCGCAAGACCAATGACGAGAAGCGGGATGCTTACGACAATCTTATAGAGCGTTACGACTCTCTGGCTACGGTATTGGAGAATGTTACGGCACGCGATGAGAATGTCTTCCGCAAACTCTTCGAGTCTAACCCCTACGACCTTAATACAAGTTACAGCAACGAGCGCCACGAACTTCACCGTGAGCTTATCGACCTAAGCGACGATGAGTTGCTCGATATGTTAGATGGATACTTGATGTCGGCAGACCGCAAACGAGAGAAGTTATTAACCTCATACGATGACTTGAGTTACGCTATTACAACGAGCGCGTTATCAGACGATTGCATACCTTCAATTCAACCTGTAAATAATAGGCAATTAACACTTCTTGCAGCTGGCAAAAAGCCCCTTATAAACCCCTTCCACCGCACTATGCGCGAGCATCACGGCGTAGACTACTTAGTACCCGAAGGAACAGCCGTTTTCGCTACGGCAGATGGCGTTGTAAAGTCGTTATCGGAGAAGAACTCCACACACGGCAAGGCAATCACGATAGATCACGGCAACGGCTACGAGACATCGTATAGCCACTTGCTCGATATCCGCGTTAAGAAGGGTTCACAGGTTAAGCGTGGCGACATCATAGCATCGTCGGGCAACTCTGGTCTATCGTTTGTGCCCCATTTGCACTACGAAGTTATCTATCGCGACACCCGCGTAGACCCTGTACACTACTTCTTTATGGAGCTTACGCCAGAGGAGTATCAGCGAATCATTCGTATTGCGCTATCAAGCATGCAATCATTCGATTAGTATGGCTAAGCTAAAGTTAATTCTACTTGACTTTGACGGCACATTGGTCGATACTCGCGAGGCCAATGCGCTTGCCTACATTGCGACCCTTGAGGAGGCTGGCATTCATCTTACGAAGGAGGAGTATCTCGCACGCTACTTTGGTGTTCGTTGCTTCGAGTTTATGCGTATGGTAGGCGTTACCGACCCCGATAAAATTAAGGCTCTACGCCAGCGCAAGGTAGAGCTCTACCCCAACTTTTTCCACACGGTCAAACTCAACGAGCCACTCTGGTCGTGGTGCAGGATGCAACGAGCAACAGGCGTTAAGGTATGGATAGTATCTACGGGGCATTGCGACAACATAGCCAATGTAATGCGATACTTAAGGCTCGAAAGTGGCGTTGACGGCATTATTTGCGGTGATGATATAGAGCGCCCCAAGCCCTATCCCGACTGTTTCTTAAAGGCTATGGAGATTGAGGGTGCAACGGCCGAAGAGACCATAATATTTGAGGACTCCAAAGTGGGCATCGAGGCGGCTCGTCAAAGTGGTGCGCTATACTCTATTATCTCAATGGAGTAATCACTTTAATAGCTCAAATTATAAATTTTATTTATAAATCTCTTCGAAAGTTTGTCTATTCCATTTATTTTTCATAATTTAGTGCTTTGAAATTTTAATTGCACAAGTTATGAAAAGGCTTTTATTGACTATATCGCTCCTCATTTCGGTGGTTATCGCCACAGCTCAGGAGGGCGCAACAACCACCATTACTACACCTACAAGCAATCCCGTCAAGCAGTGGACTGCAAGTTTCACAGCCATTGATGTGGATGCTCTAGTACGCTTGAAGCTTATCAAGATTGACGATAGCGCTGCACCATACATCGTCTACGACACCAAGGGATTCTATACCTCGAAGTTTGAGGCTAAGGTTGAAGATAGCGTGCTCAAAATTCGTGAACGCACCGACCTTAAACGCGAGAGCGTTACCGAGGTAGAGGTATACTTCAACACTCTTAGCGAGATAACCATTGCCAAGGCCGGCGTTATTGTCGAGGGTGTGCTCACATCACCACTTCTCGATATCACCCTATCCAACGGCACCACATTCTCTGCCGATATTGATGTTCTCGACCTTATGATTTCGGTAACGGGCAAGAGCTATGTAACTCTTACGGGTGAGGCCCTCTACCAGAGTGCCGATATATCAACTGCCGAGTACAACGCTTCGGCTCTTAAGACGATGTCTACAATGGTATCTTCGTCTCACAACGCCATAACGAGGGTTGATGCTACACAGCGCCTACAAGCAAAGACCGCCACTGGTGGCAAGGTCTACTATAAGTCGCTACCCGAAATTCTGCGTCGCGAGATTCCTGTTTTTGGCGGTGAAATAGCTTTGATGCGATGAAAAACAGCTTTCTTAAAGAGTTGGCCCGAATACTTATCGACAGATATTCGGGAGATTTGTCGTCGCTCGACATAATGTTTCCTTCGCTTCGTGCCCGCACATTCTTTGTCGATGCCATTAGCGAGACGACAACCAAGCCCGTTTGGCAACCATCGTGGACCACGATAGACGAGATTATGGAGCAGGTGGCAGGCATCACACGCGGTGAGCGTATACGCCTAATTGCTGAGCTCTATCAAGTATATGTAAAGCACCACCCCAGCGAATCGTTCGACAAGTTCTACTTTTGGGGCGATATGCTTATCTCGGACTTCGACCTAATCGACAAATATATGGTCGATGCCTCACAACTTCTGCGTAACATCGAAGAGATAAAGGAGTTGGAGGCAGATGTATCGTACCTCACCCCCGAACAACTACGCATTATATCGTTTTGGAAGAGCATTGGCGACAATGATTCACTTACCGAGCAGAAACAACGCTTCTTAAAGGTATGGCGCAGTCTGCCGGCCATCTACAATGAGTTCCGAGCAACGCTCCTCAGCAAAGGTATCGGCTATACAGGTATGATTTATCGCTTAGCCGCCGAACGCCTAAAGAGTGGCGAAGCGGAGCTAAGTAGCGATAGACGATATATTGTTGCGGGCTTTAACGCACTATCCGACAGCGAAAAGGTGCTCTTCGACTATATTCAGAATAGCTCAAAAGGTGCTGAGTTTTATTGGGATTACGACTCATACTATGTTGCTAACAACGACCACGAGGCAGGCATGTTCCTTCGCGAGAACATTTCGCGCTACCCCGCCACCGAGCCCACATCGAACGATAGTTTTAGGCTCAGCAACAAGAGGTTTCGTTCTATTGCCTGTGTGTCGAATGTCGTGCAGTGCAAATATGTAGCAAAACTTCTCGAAGAGCTACCCACGGAGGAGTTAGACAAGCGTACAGCGATAGTTCTTACTGACGAGAATATGCTTGTTCCGCTGTTGCACTCACTGCCAGAGAGTGTGCCCAAGGTAAACATCACAATGGGTTACCCGCTTAAGAATACGCTGGTCTACACCTTTATTGACCGACTTATCGAGCTACAAGCCCACTCGCGCGAGCGTGATGGGGAGGTAATGTTCTACCACAACGATGTGAGTGGTCTGCTTACCCACCCCTATATCACCGACTATTGCAAGAGGGAGGCAAAGAGTGCTCTTGACTATATCGTCGCTAACCACCTTATCTCGGTGGAGAGCGCCATATTGCAGGGCAACGAGCTACTAACGACTATCTTCCAACGCACAAGCGACTGGGAGTCGTTGGCGGGCTATCTCGACAATATACTTTCGCTCCTTGCCCCCACCATAGGAGCCATAGACGAGATGCAGGGCGAGTACCTGACATTGGCCTCCGAGGAGCTTAAGAAGTGCCGCCTATCGATTACGAATTGCGCTATTATGCCCTCGGTCGATGTATTCTGCGCCCTACTGCGCCGACATCTTCAAACGGTGTCGATGCCCTACGAGGGTGAGCCACTGGAGGGTATACAGATTATGGGTATTCTTGAGACCCGAAACCTCGATTTTAAGAATGTCATAATACTCTCGATGACCGATGACAACTTCCCCGGTGATAAGACGGGACAGTCATCGTTTATCCCATATAATCTCCGTGCCGCCTACTCGATGCCTACGCCTGAGGAGCACGAGGCGATGTATGCCTACTACTTCTACCGCCTTATTCAGCGTGCCGAGAGCGTAACAATGCTCTACTGCTCGCGTGCCGATGAGCGTTCAACGGGTGAGCAGAGCCGATATATCTATCAGTTAGAGTATGAGTCGCCACACAAGATTGAGAAGATGGCAGTTGGAGTAGACCTCTCGTTAGACAACAACCAGCCTATCGAGGTTAAGAAGGGTGAGCGTGAGCAGGAGATATTGAGCCGTTACCTCGACCCTTCGGGCGAGCATAGCCTATCGCCAACAGCACTCTTCCGCTATGTGGAGTGCCCGCTAAAGTTCTATATGGCATCTATCGCCAAGCTAAGGACCAACGATGAGCTAAGCGACACGATTGATGCCCTAACCTTTGGAAATATCCTCCACGAATCGATGGAGGAGCTATACAAACCACTGCTAAAGTTAGCAAACCCTAACGCCGAGATAAAGAGGTTGGCAAACAGAGATACCATTGCCGCAGCGGTAGACAACACAATGTGCCGACTACTGATGAACTCGCGCAATGTTAGTAGCGAGGAGTTTTCGGGCGATATGCTTCTTGTGAGGGATATCATCATCAAGTATATCCAGCGCGGTATTATGCGCTACGACATAGCCAACGAGGGCTACACCATTGCCGGCTTGGAGAAGGATGTCGATTGGCAATGCCCTATCTCCAATGGCCGTATGGTCAATCTCTCAGGTCGTGCCGACCGCATCGACCGTCGAGCAGATGGCTCACTGCAAATTATTGACTATAAGAGTGGTAACACGCCTCACCTCGAGTACAACGGCATGGAGGCTCTATTTCGTGGCGGGGCACAGGAGCGTGTGTCGAATATCTTCCAGACGATGCTCTACTCGATGATTTTGCACCGCAAATACAACCTTGAGTCGTGCCCTTCGCTTTACTTTGCTTCGAAGATGCTTAACGATGACTACTCGCCACTTATCCTCGACCGCACCACAGGGGCTTATGTTGAGCGATTTAGCGACATTAGCGAGGAGTTCGAGAGCGAGCTAAACGCCACCTTGGAGGAGCTCTTCGATTACAGCACACCTTTCCGCCAGACCGAAGATGAGGATATGTGCAAATATTGTGATTTCAAAAAGATTTGCCGACGATGAAACGAGCTAAAATACTTAGTGCAAGTGCCGGTTCGGGAAAGACCTACCAGTTGGCATACAAATATGTTCGCGATGTTATCGAGCATCCAGAGTTGTATCGTGCTATCCTCGCCGTAACCTTTACGAATAAGGCCACCGAGGAGATGAAGTCGCGTATCTTGCGCGAGATACATATCCTCGCATCGGGTGCCAAGAGCAACTATATGGCAGACCTTCGTGCCGAATTACAGCTTGGCGAGAGTCAGGTGCGTGAGCGAGCTAAAAAGGCACGCACATTTATTCTGCACGATTATTCGCGTTTCTCGGTCCTTACCATCGACCGTTTCTTTCAGCGCATTATCCGCGCATTTATCAAGGAGTTGGGCATCGACCTTAACTACAACATCGAACTTGACCCCAACACCCTGCTCAAGCGTAGCGCCGATGGCTTAGTCGAGAGCATTGCCGAGGACCACGACCTTCGTCGTTGGCTCTTGGAGTTTGCCGAGGAGCGTATTGCAGAGGGCGACCGCTGGGATATGCGTGGAGATTTGAGCGCTTTGGGTCGTGAGCTCTTCAAGGAGAAGACGCGCGAGCGTATGGAGATGAAGCACTCCAAGGAGGAGCTTTCCGAGATAGTAAACCGCCTTGTCGGCCGTTCAGAGAGGTGCAAAAATCGTATGAAGGCACTCGCCGAGAGCGCCATTGAGCTTATGGCAGAGCGCGGTGTTTCGCCCGCAGAGTTTAAGGGCTCATCGCGAAGCTTTGTCTTTAACTTCCAGAGGTATGCCGCAGGCGAATTTCGTGAGCCCTCGGCAACGATGTACAAGGCAGCAGAGGATATTGATGCGTGGTACGGCAAGACGGCAGACGCCCGAGTAAAAGATGCCGCCACAGAGCTAATGCCAATCCTAAAGGAGATGTGCGACCTCTACGATAATTCGCTCTCGGTAATCAACACAGCAAGCATCGTCAGGGAGAATTATCGCAGTTTTGCCCTACTTGCCGACCTCTACGACAAGGTTACACAGATGTGCGAAGAGGAGAACATCATGATTCTTGGCGAGACGAAGAATATCCTCTCGACATTTATCAACGATAGTAACGCCCCGTTTATCTACGAAAAGGTAGGCAATCGCTATGAGCGCTATATGATTGATGAGTTTCAGGATACCTCGGTGCGCGAGTGGGAGAATCTACTTCCTCTTTTGCAGAATGCTATGGCGCAGGCCGAAGATGTATCGGTGCTTATCGTGGGCGATGTCAAGCAGTCGATATATCGTTGGCGTGGTGGCGACTGGCGACTACTAAAGAGCGAGGCAGTGGAGGCATTAGGCAAGGAAAATACTATTATAGAGCCTCTTACACACAACTATCGCAGTCTTAGGAGTGTCGTTGAGTTCAACAACAAGACAATAGAGAGTGTCGTAGAGAAAGATAGCGCATATCTTAACACGATGCTCGACCAGGCACTTAGCAACAAGGAGATAACCCCAGCGCTTCACTCCTCACTTTACAATATTATGAGCTCGGCCTATGCCGACCATAATCAGAAGAGTGGCAGTCGAAGCTCAGAAGATGGCTATGCCGAAGTTACGGTCTACGATAGTGAGCGTGGCTTCTCGCCATTTATCCAGACTATCGAGGATGTTATCAGCCGTGGATACCGCTACCGCGATATTTTGATTTTGGTGCGTGGTGCGAACGATGGTCGAAAGGTTGCCGAGGAGCTCTTTGCATATAAGGAGGCAAAGTTCACTTCGCAAGGCGAGGTTGGCTTTAACATCCTCACACAGGATGCGCTCACCATAGATTCGTGCGACATCATAGAGTTTATTATTGCCGTGATGCGCCTTGCGATAGATGCTAATGACGATATTGAGCGCGGTGTCTATAATCGCTATTTAGGTTACGACCTTGGCCACCGCTTTAGCGACGAGGAGCTGGCCTACCTCAGCCATATCGCACACCTATCACCTATGGAGGCCTTAGAGAGCATAATCTCCACCTTCCACCTCAACGAAAAGAGGGAGCGTATCGCCTATCTTCAGGCTATCCACGAGCAGGTTATCGCCTTTTCGACATCGCGCATTGCCGATATTCGCCACTATCTCGACTGGTGGAATGAGCGAGGCAAGAGTGAGACTCTGCGTGTAGAGATGAGCGATGATACAATAGAGATTATGACAATCCACAAGGCCAAAGGTTTGGAGCGCAAGGTTGTCATTATCCCAAATTGTAAGTGGGACACAGCACCGCGTGGCAACCTCAATCAGGTGATTTGGGCACAGGCAGACGACAGAAGCGATATAGCATCAATCGGCGAATTTCCGGTAATCTATCGTAAGACGATGCAACAATCAGCCTTTACAGAGGATTACTACAAGGAGCTTACGATGAGCCATATTGATGCTGTAAATCTACTATATGTGGCCCTCACGCGAGCTTCAGAGGAGCTTTATGTATTCACACCTCAGCGCCTCAATGCCAAGAGTTTATCTGACGATATTACAACCATCGTTCCTCTTATGGTCGATGCTGCCTCAAAGGTATGTGGCGAGGGTACTACGCTCAGCGATGAGGAGGGCATAAAGCAGATAACCTACTCGTTTGGTCGCAAGGTAACATCTAACACTTCGACACAAAACGCAAATGTTGCGAACGACCACCTTTTAGAGGAGTACACCTCGCATAGCCCCTCGGTGAGTATTCACCTCCCCGGTCGCCGATATAGCGAGGAGGGGCTCAGCGTAGGCTCTTCGTCACGCATCAACGGCATCCGCCTACACCGCATCTTCGAGCAGTCGCATAGCATCGAGGATATAGATCGAGCCATCAAACGCTTGGAGCGCGATTGTCTGATTGACAGCAACGAGGCTGCGCAGCTTAGCAAGAGCATAGCAAAGGCGATGACCGACCCAACAGTAAGAGAGTGGTTTACGACAGATTGGGAAGATGTAAAGTGTGAGGCAGGCATCATCACACCTCAGAATATGCGCCGTCCCGACCGAGTGATGATCAAGGGGCGCAGAGCTGTGGTTGTGGACTACAAGTTTGGTCAAAACGAGGAGCGCAGCTACCTAAAGCAGATGCGCGAATACCTCGACCTACTCGACACGATGGAGCGCTACGATAGTATTGAGGGTTATGTATGGTATATCGCCCTTGGTAAGGTTGTGAAGGCATAAAAACGAACTCAAACAAATATCAAAAACTAAACAAAATGAGAAACGCAAAAGTATTGATAATGCTCCTTGTTGTGGCTCTTGCTACGGGCTGTACCACAACAGAGTTGCGTAGTGATGTACTTCTCGAAGAGGGCTGGCGCTTTACGAAGGGCGACATAGCCTTTGCCGAGAATGTCGACTTCGACGACAGCGCTTGGGAGGAGGTCGTTGTTCCACACGACTGGGCTATCTACGGCCCTTTCAGCAGCGACAACGACCGCCAGAAGGTGGCTATTACGCAGAACTTCGAGACCGAGGCCACGGTAAAGACCGGTCGCACAGGCGGTCTACCCTATGTCGGTGTAGGCTGGTATCGCACATCGTTTGATGTCGAGGGTTTTAGCGAAGAGAAGGCCGTCTCGTTGCTCTTCGATGGAGCAATGAGCGAGGCACGAGTGTGGGTCAATGGCAAGGAGGCAACCTACTGGGCATTCGGCTACAACTCTTTCCACTCAGACATCACCGACCTGCTCAACGCCGATGGTAAGAACAACACCCTTGCAGTTCGCTTGGAGAATCGCCCTGAGTCATCGCGCTGGTATCCCGGTGCAGGCCTCTATCGCAATGTTCACCTTATCACCACCAACCGCATACATATCCCAATCTGGGGCACCTACATCACAACTCCTGAGGTTAGCCCGAAGGAGGCAAAGGTAGCTATCGAGATTAAGACCTCGGAGCCAAATTCCGCTATCGCAGTCGAGACACGCATCGTTGACAGCAAGGGCAAGGAGGTTGCTCGAAGCAAGGAGTTTGAGGTTGTGGAGAACAAATATTATCAGCAACTTACCATCGCCAATCCCTCGCTATGGTCACCCGAAAGTCCAGCGCTCTACTACGCTGAGACCACCCTCAAGGTTGGTGGCAAGGCCGTAGACTGCTACCGCACTCGCTTTGGTGTTCGCACCATCGAGATTAGTCCCGAAAAGGGTTTTGCGCTCAATGGCGAGTCACGCAAGATTAAGGGCGTCTGCAACCATCACGACCTTGGCGCCTTAGGTGCTGCTGTCAATGTCTCGGCACTGCGCCGTCAGCTAACGATGCTCAAGGATATGGGTTGTGATGCTATCCGTACTGCACACAATATGCCTGCACCTGAGTTAGTGCAACTATGCGATGAAATGGGCTTTATGATGATGATTGAGCCCTTCGATGAGTGGAATATCGCAAAGTGTAAGAATGGCTACCACCGCTTCTTCGATGAGTGGGCAGAGCGCGATATGGTAAATATGTTGCACAACTACCGCAATGCGCCCTCGGTCGTTATGTGGAGTATCGGCAACGAGGTACCCAACCAGTGCGCCGATGCAGGTTGGGAGGAGGCGATATTCTTGCAGGATATCTGCCACCGCGAGGATCCCACACGCCTTGTAACCTGCGGTATGGACCAGGTACGATGCATCGCCGACAATGGCTTTGGCGCTATCATCGACATCCCCGGCTTCAACTACCGCGTTCATCTATATGAGTACGCCTATGAGCGTCTGCCTCAGGGTTTTGTACTCGGTAGTGAGACATCATCAACCATCAGCTCGCGTGGCGTCTACAAGTTCCCCGTAGAGCGCACAAGCAACCGAACCTACGATGATCAGCAATGCTCGTCTTACGACTTGGAGCACTGCTGGTGGTCGAATATTCCCGATGAGGATTTTGCTATGTCGGACGACAAAGAGTGGGTTATCGGACAGTTTGTCTGGACAGGCTTCGACTACCTTGGCGAGCCTACGCCCTACGACGGTATGTGGCCCAACCATAGCTCGATGTTCGGCATTATCGACTTGGCGACAATACCGAAAGACCGTTTCTGGCTATATCGCTCGATATGGAATACCGAGTCGCCCACCTTGCACATTCTTCCCCACTGGAATTGGGAGGGTCGCGAGGGCGAGATAACACCCGTATTTGTCTACACCTCATACCCCTCGGCTGAGCTCTTCGTAAATGGCGTATCACAAGGTGTTCGCACCAAGGCAGCCATTGATACGGAGAATGTTGTGGAGCGCTACCGCCTGATGTGGAATGAGGTAGAGTATCAGCCCGGCGAGGTTAAGGTTGTGGCATACGACAGCGCTGGCAATGCCGCTATGGAGCGCACTATTCGCACTGCTGGCGAGCCTGCTGCAATACGCCTAAGTGTTGACCGTGAGGAGATTGAGGCCAACGGCAAGGACTTGGCATATATCCGCGTAAGCATCGTTGATAAAGATGGCAACCTATGCCCCAACGATGGTCGCTTGGTAGAGTTCGAGGTTGAGGGTGCAGGCCGCTATCGTGCAGCAGCAAATGGTGATCCCACATCGCTCGACCTATTCCATCTACCCAAGATGCACGCCTTCTCTGGCGAATTGATGGCAATAGTAGAGAGTGGCAAACAGAGTGGCGAGATTCGCTTCACGGCAAAAGCCGAGGGCGTAGAGAGCGCCGAAATAGTCATCAAGGTTAAGTAGCATAAGGCCTAACCAACAAACTAAAGAGGGGGTGTCGAGCAAAGATAGTGCAAGACAACCCCTCTTTTTTGCGAATTATAAAGATATTGCATATCTTTGCATTATGAAACGACTCTTTAAGAGTATTATACCCAAGAGCTATCGTCGCCGTGCAGTAGGTGTTGCGGGGACTATTTTTGTGCGTGCCTTGCTCAACTTTGTGGGCATCGCACTCTTTGTGCCCGTATTAGTCGTTATCCTTGACCGCGAGAGCATCACCAAAGAGGGCTACTTCAGCGCCATTTATCATGGCTTAGGATTTAGTAGCTACACCTCATTTGCAATCACTATATCGCTTGGTGTTGTGGCGGTTATCATTCTGAAGAATATTATCGCTCTACTACTCTATCGCTCGGAGCGCAACTTCACCTATGGGCTATACAAGCACCTGTCGGAGCGACTATATATCGGCTACCACAATCGTGGCCTTGGATTTATCAAGCATAGCAACTCTGCACTCCTCACGCGCAATGTAAATGTGGTGAGTCTGATGTTTGTTGTAGGCGTCATAAAGCCTATCGCCACTATTATTGGCGAGATAATGCTCTTTGTGCTGCTCTTTATTGCAATGATGTGCTACTCGCCTATCGCCGCTCTGCTTGCCGTAGCGGTTATCATTCCTGTCATCCTGCTCTTCTACTTTGTTGTGCGCCGTAAACTTAACGATATAGGCATTCGTGAGAACGAGGCGCAACGCACCAAGAGCCGAATTGTCGCTGAGAGCTTCCGAGGCTACTCCGACATCGAGATTGGGGGTGCCTTCCCCGAGATGTACGACCGCTTCGAGAGGGCGATGAACGAGGTTGTCGCTCTTCGCAAGAGAAACGCCACAATAGGTATGCTACCGCAGATGTTCACCGAAACGGGTATGGCACTCGGCATGGCTGGTCTTGTGATTCTGAGTGTCGTGGTTAGCAGCACCGATATCGGCCTACTGTTCGGCATCTTTGCGGTGGCCGTTATGCGCTTAATACCCTCTATTCGCAATATTATGTCGAGCTGGAGCGCCCTGCGCTACAATCGCTATACGATTGATGTTGTCGCCGAGGCTACCGACGAGAGCATCAACATCGACCGCACCGTTGACCGTTTCCACTTCAGCAAGGAGATTGAGTTAGACGACCTATCATTTAAGTTCGATGACGCTGACACCGAGACTATTAGCAACCTGTCGTTAAAGATTTCGAAGGGCGAGCGAGTGGGCATAAAGGGTGCTTCGGGAGTGGGAAAGACAACACTATTTAACCTTATGCTTGGACTATATACGCCGACATCGGGCAAGATACTTGTAGACAACGAAGAGCTCAACAAGGACAACATTCGCAAGTGGCAGAATAGCATCGGCTATGTGTCGCAGAGTGTCTTTATTGCCGATATGTCGTTGGCCGAAAATGTAGCCCTCGGTACAGCTAGCGATAAGATAGACTTTGAGCGAGTAACGCGGGTACTTGAGATGGCCGACCTTAAGGAGTTTGTAGCATCTCTTGCGGAGGGCATCCACTCACGCATCGGTGAGCAAGGCAGTCGCCTTTCGGGTGGTCAGCGACAGCGTATCGGCATCGCTCGCGCCTTATACAAAGAGTGCGACATACTTTTCTTCGATGAGGCGACATCCTCTCTCGATAGCCACACCGAGGAGAATATCAATAGCGCCATTCGCCGTCTTTCGGCCGACAACCGAGCACTCACAATTGTAGTAATTGCCCACCGCGATAGCTCGTTGGAGTATTGCGACAGAATTATTGACCTATGATGATTTACGACTATATTATTGCGGGACTTCGTCTTCGCTCCGATATTGATCTTGTTGCAACAGGCATTCGTGGCTTTCAGCCCTTTGAGGTAGAGGCCAACGAGAGCATTGCGCCAAGTTGCCACTTTCATATTGACACCGAGTTTAGCGAGGCGAGCATCACCATCGAGCAGCTACTATCGGAGTTTGATGTTACGGAAGCAAATGCCGAGGGTCGCTTTTCGCGCACCACAACGGGCTACCTCTACTCGACACATAGCCGCTTGGACAATAAGCCCGCCACACTCTTCCATATCGACCTTAAGACACACGACATAGTCAGCAACATTGTGTGCCAGAGCGCATTAGACATCTCGCTGTTGCGCTTTGGCCTATGGATGATGTTTGGCGTTGTGCTGAGCGAAAATAGCGCCATCGCTATCCACTCGTCAGTTATCGTTTCGAGGGAGCGTGGTGTTTTGTTCCTTGGCGAATCGGGCACTGGCAAGAGCACCCACACCCGTCTTTGGCGCGAAAATATCGAAGGTGCCACACTTCTTAACGACGACTCACCTATCGTGCGTATTGTCGATGGCAAAGCGCTCGTTTTCGGCTCACCTTGGAGTGGCAAGACCCCTTGCTACAAGAACCTCAGCTACCCCATTGCGGGCTTCTGTCGCCTAAGCCAAGCACCCCACAACCTAATTCGCCGTTTGCATCCATTGGCTGCTATCGGCGCACTCCTCCCATCGTGTCCACCCGCCTTTGCCCACGATGACTATCTGCAAGATGGCATCTGCAATACGCTGGGAGCTTTGCTTAAGCAAGTTGGGGCGTATCATCTTGAGTGTCTGCCCGATAAGGCGGCAGCGGAGCTATCGTTTAACACCATAATTTGCAATGCAGAAGGTACTCGATAATATAGAGAATATCGTCGAAGAGGGCGATCAGTTTCGTATGATTGTTACCGGCTACAGCATGCTACCACTGCTCGGCTATGGCCACGACCATATCATCGTACGCCGTACAGACCTTAGCGAGCCTATCCTTGGCAGAATAGCTATGTTCCGCACGCCCAATCGCCGAATAATCGTACATCGTGTGATTGCAATCGATGGCGACAAGGTTACATTTCACGGCGATGGCAATCTTGCTCAAACCGAGGAGTGCAATCGCAAAGATGTTATCGGCGTTGTCGATACGGTTATTCGCCAAAATGGCAAGGAGGTTAGCTGCACCACTCGATGGTGGCATATCCGCGAGCGTATTTGGCTTGCACAACCTATGATTATCAGGCGCTATGCCATGGCAATTATGCGCCGTTGGTTGAACTTTAAGAGAAGAAGATAGATATGGACATACGAATTGGACACGGCTTTGATGTACACGCGCTTGCCGAGGGTTTGCGCTTGGTGCTATGCGGAGTTGAGATTGAGCATACAAAGGGTTGCGTAGCACACTCCGATGGCGATGTTGCTATACACGCCATCTGCGATGCCCTACTTGGCGCCTTGGCACTTGGCGATATCGGGAAGTTATTTCCAGACACCGATGATAAATATAAGGGCATCGACTCTCGCCGACTGCTTAAAGAGGTCGTTAATATAGTTACGGATAAAGGCTATACAATCAGCAACATAGATTGTACAATAGCCATGCAACGACCCAAGCTTCGCCCACATATCGACCTTATGCGTGAGCGCCTTGCGGAGGTTGTCGGTATCCCTGCCGACCGCATTTCGGTAAAGGCCACCACCACCGAGCGCCTCGGTTTCGAGGGCAGAGAGGAGGGTGTATCCGCCACCGCCGTAACGCTACTTATCAAGGCATAAGTAGCTCTAAATAGAAAAAGATTTTGCAGAATTAAATAAAAGTGCTACATTTGCATCGTCTTTACAAAAGATCGGTTGCTCGGATGGTGGAATAGGTAGACACGCCGGACTTAAAATCCTGTGGGCAGTAATGCCCGTACCGGTTCGACCCCGGTTCCGAGTACAAGAGGAGATGACTAAAAACAAATTAGTCATCTCCTTTAGTTTAAGAGGTTGAATAAAAAGATGTAGTTTTAGGCTTGCGAAGCCCGAAAAACCGCAGTTTACTTAGGCGTAAATGAGGATTTTGAGGGCGAGCGTAACGACAAAATACACTTTTTATTCAACCTCTTCGTTTTATGATTTCGAGTCAATAAACTCAACTATCTTATCCAACTCCGTGGGAGCAAACCACCCTATCTCCTCGTCACGACGAAACCAAGTGAGTTGGCGTTTGGCATAACGGCGCGAGTTGCGCTTGACCAACTCGATTGCCTCCGCAAGGGTGATTGTGCCATCGAAATAGTCAAACATCTCGCGATAGCCTACGGTCTGCAACGAATTAAGCTCACGCTTGGGATACATTGTGCGAGCCTCCTCTACCAAACCCGCCTCTACCATCATATCTACACGGCGATCGATACGCTCGTAGAGCACATCACGAGGCATATCCGTGCCAATCTTCACGATATTAAACCAGCGCTCGGCAACTGTGCCACTACGCTGCTCGGAATAGGGCTTACCCGTAGTCAGACACACCTCCAATGCGCGCATCACACGCGCAGGATTACAAAGGTCTACCTCCTCGGCGTATTTAGGGTCAAGACGGCGCAACTCCTCGACTAACGAGCCTATACCCTCACTCTCAAGGCGTGATTTCAGCATCTGACGCACCTCGTCATCGGCCTCCGGAAGAGAGTCCATACCCTCACACAGAGCCTTGACATAAAGACCTGAGCCACCTACGGCAACGACATAGCGATTTGTCTTGAATAGCTCTTCGAGCAGAGCCAAAGCCTCGGTTTCGTAACGGCCACAGTTGAAGTTATCCTCCACCTCGCGGTCGGCAATAAAGTAGTGCTTAGCAGCTGCCAACTCATCTGCCGTAGGCTGTGCTGTACCTATGCTGAGACCACGATATACCTGCCGAGAGTCGGTAGATATAACGGGGGCGCCATAGTGCTTGGCAAGCTCAACGGCAAGAGCGCTCTTACCTGAGCCAGTGGGGCCCACAACAACGATAAGGGTTGGCCTATTAATACTCATCGTCGTAGTTATCGTCGCCATCAAACTCGTTATAGTCGCTCATCATCTCCTCGAAGATTGAGCCGCTATCCTCCGTAGCCTCAGGATCATACTGGTCGGGCACTGGGGCGTGCTCGAAGGCTACACGCGGATATGTCAAATCGGCCTGAGGTCGCTGCATATCGAGCAACTCAAGGTAGAACGAGCGGTTGTTCAGCATATCAAAGGTATAGATAAGGCGGTCGTGGAAGTCGTTGTTCACCTCCATCAACCTTACATTATCCATACAACGAGGTACACCGGGCATATCATCGCCCATATCAATTTCTGAGAACTCCTCCACAGGGCGCCACTCAGCATCCGACTTAAAGATAGAGACCATACACTCATCGTAGTGCAGTGCACCAAGCAAGAAATCAGAGAACTCACGAAGAGTCATATCGGGGTAAACCTCGAAATCGCGAACGAAATTATCGCTCTCGTCGCTCAACATTCGATACTTAAATATAATATTCATAGTTTGCTATATTTTGTCGTGAGACAAATTTACAAAAATTATCCAACACTCCCGCAAAAAGCATAAAAAAAGAGTGTAAAAAATTACAAAGTATATTTGCGATAAATAAATTATTGCTATATTTGCACAGACTTACACGATTTTTGTATGTCTACATCGTACTTTTTCCGCCACTAAGTCAAGTGTGCGGAAGTTAAATCAAAGGGAGGTTCTATAAATTAGGTCGAGTTGATTTTGAAGATTATTGTGAGTCAGATTTCTCATTTCTTCAGAAGGCGCAATGCGAGCATTGTAACTTGAGGAAAAATGAGAAATATGCCACAAAAAATTCAAAAGCAACCGAAATAGAATCTTCCGATGATGAATAACTAATTCACAAATTTATAGAACATCCCTAATATATGCAAGATTTTTCAACCTTGGAGGGCAAGACAATTGTCGAATTGCGCGAAATCGCTAAGGCTCTTGGTATCACCCCATCAACAATGAAGAAGCAAGAGTTGCTTGAGAAGATCATCACCATAGCAACCTCCGACGAAAATAGCGAATCGCAGCCCGCACCAGCAAAGCGTGGTCGTCGTCCCCGAATGAATAGCCAGAAAGTAGAGAGCAACAGACCTACTACCGAGAGCGAGACTACGGAGGCACCCTCTGTAACAGCTGAGCCTGAGCCCGAAGCCGAGGCCGAGCCACAGCCCAAGCGCCGAGGCCGTAAGCCAAAGTGGCTCAAGGAGAAGGAGGAGCAGGAGGCTGCCGCTACCGAGCAGGATACGCAGTTTAACAAGCTTAGCGAGGATGATGTATATATTGAGGTTGATGAAAATATCGACTTCAACACTTCAGATATTCCATCGGTAGACATGGCCGATGTTCTCGATGACGAGGATGAGATGTACTTTGACGAGGATGAGGAGTATGACGAGGGCGACGAAGATGATGAGGAGCTCGATGACGAAGACTCGGAAGTTACCAAAGATGACTTTATGGCCGAAATCGAGGGCGAGGGTGTCTTGGAGGTAATGCCCGATGGCTTTGGCTTCCTACGCTCTGCCGACTACAACTATCTCAACTCCCCCGACGATGTCTATGTATCGCCTTCACAGATTAAACTATTTGGATTAAAGGCCGGCGACACCGTTAGTGGCACAATTCGTCCACCCAAAGAGGGCGAGAAGTATTTCCCACTTGTGCATGTTAATCTCATCAACGGTCTTGAGCCCGACTATGTGCGTGATCGTCAGCAGTTTGAATACCTAACACCACTTTTTCCCAACGAGAAGTTCAGCCTTACGGGTAATGGACACAATACAATGTCCAACCGCATCATCGACCTCTTTGCGCCTATTGGCAAGGGTCAGCGTGCACTTATCGTGGCTCAGCCCAAGACCGGTAAGACAATGCTCTTGCAGTCAATTGCCAACGCCATTGCCGACAATCACCCTGAGGTATATATGATTGTTCTGCTTATCGACGAGCGCCCCGAGGAGGTTACCGAGATGGCACGAAATGTTAAAGCCGAGGTTGTCGCCTCGACCTTCGATGAGCAGGCATCACGCCATGTTAAGGTTGCCGAGATGGTTCTGGAGAAGGCAAAGCGCATGGTAGAGTGTGGCCACGATGTTATCATCTTCCTCGACTCTATCACCCGTTTGGCCCGCGCCTACAACTCAGTACAGCCCGCATCAGGTAAGGTGCTATCGGGTGGTGTTGATGCCAACGCCCTGCACAAGCCCAAGCGTTTCTTTGGCGCAGCGCGTAATACTGAGGAGAAGGGCTCACTGACGATTATCGCAACCGCCCTTATCGACACCGGTTCAAAGATGGACGAGGTTATCTTCGAGGAGTTCAAGGGTACTGGTAATATGGAGCTTCAGCTCGACCGTCGCCTATCTAACAAGCGCATCTACCCGGCCGTTGATGTTATCGCATCGGGTACTCGCCGTGAGGACTTGCTTTTGCCCCAGAGCGTTATGCAGCGCACTTGGATTTTGCGCAAGCACCTCTCAGATATGACCACCGTCGAGGCTATGGAGTTCTTGCAGAAGCAGTTCAACCTCACAAAGGACAACAACGAGTTTTTAGCAACTATGAATCAGTAACATAAGAGTTATATGAAGAATATATTAGCACTAACCCTTGCTCTTTGTATCAGCCTTAGCGCTATGGCGTGGGGGCCCAAGGGGCACGATACCGTAGCATTTATCGCCGAGCAGAATCTCTCGCGCCGAGCACTCAAAAAGGCACAGCGCGTGCTCGGTGGCCACTCGCTGGTATATGTTGCCAACTGGATGGACAACGCCAGCCACACCGATGAATATGCTCACACCTCGACCTGGCACTATGTTAATGTTGATGCCAACGAAGGCAGCTATGCAGAGTCTAAGAAGGAGGCTAAGGGCGATGTTGTCGTAGCTATCAACAACGCTGTTGAGCGCCTCAAGAGTGGTGAGCTCAGCGCAGAGGAGGAGAAGGTGGAGCTTATGATGCTTATCCATATGGTTGGTGATATGCACTGCCCCATGCACGCCGGACATAAAGTTGATCGTGGCGGTAATGGCACACAGGTCAAGTATTTCGGCAAGCAGAAGAAGCTACACTCGGTATGGGATAGCGAGATTGTGGAGTCGGCACACCGCTGGAGCTACTCGGAGTGGGCCGAGCAGGTCGATAGAGTGAAGTGCCGTGAGCGTAAGGCGTTAAAGCAGGGTACTCCTAACGACTGGATTGAGGAGACCGTAGTGCTTGCAGCCGACATCTACGAGAACTCTACAACAGGCACCAACCTCTCGTATGACTATGTAGCGCAGTATGCACCCATTATCGAGCGTCAGTTCCTTAAGGGTGGTCTTCGCCTTGCAGCGCTACTTGAGGAGATATACTAACTCAAAGATTGCAAGGTCGTTAGGCTCAGTACCGAGTCTATAGCTAAAATAAAACAATGAATTTTGTGCGATAAAAGTGAGAATTTATCGCACAAAATTTTGGAGAATAGAAAAAAGTGTGTATATTTGCACACCGATTTGGAAACAAATCTACACGGTGGATGTAGCTCAGCTGGTTAGAGTAGAGGATTGTGGTTCCTAAGGTCGTGGGTTCGAATCCCATCTTCCACCCCATTTATTGCAGAGCAGATGACTTTTTAAGTCATCTGTTTTGTTTTTATGGTGTTTAGTCTTGTGCAAGCCCACACTAACACCATAAAAAACAAAACCGCTTAGGCGGTTGCTCTGCAATGGGTGGAAGATGGCTATTTTTGTGCAGGGTTGAGCCGATATGATAGCGATTTATTGCTCGACCTTTGGTCTGCGCTCTTTTTTATATGTATCGGCTCTACGGCTTTTATCAGTTGCGGGGATAGTATTATGTTTATTACTTGACTTTCAGTCTTCGTTAATCGGTATCCCCACTACAGATAAAGCCGTTCGATATCCCATCTTCCACGAAACAAAAACAAGAGGTTGAATAAAAAGATGTAGTTTTAGGCTTGCGAAGCCCGAAAAACCGCAGTTTACTTAGGCGTAAATGAGGATTTTGAGGGCGAGCGTAACGACAAAATACACTTTTTATTCAGCCTCTACCATTACCAATAATTACATAGTATTATCCCTTTAACCAGGTATGCTTTGCTACGCTATAAATTGGTACAAGGGGCAAAATCAGCGGTGTACGCTTGATGTATGCTTGGAACTCTGGGTCGTTGCCATAGGTCTCGTTCTGGCGGAGTTCGAGGCGGCGTGCGCCACTAAACATCACATATACAATGCCGATATATCCAAGCGAAGAGATAACCCACTGACCAACGGTGCAGCAGGCGCCAAAGCAGATTAGGAAGCTACCTGTCCACATCAGCACCTCGCCAAAGTAGTTGGGGCAACGCACGATGCGATAGAGTCCATGACTAACAAAGCGGTTGGCATTTATCTTCTTGGCTGCGCTCTTCTGAGCATCTGCCACCATCTCGATGATGACGCCCGCAGCAGCGACCACAGCACCTACCCACGCCCAAGTATGGTTTACTAAAGCGCCCAACTCAAGGTTGTAGAGGTAGAATGTTACGGGGCTAATCTGACCCACATAGAGCAGAGCGCACGAAATCCAAATCATAAACATCGCGAAGATTGGCTTGCGCTTGGTGTTGTCGGGCTGATAGAGTATCTTTTTGTAGGATGCCGACTTACGCTCGCGGATAAGCAGATAGAGCGCAAGGCGAATACCGTAGACAAAGAGCACACCGAGCAGGATGGCCGCAGGGAGTGTCATCACATCGTAGAAGAGCACTGCAGTAGCCACCGAGAGTGCCGAGATAGCAAAGCCGTAGCCGATGCTAAAGAAGTAGATAAAGTATATCCAGCCCACTGCCGATACAGCAAACGATAGGGCAAGAAGCGCATAGAGATAGCTCATACAATATTTATTTATAGGTTTAACAATCTTTGTAATGCATAACAAAGATAATGAAAAGATTTATTATTTCATCACTTAAATGGGTATTTATTGCAAGGGGTGGCTGCTAAAAGTACATCATTATGATGTCAAAGATAGTGAAAATTTCGGCTCGTTATCCTCACTTTGCCGAAAAATCACTACCTTTACACTATAAAAAGCTACGCAAGCATATACACTAATTTATAGAACATTCCTAATCCAACCACAATGAGAGAGGTAGACCCCAAGACCACCAACCGGGCCAAGGCTTTTGAGCTTTGGATGCGCTCGCCGATGCCTATGGTTACGATGACAAAGACCTACGACATCACCCATCTTAGGCGTGTTGCTCGCCGTAGCGGTGCTAAGCTCAACATGCTTATGTGCTATGCTATCGGCCGTGCAGCAAGCGACTTTAAGGAGTTCTATATGTTGCCTGTGGGCGACAAGTTTATGCAGTTCGACCACTTGGCGGTAAATACCATTGTTCGCACCGAGGCGGGTGGCATCAACACTTGCGACATACCCTTCTCGCACGATATTCGAGCATTTGCGGCAGACTATTTGCGACTTACCGCCGAGGCAGCAAGGAGCAACGAGGAGCTAAACCTTGGCGACGACTATATGGTTATCGGCACCTCGGCACTTACAAAGTGTGAGTTGGACTCGGTCGTAAACCTCTATGCGGGCTTCTACAACAACCCCTTTGTTGTGTGGGGCAAGTACCGCAAGGGGCTGTGGCGCACTACCCTGCCCATATCGTTCCAATTCCACCATACGCAGATGGATGGCCCAATATCTACGGGCTTCCTTAATCGCCTACAAGAGGTGTTTAACGAAATAGAATTTTAAGGGAGGATTAAATATGAAAGAGATTTATTTTGCTGGCGGGTGCTTTTGGGGTACTGAGCACTATATTAAGCAGATACGCGGTGTCGTATCAACCGAGGTGGGATATGCCAACGGCAATGGCGAAAACCCCTCTTACGAGGAGGTATATACCGACCATACGGGCTTTGCTGAGTGCGTCAAGGTGGTCTACGACCCTGAGGTTTTATCGCTCGATAGGCTCACCGAGCTATATTTTCACTCTATCGACCCTCTCTCGCTCAACCGCCAGGGCAACGATTGTGGCACTCGCTATCGCACAGGCATCTACTATCGCGACGAGGGCGACCGAGCCACCATCGAGCGCATCTATCACGCCGTAGAGGCAAAGGTTGGCTCGCCTATCGTTGTCGAGCTTGAGCCACTACGCAACTTCTACCCCGCCGAGGATTACCACCAAGACTACTTAGACAAAAACCCATCGGGCTACTGCCACCTACCCCTATTCTTAATGGAATTCGCCCGCAAGGCAAATAAATAATAAACTAAGGGAGATGACTAAAAAGAAAATTAGTCATCTCCCTTAGTTTGAGAGGTTGAATAAAAAGATGTAGTTTTAGGCTTGCGAAGCCCGAAAAACCGCAGTTTACTTAGGCGTAAATGAGGATTTTGAGGGCGAGCGTAACGACAAAATACACTTTTTATTCAGCCTCCTGAATATTAACATTTCTACTTCTCCTCTTTAATCATTTCGTACTCCACGCCAAACCAGTCGTTGAGTGTGTGGTCGACCTTGGCGTTGATTGCGGGGGTGATATTGTCCTTAACCTTCTTATAGACATACATCAGAGCAGCACCCTCGTCCAAAACGCCGATAAGTTTATAGACCGCCTTGGGCAAGAGACTGACAGGTGAGATGGTATAGACAATAGCGGCATAGATAAGCACGCGATCGAGAGTCGAGGTCTTATCATCGTCCAACACATAGTAGAACTGCAACAGAGGGCGTGCAACGACCCTACCCGCCTTAAGGGCATAGGGGCGAATAGAGTCGATAAGCGATGAGGTCTTCTGTCGCCAGTCGATAGACTTGGCCTCCTCCAAAAGGTTTTTGATATCCTTGCCCATAATCAGATAGGCAAGAATCGTGATACATAGAATCGTTGACATATTTTCGTAGTATTTGGTTTGCTATACAAAGTTAGGCATTTTTTCGTTTGGTGTTTGGATATATAACGAAAAAGTTGTTACTTTGTTATATAAACCCATACCCAAAACCTACTATGGCATTAGATATTGTGCAAGTTCTCGGTGCTTTGCGCTCCGATGTACAGTTTCTACGCACGCTCGAACATATACTCATCGAGCGCGACACCATATCGTGGGGCAGTAATTCTGCCACCGCGCGCTGTCGCGTGATGGGTATGGAGGGCACATTTCTACTGAAGTGCTACTTCCGCCATCGGCGTAATGCACGGGCAATCTATGGCGATAGATTCTACCCTCAGGAGTTTGGCGTTGCAGGGTTTCGTGGGCGTATGGAGTATGCCGATATTGCACTTCTCGACTGGATAGAGGGCACACCGCTCGAAACGCTCCTCTGGCGCGAAGATGCCGACTACAAAGCCTTCAGCGAGGCCTTCGACCGCTTGGCGTTACGCACACTTAAGAGCGATGGCGCTCACGGCGACATCAAGCCTGAGAATATCATCGTAAAGCCCGATGGCGAGATGGAGCTTATCGACTGGGATGCTGCGTGGCGACCGGGAATGTCGAGCTACGATGCCGAAGAGATTGGCACATTCGCCTATCGCCACCCGCTACGCGATGACACAAACTTCAACAAACATATCGACGACTACCCTATTGCGCTGATTAGCACCACACTTGCTGCACTCGCCATAGATAGCGAGGCGATGCTGAAGTTTCGCAATGCCGAAAATTGCATAATCCACCCTGAAGATGCAATCCAAGGCAAAGATCCCGCTGTGCGCCACGCCATAGAGCTCTTTGAGCAGGTGGGTGATGCTGCGCACTACCGAATAGCGCAAATCTTGGAGAGCATCTTCACATCGAATATCAGTCTGCCCGACTATATCTTCCACGCCTCGCAACCTCGCCCGACAAGCGTGCCGAGCAGTGCCACACTCGCCAAAGAGTGGCATCTTTACGGCTTGCGCACGGGCAACGAGTGGGTTGTGCCACCGCTCTACGACTGGGTAGATGAGCCTAAAAATGGAGTATGCCGACTAACGCTTGGCGACCACGAATTTGAGATTGGCGTAGTCGATACCAAGGAGTGTAGCGAGGCAGATGGAGAGGCCGAGGCTAATCCCAGTGAGCCACCTCTTTAACGCTCTTCTCAAACTCCTCGGTCTCAGGGTCGAAACGCTTGTTGCACACCGGACAGAAGAATGGCGCCGACTCATCGCCAAACTCGCCACAATCGTGGCAATTACATACAAAGCCAATACCCGCCTGATGGGTAAATGAGGTATTGCAGCGATCACACTGCATAGAATAGATTGCTCCCATAGTCAAATATTTTAGAGATTATGCCACAAAAATATAGTGGAGATTTGACAATTTGCGTCAAACCTCCACTATCTCTAAAAATTATTGCGATTAGTAGCCTACATTCTGCGTAAGTTGCGGATTTCGCATAATCTCAAATTGCGGAATGGGCATCAACAACTCAAACTCCTCACAGCCGACAACCTCAGTGGCAATTTCGGCTCTTTTCAGCATTGCCCAATAGCCATATCGCTCCTCGTTGAGCGTAAGCCACTCGGCAGTCGTATCTTCACCTTCACACTCTCTTTTAAGAAGTGCAATTTTGGACTCTGAGTAAATTGTAATGGCATCGCCAAACAGAGTATAATATTGGGGGTATCTTGCAGAATCAACAGCCAGCTCAAAATCGGCATCCTCTGTGAGCAACAATGCAGCAAACTCCCTTGCGCCACGATACAATGCCACCTCAGCACGAAGAGCCATAATATCGTCATTCGACAGTCGATACTCCTCGCCTAACACCTCACCTATCGAAGAGAGCATATCTTCAACCATATCAAGAGTTTCGTTTGCATTATATATAACACAACTATCCAACGACTCATACTCCACTACAACGCCGTACAACATAGCGAGGTTGTAGTATGCAAAAGCCTTTAACGCAACAGCCTCATTATAGTAACTATAAAAGAGCTCTCTATCTATATTATCGATAATAACTTTTGTTTCACTGGCGACCTTGTACCACATTTCCCAAACGGTTAAGACCTCCTGAGCATTAGGCGTAATGCTCTTAGGCACTTCGAATAAGTCTCTTTTCTCGATGCGGATATTTTCAAGATTTAGTTGCTCGGCCACAGCATCTATCATCGAGATATAGACCGCACACAGAGCAGCCGACACATTGCCTTCCGAGTTAAAATAATCATCGGTTATTATGCTGTCATTAGGCGTTTCGTCGATATAACTATCCTCAATCTCACTCTTCACCTCTTGCAACGATCCCTCCAGACCGTCATATCGTATAAAGATATAGGCTACATCATCATTCGAGATAGACAAGACATCACCCGTAACAGCAATATTGGCACGCCAAGTATCCTGACCTGCAATCTGCACAACTACCTCCGACTCACTGATTGTGTAGATAACGCTCTTTTCATCGTGTTGCCAAGTAGAGTCCTCGTAGTAATAATCAACTAAGATTGCTTGCCCCGTACGAATATCCAATGTATAGATATGATTCTCGACAACCATATACCAATAGCCCTCAATATCGAGTTTCGGGTTTGGCTGCTCTGGCTGCTCGGGTTGCTGCTCTGGAGGTGTAGACAACGGCTCACAAGCGACAAACGCAAGTAGAGCTATAATGCTTAAAAACAATCTCTTCATAACACTATAATTATATCTTATTACGCTTTATCTTTTCGCGGATATAGGCCTCAAATTCGGGGGAATCTACAATGCGTATATCATCAATAAGACCCATAACAAAGCGCCCAACACCAAGATAGTTGCAGACCTTTGTATCTAACAACCATCGATTTGGGGCAATCTGCCGAATATCACGCTCAGAGAGTGGATACTCCTCAGTAAGAAGATTATGCGAGAGTATGCCAAGCTCAAGAGAGACACGATGTTGCTCAAAACCCGTAGTGCGAAAGATGTCGATATGACCCTCACGATGCTCCGCTTCGTGCGCCCACTCTCTATTTAGAATCTCAACCTCGCCAATACGCGCCGTATTAAAGAGTTTGTTCATTCCGCTCTCAGGCTCAAAGCACCACAACTGCACATAGTTGGTCGTAAAGCCAAAGGGCTCGACAAGGCGATCACGACAGCCTGTATTTGCCGAGGCGTAGTCGTGCAACACCACTTGTCGATGGTTCTCGATAGCCTCAATAAGGTGGTTTACATTCGTGGCGTTCTTGCCCTTGACGATACTATTTGCCATCGAGGTGCAATTGTATACCGAGCTGAGCTTACGGCGAAGATTCTGCTTTAGCATATTGCTATCATCTAATCCCGCAATTAGCTGATTGACGATGTGCGCCTCCTCGTCTGTAAAGTGCACCAACTGCGATATATCCTGAAAGTAGCGACTCTCCTTGCCAAGTTTGTAGATACCGCCATCGAGCTTATGCACCACAAAACCTGCATCCTTAAAGGTCTCGATATAGCGATAAATTGAGCGATACGAAGTATCCAATCGCTCGGCAAGGTCATTAACGGTATAATTGACATTACCCGTCATAAGTTTCATTAGGCGCAACATCCGCTCCAACTTCGGCTGATCCATATATCTTAATTTTTAGATTTGTAAAGTTAGGAATTATTTTCCAAATCAATGACAATAAGTGTCAAAATAAGATATATAACATGAAAATTTAATCACTATTTTGGTAGAATAAAAATAATTACTATCTTTGCACCACCAAACGCAAAAGCATTGGTATCTCGGAGAATCCGTAGCTCAGCAGGTAGAGCACAACACTTTTAATGTTGGGGTCCCGGGTTCGAGCCCCGGCGGATTCACCTTTAATTGTTGAGCGGCAGAGTTGTTAACTCTGTCGCTTTGTTTTTGATAGTCCTTTACGAGCAAGCTCGAAAGACCATCAAAACAAAGAAGCTACGCAACCGCTCAACATATCCACCGTGCCTGCTCACTTAATACGGGTTGAGCCGATAGTGAGTGGTTTTATTGCTCGGGCTTGCGCCCTCCGCTATGTGGTATCGGCTCTTCGGCTGCGCCGTCCGAGCCCCGGCGGATTCACCTTTAATTGTTGAGAGGCCGACTAAAAAGTGATTTTTGGTCGGTCTCGTTGTTTATGTTTGCGATTGACGCAAAAAGCGATTACAATAC